>JBILGC010000006.1:0-78821 GCA_044351265.1 Bacteroidia bacterium
AAGATAACCCTTAAGCAGTTGTGCAAGTTATTAAATATTTCAAGGTGGCGCGCGCAGCGTATGCTCATTAATCTGGTAAGCGCAGGTGTTATACGTAACCACACTACCGAAAAAGAAGAGTTTTTTACTTTGAGTTAATCTAATTAAAAAAGGCAGGAAGCTGCTTCCTGCCTTTTTTGGAGAATATTAATGAACTTGGTTTTACAGCCTTAAAAATAAAAGTTTAAATTAATACCTGCGTTAGTATTATCTAAGTTTAGGCCCCAATTGTATAACTGGCTTGAGCCATAGTTCTTGCGTTCAACATTCACAGACTTAAGTACTGAATTATCAAAAGTCTCATCAACCCTCATAGCCCTTCCAAATGTCTGAAATCCTATGGTATATCCTATTTCTGCACCCAAAGAAATTTTAGGGGCAATAAAATATTCAACTCCAATAAAGCCACGAGCACCGGCAAAGAATCGGTTGGCTATGCTTTCTTCAACCGGTCTTGCATTGGGAAGTCCTGTTCCGCCAAGCAAATTGCCAAATGCAGTTGTTGCAGGGTTATTAAAGTTCAGGTCCATGGCATTGCCATAGTTATAAGCTGCTTCTTGGGACTGAAAACCAAGCAATACCTCTGCGCCATATATACCTTGAAGCCTGCTTGACCCACGCCTTTTTTCTATTCCACCACCAAGTAAAATGGCAGACTGGTTAAGGGTTTGCTTGTCTTCAACAAATTCAGGTAATAATGGATTCGGTATTATTGTGTTTTTTAGTGAATAACCCCTATTGGTTGTTTGGGTATAATTGGCTTGAATCCTCACACGATATGCTGTAGATGCACTAGCCATATACTTGCCTGTAAATGCAATTCCGCCCAAGTTGCCAAATATCTGATTGCTTGGCCCGTTAGAATAAGTGATTGAGGGCGCAACTTGGTTGGCAGTATTGTTTAGTGAATTACCAAAATATTGCAGAAAACTATTCGCTGAAACGCCAACCGACCATTCTCCTGCTTGTGGCAGCACTTCATGGCCGTTTTTTGATTTAAAGCTATTACTGCCTGTTCCCTGAGCAAAAGATGTGCAGGTACTAAACAGCAGTATGAGATGTACTATAAGTTTTTTCATAAGGTATTTTGTTTATAATTAACCTTTATCTGATTACTATTTGTTATTATTCGAAGGTGATAACTTCACCCGTTAATGGAAGTTTACTAGCTGAAACAAAGCTGAATGTTTCATTCTTAGCTACAAAAACATCAAACGGAAACAATGTATATTCGTAATTAGCAACGTTAGTGCAATTACCTCCTTGACTTTGCTTTCTCACAGCAGTAAATTTACGCCCCCTTATGGTTATGCGTTGAACACCATTCGTCTCTACACTGAATTCAAATTTTCCATTAGCATCAGTCTTAATTTCTAACTCTCTCGGTTGACCGGTTACACCATCGTTCCATTGAGCGATTAGTACGGTGTTAGCGGGAGCCAAACTTACCGTTGAGTCTAAAGTGGCAGATGCAGATTTACATACATCATTTCTAAAGAAAACCTCGCCTGTTACTTTTGCTAAGCCAACATCAAGATTGGTGGCATCATAACTAGGTAAATCAATATCTCGTGTTACGGTTTGTCCCTTTGAAACAGTAAAAGCTCCGCCTGCTGCCGGGCTGGCTGTAAAATACCTAACCCTTCTATTGGTGTTGTTTTCTGTTGTTTGTGAAGCATAAAAATCTGGAGAGTATGAAAGTGTGACACTAACAGGTTTTATATTGGCATCAATATTTAGGGTATAATTGCCATTTGCATCTGTTATTGTGGTAAAGGTTTTGCTAGGATAGTTGCCTGAAGGACTGGTTACTAAATCCTGAGTATTAATGGTTGCTGATACTGTGTAGCCCGGAAGCCCATCTTTCTTAATTCCATTGTTTAGGATAACATCTGCAGTTACTCGACCAGTGATGGTTGCTGAACCCAATTCAACTGTTGCGGTGTTTTTTGTTTCATCATCACTGCAAGATGACAGCATGATTAAGGGTGCTGCAATCAGCAGCGTTACTTTTTTTAAATGGTTTTTCATATTCAATGTTTTTAGGTGAGTTACAAAATTATTAATTTAAAATATACCATAACCTGTTTTTCATCATGTTTTCATCAACACAGCAGCCCCCGAATTGCATTATTTTATGAACAGGTTGATGCATTGTTTTCCTTTTATTATAATTTCGCCATTGTATTAATTATTAGTAATGAAAGTTGGTGTAGTTATTTTTCCCGGCTCTAACTGTGATCAAGATGCGGTTTATGCATTTCAAAATCAATTTGGTTGCGAAACAGTAACACTTTGGCACAAGGATCATAATTTGCAAGGATGCGATTTGATTTTTTTGCCGGGCGGATTTAGTTATGGCGATTATTTGCGCAGCGGTGCCATTGCGCGCTTTTCTCCAATCATGCAGCATGTAATTGAATTCGCAGGTAAAGGCGGACATGTATTTGGTGTTTGCAATGGCTTTCAGATTTTATGCGAATCGCAGCTGCTTCCCGGAGCATTGCTGCATAACTCCCATCAGAAATTTAATTGCAAGAATGTTTATCTGGCCACTCAAACATCCAATAGCCTTATCACGTCTGTTATTCCTAAATCAAAAGCCCTTAAAATTCCCATAGCGCATGGTGAAGGGAAATATTATTGTGATGCGACAACCCTTGCATCCCTTAAAGCCAATGATCAGATTTTGTTTAGATATTGTGATGAGCAAGGCCATATAACTGACCAGGCCAATCCCAACGGGTCTTTGGAAAATATTGCCGGCATTTGCAATGAGAAACGAAATGTATTTGGCATGATGCCACACCCGGAGCGTGCAGTTGATGCTGATTTATACAATACCGATGGTAGATTGCTTTTTGAAAGCATGCTAAATAAGGCAGCTGCAAGTTAATTCATCGTTTGCCTGAACACTATTGTGCTCATGCAGTTTGCATTATATTCTTATCTTTGCCGCCTCATATGAAAGAAAGAAGAGTTCGTGTTCGTTTTGCTCCAAGCCCTACCGGTCCGCTACATATTGGCGGGGTTAGAACAGCATTGTACAATTATTTGCTGGCCAAAAAAAATGATGGCGATTTTATTTTACGCATCGAAGATACAGACCAAACACGTTTTGTGCCTGGCGCAGAAGAGTATATTATTGAAGCATTAAAATGGCTTGGTATTACTCCTGATGAAGGGGTAGGATTTGGCGATGGCCCACACGCACCATACCGCCAAAGTGAGCGCAAGCCTCTGTATAAGCAATATGTTAATCAGCTTATTGACGCTGGGCACGCATATTATGCTTTTGATACGGCAGAAGAATTAGAAGCCATGCGTGAGCGACTTAAAGCTTCTAATGTAGATGCCAAGTATGATGCCATTACACGTTCCGCAATGAAAAACTCACTTACCCTTCCTGAAGATGAGGTTAAGCGAAAGCTGGAAAGTGGTGAGCCATTTGTGGTGCGCATAAAACTGCCTAGAAAAGAAGAAGTAAAATTTCATGATGAAATACGCGGCTGGGTTAGCTTCAACACTTCGCAAATGGATGATAAGGTCTTGTACAAGAGCGATGGAATGCCCACTTATCACATGGCTAATGTTGTTGATGATTATCTGATGCAAATTTCTCATGTTATACGCGGTGAAGAGTGGCTGCCTTCTGCACCTTTACATGTTTTGTTATATCGTTATCTGGGTTGGGAGGAAGTAATGCCAAAGTTTGCTCATTTGCCATTGTTGCTCAAGCCTGAAGGTAACGGTAAATTAAGCAAACGCGATGGTGACCGGCTTGGTTTTCCCGTTTTTCCATTGGAGTGGAAAGACCCAGTAAGCGGAGAAATCTCAAGTGGATATAGAGAAACAGGCTACTTACCCGATGCAGTTGTTAACCTACTTGCCTTTCTTGGATGGAATCCGGGCACACAACAGGAAATGTTTAGCATAAATGAGCTAATAATAGCATTTACTTTAGATAGGGTAAGCAAATCGGGGGCTAAGTTCGACCTTAATAAAGCCAAGTGGTTTAATCAGCAATACATCAGAAAAACAGATGACAAGTTACTTGCTGATGCATTAGATAAAATATTGCAGCAACAGGCAATACATGCCGATAAAGAGTACGTGCCAGCTGTTTGTAAATTGGTTAAAGAAAAAATTACTTTTATTAGTGATTTGTGGACTTACAGCCAATACTTTTTTATAGAACCTGACAAGTATGATGAAGGTGTGGTTGCAAAAAGGTGGAATGAAAAGTCGGCACTGGTATTGCACGCATTGGTAGATGCATTTAATGCTTTGCCCGCCTTTAATCCGGCTGAAATAGAATTGGCATACAATGAAACTTTGGCTAAGAATGAAGTAGCTAATAAAGATTTTTTGCAATTATTTAGGGTAATGCTATCCGGTGTGGGCTCGGGGCCTCCTGTGTTTGAAATGGCTGCCTTGTTTGGCAAAGAAAATACCATCAAGCGTTTGCAAAATGCATTAACTAAATTAGCAGCCTAATTAGCATCGGTATGAAAACATCAAGTTCTGCCATTTTAATATTGCTGTTTATGTTAAGCGGTTGTGCAGCGCACTTCGATCGTTATCCGGGCGAGAAACTCAGCAGCATTCCTTCCGAATTGCACGGAGAGTATTTTTTCCATGAGAAGCCTGCTATACTTTATATGTTTAAAAAAGACAGCGCTGCTGTAAGGATAATGGCTGATCGAATTATACCTATACCTGGCTCAAAAGCAGGAGGTGAGCCGCTAATACTTGGCGATACAGTGGCGTTTTCTAAGTTTGGTAAATATTATGCACTGAGCCAGAGGGATGAAAATATACCAAACGCATGGACCGTTTCAGTGGTGAAGGCTGATAAGAATAATCTGTATTTTTATAGTATAGAAGACAATGCAGACTACAGCGAAAAACTATTTAAGCTTTTTGTTAGTGAAACATTTGCAAGGCAATCGGATGGTTCTTATAAAAGAGTAGTGGTGCCCAATGAAGTGAAGATGCGCAACCTGAAGCATTCTGCATCCGACACTACCGTGGTTTTTAAAATGGGAGAAGAAAGCCTTAATTTCCTGTTTGAAAAATATGTTTCAAAAGAAAAGCCGCTACATTTGCGCAGGGTAAAATAATTAACAAGCATGAATAGACCCATACGTGTATTGGTTGCTAAAGTAGGATTAGACGGGCACGATAGAGGAGCAAAAGTTATAGCCACCGCATTAAGAGATGCAGGCATGGAAGTAATTTATACAGGCCTGCGCCAAACACCTGAAATGGTTGTGCAGGCAGCCCTGCAGGAGGACGTAGATGTAATTGGTGTGAGCATCCTTTCAGGCGCACACAATACTGTTTTTTCTAAAATGATTGAACTAATGAAAAAAGAAGGACTGCAAGATGTTTTGCTTACAGGCGGAGGCATCATTCCCGATGATGATATGAAAGCCCTTCAAGAATTGGGCGTTGGCAAGTTGTTCGCTCCGGGAGCGCACACACACGAAATCGCAGATTATATTAAAGATTGGGCCACCACCAACCGTTCCAACTGATTTTAAAAATGCTTTTTTGTGAAGAAAAACGCTATTGCCGACACTTTTATTATGAAAAAATCCACTTAACCTTGCATCAATAAATCTAAAATGCTGTACCTTGTACGTAGCATGAAATGTAAATAGCAATACCATTACTTAATTATGCATCAAAACATTTTAACAAAAACAGAGAACGAAATATTTTATATCATAATCAATCGTGAAAGTAAACTCAATGCCCTCAACATTCAAACCTTGGCGGATATTAAACATGCTGTACTTAGCACGTATGAAGACAATGCGATAAAAGGAGTAATTATTACAGGTGCCGGCTCTAAGGCTTTTGCAGCAGGTGCTGATATTGAAGAGTTTGCTAATTTTAATATTGAGGAAGGCACCCGTATGAGTGCAGAAGGGCATGCAGTATTGAATGCTATTGAGAAGAGCCCTAAGCCTGTAATTGCTGCAGTAAATGGGTTTGCTTTAGGAGGGGGTAATGAACTTGCAATGTCATGTCATCTGCGCGTTGCGTCAGAGAATGCTAAATTCGGACAGCCTGAAGTGAACCTTGGCATCATTCCGGGTTATGCCGGCACACAGCGCCTGGCCCAGCTCATAGGGCGCGGCCGTGCACTTGAATTATTAATGACAGCAGACATCATCAATGCTCAGGAAGCGTATCGCCTAGGTTTGGTTAACCATGTTACTCAGCTCGATCAGCTCATTCCTAAGTGTGAAGAAATTTTAAACAAAATCAAAACCAAGTCTCCATTGGCCATATCATCCGTTATACGTTGCGTTAACGCATACTATGAAAAGAAACTTGACGGAAGCCATGTTGAGATAAACGAGTTTGGAAATTTCTTTGGCAGCGAAGATTTTAAAGAAGGAACACAAGCCTTTTTAAACAAGCGCCCTGCCGCATTTAAAGGAAAATAATAAGCCAATTAATCAAACCGAAGGCTGCTTTAAAGGCGGCCTTTTTATGATGCATGGGCCTCCTGCAAAAAAGCCACCAGGGGGTGCATGGCCTTGAATCCCAGTATAATGGATTTAATTATAGCTTCATTGCCAATACTTTTTTCATCAAATTGCATTTCGGCTAAAAAGCTTTTGTGCTTTAGATATTCAATTGCAGGGTTGTTTGCATCATAGCCTTTTGGCGGCCTGGCAAGTTTCTCGCCACTCAAACTGCCGAATAGTTTTTTAAACGTTTTATCTGAAATAATTTTTTTAAAGGCATCCGTATTATAATCTATCTCCTGCCTGATGGCAGCCAGCATTGCCGCTTCAGGCATGTAGGCCCCTCCGGCAATAAAACAATTACCGGGTTCTATGTGCAGATAGTACCCGCAAAAAGGGGCCTTTTTTCCTCCTTTGTTTATGGCAATACCAAAGTTGGTTTTGTAGGGCGATTTATCTTTTGAAAACCGTACATCTCTGTTTATTTTAAACACACAATCTTTGGGCCCTACAACCGATACAGCGGGGTCAAACTTAGCAACCGCATCAATAAACATTTGCGCTAATTCAATCCATTCCTTTCGAAGCAATTCATACTCTTTTCTATGTAAATCGAACCACACCTTATTGTTATTTTTTCTAAGCAGCCTTAAAAAGCCAATTACTTTTTTTAAGTCCATCGTCTTTAAAATTTAGGGCAAGTTAAGGAAATGATTATTTTTGTTAGCCCTAGTGCAGCCGTTGTTTAATTGCGGCATAAACCAATAAATATGTTCGATAGAGAAAGACCCAGTTTTGAAGATAGCAATAACGTAACGGTGCAACGTTGTTTTTATGCTTATGAGTTCGCACGTGAATTTGTGAAGGGAAAACAAACCGCTGATATTGGTTGTGCAGATGGCTATGGCACACAATATTTGGCAGATTACACATTAAGCACCATTGGAGTAGATTACAGCGAAGCCACCATTGCCATTGCACGCCAAAAACATAAGGCCAAACAAAATTTAACTTTTAAATCGGGAAGTGTGCCTCCCATTCCATTGGAGAGTGAAAGCGTGGAGGTGGTAACTGCATTTCAGTTTATTGAGCATATAAACGATAGGGTGGGTTTTATGAAAGAGGTGCACCGTGTGCTCAAGCCCGGAGGTGTTTTTTTATGCACCACGCCCAATATTAAAATGAGTATTGCACGTAATCCTTTCCATGTGCATGAGTATACTTTTGATGAAATGCAGCAAGAAATTTCATCAGTGTTTACACATTTTGAGCTTAAAGGCTTACAAGGCAATGAAAAGGTAAATAAGTATTATGAAGAAAATGCCCGCTGGGCAAAAAAAATACTGCGCTTAGATCCGCTGGGCATTCATAAAATGGTTCCTGCATCGTGGCTGGTTAAGCCCTATAATTTTTTAACCACTTTAATGCGCAAGGATTTAAAAGATAACAATAACGATACCCTTCATATTACATCAAAGGATTTTTATCTCGCTACCGATAGGCTCGATTTTACCTGGGATATTTATGTGATTGCAAGAAAATAAGGGTTGTGGTTTGTAAAGTTTTGCGGATGAAAATCATATTATTATTTAGCAGTATTCTAATTCTTGTTTCAGATACATCCGCTCAAACCATTTTTACGGTTGATTACCAGTCGCAGGCAGATGTAAAAGTATTTGTGGTAGACTTTGAAAGCCGTGCTGATTTGCTGGTATACAAAACCAAATACAGAAGCGAAGCAAGCGACAATGAGGGCCTTTGGCATTTTGTAAATTATCAATCGCAAGCACAGAAGAAAATATTTTTTGTTAAGCATCAGTCTCAGGCTGATTTGCTCATTTATTTTACACCCTATAAAAGCAAGGCCGGATGGCGCAAATCCGGTAAGAAGCAATTGTTGTATTAGATAAGCGGCTGCTGCCTCTTTGCTTCTGTTTTATTCATGCAATTAACGTTTGTGAGGCAAGATTATCGTTCCATTATTTACCCAATTGGTTTATCATTTTCTACGGGCCATTGCTGACATCTTTTAATCGAGGATTAAAATAATTTTTGAATCCAATGTTTAATGACTAATTTTGTCATGACATTATTAGTATAGCGATGAAATATCTAATCAAATCGGCTCGTGAAAAAAAGGGCTTGCTGGTGCGCGAGGTAGCGCAGGAGTTGAATATTGATCAGGCTTTGGTAAGCAAATTTGAAAGCGGAGCCCGAAAGCCCACCCGTGAGCAGGTAATTAAGCTGGCCTCGCTCCTTGGCTTGAATGCGAATGACTTACTGGTGCAGTGGCTTAAAGAAAAAATTATCTATGAAATAGGAGACGATGCATTGGCCCTCGAAGCTATGATGGCTGCTGAAGCTGAATTGAAAATGAAGCACTCGTATGGCGCTAAAGCACCCATACCTAAAGCCATAAAATCGGTGTTGAAGGAAATAGATGCGTGTAAAAAGAAACTGAATACGCTGCGTGAGTTTGATAGCTACCGCATTGCACAGGCGCTAGAACTGGAGTATACTTTTGAAAGTAACCGCATAGAAGGCAATACGCTTACGCTTAAAGAAACTAATCTGGTCATTAACGAAGGACTTACTATTAGTGGAAAAACTATGCGCGAGCACCTGGAAGCTATTAATCACAAGGAGGCCATAGATTATATGAAATACCTGATTGATAAACATTCAGAAATCAATGAACGGGAGGTTTTGGCTATTCATAACCTTATTCTGCGTGGTATTGATCAGGCCAATGCAGGCCGGTATCGCCATGTTCAGGTGATGATAAAAGGAAGTAGCCATACACCACCAGCACCTTATCTGGTAACTAAGCAAATGGAAGATTTGTTTATCTGGTATGAAACAAATAAGCGCAGTTTACACCCGGTGCTACTGGCTGCCGAAATGCATGAACGACTGGTAACTATTCATCCCTTTGTAGATGGCAATGGCCGCACTTCGCGCCTGGTGATGAATCTGATATTGCTGAAACACGGCTATGTGATTGCCAATATAAAAGGTGATAGCAAAAGCCGCATGGCTTATTACAATGCGCTCGAAAAGGT
Organism: Bacteroidia bacterium; assembly: GCA_044351265.1. GTDB lineage: Bacteria > Bacteroidota > Bacteroidia > UKL13-3 > UKL13-3 > JAJTFA01. The sequence continues at coordinate 9,587 of JBILGC010000006.1, forward strand.
ACAGACAGGAGGCAGCAAAATTGATTTTATGCAGCTGATAGCTGCCTATGAGCTGGAAGCTATTGCGCGGTATGTTTCAATTCTAAATAAATAAAAAAGACCAACATGTTTGGTCTTTTTTTACACCACCGGCTTAAATCCTTCAAACGCCTGTAAGCAATTGTTGCAATAATGCATACTGCGGCAAAGCGTAGGACCAAAGGGCGATTTCATTTCGGTGTTTTTGCTGCCGCAAAACGGACATTCAGTATGTTCCAATAGTTCTTGCGTTACTTCTCCCTGATGTTTTACGGGTGGTGCCAAGCCGTGTTTCTTCAAACACATCAACCCACGTGCTGTAAGTTTATTGCTGTCCCAGGGTTTATCAAATGTAGTTACCACTTCTACAGTTTCAATACCCATTTCTTTCAACCGCTCGGCTACCATATTTTCCATCATTTTAATGGCCGGACAACCGGTAAAAGTAGGAGTCATTTCCACAAATACATTGCTTTCGCCACGCACTTCTACTTTGGTAATTATGCCCATATCCACTATACTCAATGTAGGTATTTCGGGGTCTTTTACCACCTCAAGGGCTTGCCATATTTGGGCTTCGGTTAGCATGTTGATTTGATTAGAAGGTTGGGAAAATTAGAAGGTTACAAGGTTTAGAAAGATTAGAAGGTTGAAAAGTTAAACGGTTGCTTTGATTAGTCAATAACTTTCTAACCTTTCAACCTTCTAACTTTAAAATCCCTCCTACCACTCCGCAGTCGGGTCAATTTTAAACACTTCGCTCATTTCATCCAGTAAGGGTTGCAGGTGCTCGGTGTGCATACCTTTACGCCCGCCATACAAAGGTTGCCATGAGGTTTCATCGGGTATAGTAAGCGTTGCTTTGGTAAGGATAGGTGAAATAATACCCAGCCAGCGTTTTTTCAATTCGGCTTCACCTTCAAATATTTTTTCGCTAATGAGTTGTTGCTCGTGTTCGCTTGCTTCAAACATTCCCAATGCGTAATCCCACGCTTCGTTTAATGCATTTTGCATACGAATATGGCTTTCTTCGGTAGCGGCACCCATTTTGGTTATCCATGTATTTGCATGAAACACGTGGTATTTCAATTCACCTTTTACTTTGCGGGCAACTTTAGCCAGTGGCTCGTAGCTTGAATTGGCAAGCATATCAAAACGCAACTGATCGGCCGTATCAAAAAGAAAATGACGTATAGTACTGAAATCGTATTCGCCATTTGGCAACTCCACAAATTGGCTGTTGTGAAACTGATTGGCATTGCGGGTAAAAGCAACGGTATCGGGTTCCTGCTCACCCAGTTGATGCAGCAATTGATAGAGCGCTTGTGCTTGTCCAATTTTGTCCTGCGCCATAGATGAAAACGCGATGTCTTCTTCCAGTATGGGTCCAAGCCCGGTCCATTCGCTGTTGCGGTGGCCAAGTATCAGCAGGTCGTCTGCCATTTTATAGAGGAGGTCTTTGATGTGGTTCATTTGTTTTTTAATTACAAGGTTGAAAGGTTTGATAGTTGCAAAGTTGTAAGCGTTAGAAAGTTGAAATTTTGGTGCGCTGGGCTACACTTCATCGAATGGGGTCTGCGCTGCTATCCCTTTTGTTCTTTTTTATATTTATTGATTTTCTCCATCACTTTATAGCCACCTGCTTCGCGGTATTGTTTTTCGGGTACGGTTTCAAAAATATCGGAGTCATCATAGTCAGAAGTAAACACATCGGCAGAGCGTACCACCCAAATATTTACACTCACTCCCCTGCGACCGAATTGTTCTTTGCCAAACAGCAAAGCCATTTCTGCATTGGGTGCGTGAACGATGCCAACATGCATATGCTGGTCGCCACGTTTTTTCTGGTGAAATACTTCATATGTTTCCCACTGATCCAGTTCGTTCAGGGGTTTTATTTCATTGTTGAGTTCTATCTGTGCGCGGTTTACGCGAGGGTCGAGGGATTTGATCATTGCCTTTTATTATTACAAGGTTAAAAAGATTAGAAGGTTATGAAAGTTGGAAAAATTACAAGGTTGGGCTACTATTTTGTTTCCGATGTGCTGATAAATACTTCAGGAAGTTTTTTATACTTTTAGAAATAACAAGTACACGTTCTACCAATTGTTGATGGGTTTGGTCATCAATTTGTTTTGTTCGATGAAATGCGTGTAGCATACCGCGAACCTCACCCGCTGAACCTTTAGCATAACGAAGGAAGCGAATAAATTGGAGGTTGTTTTCATATTCGAATCCTTCTGCAATATTATTTGATATAGATAATGTTGCTCTGATTAACTGATCTCTAATGCCAAGTTCAAACTTAAATCCGGGACCTTTGGAGGCTTCATACACATCAACGTAAAGGTCGATTGCACGATTCCAAATATCCAGGTCTTCAAATGTTTCAACTTTCTCAGTCATTCCTCTAATCAATCTTTCAACCTTCTAACTTTCCAAATTTAATTATGCTAAAGGCACTACATATTTCGATTGAGGGGTGTTGAGCGCTTCGCGTACCCAGCGGCCACGTTCTTCGGCATTTCTGCGCACAGCAAGTCTTTCTGCATTACAAGGGCCACCACCATTGATTACACGTTTAAATTCATCCCAATCCGGTTCGGTGTATTCCCACTTACCTGTTTCTTCGTTCTTTTTCAGATTCGCATCAGGCACGGTTAATCCCAAATCCCATATTTTAGGTACATACATGTTCAAGAATTGCTGACGCATATCGTCATTGGTAGCCATTTTCACTTTCCAGCGCATTAATATTTCAGTATGGTTACTGATTTTATCGCTTGGTCCGAAGAAGTGCATGATAGGCGGCCACCAGCGGTTAAGCGCTTCTTGCACCATTTTGCGCTGGGTAGGTGTACCTGTAGCAAGGGTTACTACATTATCGTGTCCGTATTTTAAATGGAAGCTCTCTTCTGTACAAATACGATCGAGCGCACGGCAATAAGGTCCGTAGCTTCCTTTGGCATTGGCCACCTGATTGATAATGGCGCCTGCATCAATTAACCACGCAATGATGCACGCATCAGCCCAGGTAAATGCCGGATAGTTAAATACATTTGAATATTTTGATTTGCCTGTAATCAAATCATTGATCATGGCTTCGCGGCTTTTGCCGAGCGTTTCAGCTGCGCTGTATAGTAACTGGGCATGACCAACTTCATCCTGTACCTTGGCCATTAATGCCAGCTTGCGCTTAAAGCCCGGAGCACGTGTAATCCATGTTCCTTCGGGTAATGCGCCAATAATTTCAGAGTGACCATGCTGTTCAATCATGCGAATGAGCTGCTTGCGGTACTCGCGAGGCATCCAGTCTTTGGGTTCAATTTTTTCGCCACGTGCAATGCGGGCTTCGAATTCGGCTAGTTTAACGGGATCCTCTCCGTCAATAATTGACTTTGGTTTTTCGTTAGGGTCGATGTAGGCGTTTCCGTACATAGTATTTGTTATTACGAGTTTGTTATTGCGGTTTTAATATTAAGGTGTGTAATGGGGGTCGGTAATTAATTTTTTGCGTATGCCACAAATGATAATATCGGCTAGTTTTTTGGCTATTTGAGATGGGTTCATGCTGCCATCCGCTTTATACCATTGGTGAATCCAGTTTACAGATGAAAGGATGGTAAGTGCAGCAAACTTTTCATCTACATCATCAAACAAATCTTCGGTTGCGCCATCTTTTACAATTATCCGGAATTGTTGTTCATAGCTGTCGCGCAGCTTTCTGAATTCACTCAACTTAGGCTCTGGCAGGCTTCTCCATTCTGATAAAAAAACAGCTGTGTTATCTAGATTTTCGCAGGTAATTTGGACATGGTATTGAATGGCCATACGCAGGCGTTCTTCCGCATTGAAGTAGATATCGTTTACCTCTTTTAACGCTGTAATAAAACGGTCGGCCATGTCAAAACAAATAGCAATAAGAATTTCTTCTTTTGATTTGATATGGTGATAGAGGCTGGCAGCTTCAATACCCAGATCGGAAGCAATATGACGCATGCTGGTTGCCTCATAGCCCTTGTTTTTAAACAACCGGGCAGCCACCTGCATGATTTGTTCTTTTCTATTGATAGTCAACGTTTCTGCCATTTTACCTAACGTTTGTTAGGCAAATATAAATAAACTTTTCAATTTGCCAAGTGCCAGGTGGTTTTCAGGCAATCGGCTAAATGGTTGAAAGCTTTATCTAATTAAAAAAAGGCAAGGTTTTTTGTGCAGATCAGGAAGAGGAATAAGTTTCCAATCCACTATTTTTTTTGTTTCTATGAGTTGGTTGTGAGAGGTAAGACTACAGGCTATGGTTAGCAAGGTATCATTTTTTAATTGGTCTATGATGTCTTTAAGAAGTTGATTGTTTCTGTATGGGGCCTCCATAAAAATTTGGGTATAACCTTTTTTATGTGCCTGTTCTTCTATTTCCTTCATCATTTTAACCCTAGCTGCTTTTTCAATAGGCAGGTATCCATGAAATACGAATTGCTGACCACCCAACCCGCTGGCCATAAGCGCCAGCATTATGCTTGAAGAGCCTGGAAGCGGCACCACTTTTATGCCGTTTTTATGACATGCCATAACAACCCCATGACCGGGGTCGGCAATGCATGGGGTGCCTGCATCAGACATTAGTCCCACATCAAACCCTTGCATAATAGGCGCAATGAGTTGTGGCAAATCTTTTTGCAAAGTGTGTTCGTTGCAAAGTTGTATCTGAATGTTTGCCTGGTGTGTGTTTATGTTTAGCCTCTTAATAAGCGCTCGGCCCGACTTCTCGCTCTCCATAATAAAATGTGAAATATGGCGCACTTGCTGCCGTGTTGTTTCCGGGATAAAATCGTTCCCGGCTTCATCATCTAATACATGCGGAATGAGAAAAAGTGTGCCTGTTTTTATCATGCATCAAAATTATATATCTGTGGTTTGTTAAGGTCTGTTTTCAGGGCTTTGGATAAATAAAATTGTTAAGTGCCTGAAATAAAGAGCATTGCTTTTGGGGTGGAATTTGACTTATATGGCGCATGCGCGTATTTTTGTCGACTTTTCAAAAACTATACTCATGTCGATATTAGAGAGAATCAGAACAAAATCAGGACTTGCTATTGCGGTAGTAGGGGGTGCATTGGCACTATTTGTAATTTCAGATGCGTTGCAAAGCAACTCAAGTCTGTTTGGTAGCAATAACAATACAGATGTAGGTGAGGTTGACGGAGACCCGATTTCCTACAAACAGTTTGAGGCCAAAGTTGAGCAGAATGCCGGCTTTTATAAGCAGCGCTCTCAGCAAGAAGCGCTTGATCAAGCAACCATGGATATGTTGCGCGAGCAAACCTGGAACCAGGTTATACAGGAAAATATTTATGCAAAGGAATTTGAGCAACTTGGTATTAAAGTAACCAACGATGAGTTGTTTGAAATGATACAAGGCGAAAATCCGCACGAGCAAATAAGAACGGCACCTATTTTTCAGAATCCGCAAACAGGTCAGTTTGATCGTTCGCTCGTAATTCGTTTTCTAAAAAATATCACTGAGTCTACAGATGAGGCAGCCAAAGCACAATGGGTAGCTTTTGAAGATGGACTTGTAAAAGAAGCAGAAGCAAAGAAGTATGCTGTTCTATTTAGGAAAGGTATTTACGCAACATCGCTCGAAGCAAAGTTTGCTTATCAAAATAGAATGAAATCTGCCGATGCAGAGATTGTTGCATTAAATTATTTTTCGGTACCAGATACTACAATTGTTGCAGACGATGCGGAGTTAAAATCATATTTCAAAAAGAACTATGATAAGTACAAGGAAAAAGAAAATATGCGCAAGCTGGATTTTGTTTTGTTTGATGTAGTTCCAACAACACAGGATAGTACCGATATTAAAAAGTGGGTAGAAGAAAAAACGGTTGAGTTTGCCAATACCACCAATGATACATTGTTTGTTGACGCCAATAGCGAAACACCTTTTGATACGCTGGCCCATCCTTTTTCCTTCTATCCTGAAGAAGTGCAGGGACGTTTGTTCCGCGATTCGGTTGGAAGTATTATAGGCCCTGTGTTTAAAGATGGAAAATATAAAGTGTATAAAGTTGCAGGGGTAAAAAGAGACAGCACCTTCCAGATGCGTGCTAGCCACATTTTATTCAAAACAGAAGGGCCTACAAAAGAAGATAGCTTGAAAACCTTGAAGAAGGCTCAGGATGTTATGGCTGAAATAAGACGTGGTGCAGATTTTGGTGAAAAAGCAGCCATGTATGGAACTGACGGAACTTCCTCTCGCGGTGGCGATTTAGGATGGTTTGCCGAAGGTCAAATGGTTAAAGAATTTAATGATTATGTGAAGCGCGGTAAAAAAGGCGATATGGGCATTGTAAAAACACAATTCGGGATTCATATTGTAAAAATAACTGAAGATAAAACGAATAAAACTGTTTGTGCGGGCCTATTGGAGCGTGCGGTAAAGCCGAGCCAGAATACTCAAAATAGCGCCTACAACGATGCAAGCCAGTTTGCTGCCTCAGCTCAAAACCCTGAAGCATTTGAGAAATTTATAACTGAGAAAGGCTTGGCTAAACGCAATGCAGAGGTAAAAGAAAACGATAAAACTCTGGCAGGCTTACCGGAAGCCAGAGAAGTTATTAGATGGGCATTTAGTGCCAAGAAAGGAAACGTATCAGATGTTTACGCTATCAGCGATAAATTTGTTGTGGCAGTGCTTACCGGAATTAAAGAAAAGAATAATGCAAATTTTGATGATGTGAAAGAGCGTGTCCTGGCTGATTACAGAAAAGAAAAGAAAGCAGAGCAACTCATAGAAAAAGCAAAAACGGCTATGGCCGGTACCACTAATCTAAATGATATTGCTACCAAATTGCAAGTAGCTGTTACTCCTCTTGCCGGTCAAACATTTGAGAATGCAAACATTGCTTACATTGGTCCGGATAATTCTTTTGTTGGAACCTTAATGGGAACAAAGACCACAGGAAAAATTGCAGGCCCTGTTAAGGGAGATAATGCAGTTTATGTTTACACTGTTTCAAAATTTAATGAAGCACCTGCAACAACCGACTATACACAGTATAAGTCAGAGGCTCAGCAGGCCCTGTCATCCAGAGTAGAGTACGCTTCTTTTGAAACACTGAAAGACCTGATGAAGGTTAAGGATAATCGTTTCATGTTTTATTAATATGTTGGCCTATCAGGTTTTTGGTACAGGCCCGCAAACCATTGTATTACTTCACGGATTTTGTGAAAACAGCACCTGCTTTAACGAGCAGGTGTTTTTATTAAAAGACCGCTTTAAGGTGGTGTGTATTGATTTGCCGGGCTTTGGTTTTTCTGCCAATGCAGAAGCAAATACTATGGAAGAAATGGCTGATGCTGTTTATGAGCTCATAACCGAGCTACAACTAACCAAACCTGTTTTATTTGGACACTCTATGGGAGGTTACGCTGCGCTGGCGCTTGCCAAAAAACATGAGAGCGCATTATGCGGCTTAGGGCTTATTCACTCTACTGCTTTGCCGGATAGCGAAGAGAGAAAGCAAAAGCGTAACAAGTCTATTGTGTTTATAAAAACAAATGGCACCAAAGCCTATGTAACACCATTTATTCCTCCACTCTTTCATCCGCAATATGCAAATCAAAAAAGAGTAGATGTGTTAACTCAAGAAGCTGCACAAATTTTACCTGAAGCGCTGATAAGGGCTTTGGAGGCTATGCGCAGCAGGCCGGATTCAACACAATGGCTCAGGCAAACTGATTTGCCCGTTTGCTTTATTGCCGGAGCACATGATGCAATCATTCCTTTTGCAGATATGGCTTCTCAGGCGGCATTGTGCAAGCAAGCTTCTTTTTATTTTTTGCAAAACAGCGCACACATGGGTATGATTGAAGAGGCAGAACAATGTAGCCAAAGCATAGCAGATTTTTGTGCCGGCATAGCACCCGATAAGCAATAAAAAAGGCTGCCCTGAATTGGAACAGCCTTTTCAATGTGAGAGGCAAGAATTATTTTAGCTTAAATGCTTTCTTTACTTTGTCTACGTAATCCAATTTTTCCCAGGTAAATAGTTCAACTTTTTTGCTCATCTTTTTTCCATCAGGGCTGGTAAAAGTTTTGGTTACTACTTCATTTTTGCGGCCCATGTGTCCGTATGCAGCGGTTTCACTGTAAATAGGGTTGCGCAGTTTTAGGCGTGTTTCAATACCATAAGGAGTCATGTCAAATATTTTCTCTACCAGCTTGGCTATTTCTCCATCACTCATTTTAACATTAGCTGTACCATTGGTATTGATATAAATACCCATTGGATCTTTAACGCCAATGGCATAGGATACTTGCACAAGCACTTCCGAGCATACACCGGCAGCTACCAGATTTTTAGCGATATGACGTGTAGCATAAGCAGCACTGCGGTCAACTTTGGAAGGGTCTTTTCCGGAGAAAGCACCACCTCCATGCGCACCTTTACCACCATAAGTATCAACAATAATTTTACGACCGGTAAGTCCGGTATCTCCGTGAGGTCCGCCAATTACAAATTTGCCTGTGGGGTTAATATGGTATTTAATATTGTTATTGAACAGCTTTGCAAATTTTTTGTATTTAGCCTTTACGCGTGGAATCAAAATATTGATGATATCGGCTTTAATTTTCGCTTGCATCTGAGCTTCGGTAGCAAAATCATCATGCTGGGTAGAAACAACAATAGAGTCAATGCGCACCGGTTGGTTTTTGTCATTATACTCAAGTGTAACCTGTGATTTGGCATCGGGGCGCAGGTATTTAATTTGTTTGTTTTCTCTGCGCAGGGCTGCAAGTTCTATCAGTATTTTGTGTGCCAAATCGAGTGCAAGCGGCATATAATCATCAGTTTCTGCAGTGGCATAGCCAAACATCATTCCCTGATCACCGGCACCTTGGTCTTGTTTTTTCTTACGATCAACACCTTGATTTATATCTGCACTTTGCTCGTGGATAGCAGAAAGCACGCCACAGGAGTTTGCCTCAAACATATACTCACTTTTGGTATAGCCAATTTTCTTGATTACCTCGCGTGCAATGCTTTGCACATCAAGATATGCTTTGGATTTAACTTCGCCTGCCAATACCACCTGGCCGGTTGTTACCAGCGTTTCGCAAGCAACTTTTGAATCGGGATCGAAAGCAAGAAAATGATCAATAAGGGCATCCGAAATCTGATCGGCAACTTTGTCGGGGTGCCCTTCACTTACCGACTCTGATGTAAATAAATACGACATGTTATTTTAGCGTGTTTTAAAATTTAAATAGGATAAAAGCACGGCAAAAATACATATTTCAATGAAGTATCAAAGAGTTTGAAAATTAATGCATCACAGCAATGAAAACCCGCTTCACGTATGTAACTTTGAACCATGCAGGATATTGAGCCACATTTCAGGTGGAGGGATTTTTACCGCTCTGAAGACGACCGCTTTTCGCCCTTTTACCAAAAGGAATACAGTGAGTTTGAATATACCAATCAGGTATATAATTATTTACTGCATCCGCAATGGGATTTCTTTGGTTCGCCTACCTTATACATTAAAATCATTTATGCCGATTATCAGCAAGGGTATGCCATTATTGAAATGATTGGCGAGTGGAATGATGCCATTACTAATGATATCATGTATCTAAAACGCGATGTGCTGGAAGTGCTTATGGAAAACGGAATAGATAAGTTTATTTTAATAGGCGAAAACGTATTGAATTTTCATGCAAGTGATGACAGCTATTATGAAGAGTGGTTTCAGGATATTGAAGAAGGGTGGATTGTTGCACTTAATTTTCAAGAGCATGTGCGTACTGAATTTACACAGGCCAATATTGATTACTTTATGATATTTGGCGGAGAGTTGGATCAAATGATATGGAGAAAGCTAAATCCACTTCAATTATATGCACAAGTGCAGCATACCATGCAACGCAGATTGGGGTAAGATATAACGATTATCGAATGCACAGATCAAATTCTTTCACTCACAATCAGCAACAAATACTTTTTCGTAAACAATAATTGCTGCTTTGAGTTGATTCGGTAATGTCCTATCATTGTTTTAAAGCTTCCTAAAAGGTACTAAAGGTTAATATGGCAAAGGCAAAACAGGCACTAAATTCAGCGTTACAAAGAACCGAAGAGGAATATATTGATGTATTGGGTGCGCGTGAGCATAACCTGAAAAATATTGATGTACGCATTCCAAGAAATAAACTGGTTACCATAACCGGATTAAGCGGAAGCGGTAAGTCTTCCTTGGCATTTGATACCATTTTTGCCGAAGGTCAGCGGAGGTATATGGAAAGTTTTAGTGCCTACGCCCGCCAGTTTATTGGCAATATGGAGCGGCCCGATGTAGATAAAATTAATGGCCTATCGCCTGTAATTTCTATCGAGCAAAAAACGGTAAATAAAAATCCGCGTTCAACTGTTGGCACCATAACCGAGATTTATGATTTTATGCGCTTACTGTTTGCGCGCGTAGCCGATGCATACAGTTATGTTAGCGGAGAGAAGATGATTAAAATGACGGAGGAGCAAATTATTACTAGCATTATTCAGCGATTTGAAAATAAAAAAATTTCCATACTTGCTCCACTTATTAAAGGCAGAAAAGGTCATTACCGAGAGCTGTTTGAACAAATACGCAAACAGGGTTTCACCAAGGTTCGTTTAGATGGAGAACTAAAAGATTTAGTACCGAAAATGCAGGCTGACCGCTATAAAATTCATGATATTGAGGTGCTGATTGACCGCATAGAGCCAAGAAAAGATGCGCGTTTCAGAATTGGCGAGAGTGTACGCAGCGCTTTAAAAGCAGGCAAAGGCACAATGGTTTTGCTGGAGGGCGAAGGCAAATCGGAGAAGGCATTTCACTTCAGCAAATTTTTAATGGACCCCAAAAGTGGTATCAGTTATGATGAGCCACAACCCAACACGTTTTCTTTTAACTCTCCTTACGGAGCTTGCATTAAATGTGATGGTTTGGGTGTGGTGAGTGCGTTGGATGAACACAATATTATTCCGGATAAAACTTTAAGCATAAACAAAGGCGCTATTGTTCCTCTTGGCGAACCGCGTGATAACTGGACTTTTTTGCAGCTGCGAGAGTTGGCCAAAAAATATAAATTCAGTTTTGCCGACCCGGTAGAGAAAATAAAACGCGAAGCACTAGATGTTATTTTACACGGAAGCGAAGAACCTATTGTGGTGCCCTATACTTATAACAGTGGCTATACACAAAATTTTAGTTCAAACTGGGAAGGGTTGATTCCTTTTATTACACGCCATTATCATGCCCGCAGCTCAGATAGTGTGGTGCGTTGGGCCGAGGAGTTTATGACCATAGATAAATGCTCGGATTGTGGTGGTGCGCGTTTAAAACAAGAAGCACTGCACTATAAAATAGGTGATAGAAATATAGCAGAGCTGGCTGGATTAGAAATAACTGCGCTTGCCGATTGGTTTAATGATGCCGAGAAATATTTGGATGAGAAACAGCAAAAAATCGCAACAGAAATTTTAAAAGAAATAAGAAGTAGAATAAAATTTTTACTGGGTGTGGGCATAGATTATCTTACCCTAAATTCTCCTGCACGCACGTTAAGCGGTGGTGAAGCACAACGAATCAGGTTGGCTACACAAATAGGTTCTCAATTGGTGGGAGTGCTCTATATATTGGATGAGCCTAGCATAGGTCTGCACCAGCGGGATAATAATAGATTAATAGACTCTCTGAAAGAATTGCGGGATGTAGGCAACAGTGTAATAGTTGTAGAGCATGATAAGGATATGATGGCTGAGAGTGATTTTATTCTGGATTTAGGTTATGGCGCAGGTATACATGGCGGACATATTGCTGCACAGGGAACTTTAGCCGATATTATGAAAGCAGATTCTCTTACTGCACAATACCTAAATGGAAAAAAAGAAATTGAAGTACCTGCTATACGCAGAAAGGGCAATGGAAAAAAGTTGAACATTACAGGAGCAACGGGTAATAATTTAAAAAACGTGTCGGCAGAGTTTCCCTTGGGCAAATTTATTTGTGTTAGCGGAGTGAGTGGCAGCGGCAAATCAACACTTATTAATGAAACGCTTTACCCCATTCTTCGTCAGCATTTTTATGGTTCACATCAGAAACCGCTTGCTTATAAAAAAGTGACCGGGCTTGAGCACTTGGATAAGGTTATTGAAATTGATCAGAGTCCAATTGGCCGCACACCAAGAAGCAATCCGGCTACCTATGTTGAAGTATTCAGCGATATAAGAAATTTGTTTGCCAACTTGCCTGAAGCAAAAATACGAGGCTACAAACCCGGAAGATTTTCATTCAATGTTAAAGGGGGCCGCTGTGAAACATGCCAAGGTGCAGGCATGCGCACCATTGAGATGAATTTTTTGCCTGATGTGTATGTTACGTGTGAAACTTGCAACGGCAAACGGTATAATAGAGAAACGCTGGAGGTTCGATATAAAGGTAAAAGCATAAATGACGTGCTGGATATGCCCATTGAAGAAGCGGTTGTATTTTTTGAAAACACGCCCCATATTCTCAGAAAAATTGAAACCCTACATCAAGTAGGTTTGGGATATATAACGCTTGGGCAGCAAAGTACCACACTTAGCGGGGGTGAGGCTCAGCGGGTAAAACTGGCAACTGAATTGAGCAAGCGCGACACAGGAAATACTTTTTATATTTTAGATGAGCCAACCACCGGCTTGCATTTTGAGGATGTACGCGTATTGCTTGATGTATTGCAAAAACTGGTTGAAAAAGGCAATACCGTTTTGGTAATTGAGCACAATATGGATGTGATAAAAGTTGCAGACCATTTAATTGATCTTGGACCTGAAGGAGGCAAATATGGCGGTGAAATTTTATGCGAAGGTACACCGGAAGATATTTGCAAAAACAAGCGCAGCCATACCGGAAAATTTTTAAAGAAAGAACTGGGAATATAAATGAAGCGCTTCAAGGGTTTGAGATAATCAATTATACTTTTCGCAAACGCTTACATGGTTGATAAATCATGCACATCATCATCAATAAATATTCGCTTATACCATTCATGAGTTGTGTTTTTTAATCGTGTAAAACTATCAATTAGGTGTTTGTTTTTGGTGCGGTAACCAAATGCAGGAATAAATTCTGCATACACAATGATGTTGCTACCATTGGTTAATAAAAACCCAACACAATAGCTGTATTCAATTAACCAACTGCTATGCTCCAATATTCTTGATGTCTTTGCCCTGTCTTTTGAAATACGCAGGTGTTGTATGTCTTCTATAACAAGGGTAATGTTTTTATCATGTTCGGTAATGGTAATGCCCGTAGAGGAAATAAGCATAGAACCTGTTTTGGTAAAAGTGCGCAAGTATTTTTTTTCTAAGCGGTATCCAATAATATAAACCACCAATGCAAGCAAGCTAAACAACAAAATGGCATCATCATCATATTCCGATAACATTATACCCAAACAAACAATAGCAATAACCAACGCACCAAATGCGCTTGCATATAATCGCCATTTTTTTACCGGAACAGTTGCCGGTGCCAGTAGGTTATAGCCAACAGGTTCTGTAAAAAGCTGTTTCATATTGCTTTACTAAAGATATTTTGTAACTATAGATTATTTAATTCAAATTTTCTCAATCAAAAATTTACCCATTTCATTGTCGAGCCATTCAAACAGTTTGATGGTAGGGGTTTAGAAAAAAAGTTTATGTTTGCACACTAAAAATAAACGACTGTTATGAGTAAAACAATTGAATTATTAGGAGATAAGGCCGACAGCCTTTTAAAACACGAATGTAAAACCATCAGCAAAAATAATATCCATGCACCGGGACCCGATTTTGTTGAACGTATTTTTGGTCCGTCTAATCGCAATCCTCAGGTATTGAGAAGCCTTCAGGCTTTATACGGAACAGGCCGTTTGGCCAACACCGGTTATCTATCCATTCTTCCGGTAGATCAGGGCATTGAGCATTCTGCAGGAGCCTCTTTTGCACCTGCTCCCCAATATTTCGACCCGGAAAATATTGTGAAACTGGCCATTGAAGGCGGTTGCAATGCGGTTGCTTCAACTTATGGCGTGTTGGCATCATGCTCACGCAAGTATGCACACAAAATACCATTCATTGTTAAAATTAACCATAACGAGTTCCTGTCTTATCCAAATAAGTTTGACCAAATTATGTTTGGTTCGGTGGATGAAGCATGGAATTTAGGCGCTGTTGCTGTTGGCGCCACCATTTATTTTGGTTCAGATGAATCAGCACGTCAAATTCAGGAAGTTGCGGCAGCATTTGAACGTGCGCATGAATTAGGTATGGCTACCATTTTATGGTGTTATTTGCGCAATGGTTCATTCAAGAAAGACGGGGTAGATTATCATACCTCAGCAGATTTAACCGGACAAGCGAACCATCTGGGTGTAACAATTCAGGCCGATATTATCAAACAAAAATTACCAAGCAACAACGGGGGTTATACAGCCCTCAATTTTGGTAAAACCCATGATAAGGTTTATACCGAACTTTCATCCAATCACCCCATTGATTTAACCCGCTATCAGGTAGCCAATTGCTATATGGGTCGTCAGGGTTTAATCAATTCAGGTGGCGAAAGTAAAGGCGCAAGCGATATGGCTGAAGCTGTTTTCACTGCAGTAGTAAACAAACGTGCCGGTGGACAAGGTTTAATATCAGGACGCAAGGCATTTCAGAAGCCGTTAAAAGATGGCGTGGCATTGTTAAATGCCATTCAGGATGTTTATTTAGATAATTCTATTACCTTAGCGTAGTAAATATAAATAGCTTGTGGTTGGTTAGGTTAACTTAATCAACCATTTGCTTTTTACAAGCAAACAATAATTAGCAAAGAAATGAGTTGGTTTAAACGTGTAAAAGAAGGTATCATTACCCCAACCGATGAGAAAAAGTCGGTACCCGATGGCCTTTGGCACAAATGCCCGCGTTGCAAAAAAGCGGTGGTGGCCAAGGATCATGAAGCCAACTGCTATGTTTGTCCATCATGCAATTATCATGACAAGATAGGATCAGCAGAATATTTCAGTTTGTTGTTTGATGAAGGGGTATTTACTGAACTTTTTGCTAACATCAAGCCAACAGATCCCTTAAGTTTTTTTGATACCAAGGATTATAAATCTAGATTAACAGAATCACAGAAAAAATCCGGACTAACTGATGCATTGCGCGTGGGTGTTGGCAAAGTTGAGGAAATGCCTTTGGTAATAGCATGCATGGATTTTAATTTTATTGGCGGCTCAATGGGCAGTGTAGTTGGCGAAAAAATTGCCCGCGCTATAGATTATGCCCGCGAGAACAGAATACCTATTATGGTTGTTTCCAAATCGGGTGGTGCGCGCATGATGGAGGCGGCATTTTCCTTAATGCAAATGGCCAAAACCTCTGCAAAACTGGCACTGCTTGCGAAAGAAGGCATTCCTTATATCTCCTTGTTAACCGACCCTACAACAGGCGGTGTTACCGCATCCTTTGCCATGTTGGGCGATTTTAATATAGCCGAACCCGAAGCTTTGATTGGCTTTGCAGGGCCGCGTGTTATCCGCGAAACCATTGGTAAAGATTTGCCTAAAGGCTTTCAGAGCTCAGAATTTTTGTTGGAGCATGGTTTTGTTGATATGATAGTAAATCGCACGGAGTTAAAAAGCAGTTTGGGCAAGCTACTCAAAATGCTAGCTTAGGGAAGATTGAGGTAAATAGCCTTGGGAGATTTGGCAATACCACAAATTTGCCTATCTTCGCAGCCCAATTATTTATTTTTAAACGATTAATTACTTAAAACAATGCATTTGACCACTGAAACGAAGCAAGGAATCTTCGAAAAGTACGGTAAAGCCAAGTCGAAATCCGACACAGGCTCTGCTGAGAGTCAGATCGCGCTGTTTACCCACCGCATCAACCACATTTCAGATCACCTGAAAACCAACAAAAAGGATTTTTCGGCTGAATTGAGTCTGGTGAAATTAGTAGGTAAAAGGCGTGCACTACTCGATTATTTAATGAAAACTGATATCTTCCGCTATAGGGCGATAATCAAAGAACTAGATATCCGTAAGTAAAAAATGGGTATTACAGGAAGCAGGATACAGCATAGGATTAACAATCCCATCAAAACCTTATTCCAAACACATTAAACATTAAAAGCAGGGCCTTTAAAGCTCTGCTTTCTTTTTATAAAAGGTACACTTTGGCCGGCCGCACCGGAAGTGTGCTGATGTAAAACGCGGCAAGATGTAAATTATATGCAAGCAACAACAAAAACATTTGATCTGGGGGATGGAAGGTCCATCTCTATCGAGACAGGAAAATTAGCCAAACAGGCCGATGGTTCAGTGGTGGTTCGTATGGGCGACACCATGATTCTGGCAACAGCCGTTTCGGCTAAAGAAGCCAAAGAAGATGTGGATTTTATGCCACTTACCGTAGATTATCAGGAAAAATTTGCTGCCGTAGGCCGCATTCCTGGAAGCTTTCACAAGCGCGAAGCCAAGCTAAGCGATTATGAGGTGTTGGTTAGCCGTTTGGTAGACCGTGCACTGCGCCCGCTTTTCCCTGAAGATTATCATGCAGATACACAAATTATGCTGCAGCTTATTTCTGCAGATAAAAATTTACTACCCGATTGTTTGGTGGGATTAGCCGCATCATCTGCACTGATGGTTAGCGATATTCCTTTTAACGGACCAATATCAGAGGTGCGCGTAGCACGTATTAACGGGCAGTTTAAACTTAACCCTACCATTAGTGAACTTGCCCAGGCCGATATGGATCTGATAGTAGCAGGAACCGAGCACGACCTAAACATGGTTGAAGGAGAGTGCGCTGAGGTGAGCGAAGCAGATATGCTTGAAGCACTGAAGGTGGCACACGATGCCATTAAAATGCAGTGTAAAGTGCAATGGGAACTTTGCGAAATGCTTGGCGGACGCAAGCCTGCGCGAGTATACAATCATGAGCGTCATGATGAAGAGCTGGAAAAGAAAATTCGTGATTTTGCTTACGATAAAGTTTATGCTGCAGCCAAATCAAGATTAGGAAAATCTGAAAGAAGTGCGGCATTTAAAACCATACGTGAGGAATTTGTAGCAGCAAATTATCCTGAAGGCAGCGAAACAAGCCCTGACAAGTTTTTAATTAATAAATATTTTCACCACGTAGAGTATGATGCAGTGCGTGCCATGATTTTAAACGATAGAACACGCTTGGATGGCCGCAACTTGGATCAGATACGCCCCATTTGGAGTGAGGTAAATTACTTGCCTGCTGCACATGGATCGGCTGTATTTACCCGTGGTGAAACACAATCGCTAACAACTGTTACGTTGGGAACGAAACTTGATGAGCAATTATTGGATGCACCAATGAATGCAGGCTATTCAAAATTCCTACTGCATTATAATTTCCCTTCATTCTCCACCGGAGAGGTAAAACCCAACAGGGGTCCGGGAAGAAGAGAAATCGGTCATGGAAATCTGGCACTTCGCGGATTAAAAAGGGTGTTGCCAGGTTTAGAGGAAAGCCCTTATACCATTCGTATTGTTTCTGATATTTTAGAATCTAACGGCTCATCTTCAATGGCTACTGTTTGCGCAGGATCTCTTGCATTAATGGATGCCGGTATAAAAATTAAAGATGCGGTTAGCGGAATAGCGATGGGCTTAATCACCGATGAAAAAACAGGAAAATACGCTGTGTTGTCTGACATTCTTGGAGATGAAGACCATTTGGGCGATATGGACTTTAAAGTTGTAGGTACAAGCAAAGGTATTGTGGCTTGCCAAATGGATATTAAAATCAACGGATTAAAATGGGAGATGGTTAATGAGGCATTAAATCAGGCTAAGGCCGGTCGTTTGCACATCATGGGCGAAATGAACAAAACCATTGCCAAACCCAATCCAGATTACAAACCACATGCACCACGCATACAAACCATTATAATTGATAAGGAGTTTATTGGTGCAGTAATTGGCCCAGGAGGCAAAGTAATTCAAGGTATACAAAAAGATACGGGTACAACCATTTCCATTACCGAAGTAGATAATAATGGAATTGTAGAAGTTGCCGCCACCAATGGTGAGAGTATGCAAAAAGCAGTAAATATCATTAAGGGTATTGTGGCAGTGCCTGTTGTTGGTGATGAGTATATAGGTAAAGTAAAAACCATTGTTGACTTTGGTGCATTTGTAGAAATTCTCCCGGGTAAAGATGGCTTGTTGCACATCAGTGAAATAAGCTGGAAACGTTTGCCTAGCATGGAAGGAGTTTTGCAGGTAGGTGAAGAAATAAAGGTGAAGTTGATTGAGATAGATAAGAAAACAGGTAAGCTCAAGTTGTCGCGTAAGGCATTGTTGCCAAAACCTGAAGGTTTTACAGAGGCTCCCAGAAGAGAGCGCAGGGAAAGACCGGAAGGAGATAGCAATCCGACACAACCGGAAGCCAATGCTTAACACATAAAAAAGCCGTCCCGATTTCTAGGGACGGCTTTTTTGTTTAGTTAGGTGATTAGTGCATCTGTTGATTCACTTTGTTATACGTGATAGGTTCTGTTTTTCCACTTAAAATTGAAAGGCAGGAAGTAAAATATCTGCGTACACAAAGCAACACAAATGCTGTATACCTCATAGGTGAGGAGGTAATCAAAATTTTTACGTGAATCTATTTTACTTTTTAGCATATAAACCGATAAGGATTGCAGCAGCAGTTTGATGCCGTAAAAAATCAGACCCAATTTAAGGTTGTATAAAAACAGTACGATAATTGCCGGACCAAATAACCCGAAAATGCCGAAAAAGATCCACCAATATAAAGGCAATTCTCTTGCACCTACCAGCCAGCGCTTGCGCTGATGCATCAACAATTGAAAATCATCAACCGGAGCCGAACGATTGATTACGTTCTTGTTCATTATGTTTAAGGTATCAAAACCATGCGCACGTACTTCTTTAAAAAGTTTAAAATCTTCTGTTACAGAAAAATCTATATGCTCATACCCTCCTGTGCTCCAGTATGCATCCTTGGTAATAGCCATATTATTCCCGATGGCCGTGCATTTTAAGCCATAATAGTCAAAACTGCGCAGCAAGCCCATAAAATACATCCAGTCTATCTCCTGCATCCGGCCCATTCTAGTGCCATTATCTTCAACAATAGTAGTTCCGGAAACAATGCCAATATTGTTGCTGAAAAAACCAACCATTTCTCGCGCCCACTTTTCATGAACAGCCACATCGGCATCGGTTATCAGATAAATTTCACCAGTTGCCAGATGTGCCAAATGTGCCAGCACATTGGCCTTGCCTTTGGCCTTGCCTAGGTTGCCCGTTATCGGTATCATTTTAAATAATGACTTATCACCAATAAATGCATTAATTAATTCTGCAGTATTGTCTTCTGACTGATCTTCACCAATCAAGAATTGAATTTTTTCTTTTGGATAATCTAGCTTATTTAAAGCATTCAAACAGCGGATAATATGCTTTGACTCATTGCGTACAGCTACCAGAATACTGATTAAAGGCAATTCATCATCCGTTGGTTTTTTGGGCGCCTCATCTGTTTTATGCCACAGCGTGGCTGCCATATTTAACAGTTGAAGGCTTATGTATAAGCAAAGCAAGATAACTGATATGTAAACCAACCACTGACTCACAGGGCAGTAAAGGTAAATCCTTTTTTAGAAAAATGGCTGAGCATGGAAGGCAGCATGCGCATCATATTTGCAGCAGCCTTTTCGCTATCATGAAAAACAACGATTGATCCTTCTTCTGTTAGCCTTATGCAATTATCAAGGGCAACCTTAACATTTAAGTTTTTATCAAAATCACGGGTTAGTACATCCCACATTACAATCTGATAATTCTTTTTTAAGGCACGTGATTGTGTAGCGGTAATGCGCCCATATGGCGGCCGGAATAAATTAGATTTAATAAATGAGGCTGCCATTTCAATATTCTCGTAATACAGTCGGTTTTTTGTGCGCCAACCATTTAAGTGATTAAAGGTATGATTGCCTGTACGATGGCCTGCCTGAAGTATCTGCGCATATGTTTCAGGAAACTTCCTGACATTATCTCCCACACAAAAAAAAGTTGCCTTTGCATGATATTGGGCAAGTGTTTGAAGCACCCACGGGGTAATAGTTGGGTGGGGCCCGTCATCAAAAGTCAGGTATATCTTTTTATCATGGGTTTTTACCTTCCAGGTAAGAGATGGCATTAACTTCATGAAAAAAGAAGGTATTCTGTGTTTTAGGGTTATTTTTGCTGCAAACATGCTCGCACGAAAATATATTTCTGTTACCACATTTCTGCTATGTGCGCTTATGAATCAGGCATTATATGCCCAGCAAACATGGACCCTGCAGCAATGCATTGATCAGGCATTGCAAAACAATATAGCCATTAAGCAAAGAATATATAACCTAAAAAGCAGTGAAGCAGATTTGCTTCAGAGTAAAATCAATATACTGCCATCTATCAATGGGCAGCTAACCAATAACTTTAATACAGGTTTTTCCATCAATCCGGTAACCAACCAAACGTTATCTGACGCTACATTTAGAAGTAATAATTTTATACTATCGGGCTCGATGACGCTCTTCAGTGGTTTTCAGAACACCAATTCTATCAGGCAACAGCAGGTAACTGTTAAAGCAGCAGAGGAAGATGTGCAGGCAACGAAAAATAATATTGTACTGGCCGTTGCCAATGCATTTATGGGCGTTTTGATGAATGAAGAAGTGCTTAAGGCCAGAGAATTACAAATAGCTTCAACCAAGGAGCAATTGCAGCGGCAGCAAAAATTATTTGAATTGGGGGGCTCTAATAAAGTGCGCTTGCTTCAAATAAAAGCACAATTGGCCAACGAGGAATTGCAACTTGTAACCGCGCAAAACCAATTGCAGCAGTCATACTTAACACTATGGCAAGCCATGAACATCAATCCTGACAGCAGCAATAAAATTCTGTGGCAGCAAAACATGGATAATAAAGTTGAGGATGAGATACGCAATGCCGATCAGATTTATGAAGCATTTAAGCAAAACAGCCCTGAACTAAAAGCTGCACATTACCGCACACGTGCTGCAGAAATAAATCAGTTTATTGCACAGGGGGGCCGCAGTTTTAGAATCAATATGAATGGTGGCCTCAATTCATTTTACACTACACAAAATTTGCGTGGTAAAGGCGATCCTGTTTTAGCATCATCGATTATTGGCGTAGATGGTTCAGGAAATTTTATTTATTCAATTCCTTTTCCTCGATATTCCGAAACAGAGATTACACCATTTAATACTCAATTTGACCGTAATTTGGGAAAGAGTCTTGGTTTTAATTTGAGTATACCTATATTAAACGGATGGCAAACAAACAATGCCATACAAAAAGCTCGCATCAACCAGGAAATTACCAAGCTCTCCGAAAAACAAACCCAGTTGGATGTGTATCGCAATATCAATCAGGCATACCTAGATTTCAAAGCAGCGCAAAAGCAGTATGAGGCAAGCAAGCTGAGTTATGATGCAAATAAGGAAGCCTATGATTTGGCCAATAGCCAGTTTACGCTGGGCGCCATTAATACCAACGATTATATTACTTCTAAAAATCAGTTTCTTTCAGCAGAAACGTCATTACTGCAGGCAAGATTTCAGTTGATGTTTCGCAGAAAAGTGCTCGATTTTTATTTAGGTAAACCATTAAACTGATAATTCTTACATTTGAATACAAGGAACTATGTCGAAGAAAAGCAATAAACTTATTTGGTATCTAATTGGCGCAATTGTGTTAATCATTGTACTTATTGTATTAGGTAAAAGTGCAGGATGGTTAGGAAAGGAAGAAGGAATAAAAGTGAGTGCAGATAAAGTGAGCCTCAAAACCATTATAGAAACAGTTTCGGCCAATGGAAAAGTGCAGCCTGAGGTAGAAGTAAAAATCAGTTCAGACGTATCTGGCGAGGTGCGCGAGTTAAATGTTAGGGAGGGCGACTCCGTGCAGGCAGGCCAATTGCTTGCCATTATTGATCCTGAATTGTATCAGTCTGCTCTTGATCGTGCAGAGGCATCATTAAATAACTCAAGAGCTAATTTGGCAAATGCAAAAGCACGTTTGGTGCAGGCTGAGGCGAGGTTTAATGAAATTCAATTGCAGCATCAGCGTAATATTAAACTGCATGAGCAAAAGCTAATTTCCGATCAGGAATTTGAAAACTCGCGCTCTAACTACAATACCAACAAAGCAGAAGTCGAAGCTTCCAAACAAACAGTGCTTGCCTCTCAGTATGGAGTGCAAAGCATGGAGGCTACCTTAAAAGAAGCTAGAAAAAATTTAACACGTACCGAGATATTTTCACCAGTTAATGGTATTGTATCCAAATTGAATATTGAAAAGGGAGAGCGTGTAGTTGGGACCTCACAGATGGCAGGAACAGAAATGATGCGTATTGCCAATTTAAATGATATGGAGGTAAGTGTGGATGTGAACGAAAACGATATTGTGAAAGTTAGTTTAAATGATACAACTTTAATTGAAGTTGATGCATACAACAACCGCAAGTTTAAAGGCATTGTTACAGAGGTTGCCAACTCTGCTTCTACAACAGCACAAACTACATCAGACCAGGTTACAAACTTTGTGGTAAAGATCCGTATACTGCGCACTTCATATGAAGATTTGCTTTCAAGGGCAGGGAAAAAGCGAGCCGTTTTCAGGCCTGGTATGTCGGCATCAGTGGATATACAAACTGCAACCGCTGCAAACGTAACTTCGGTGCCAATTGAGGCAGTAACCATCAGAAGCAAATCAGAGTTAGATATTACAGCACAGACAAGCAAGAAGTCTCAAACAAAGAATGGAGAAGTAGCAGCTAAAAAGGATGAAGCGGAAGTTGTTTTTGTTTTAAAGGATAACAAGGTTTCCTTACAACAAGTAAAAACGGGCATACAGGACGATAAATACATTCAGATAACTGAAGGGGTAAGTGCGGACGAGGAAATTGTAACTGGCCCATACAGTGCCATATCACGCACGTTAAAAAATGGCGATGAAGTAACCAAGGTAAGAAAAGAGGAGTTGTTTGAAATAAGCAAATCCGGTGGATCCAATGAATAAATTGAATGATTAACGACAGGCCTAAACATATTGCTGTAATTGGTGGTGGAAGCTGGGGAACGGCTATTACCAAAATCCTGAGCGAACACAAAAAAGCAGCCGGAAGCAACATAGAAAATTTGCAGTGGTGGATAAGAAACGAAGAAACAGCGGCTTATATTCGTGCAAACAGACACAACCCAAAATACATAAGCTCTGTTGAAATTCATCCGGAGATTGTGAGTGTTTCCAGTAACTTACAGGAGATAATCAATACATCTGATTTAATTGTGATGGCTGTTCCAAGTGCTTTTTTAAAGGAAGCACTCCAAAGTGTAGACGCTTCATTCATCAAAAATAAATACATTGTTTCTGCCATTAAAGGATTGCTTCCTCATAGCAGACAAATTGTAGCTGATTTCTTAATGGCTGAGTATGGCTTGCCACATGAGCAACTCATGGTTATTTCAGGGCCTTGCCATGCCGAAGAAGTTGCTGCAGAAAAATTATCATACTTAACCATTGCCGGTTTGGATGCAAATGCAACAGCATATTTTGCATCATTGCTTGCCTGCAGATATATACGCACTATTATTTCTAATGATATTACAGGAACAGAATATGGTGCAGTGCTAAAAAATATTTACGCAGTGGCAAGCGGTATTTGTCATGGTCTTGGATTTGGAGACAATTTTCAGGCAGTGCTTATCTCTAATGCCATCCGAGAGATGGAACGCTTTTTATATGCAGTTCATGCACATCCGCGTGAAATCAATCACTCTGCATACTTGGGAGATCTATTGGTAACGGCATACTCGCAGCACTCGCGCAACCGCACATTTGGTAATATGCTGGGCAAGGGATACACTGTTAAATCTGCCCAACTCGAAATGAATATGATAGCCGAAGGTTATTATGCAACTAAAAGCATGCATGAATTGAACAACAGCAAACTCAAAGTAGATATGCCAATTATGGAAGCTGTATATGGTATTATTTATGAGAATAAATCAGCTCGGCAGGAAATTAACAGGCTTTGCGAAAAGCTTATTTAGCAACTTTCATTAGTGCCTGCCAAATACCAAATTCAAATGCACCGGATTAAAATTAACACCATATTTTTTCTGCTATTGTTTATTTGGCAAGCAAATAAGGCTTGTTCTCAGCCGATACAATTTACATTAGGAACAGGAACTTCCTATAATTCTTCAACAGGATACCCCGCTCCTTACGGCAACTTCTACTGGGGTGCAAGGCATCAGTTTCTTATACGCGCAAGTGAGTTGCAGGCGTTGGGAGCAACGGGACAACGAATCATTACTGCACTTGGTTTTAATGTTTTTGCCCCCATCAGCGGAGCACTTGTTGATTTTCAGATTAAATTAAAGCAAACAACGCTTACTGCTTTTCCAACAACCGGTTTTGTATTTGAAACAGGAACCACTACTGTTTTTGGTCCAACAGCTATACCCACAGCAGCAGGCTGGAATATGCACAACTTTCAAACACCTTTTATCTGGAATGGAACATCTAATATTTTGGTAGAGATTTGTTTTAATAACAATGATTATACAACCAACGCACAAACCTATTTTTCTGCTACTTCTTTCGGCAGCAGCATTTACATCAGAGATGATGCCGTAGGGGTATGTGTACGCACATCCGTTACCCGCTCTACCAACAGGCCCAATATGCGCCTAACTATGAGCGTGCCATTACCACCGGTGGCGCGTATAACCGCTCCGGACACCGTGTATGTCAACAGGCCGGTAACCATCACTTCTCAAAGCGAAAATGCCATGCGCTATTATTGGAGGATTGATCCTGCAAACACCAATACACTTTGCAACAATATCGGGTGTTTCACTGATACGGTACCAACCAATATTACAACCACATTTACCCAGCAGGGATTATACAAGATAACCCTTATTAACCGGGGCTATCTTGGAGATACTGCGAGTGCTGTAAAATTTATTTATGCTGATACTACACGAAGAAAACCAAAGGCCAACTTTTTTGCTTCAACCCGCTCTGCAGGTGTTTTTGATCAGATATTATTTTATGATTCCAGCATGTTTGGTGCATTCGGGTGGGAGTGGAGCATTAACCCGCCCTGTGTTACCTGCGGGCAGTTTCCGAATGTTTTTACACCATCGGTAGATGTGCAGCAACCTATACTTAATACGTTTGATCCGGGGCTGTATGATATTTGCCTTGTTGCATGGAATGATAAAGGTTTTGATACCATTTGCAAGCCACAATACATCAATATACTCTCTTCGTTTTTTATGTGTAACGGCACAGATTCTTTTACCAATGAGAACTTTGGAATGGTAACCGATGTAGGCGGTGCTGCCTCAAATTATCAGATAGGGCAAATTGGCCAGTGCAACGCAGGATTTGTAATTAATCCTGAAACATGCGCAGATACATTGCTTCTTTATATCGATAAGTTTAGGCTAAGAGATTTGGATACCTTGGAAATAAGAAGCGGCACTTCAAAAACAGGACCTATTATTGCTAGGTATAGTGGCGGTAATTTATCACCTTCACAAAAAAGCATTAAAATTCCTACAGGCAGCGCATTTATGCGCATGAAAACGGGTGCAGGCACAACCACAGCAGGTGATAGCGGCTTTGCCATCAGATGGAGCATCGCACCTGCAGCAAAAATTTTTCAGACGGCAACTTCCTTTTGTCCGAATGATTCTATGTTTTTAAAAACCATTACTCGCAGTGGCAGAAATTATCAATGGACTTATAACGGTCAATCGGCAAGTAATGATTCATTCATCATTGCACGCGATGAAGGCACCTACGGATTAACTGTTAGTCAAGCGGGTTGTGCGGCATCAAATCAAATTACACTTGCACAAAAAGAGGCGCCTCAGGTCATTGCCATTGCCGACTCCAACATGCTTCAGTGTGTAGGCACAAATGCATTCACGTTTATTAATCGTTCAACTATATCAAAGGGTAGTTTAATGAATACTTGGATTATCAGCGATGGCACGCAACAAAAAACAGATACCCTTAAGAAAACATTTTCCAAGGCCGGAGTATATCAGATTATACAAAGTGTGGTTTCAGATTCGGGTTGTGTTTCTACCAACAGTTATATTATCCGTGTAAAAGAAAAACCTGATGCTGCCATTATCTATTCTCAAACGCCTGAGATATGCAGCTACGATAGTTTATTACTGCTTGCATCTTCCACCCAGGCATTGCAGTATGAATGGTTTATAAACGGCACGTCACAACTTGCTGCGGAAAGCTATTATGCAAAGGCCGGCCAAAGTATACGGTTGAGGGTAACCGATATGTTTGGGTGCGACAGTTTAACAGCGCCTTTGGTTATTAAAGAAAGAGCATCGCCAAGCAAGCCTATAATTGTGCGCAATGGAGCATACCTGCAGGCCATAACGGGCAACAGCCGTATTGCATGGTATCTGGGAGTTACGGCATTATCTGATACATCAAAACAAATTATACCACCTCAAGATGGATTATACATGGTGGTATCAGATAGCAATGGTTGTATTGCAACTTCTAACAGGTATGTAGTTACATTTACCAGAGTAACAAATGCATTGGAGCAAAATCAGGTAAGAGTATACCCCAATCCGTTTTCGGATGTATTGCGCATAGAATCTACTTTAAAAGGCCATTATATGATAACCGATATAACAGGCAGAATATGTAAGGCGGGAGAAATACGAGAAGGTTTGAATACGATTACCACTACCGAGTTTAAGGCTGGGGTTTATATTTTGCATATTGATAAAACGTATATTCGGATAGTAAAACAATAAACCATGAATGCCGCAGAAGAATTTAATGAATACCGCTCTAAAATGAATGAGCGATTGATGGGTTCAGACAACTTGGTATTAAAAAGGCTATTCAATTTAGATACCAATACCTATGAGGATGGTGCCTTGCCGGCAGTAACCAAAGAAATGCTAGGGCTGGTAGCCTCTATGGTTTTGCGCTGTGATGATTGCATTAAATACCATTTGGGTAAATGCCATGAGTTGGGCGTAAGCACGGCACAGGTTTATGAAATTTTTGCTGTTGCCAATATTGTAGGCGGCACCATTGTAATTCCGCATACCCGCAGAGCAGCTGAATATTGGGATGTGCTGGAGGGAAATTGATTAACCTATTTCACCACAAGACCACCTTATTGGTTACGATGGTTTGGTTAATGGTTACGTGCACAAAATAAACGCCACGTGGCCAGTTTTCTACATCTACGTTTTTTGTAGAACCTTTTGATTGAAAAACCACTTTGCCTTGTGCATCAAAAACCTCTATGAGTGAAAGTGCCTCAGCACAATTAAAAAATAATTGTGTTGAAGCAGGATTGGGATAAACCATTAATTGTTTAGGCATTTCAAGATTAGGATTTAATCCTGTTGGGCTACCTCTGTAAATTCTCATGATAAAACGGTTACTCTCATCGGAGCTCATATAAATATCACCATTGGGTGCAATAGCTAAACCAACAGGTCTGCCCCAATACACGCGATTAATGCTATCGGTAATAAATCCTGTACAAAAGTCTGCTACATAATTTACAGTAGTATCCGTTGCACTGCTCAAATCAAGATAAACCAACTTGTAACCTTTATAATTTTGAGGTGTATTCCATGAACCACGTAGCGCTGATAGCATGCCATTTCTCATTGCAGTTGGGAAAGTATTGTTTAAAAAAGTAAGTGCCATAGGAGCTGTATGTGCCTGTATGAGTGCAGCAGGTTCTATCATTTTTGCCACCTTGCCACTATCTGCAGCTACTATAGGTTTGAGTGCAGCGTAATCGGAATGTGCATCAAAGTTGAACCAAACTTGGTTTGCATAAGCAAAAGGATAGCCGTAAAATCCTTGGTCTCTGATGATGTCAATCCACTCAGGCGGGATAAAATCGCCTTGCCTATCGCTACCATTATTGTTGGCCCATAACCTACCTGTTTGTGGATGCACTGCCATACCTACTGCATTCCGCACACCGCTTGCAAACACACGACCATTTTTCCCGTTTTCATCATACTGTTCTATTACTGCACGGTAATCTTCTCTGCATACGTTGCATAAAGAACCAATAGACACATATACTTTTTTCTGTTCAGCATCGAACACTATTGATCTTGTGCGATGTCCACCCACAGGCTGTGCAGCGCGCCATCCTATGCTGTCAATAAAAATGCTTCGGGATTCAAAAATACCATCGCTGTTTGCATCAGTAAGTTTCCATACTTTTTGTTCTTCTGTAACATACATCTGTCCGTTATAAAATTTTACATCATGGTTATTTACAAAACCGGTTGCGGCCACACGTGCAGAATCTGCTACACCATTTCCATCTGCATCGGGCAGGGCATAAATTTTTCCGTTATTATTGGTAAACATATCACTTACGTGCAATACACCGGCACTATTAAAAGCCAAAAACCGTGGTTTGTTTAAACCCCCGGCATAAAAAATGGTAGCCTTATATCCGGCAGGTAAATAAACGGTGTAGTTACCCGGCATGGTTGATTTAAAAGCGGCAGGTACTTCTACGGTTACCGGCTGCAAGCCCAGTGATTGTGTGGGTGTCATATTCACGGTGCCGGGCTGGGCACAAATTCCAATGCTAAGCACCAGCAAAAAAGTAATGCTAGAAATCCGTATCATACAAAGGTGTATTAATGCAATGCAAGATAAATTTACTTTTCAAACACCTGCAATGGTTTTTTACATACCTGCTGCCTTCGACAAGCTCAGGCAGCGGAATATCAAGCTCACGCAGCGGGTTATCACAAGGGGGTTGAGCCCGTCTAAACCACCGATTCTGTATCCTGCTTTTTATTTTAAACCCATACCTATACCTTTGTATCCGCTTGAATAAATTTTTTACATATCTGCTATCTCTACATTTTCTGCTTGTTGGCATATTGCCGGAGCAAAGCCTGCATGAGCTTAACAAAATTCCTACGCTGGTGCAGCATTATTTTCACCATACACAGGAAGAGAAGCAGCAATTGTCGTTCAGCGAATTCTTGCTGATGCACTATGGTAATTCAGAACACCGTAATCAGGAAGACCATGATGACCTTCCTTTATTTGCGCACCATTGCAGTTGTCAGCTATTTGTTCATCAGGAAGTTTATTTTAACGAACCTCAAGGCATACCGGTTGTTTCAACCAGTTTACCGTATCAACCAAAATCGTATAGTATATTGCCGGATAAAGGCATCTTTCAGCCTCCGCGCGTGTGAGTTTAATTGAGCTGCAATTAGCGGGTTCACTTTCCAACTTTTTTCATTATAAACTTAAATAAAAAATTATGCTTGAGCGTATCATAGCGTTCAGCATCAAGCAAAAGCTACTTGTGGGTGTAATGATTGCAGCCTTAATAGGCGCAGGCGTATACTCCCTTACACGATTGCCAATTGATGCTGTTCCGGATATAACCAATAATCAGGTGCAGGTTATTACCCAAAGTCCAAACCTGGCACCGCTGGAAATAGAAAAATACATTACTGCACCGTTGGAGTTGGCTACTGCCAATATACCCGGTATTGTTGAAACACGATCTATTTCCCGTTTCGGACTTTCTGTTATCACCCTTGTGTTTAATGATGATGTGGATGTGTATTGGGCACGTGCACAGGTATCAGAGCGTTTAACAGATGCAAAGGAGCTAATTCCTGCAGGTATGGGCTCTCCTTCACTTGCTCCGGTAAGCACAGGCCTAAGTGAAATATTTCAATATACCTTGATTGTTGAATCCGGTTATGAAAACAAGTACAATCTGATGGATTTACGCACCATACAGGATTGGAATGTGCGCAGGGAATTGCTTCGCGTGGCGGGAGTGGCTGATGTGAGCAGTTTTGGTGGATA
Source organism: Bacteroidia bacterium (assembly GCA_044351265.1). Classification (GTDB taxonomy): domain Bacteria; phylum Bacteroidota; class Bacteroidia; order UKL13-3; family UKL13-3; genus JAJTFA01. The sequence goes on from JBILGC010000006.1 coordinate 39,654, forward strand.
TCTGAAACAATATGAAGTAAAAGTAAATCCGGAGCTGCTTAAATCAACCGGTGTAACGCTGGATGAATTGTTCGATGCGCTTGAAAAAAGCAGCAGTAATACCGGTGCTGCCTATCTTGAAAAAGCAGATAAGGTATTTTTTATACGAGGTCTTGGAATAGCTACCGGAAAAAAAGATGTAGAACAAACTGTGGTACGCAATGTGCAGGGTGTGCCGGTATTGGTGAAAGATGTTGCATTAGTTGAGGATGGCAGCAGCATACGCTACGGAGCCATGAGTATGGATGGCAAAGGAGAAGTAGCAGGCGGCATTTTACTTATGCTTAAAGGAGAGAATTCTTCAGAAGTAATTAGAAGGGTGAAGGATAAAATAGCAGACATTCAAAAGTCATTACCGAAGGGAGTGCGTATAGAGCCTTTTCTCGACAGAGAAGAACTTGTTTCAAGGGCCATTCATACGGTTTCTAAAAACCTGATTGAAGGAGGGTTGATTGTCATCTTTGTACTCGTATTGTTGCTTGGCAATTTCCGTGCAGGCCTTATTGTCGCTTCCGTTATTCCGCTTTCTATGTTGTTTGCCTTATGCATGATGGTGTTGTTTGGTGTAAGCGGTAACTTGATGAGTCTTGGTGCAATTGATTTTGGATTGATTGTGGATGGAGCCGTGATTATTGTAGAAATAGTTGTGCGTAAGCTTGCTGAAAAAGTGAAAGAAGCAAAGCAGGAATTAACCCATGCTGTTTTTGAAGATACCATTTTTTCCGGAGCAAAGGAAATCATGAGCAGTGCTTCCTTTGGGCAGTTTATTATTTTAATTGTATATGTACCCATTTTGGCACTTGCAGGAATTGAAGGTAAAATGTTTAAGCCAATGGCGCTTACGGTTATATTTGCTATTGCAGGAGCATTCATTCTGTGTCTAACTTATGTTCCCATGATGTGCGCCTTGTTTCTGAGCCGTAAAACAGAAGAAAAAGAAAACGTGGCAGATAGAATCATTCATAAGCTTAAAGGTATTTACTATCCAGCATTGAATGGGGTCTTGAGGAATGCAAAAGCAGTTATTGCTGTGTCATTTGTTTTGCTGGCAGGTGCAGTTTTACTGTTCAATCAGCTGGGCGGTGAATTTATTCCTGAGTTGAATGAAGGTGACTATGCCATTGAAACAAGAATGCTTCCCGGTGTTTCGCTCACACAATCTCTTGCGGTTGCGCAGCAGGTTGAAAAGATGTTGCTGGACAGCTTCCCAAATGAAATAAAAAAATGCGTATCAAAAATAGGCACATCAGAGATTCCAACAGATCCTATGCCGCTTGAGGCAATGGATATTATTGTGGTATTAAAACACAGGGATGAATGGAAGCGCGCTTCTAGTAAAGAAGAACTGGATATGCTACTGGCTGATGCCCTTAGTCAGTTTCCCGGAGTAATGTTTTCGCTTCAACAGCCTATACAAATGCGTTTTAATGAATTGATGACATCCGCTAAAACAGATGTGGTTGTTAAATTATATGGCAATGATTTATCCGTTCTTACGGGCAAAGCCGATGAAATAGCTAGTATTGTTTCTCGTATTAATGGCACAGGCGATGTACAAGTGCAGAAGGTGGAGGGATTGCCACAAATACAGATAGAATATAATCGGTCTCAGTTAGCCAACTACGGTATAACCGTGCAGCAGGTTAATGATGCCATTCAAACTTCTTATGCGGGCAAAAAAGCAGGGGTAATATTTGAAGAAGATCGCAGGTTTGATTTGGTGGTACGTTTTGCAGAGCCTTATCGCAGTACTATTGAAAGTCTCAACGATTTGATGATTACTACCCAAAACAGCCAGCAAATACCTCTTAAGGAAGTAGCAACAATAGAAATCAAGAATGGCCCGGCAGAAATTGCAAGAGACAATACCAAGCGCAGAATAAATATTGGTTTTAATGCCAGAGGAAGAGATGTGGCAGGTATTGTGCATGAATTGCAAAGCAAGGTGAATACACAGTTAAAATTGCCCGCAGGATATTCATTGCATTATGGTGGCCAGTTTGAAAATTTGGCACATGCCAGCAAACGGCTAAGCATTGTGCTACCGCTTGCGCTATTGGTTATTTTCTTCTTACTGTATCTCAGTTTTCATTCACTCAAGCAGTGTTTGCTTATTTTTTCTGCCATACCACTGGCAGCAATAGGAGGTGTGGTTTCACTGTGGCTGCGTGATATGCCTTTCAGTATTTCTGCCGGTGTTGGTTTTATCGCACTTTTTGGAGTAGCAGTGCTCAATGGTATTGTTCTGATTGGCTATTTAAACCAATTGCAAGCAGAGGGTTGTGATGATGTGATGACTCGTATACACAAGGCGCTTGATGAGCGTTTCCGTCCGGTTATTATGACTGCCCTTGTAGCCTCTCTTGGTTTCTTACCAATGGCCTTATCACATGGTGCTGGTGCAGAAGTACAAAAACCACTAGCTACAGTAGTTGTTGGAGGTCTCATCACCTCTACACTTCTTACGTTACTGGTGCTGCCGGTATTGTATTATATCACCCATCTTTCAAGAAAACCAAAAGCAAGCAAAGCAATGCTTGCACTATTTTTATTCATTGTTCCTGTTCTTACGCAAGCTCAAACCGAGGCACCAACTATGGATTTTTGTGTTAAGCAGGCGCTGCAGTATCATCCCTCATTGAAGGCTGCCGGAAAGTTTATTGAAGAACAGAAAGGCGCAAAGAAAGCGGCATTTAATCCGCCCACATTAGATGTTCTCATTCAGTCACCTACCGGAAAAGATTACAGACCTTCTATACTTCAAACCATTGATTTTCCTTTGGTTTATGCAAGACAAATCCAAGCAGCCGGTGCTGCTGTTGAAGCGGCTGTTCTAAAACAGCAGTTGGCAGAGATAATATTAATTAGGGCAGTAAAAGAGGCATACAATGACTGGCAGTATGAATCTGAAAGAATGCAGGATTTACAATTGCAAGACAGCCTATTCTTTATGGTGAGCACCGCATCAGCAAAGCGATATGCAGGAGGCGATATTGCCTTAGTTGAGCGCATGAATGCAGAAGCAGCCTATGCCATCATCCATCAAGAACTTATTGCTGCTGAAACCCGTATGAAAAATGCATGTATACGGTTACAGGCCATTACTGGATTAACCCAATTAGCCAGCCCTCCGGCAAGGCAATCAAAGGCACAAGCTGATAGCTCATGGCTAAATTCAGGAAACGATAAGCATCCGGGTATTCAATTGCAGGATGCACTCATTCGTTCCAACGAGAAAGAACTTAGCGCAGCACGCTGGCGTATGGCTCCCGGATTATCGTTTGGATATTTTAATCAGGCAGATGGCAATGTGCCTAATACTTATCGCTGGCAAATTGGTGTGCGTGTGCCTGTTTTATTTTGGGGCTATACTGGTAAAATTGCTGAATCAAAAGCCCGATTGGAAATGAATCGTTACGAAAGGTCTTACTTGCTCATTAAGCAAAACACAGAAGTAAAAGAAGCAATTAATCAACTTCAGGCTTCTGAGATAACATTGCAGTATTATGAAACAACCGGATTGAAGCAAGCTGAGGAATTAAGGAGAGTAGCAGGTAAAAGTCTTGCTTCGGGTGAAATTGGTTTTACTGTTTATGCAAATGGTATGGAACGTGCAGGTCGCATAAGGATAGCCTATCTGGAGGCGCTTAAAAACTATAATCAGTCCGTATATCAGTTAGAATTTTTAAAAGCACTAGTAAAATGAAAAACATAATATATATCTCCGCATGCATCTGTCTATTGGTAGCCTGCAACAACGCAGAAAGGCCCTTAGATGTAAGTCAAGCCGATTCGGTTGCGCCAAAAATTACCATCGAAGAGAATCGTTTAAAATTGTTGGGTATTGAAAGTTGCCCTGTTCTGATGAGTGAAGTTAATACTACAGTTAGCTCTCCAGGCAAGGTTGTAATTCTCTCTCAGTACCAATCATCCGTTACACCCCGCATTAACGGAACGGTTGAAAAAATTATGGTACTCGAAGGACAAAAAATAAAGAAAGGCCAATTGCTGCTCACCATTAGCAGCAATGAATTTATACAGTTGCAGGAAACTTTTTTAACCACTCGAAGCGAGCTAGAGTTTATCAAGGCTGACTTTGAGCGACAAAGAAAACTTCGTGAAGAGAATGTTATTGGCGAAAAGGATTTTCAATTGATTAAGACAAAGTATCAAACATTACAGGCGCGCATGCGCGCTGCTGAGGCAAACCTCCGTATGCTGAATATGGATATAAAAAAGCTGGCAGACGAAGGTGAAATATCTCCTTATCTAGAGATTCATGCACCCATCAGCGGATACCTACTCACGCTTCCTTCTACAATCGGTATGAGCGCCTCAGCCACAACAGAGTTAGCACACATTATCAGCTTGGATAAACTACATGCCGATATTTTTGTGTACGAAAAAGATATTGACCAAGTCTTTGAAGAGCAGGAAGTAGATATTGAGTTCGTAAATCAAGCAATTCCAAAAACCAAGGGAAGGGTTGAATTTATTGGCAGAGGTATTGATCCCGTGAAAAGAACGGTTGTTGTGCATGCCGTTTTTCTTTCACCCAAAGGAAATGTACTTCCGGATATGACCTTAAAGGCAACTTTTAAAGGCACCAAAAGCATGCAGCTCACCATTCCATCTGCAGCCGTGATAAGAGATGGAAATGCTGAGTATGTTTATGTAAAGCAGGCAAACAATGCATTTATGCGTGCGGATATAACCATTAATGGAGGCGATGACCATACAGTATTTATTGAGCCAACCGCACAACTGAAAGAAGGAACAGCTGTAGTTTGTAAAGGGAGTTTACTGATTGATGGGGAGATGAAAAAAGATGGAATGGAAGAATAAAGTAAACTTCTGTATAAGAGTTAGGCGTTTGGTATAAGCGTTTTTGAGATTTGTGTAATAGCAGTTTTAAACCATTATATCAACGCAATTGAGTTTATATAACTGTAAACATTTCAACGTTGGAGTCTTTTGGTCTTCTATCTGTTTTTACGGTTAACAAAAGAGATGAATCAAAGACTAATAGATCTATTTACTTATTTTGTATATAAAGGAAAATTCAGCCAACATCCAACTCAATTCATCCGAAAAGGCGCGATAAGGGTAAAGCGTGGAATACGTGCCTCAAAGAGTTTGCCATCCATTTGTCTTTCCATCAGGTAAGTTCCATGCATGGTGCCAATATCAGAAATTAAATTGCATCCCGACACATAGGAGTGGCTTTCTCCGGGTTCAAGAACAGGTTGCTGGCCTACAACTCCTTCGCCTTCTACTTCACTTTTTTCAAAAGCAATATCGTTTATGTACCAATGTCTGCGAAGCAACTTTACCGTAAAATCTCCATGATTCTCAATGGTTATGCGATAGGCAAACATATGGCCCTCTCTCGAGCCTGATAAGCGGTCGTTCTGATAGGCTGTTTCAACCGTAATTTTTACGTCATGCGTTATTGCTGTATGCATAATCTTTATAAAAGCGAATCGAATTACGGCAAACTTTGCCCCAATTCCAAGGGTATTGTATGGAAAATTTCCTGCACGGGATGGCAAATTCAATTCGGACTAAGCGCACCTAAGTTTATTTAACATTCCCTTCACAATCAGATAGCATTGTGCTAACCTGTTGCTAACACAGGCTTTAAAAGCCGAACAGAATTTTGTGAAACCCAATTAAAGAATGAGCAAACGCAAGTTAAAGCTGGCTGTATTATCTGATATACACCTGGGCACCATAGGGTGCAGAGCAACAGCCGTTAATCAGTATCTCAAATCTATCGACCCTGAAATTCTAGTGTTAAATGGCGACATTATTGATATGTGGCAGTTTAAAAAGCGATACTGGCCCGAGTCTCATATGAAAGTGGTGCAGCGTATATTTAAAATGATGGCCAATGGCACACGGGTGTTTTATCTCACCGGAAATCATGATGAGATGCTTAGAAAATTCACCGATTTTAAGTTAGGGAATCTGGAGTTACGAGATAAACTGGTGTTGAATCTTGATGGAAAAAAAGCATGGATTTTTCATGGCGATGTATTTGATGTAACCATGAAGAGCAGCAAGTGGCTAGCTAAACTTGGTGCAGTTGGGTATGATACCCTAATCTGGATTAATACCATTGTAAATGGAGTTTCTGAAAAGATGGGCAAGGGCAGGGTCTCGCTTTCAAAAAAAGTGAAAAACAGCGTTAAGCAAGCCATTAAGTTTATTGATGATTTTGAGCAAACCGCTATTGATATGGCTATTTACCATGAATATGATTATGTAGTATGCGGGCATATTCATCAACCCACTAAGCGTTTATATGTAAATGAAAATGGTCAGACGCTTTATCTCAATTCCGGTGATTGGATAGAAAATTTAACTGCTTTGGAATACAATAATGGAGAATGGGTAATTTATCATCACCCGGAAAAGCACGAAGAACTTGTTATGGAAGAGGATGAATTGATGGTGAAACTACCATCTATGCAGCGCATGTATGAGTTAATCACTACTCGCCAAGTTGCATTCAATACCTGATTTATTTTATCACATCATGAAAATACTATTCGCTATACAGGCTACAGGTAATGGACACATCAGCAGGGCAAGAGAGGTATTGCCATACTTACTCAGGCACGGAGATGTTGATGTATTAACCAGCGGTAGGCAAGCCGAAGTAACATTGCCCGTTCTGATTAAATACAAGCATAGGGGTGTTGGCTATACGTTTGGCAAGGATGGAGGCGTTGATATCATTGATTCTATAAAGCATTTTCGGCCGTTTCATTTTATTAAAGATGTTTTTAGTTTTCCGGTTGAGCAATATGATTTGGTTATAAATGATTTTGAGCCGGTAACAGCATGGTCATGTAAGTTAAAAGGTAAACCATGCATTGCTTTAAGTCATCAGTCGGCATTTTTATCAGCGAAGACGCCAAGGCCAGCAAAAAAAGACAAATTTGCCGAAATAGTCTTTAAACATTACGCACCTTCAACTGCGCAATACGGATTTCATTTTAAGCCTTATGATCATTTCATTTTTACTCCGGTTATAAGAAAAGATATTAGAAAACTGGAGCCTTCAAATCAAAACCATATAACCGTTTATCTGCCTGCACACGAGGATGCTTGCTTGATTCCTAACTTTATTAAGCAAAAAGATGTGATGTGGCATGTTTTTTCAAAGCATAGTAAAAGTGCATATACCTTAGAGAATATTCAAGTGAAACCCATAACGAGTGAAGCTTTTACCGAAAGTTTAGCAGCCGGCAGCGGGTTGCTAACGGCAGGAGGTTTTGAGAGTCCGGCTGAAGCTATTTATCTGCGTAAAAAAGTTTTAGCCGTACCTATGCATAATCAGTATGAGCAATTATGCAATGCAGAAGCTATGAAAGATATAGGTGTAACTGTGGTTAAAAAAATAGATGCCTCTTTTGGTGCACACCTTAATAGTTGGTTAAACTTTGCCACACCACCGGCTATTCATTATGCCGATCACACAGAACGAATTATTGAGCAACTGATTTCTGATTATTCGCGCAAATGGGCATTTGCTGTTTAATTTCCCAGATTTGCTATGCCGTTCAGAATAATTGAAAGGTCTTTCCCTGTATTATAATCCCTAGCATACATAAAATTTATCTTATTTAATGCTCCCTCATTTACCTCGCGGTTGGGATAAGCATCCATTGGCGTAAGCACATTTTTTTTCAGTTTAGGAAGCGTGGTATTGGCTGAATGGCTTATGTATCCTACCCACGTTTTATCTCCTATAAGTACCGAGAAAATATTGCTGAGAAAGTTTAAGCGTTTTTTTACCACGGTAAGCAATACAGGTAGCAGCGGAAGAAAACACAAAGACAGCAATACATCCAGTATTCTTTTTTTGCGCAGTTGCAAAGAGTTGTTCAGGGCAAGGCTAATCTCAAGGGTATAAAAATCTCCCTGAGTGTTTTTGCTATTACTCCCAATAATAAACAAGCTTTCTTCCGGCACAATTTTAAACTGAATGTCAGGCCTGCGTATTTGCCCCATCCAGGTAATAATCTGATGCGCAGAAATATCGCGAGAACAAAAGATAATTTCCTCTACCTTAAATAAATCAACCACATCCGCAAGGTTTTCTGTTGTACCCAGATAGCAGGAATCAGATATTTGAGGCTTGCTCATGCTAATATACCCTGCATAGTCGCAGGATGCTTTTACTTTCATAAGCAAGTCGTATACACGTGCTGACTCCTCACTGCTTCCCACAATAATGGTTTTGGTAGCAGTTTCCATAGTGAGGCTAAACTTTTTATATTGAATAGCATACCACCACAACCGGTTTAGATAAGCTGCAATAGTAGCCCACGCAGCACCAAATAAAATGAGTGCTCTTGAGAAACGATATCCTTCAGGCACAAATGCATAGAAAACTGCAATGGCAATTGTGCCATAAAATACGCCATGCAGCACTGTTGAAAAAGAGCGGGTTTTATCATAAGCACCACTTAAGTATAAACCTGCAAGCCAAAGCAGGGTATATATAATGCCATTCACTTTCATAAATGCCAGCGGATATTGTATGCCTTCACCAAACCTTACTTGCTGTGCCCAGTATAACTGTATCACATACATGCCTGCATAAATCAGCAAGGCATCGGCAAGTGGTTTAAGCATATTTTTAGCAAACCGCATAAGCAATGAAAGCGCAGCTCTGATATAAATGGCGAGATTGATAAGAAAACCAAAAGTGGCTGCATGTTTTTGAGAATAGTGTTTGCGGGCAAACGTAACCATAGCTCTATAAAACACAAATACATAATTGATGCTTGATTTTTTTGTGCTTTCGCCTTTGTAATGAATGATAGTGGTGTGCGGAAAGTAATAATTTTTAAATCCGTTTAAGGTAATGCGGTAGCTCAGATCAATATCCTCTCCATACATAAAATAGTCTTCATCCAGTAAGCCAATTTTATCCAGTACAGATTTGCGCAACATCATAAATGCACCAGCAAGCACATCCACATTGTTTATTTCATCATTATTTAAGTAACCCAAGTGATAGCGGCCAAATCGCTTAGACTTAGGAAAAAGTGAAGACAGGCCAAACATTTTGTAAAATGCAACTTCCGGTGTTGGCAATCCTCTTTTAGATTCAGGCAGAAAATGCCCTTTTCCATCTATCATTTTTACACCCGTAGCTCCGGCATCAGGTGTCTTGTCCATAAATTGAATCACCTTTCTGAAACAGTCTTCCTCAACCACTGTATCTGGATTTAGCAGCAATACATATTCGCCTTTACTTTCTCTTATGGCTTGATTATTTGCTTTAGAAAAACCAACATTCTCCTGGTTTTCAATTAATCTTACTTCAGGAAATGCGCGTCTTACCATTTCGCAGCTGCCATCGGCAGAATGATTATCTACTACCAGAATTTCTGATTCAATTCCTATACATGCTTTTCTCACAGCATATAGCGCCTGCTCTAAAAAATAGCGCACATTGTAATTTACTATAACAACAGAAAGTTTCATGTAATAACCGAACGAATATATAAATAGTTAGGCGTTTTATTATCAGCGTAGGTGTTAAGGGTGCACTATTCGAAATGAGTATAATAGCATTTTTGACAGGCGGTTGTTTTTTTATCTTACTGAACGGATAAACTTGTAATTAATGCAGATAAGGTACTCTCAGCGCAATGCTTCGGCCAAGCGTAATTTCATCCGCATATTCCAGTTCTCCGCCAATTGAAATCCCTCTGGAGATTGTGCTTAGCGACACCCCCAGGTCTTTTAGTTTTTTTGATAAGTAGAACACAGTTGTATCACCTTCCATGGTTGCGCTTAAGGCCATAATGACTTCCGTGGTATTTTCTTTCTTAATACGTTCGGTGAGTTTATCAATATTCAGACTATCTGGTCCAACTCCATTTGCTGGCGAAATAAGTCCGCCAAGAATATGATAAGTGCCATTGAACTGATTGGTATTTTCAATGGCTATTACATCCCGTAAATCTTCTACTACACAAATGAGCTGCTGATTGCGTTTGGGATTATTACAAATATTGCAAACCTCGGTATCGCTAACATTTCCGCACCTGTTACAGTATTTTATTTCGGTTCTTAGGCGCATAATAGCCTCACCCATTTTTATGGCATCCTGCTCTTGCTGTTTAAGTATATAAAGGACCATTCGCATAGCTGATTTTTTGCCAATGCCGGGAAATTTGGAGAGCTCATTAACGGCCTCTTCTATGAGATGCGAAGGATAATTCATGCACTGCAAATGTATTTTTAATGTCCTATTTTTTAGCGTATGTGCAAGGGTTGTGGTTAACTATTTTTTATCAAGCAGGCCTTTAATTTAGTTTTGTTTGTATGTCGCCATTGTTATTATTTTCCTTTATTGTTATTTACTTTCTTGTGCTTCTGGGTGTGGCGTTTTACACATCCCGTAATTCCAATAACGAAACCTTTTTTATAGGGAATAAAAGCAGCAACTGGATGCTGGTTGCTTTTGGAATGATAGGCACATCGCTAAGCGGGGTTACTTTTATCTCTGTTCCCGGAACGGTAGGGGTAGCAGGATTTAACTACTTTCAGGTGGTGCTGGGCTATTTCCTTGGCTATCTAGCCGTAGCTTATGTGCTGTTGCCTTTATATTATAAGCTAAACCTAACTTCTATTTATCATTATCTCGACCATAGATTTGGTAAGCACAGCTATAAAACAGGAGCTTTATTTTTTATCATTTCCAGAACGATGGGTGCTACCCTGCGTCTGTATTTGGTTATTAATGTTATGCAGCTCTTTATACTCGATCAATTGGGTGTGCCATTTATGGCCACCACCCTTATTATTCTTTTAATGATTTTGTTGTATACGTTTAAAGGTGGTGTAAAAACAATTGTGTGGACCGATACACTTCAAACATTTTTTATGTTGCTGGCTTTGGTGGTTTGTGTTGGCTATATCTTACAAGATTTGGATCTAACTCTTAGCAGTGCATGGACGAAGTTAAACGACTCCGGTTATACAGGAATATTCGGGACGAACGCAATGGATAAAAAATTCTTTTTGAAACAGATTATAGGTGGAGCATTCATTACCATAAGCATGACAGGCCTTGATCAGGAAATGATGCAAAAAAATATCAGTGTAAAAACACTGGGCGATTCTCAAAAAAATATGATCACGTTTAGTACCATTATGGTTTTGGTAAATTTCTTGTTTCTACTTTTGGGGGGGCTTTTATATTTGTATGCAAATCACAATGGAATAACTGTAACCGGAGATGATTTATTTCCAACTATTGCCTTGCAATATTTGCCACCGGCTATTTCTATAATATTCATTATCGGTCTTATTTCAGCATTGTTTCCCTCAGCTGATGGTGCCATTACTGCCTTAACTTCCTCTTTCTGTATAGATATATTAGGAATTCAGCGCAATGAAAAATTAAGTGAAACCCAAAAATCAATCACCAGAAAAACCGTTCACCTAACTTTTGCTGCCATATTTGTGGCGTGTGTTTTTGTGTTTAAAATTATTAACAACAAATCCATTATTACTATTTTATTAGATGTAGCCGGTTATACTTACGGACCTCTTTTAGGTCTGTTTACATTTGGTATTTTAACTAAGCGCAGCTTAAATGATAAATTGGCACCTGTTGTTTGTTTGCTGGCACCTGCGCTTTGTTATATGATACAATTAAATGCTCCGGTTATTTATGGCAATTACCAAATTGGTCTTGAAATGCTGATACTAAATGGTGCGATGACTTTTGGTGGATTATGGATGGTCAGTGCAAAGTAACAGTAGAATATTGTTGCTCTAAGGTTGCTTTTTTAGCACTGCACGCTGCAAAAAACGCATGGCATAACTGTTAACTGCATGAACCCCATCTTTGGTTTTACTATTAGATGCCGGTTTGGAGGAGCCTGATACAATTTCATAAAAAAGTATTCCTTCTTTTATCTCATAGGTGCACGATAGGATGCTTCCTTCTACATCGAATAAGGCATAGAGCTTTTCTCCCATTCTGTTCATATGTATCAGGATGCCATCACCTTCATCAAGCATATATTTTCCTTCTTCTTCATTTTGAAGGCGCACGGTGTAATTTTTAATCACGGGTTTTTCTGAAGCATATGTTGTTTTCCATAACCATAAACTATCTGATAGTTTTTTAATTTCCATTTGCATCATTACCCGCTGCACTTGTCTGCGCGACCCTATTATTTCAAGTTCGCCTTTCCAGTTGCCCTCATATGGCTGAAGGAATGAGATTTGTGCCTGGCTGATAGCAGCGGAAAGTAGCAATAAAATCAGCATAAAAAATTTACTCATATCTGATAGAGCTGATGCTGCCGCTATTTTATTAAGAAGCCTTGTCTTTGGATGCATCAATAAAGCGTGTGCCGTTTAGTATTTCAAAATATAATTTAAAGTCTGCCATCAGACTAAATAGGGGATATTGAAAAGTAGCAGGCTTATTTTTTTCAAAGAAGAAATGACCTGCCCATGCAAAAGCATATCCGCTAAGCGGACAAAAAATCAACCAAAAGAAATCACCTGACCAAACGGCCACCAGTAAAAAGTAAAAAAACAGGGTAGTTCCAATTACATGCAGTAATCTGCAATTTTTATTTTGGTGCTCCGCGAGGTAGTGCGGATAGAAGTCGTTAAAATGATTAAACCTTTTTTCCATATCACAAAATAAAGTACATCAAACAAAAACCCAAGGCAAATCCTGAAAGCAGTTGCTGTGGTGTATGTGCATTTAGCCACAAACGTGCCGAAGCGGTAATACCGGTAGCTATAATGGCAGGAATTAGAAACAGGCGCACATCTGCACTTCCGGCTTGCGCAGCAGCGGCAATAACAGCTGTAAGCAAACCAAAGGAGGCCATATGTATGCTTATTTTATTAAAGTGATTAATGACGAGCAACCCCACCACCACCGATGCTGATGCCAGCAGGAAAGCATTTATAAGTGCAGGTGAATGTAAGCGTTGAAACAAATAAAAATTTAGCAGATACATGGCTGCTGTAAGCATATACGGTCCCCTGCGCTCATCAACTGAATGAAGCATCACAGATTGAATCTGGCCAAACCATTTCATTATAAAAATATACACCACAGGCACAATGGCTGTGCTTGTAAACACAAAACCCAGATAAAACAAGCGGGCCGGTGTTGATAGCACATAATCTAAGTAAGGGAAAAGCCGAATGAGCGCATAGAACGAAACGAGGTTTACAAAAATGGGATGGAAGAGAATGGAAAGAAAGAGCGCAAACCTTGAATTCATTTTCAATGCAGATATATTGTTAGTTGCAATTTGCAAAGCTATGCATCATAACCAAGGTTAGGAGCCAGCCACCTTTCAACAGTAGCTAAGTCCATTCCTTTGCGTTTGGCATAATCTTCTACCTGATCTTTACTGATTTTGCCTAAACCAAAATATTTGCTTTCCGGATGGGCAAAGTAGTAACCACTTACACTCGCAGCGGGATACATGGCAAAGTTTTCAGTAAGTTTAATATCTACTTTCTCTTCGGCCTGCAGCAAATGAAACAATAAACGCTTTTCTGTATGATCAGGGCAGGCCGGATAACCCGGAGCAGGCCTAATTCCGGTATAACTTTCATTAATCAAGTCTTCATTGCTCAGGTCTTCATTTTTTGCATAGCCCCAAAATTCCTTACGCACACGTTCGTGCATTCTTTCTGCAAATGCCTCTGCTAATCTATCGGCCACGGCTTTAATCATAATGCTGTGGTAATCATCGTGGTCTTTCTCGTATTGCTCTACGAGTTTTTCTATACCAATACCGGCTGTTACGGCAAAGCCCCCCATGTAGTCATTTTCATCGGCTACAAAATCGGCTAAGCAATTGTAGGTTTGTCCTTCGGCTTTTTCACTCTGCTGGCGAAGAAAATGAAATACGGCTTCACCATTTTCAGTTTGCAGCACAACATCATCACCTTTTTTTCTAGCCGGCCAAAAACCAATTACACCTTTGGCTTTCAAAAGTTTTTTTGCAATCACTTCATCCAGCATCTTATTGGCGTCAGCAAATAATTTGCGTGCTTCTGTTCCTATAATTTCATCATCCAATATTTTAGGATAACGTCCGGCTAGTTCCCAAGTCATGAAAAACGGAGTCCAGTCGATATACGCGCGTAAATCTTCAAGCGGGTAATCATCAAAAATTTGTATTCCTTTAAATGTTGGTTGCACAATATTTGTTGCTGAAACTGAAATGGCTGTGCTACGTGCTTTATCTATGCTTACAAAATTCTTTTCACGCTTACGGTTTTTATAATCTTCTCTAAACTGTGCGTATTCGTTTTTTAGTTGTTGTTGTACAATGGGCCTCTGCTCTTTGCTAATCAGGCTTTGAGCCACGGGCACACTTTTACTGGCATCTAGCACATGCACCACAGGACCGCTGTAATTGGGATCTATTTTAACGGCCGTGTGCACACGAGAGGTAGTGGCACCTCCAATAAGCAGTGGCATATTCATTCCCAAACGTTCCATTTCCTTTGCTACATATACCATCTCATCTAGGCTGGGAGTGATGAGTCCGCTCAAGCCAATCACATCTACGTTTTCCTGTTTGGCTCTTTCAAGAATTTTATCGGCAGGCACCATCACACCCATATCAATTATTTCAAAACTGTTGCAAGCTAGCACCACACCAACAATATTTTTTCCAATATCATGTACATCTCCCTTAACAGTTGCCAGCAATATTTTACCTTGGCCACCGCCTTGAGCAGCACCAGAAAGTCTTTTCTCTTCTTCAAGATAAGGTGTTAAGTATGCCACAGCTTTTTTCATTACGCGAGCACTCTTTACCACCTGCGGCAAAAACATTTTACCCTGACCAAACAAATCTCCCACCACATTCATGCCGGCCATAAGCGGACCTTCAATTACATGCAGTGGTTTACCATATTTCTGTCGTGCTTCTTCCGTGTCGGCATCTATATAATCTATAATGCCTTTAACCAAAGCGTGGCTCAATCTTTCTTCAACAGTAGCTTTGCGCCACTCCTCATCAATCACTTTCTCTTTCCCTTTTCCTTTCACTTTCTCCGCATATTCAAGCAAGCGCTCAGTAGCATCATCTCTTCTGTCAAGCAACACATCCTCCACATAGGTAAGCAAGTCCTTATCTATTTCATCATACACTTCAAGCTGGCTTGGGTTTACAATACCCATATCCATTCCATGTTTAATGGCATGATACAAAAATGCAGAGTGCATGGCTTCTCGCACTTTATCGTTGCCTCTAAAAGAAAAAGACACATTACTTACGCCACCACTGATTTTAGCACCCGGTAAATTTTCTTTTATCCACTTGGTTGCATTAAAAAAGTCGAGCGCATTTTTTCTATGCTCTTCCATTCCTGTAGCTACAGGAAAAATATTGGGATCAAAAATAATATCGCCTGCGGGGAAGTGAACCTTTTGTGTTAGGATTTTATAGGCACGTTCAGCTATTTCAATACGTCTTTCATAATTATCTGCCTGGCCTTTTTCATCAAAAAGCATGACTATAACAGCCGCGCCAAATCGCTTAATTGTTTTGGCTTCACGAATAAATTCTTCTTCTCCTCCTTTGAGCGAAATGGAGTTAACAACACATTTACCCTGGATGCATTTTAATCCGGCTTCAATAATTTCCCATTTAGAAGAGTCAATCATTACAGGTACACGCGCAATATCAGGTTCTGACATAACCAGATTTAAAAAACGGGTCATTGCATCAGCACCGTCAATCATGCCTTCATCCATGTTCACATCAATTATTTGTGCACCGCCCTGCACTTGTTCACGTGCAACTTCTAGGGCATCTTCGTATTGACCTTCTTTAATGAGGCGTAAAAACTTTTTTGAACCGGTAACATTGGTTCGCTCACCAACATTAATAAAGTTGGAACCCTCGAAAATGGTGAGGGGCTCTAATCCGGAAAGGCGGAGTGTATAATCGGTTTTAGCCATTAAGTACTTTAGAAATCGCGGCAAGATAACAAATAGCACTTAGAGTGCATAGCCTATAAATCTTATCAGATTTATTCATTTTAATGAAAAGAATGCAGCCTGAACAGGGAGTAGAATGAGTTATAGTTAGGTAATAAGCCATTCCTGCCCATTGCCTTTCTGGCTGTAGTTCAACTTGCCTCTTGAAACCACCAAAGGCGAAGTAAAGTTATTGGTATAAAGTCCGCCTGTGCCCAATCCCTGAGGCATAGGGTTATTTTTGGCAGAAACCCACTGTGCAATGATATTAAGGCCAATTGCAGATTCGAGTGCAGAGGTTGCCCACCAGCCTATTTGCATTTTACGTGCTATGTTTATCCATGCATCGGCAGCGTGCAAACCACCAATAAGGGTAGGTTTGAGAATAAGATAGTGGGGTCGGATTTGTTTAAGGAGTTTTTCTCCTGCCTCATGTGTAAGGCCAATAAGCTCCTCATCCAATGCTATCTGGATTTGCGTTTTTTTAACCACCTCTTCAAGCAATTCTGCCTGTCCGGGTTTAACCGGCTGCTCAATCGAATGTATTTCAAAGCGCGACAGGTCTTGTAGTTTTTCAAACACATCATCTTTAGAAAAGGCACCGTTGGCATCCAATCTTATTTCGCAAGTAAATGCGTTAAAACGATTACGGAATTTCTCAAGCATGCGGCATTCTTCATCAAAATCAAGTGCGCCAACCTTAAACTTAATGCAATTAAAACCCAAGTCTATTTTTTCAACTGCTTGCTTCAGCATTGCTTCTGCATCATCCATCCAAACCAATCCGTTAATGGGAATGGGTAAACCTTTATAGAAAGGATTCTCTCCATAACAGAAAGGAGTGTTATTTAACAAACCCAGCTGAGCAGCTTCAAAGGCAAAGCGCAAAGAAGGGAAACCATCAAGTGGCAGCATATCCGCAGCAAGGCCATCGTTTACCAGATTACAGCAATTTTGCAACTGCATTTCAAAGTCGCTGGTATCATCAATACTTAAACCCGGAAGTGGCGAGGCTTCGCCATAAGCTGTTTTATTGTTTTTTGTTAATGATACAATCCATGCTGTATGAGTTTGCATTTCGCCCCTTGAGGTTCGGGCAGGTTTATTAAATTGCAATAGATGCTTAAAGTATTTTGCTTGCATACTTATTTTAATAGCTGAATCGCTTGCATAAGCTGAAAAACTTTGATAAGAGCGAGTGAAAAATAAAAAGCGGCAGCTAGCAGAAGTGTTGCCAGCGAAAGCTGTTTAAGAAATCTGTTATAAGCTACTGAAGGAGGTGTTTGCCATAGTTGATAAGCATGTATGATTAATACAACTGCAGGAATAAGCATCAGCGCATGAGGCAGGTAAAAATCACAGCGGAAATAAATAAGCCAGCAGATAGAAGCAGCTACAAGCAACAACAAATGGTACACTTTTGCTAGGCGCTCTCCCCACAACACAGGCAGAGTAAATTTACCACTGTTTTTATCGTTCTCAATATCGCGTATGTTATTTACATTCAGAACGGCTGAGCAAAGTAATCCTATTGCAGCAGCAGGCAGTAGAATTGGCCAGTTATCTGCCCAGGTAAAACGAATGCCTGAGTTTAGTAAAAATGTACCTACAACGGCAACCGGACCAAAGAATATAAATACAAAAATATCTCCCAATCCTGCATAACCATATGCGTTTTTACCAACGGTGTATTTAATTGCTGCAACAATGGCAGCCAAGCCTAATACAAAAAAAGCAGCAAAGGCGTAATTGGTTTGTCCATGCGTAGCTTGCCAGAGTAAAGTTGTTCCAAGGGCAAGGCTAAGCAACACAAAAAATATAACCATTCTAAGCATGGCTGCAGGCTTAATGATACCGCTTTGCAGCGCACGCATATTACCAATGCGTTTATCATTATCGGTGCCCTTCATAAAATCTCCGTAATCGTTTGCCAGATTAGACAATACTTGTAGACTTACTGCTGTAAGCCAACATAATAAGGTAATGGACCAATTGGTACTGTAATAGGTATCAGCTAGCGCTACTCCTGTTAATACAGCCGCAGTGGCCAGCGGAAGTGTTCTAAGCCTAAATGCCGATATCCATGTTTTGATGAGTGCCATGTGGGTGGCGAAAGTACAGAAAACAGATTAGTTTTTGAGCCAGGCTTCAGGATCGAGTTTCTGACTCATATTCCAAATTTCAAGATGCACTTCCGTTACATCTTCTTCTTCATCGGTAAGCACTGTGCCAATGGTATCGCGTGTATCTACCTCCTGACCTTCTTTAACCAATACGCTGGATAATTTTGCATATGCAGTAAAGTATTTACCATGACTGATAAGTACAATTTTACCCATGCCCGGAATAGAGAAAATAGATTTAACCTTACCTTTAAAAACGGCTCTGACACTAGCACCTGGCTGTGTTGAAATGTCTACACCATTATTATTAACCACCACACCTTTTAATGTAGGGTGTGCATGTGTACCAAATTGCTCAGAAATATATCCCTTCTCCACCGGCCAAGGCAGGCTATTGCGGTTACTTTCAAAATCATTAGATAATTTAAGCGCCTCCGGTGTAAGGTACATTTCCTTTGCCATAGCTTTAGGTGCTTCTTTTTTTGCCGCACCTGCCGGTTCTTCTTTTCTACGAGCCTCTTCTTCACGTTTGCGCGCAAGCTCAATTTCGCGAGCAATTAAATCGCCAATTGCTTTGTTTAATTTTTTGGCTGATTTTTCATTTTCTGCAAGAATTTTACGCAACTCGCCTTCACGTGCTTTGAGTTTAGCCAAAACCTGACTCTCTTCCTGTTTATCTTTTTCTAGTTCCTTCTTCTCCTCTTCTTTTAATCCTAAAATGGCCATTTTCTCATTTTTAATGGCAATCATTTTGGTAAGTTCTGCCACAATAAGTTGTTGGGTTTGTAAAATTACTTTTGCCTGATTTTTGCGGTAATCACTGTATTGATTGAGATATGAAATACGCTTTAGCGCCTGATTGAAACTCTTGGCCGAAAACACAAACAGCATTTTATCGTACACGTTTCTTGTTTTATAAGAGGCTCTGATACTTTTAGCATACTCTTCCTTGAGACGCACCATATCTCTTTTTAGAGAATCAAGTACGGTCTGCTGTTCAAGAATTTGAATGGATACGGCATGTAGTTGTTCTTGAACATTATTGATTATTTTCTCGCGGGTGCGAATCTGATTATTGATTGTTTTAAGCTGAGAAAGCGTGGTTTTTTGTCTGGTGCGGGTTTCTTCCAGAACCTTTTTGGTTTCCTTGATTTTATCGGTCAGCTCCTTGCGCTTATTTTCCAGCTCCTTTCGCTGTTGCTGTATATTCTGAGCCAATGTGGGAAAGGCCGCCAAAAGCAACAAAGCAAAAACAATGGATAACGTAATATGAAATCGAAATGGTCTCAACGCAAATAATTTATTTACCGCAAAGTTGCCTGCTGTAATAATATGATGCCTGTTTTTTTCTGCCGATATGTTGATAAGCTATATTTACGGATGAGGAGACTGCGGCTGGTGAACAATAGAAATAAAGTATGCAAAGAGCTATTAGAACTTAATCAGTTCAAACGATTTGGGAATACTGAATAACAGTTCTTTTTTCTTCTCAAATGTAAACTGAGTTGCCTCCAACTCAAATTGAATGTTTTTTTCTGATTGTATATTGATATTCCATCTGGCCGGGAATGCAGATGATTTATGAATATGCGGATTGCTGTAATCAATCATGATTTCTTTGGTACCGTTTCTCTCCCACAATTTGGTTCTGGAGGGTTTAAGTGTGTTCATAGCATAGGTAACCGCCTGAGCTCGGTTGCCTGCTAATGGCTGTGTGATCGTAACCTGCGGCATAATTGTATCTGCAAGGCTTACTGTAGTATCATGAAAATATAAGGCATTACCCGCAATCAGGTTTTGCAGTTGTGTAAATGCTAAAGGCAATTGGGTTATTTTTTGCAAATAGTCATAACCTGCGATAATGGCTTTTCTATGCAGCAAATCAAGCACCACAACAGAATCGGGCGTGGCCAGCACACGTGCTACATTCAATCCTAAAACTGCAGAAATAGAAAAAAGCACATAACGGTCTTTTTCCATGGTGATAATTGCATCCAGCTCTTGCTTTTGTTCGCCTTCAGTATAAATCAACTTGCTTCTACACTGGTAATAGTCAAACGTATTTTCATTAGCCTGAATATTTTTAAGCAGATTCTGTAGCGCATCGTTCCCCGTTTTGGTAATATGTGCACCAAGGGTTTTACCAATTATTGTTTTTGAGGATTTACAGCCTAAAGAGAATAATATAAACATCGCTGCGGCAATAAAGATGGCATGTTTATTCCACATACTTTTTCTCTTTTATTTTTTTATCCAGTGTTTCACTTTCTGAGCCAAGTTCTTTTGCTTTATTCCAAAACTCAAGTGCTTTTTCAGATTTATTTAATTTAAAAAACACGTCACCCATATGTTCCACTACTTCTGCGCTGTTAGGTGAAGCGGCCAAGGATTTTTCAATATACTCTTTCGCGAGTTCAAATCTTTTTTGTTGAAACAATATCCAGCCATAGGTATCAAGATAAGAAGAGTTGCTAGGATCTAAATCCAGACTGCGTTTAGACATTTCTTCTGCTTTTTCCAACTGTGTTTTACCCAGACTAAGGAAATAAGCATAATTATTTAATGCATAAGCATTGTTTTTATCTATTGTAAGTGCTTTTTCATAAGCAGCATAGCATGCAGAATCATTTTTCAAGTAGTGATTGGCATCACCAAGATTGGAATACAATTGTATGAGCACTTCATCATTACCTTCAGCAAGCTCTATTCCTTTGCTTGCGCTATTTACCGCTTTTTCATATTCCTTTAACTGTATGCTGGCAATGGAATAATAGGCAAAAAACAATACTTCCATGGGAAAATATTCTATCGCCTTTTCACAGTCCGACTGCAATAGTTTATTGTCGCGCATTTCACCACTGCAATAAATCATTTGTTGCCATGCGACCAATGTATTTGGCTCCAGTTCAACGGCCCGCTGATATTTATATCTTGCTTCTTTGAATAGTTTATCCTGCACATACAAATCGCCTATAACCATATGTGCTGTTGCTTCCTGCGGATTCCCCTTGGCAAATGCATCGGCCAATTCATAACATTTTAGGCGGTGGCCATCTGCTTTTCCGTTGGCAATATAATTTACTAAAATGGCTAGTTTTGTTTTTACTTCAACATTGGTTGATTGCATGCCTAAAAGGGTATGCTTGTACCAATTCGCTTCATCGTTTTTGCCATTATAATAATCAGCATAAGCAAAATGCGCGTAGCCATTTCCTGGCTCCAATTCAAGTATTTTATCATACAGCTTAAGGGCCTCTGCAGTTTTGTTGCTATTCATATATAAATCAGCCAGCATTCCCAGGTATCGTGTTTCGTTTGGCTTAAGCGCAATGAGCTTTTGTACCTCCTTAATAGCCTTAGATATTTTATTCTGCGCCATATAAATCTGTTCTTTTTGCCGGATTACATCCTCATTTACGCCAATTACTTTTTCCAGTTTATCTAGCGTTTGAATGGCGGATTTATATTCTCTGCCGCGGGCAAATAGATAAGCAGCTTCTGTTAAATGACTAGCTTCGTTCTCGCGCTTGCTTAAAAGTAAATGCTGCTTACCAGCGTCATTGTATTTTTTTCTTGCTTGGTAAATTTCGGTAAGCAGTATTTGATACCAAATATTTTGGCCATCAATTTGAATGGCTTTTTGAGCAAACATCTCCGCATCAATCATCAGCCCTTTGGAATAATATACATCTGCTAGCATATAATATACGGCTGCCTTTGTATCATCTAAGTATAAACAGGCTTTAAAATAATTTATGGCTTCATCATAATTACCCAATATTTTTTCTTTGTTGCCATTAAAAAAGGAGGCATCAAATTGTATTTGTTGCTGCTCGCTGAGGGCTTGTTTCTTTTGGGCCCGTGCTTCAGGCAGCAGAAACAGCAGTGCCAAAGTAAGCAGGATATGTAGGGTGTATCTTTTCAAATTCAGGGCATCACGGTGGTATAGTCGCCAATGCTCAGGTCTTTACTCTCACCATGGTATTCAACATGGTTACCTAACATTGCATTGTTTATCACGGCATTCTTAATGCTGCTGTTATTCTGAACTATACAATTTCCAACAACCGAGTTTTCTATAATGCAGCCATCACCGATAGATGCATAAGGTCCAACTACAGAACGTATGAGTTTCACATTCTTACCTATAAACGAAGGCTGAATAATTGTAGATTGATTTATTTCTGCACTTTCGTCAATCATTTTAGCACCATCATTATGCATATGATGCAGGATGCGGCCGTTGGTATAAACAGTTGAGTTTTTGTTTCCGCAATCCAACCATTCTTGCACTTTACCGGGTTCAAACTTCAGGCCTTTTTGTTTCATATTCTCCAGCGCATTGGTAAGCTGGTACTCGCCCTTCTCCATGATTTTATTATCGAGCAGGTATTGTAATTCATTGCGCAGGTTAGCGCCATCTCTGAAATAATAAATGCCAATAATGGCTAAATCACTCACAAATGTTTGAGGTTTTTCTACAAAGTCGGTGATTACCCCTTCATCATTCAGTTTTACCACACCAAACTGACGCGGGTCTTCAATTTGCTGAACCCAAATTATGCCGTCCTTATTGCGGTCAAGCTTAAAGCCAGCCTTAAACAAAGTATCTGCAAACACCACCAATACATTTCCATCAAGCGATTCCTTGGCGCACATAATGGCATGTGCAGTTCCCAGAGCCTCGTACTGATAATAAATGCTTCCTTTGGCACCTAACTTTTCAGCAACTGCAATTAGGCTTTGCTCAACGGATTTACCAAAACTTGGATGAATGATATAAGCCACTTCTTCAATGCCTTCGCCACAAACCTCTTCCAGATCTTCAATAATTTTTTGAACAATGGGTTTCCCTGCAACAGGAATTAGCGGTTTGGGAATAGTTAAGGTATGTGGCCTCATTCTCTTGCCCATACCTGCCATAGGTACAATAATCTTCATTTTGCTTTACTTATGCTTCTTTAAGCCAACTTATCAGTAATTATTTATTTTCCTGTACTTCCGTAACCACTTGCGCCACGTGTGGTTTCAGAGAGCGAGTGTGTTTCATTCCAATGCACCTTTGCATGAGATGCAACAATCATCTGGGCTATACGCTCACCATTTGCAATTGTAAAATCTACATCGCCAAAGTTAATGAGCAGTACTTTTATTTCACCACGATAATCGGCATCAATGGTCCCGGGGGAGTTGAGAACGGTAACCCCATGTTTTAATGCTAAACCGCTTCTTGGTCTAATCTGTGCTTCAAACCCCGGAGGGAGCTCAATATACAACCCTGTGGGAATAAGTGCTCTTGCGCCTGGTTTAATAATGACAGGCTCAGAAACAAATGCCCTTATATCCATACCGGCAGCATGGGTTGTTTCATAAGCCGGCAAGGCATGGTTTGATTGATTGATGATGCTAATTAGCATAGGAATAACCAAGCGAAAATAGGCTTTTTATTTAAATAATTTTGTTGATGAACAAAACACTGAATGCATATGCCATTTAAGAGGTTAAAGCTGCGTTTATGTAACTCTGATTTTTTCAGGTTTTGAAACCAAGATTTTAAAAACGATTCATATAAATTTGCCAAACTAATTGCTTAAAAACATGAAAAAACTATTTACTACTGTTTTATCACTGGCACTTTTAACACCTGCTTTTGCTCAAATTCAAATTGTAAGAACTGATTTTGGAGACACAGGTGATAAGATTTATGTTGGAGGCCAGATAGCATTTCCTGCTCCTCTTAGCGCGGGCGCTGCAGGTGCAAATAAAATATGGGATTTCAGTGCATTGAAGCCAGAGTATTTCGATAGCACCACTTTTATTTCTGCTAGCGGTCTTCCTAATGCACCTGAAGAAGCTACCCACGGGATTATAACGGGAGAAGACACCGCATACTTTATTGTAAATAACGATGCTGTTACAACTATTATTCAACCACAGGAATTACCGGGATTTGAAGGTAAATTGCGAGCACTGGCTTTTCCACTAGATTATTTAGATAGCTTTAGTGATACCGTTAAAATAGCCATTTTTGGTACACCAGCAGACTTTGGTATTCCATTTCCTGCCGATTCAGTTCGCATCATTGGTAATGTAATTTCAGAAAGTGTAGCAGATGGTTACGGCACTTTGAAAACGCCTACCGATAACTATGAAGTGCTGCGTGTAAAGGCTGAAATTAGAACCAACGTAGCTATCGGATTTAAACTATTGGGCAGCTGGAATAATTTTGGTAACCAAATTGATACGACCAGAACCATTTCTTGGTATGCAAAGAATGGTGTTTATGCCATAGCTACAGCGAATTTAGATTCTACCGGTTTTATAAGTGATTTAGAATGGCAGGTTGATTCTATTTATGAGATTATTCCTACAGGATTGTCTTCTGTATTTAATGATGATGTAGATTTTAAAATGTATCCAAATCCTGCCTCATCTATTTTGAATATTGAAATGGCTTACCAGGTAAAACAAGGTATAATACTTGATTTGAGCGGAAGAGAAGTGATGCAGTTTACCGGAAACAGCGTTAATATAGCACAATTGGGTAATGGTTTATATCAGGTATTAATTAAAACCGAAAACGGATTAGGTTGTAAACGACTACTAATTCAACATGAATAATTATAAAAAAGGGCTCACCAGAGCCCTTTTTAATTGTATACCGATGAACGAAAAAGTTGTGATTGAAATGGATGTATAATCTCTTCACGCAGATAACCGTCACGCAAGGCGGGATGAAGTGCGTGTGTTTTAAATCCTTAATCCAATCCCCAACTCCTTCAACTGCTTCTCATCAATCGTACTTGGCGCATCAATCATTGTGTCCCGACCGCTGTTGTTTTTAGGGAAAGCAATGAAATCGCGGATAGAATCGGCTCCGCCAAAGAGGGAACACAACCTGTCAAATCCAAAAGCAATTCCCGCATGTGGTGGTGCTCCATACTGAAACGCATCCATTAAAAACCCAAATTGTTTCTGTGCTTCTTCGTGGCTAAATCCAAGCAACTCAAACATTTTAGCCTGTAAATCCTTGTTGTATATACGCACACTGCCACCGCCTACTTCTACACCGTTTATGACCATATCGTAAGCATTGGCTCTGGGCAATTTTATCTGACCGGGGCTTCTGTCTGTTAATATTTCTTCTATGTGCTCTTTGAGCATTTGGTTAATCAGATATAAATCTTCAGGCTTGGGCGATGTAAATGGATGGTGCATGGCAAAATAGCGGCCTTCTTCTCCGTTATATTCCAGCAAAGGAAAATCTATTACCCACAAGCAGGAGTATGTATCTTTATTGCGTAAATCAAGTCGTGTACCCATTTCCAATCGCAGTTCCCCTAATGCTTTTCTGGTCTTTTCTTTTTCTCCTGCCAATACTAGAATCAAGTCTCCCGGTTGGGCTTGGCATTTTTCGACCCATAATTTTAATGCAGCTTCATCGTAAAATTTATCTACTGATGATTTAATGCTGCCATCATCATTAACCCTTGCATACACCAAACCATTTGCACCAATCTGCGGACGTTTTACAAAATCGGTAAGCTCATCCAGTTGCTTGCGGGTATATTCAGCGCAACCTTTGGCACAAATAGCCACAACAAGTTCTGCGTCATCAAATACTTTAAAGTTTTTGCCTTTTACCACCTCATTCAATTTCACAAACTTCATATCA
This sequence comes from Bacteroidia bacterium, assembly GCA_044351265.1. GTDB lineage: Bacteria > Bacteroidota > Bacteroidia > UKL13-3 > UKL13-3 > JAJTFA01. The sequence continues at coordinate 65,506 of JBILGC010000006.1, forward strand.
AAACGTGTATCGGGTTTATCGCTGCCATAATAGCGCATGGCATCTGCGTAAGTCATTCGAGGTAAAGATTCAATATCAATTCCTTTTACTGTTTTAAACAAATGCTTTATCAAACCTTCAAACATTTGCAGCACATCCTCCTGTTCTACAAAGCTCATTTCGCAATCTATCTGCGTAAATTCAGGTTGACGGTCGGCACGCAGGTCTTCATCTCTGAAACATTTTACAATCTGGTAGTATTTATCAAAGCCGCTAACCATAAGCAGCTGTTTAAAAGTTTGCGGTGATTGAGGCAAGGCATAAAACTCACCCGGATTCATGCGGCTGGGCACCACAAAATCACGAGCTCCTTCGGGGGTTGATTTAATTAAAACCGGGGTTTCTACTTCTATAAATTCTTTTGCATCCAGATACACACGGGTTTGTTTAGCCACCTGGTGGCGCAGTTGCAGGTTGGATCTAACAGATGCCCTGCGCAAATCCAAATAGCGGTATTTCATACGCAAATCATCACCACCATCTGTATTTTCTTCAATGGTAAAAGGTGGTGTTGCAGCTTCATTCAGAATTTTAAAATCGCTTACACTAATTTCAATTTCACCTGTTGGTATCTGGTTATTCTTACTTTCTCGCTCTTTAACCATGCCGCTAACCTGCAACACAAATTCGCGTCCGAGTTTTCTTGCACCCATGCAGAGGGTTTCGTTGCTGTCCATATTAAATGCAAGTTGGGTAATGCCGTAACGATCTCTTAAATCAATAAAAGTCATTCCGCCTAAATCTCTGCTCTTTTGCACCCAGCCGCAAAGGGTTACCGTTTTGCCGGCATCTGCAATTCTCAATTCTCCGCAGGTATGTGTTCTTAGCATAGCTTGTTTCGTTCATTAATAGAATGGGCGAAAATACTAAAAGCATAGGTTAAATTGCATACTTCATGCGATTCCATTTCCTAAAAAGTAGTAAGTTGCATGTCAAATAAATGATGAGCGAATTATTTACTGACGAATATTTTATGAAGTTGGCTTTGGCAGAAGCACGCAAGGCTTATGATGCAGGTGAGGTGCCCGTTGGAGCCGTAGTAGTGGCTAACGATAGAATTATTGGCAAAGGACATAACCTAACAGAAAAGTTGAATGATGTAACTGCGCATGCAGAAATGCAAGCCATTACTGCAGCAGCTAATTATCTTGGTGCCAAGTACCTAACGGAATGTACTTTGTATGTTACCCTTGAGCCTTGTGTAATGTGTGCCGGAGCACTTTTTTGGAGCCAGATACCAAAGGTGGTTTATGGAGCTTCCGATGAGAAAAGGGGTTATGGAAAGTATGGTGCCTTGCTGCATCCGCAAACAAATATTATTTCAGGAGTGATGGCAGAAGAGTGCAGCATATTACTGAAGGAATTTTTCAAGCAATTAAGAGAAACTTAATCTGTGCGTACTTGTTTTAAGTATATTCGCAACGCTTAAATAAAATAAATTATGGCATTTGAATTACCAAAACTAACTTATGCGTATAACGCACTTGAACCGCACATTGATGCTCGTACTATGGAAATACACCATACCAAGCATCATCAGGCCTATATCACCAATTTAAATAATGCGATAGCAGGCACGGACGCAGAGCAATTAAGTATTGAAGACATTTGTAAAAATATAAGCAAATACCCAACGCCTGTTAGAAACAACGGTGGCGGGCATTACAACCACTCATTATTCTGGAAAGTAATTGGGCCTGATGGAGGCGGACAACCTTCTGGTAAATTGATGGATGCAATTAACGGCCAGTTGGGCGGATTTGATAAATTTAAAGAAGAGTTTAACAAAGCAGCTACCGCTCGTTTTGGCAGTGGGTGGGCATGGTTATGTGTTGATGCAAATAAAAATTTATGTGTTTGCAGCACCCCTAATCAAGACAATCCCTTAATGGATATTGCAGAATGCAAAGGAACTCCGGTTTTAGGTTTAGATGTTTGGGAACATGCATACTATTTGCATTATCAAAACCGCAGGCCTGATTATTGTACCGCTTTCTGGAACGTAATTAATTGGAATGAAGTGAGCCGCAGATACGAGGCAGCTTTATAAGTTTACCGAAATGGATAAAGTATTAAACCTTAGAGAAATTAAGGAAATAGCCCTTGATGAATTGTTTCATGCCAACTATGGTGAAGTTGATGCATTGGAAGCAGAAACGGATAAGCGGGTGAGGAGAGTGAACTTGGATAAAGCTGTAACCCTTGGCCGCAGTGTAAAAATAAAAACCAGATTGGTAATTAAAACGGTAGAGGGTTATGTTCAGGTTAAAGGCATTGTGCATTTTGTGGCCGACAAAGGTATAACACTTGAGAAGGATCACTTTATACCCATGCATGCCATACACAGTGTAGATTTGTATTAAGTTAGCAAATATTAAAAAAAGGGGCCTAGCCCCTTTTTTATTGGGCAATGTTTAACCTGCCCGTTCTTAAATTTCTTTTCTGCTATTACAATACAGCAAAATATGCTTTGCTTGCGATTATTTAAGGGTGCGTTTCACCTCAACTTCTTCGTAGGCTTCTACCATATCTCCTACTTTAATATCATTAAAATTGTGGATGTTTAACCCGCATTCAAAACCTTGGGCCACTTCTTTCATATCATCTTTAAAACGCTTGAGTGAAGCCAATTCACCGGAGTGAACCACAACGCCATCTCTTATAATACGAATCTTAGAGTTTCTGAATATTTTTCCATCGGTAACCATACATCCGGCAACTGTGCCAACTTTGGAGATTTTAAATACCTCACGTATTTCAACATTACCGGTAATTTTTTCTTCCATAGTGGGTTCAAGCATCCCTTCAATGGCAGCCTTAATTTCTTCGATGGCTTTGTAGATAATAGAATATAACCTGATGTCAATAGATTCCTGTTCGGCAAGCTTGCGTGCCTGAGCAGAAGGGCGAACCTGAAAACCAATAACAATCGCATCTGATGCAGAGGCAAGCAATACATCGCTTTCAGATATTTGTCCTACGCCTTTATAAATTACGCTTACGGCAACCTCTTCTGTAGAAAGTTTAATCAATGAATCGCTTAATGCTTCAACGGATCCATCCACGTCACCTTTAACAATTACTTTCAATTCTTTGAAATTACCTATGGCTAAACGTCTTCCAATTTCATCAAGCGTGATGTGTTTGTGCGTACGTATACCTTGCTCACGCTGCAACTGAGCGCGTTTATTGGCAATTTCTTTTGACTCTTGCTCGGTTTTACAAACAATAAATTTATCACCTGCCTGAGGAGCACCATCAAATCCAAGTATAACAACTGGAGCAGAAGGCCCTGCAATGGTCATTTTTTTACCACGCTCGTCAAACATCGCTTTCACTTTACCATTATGTACACCTGCTAAAATAGGATCGCCAATTTTTAAGGTACCTGCCTGAACCATTACCGTTGTGGTAATACCTCGTCCTTTATCAAGAGTTGCTTCAATTACACTGCCCACCGCACGTTTATTTGGATTTGCTTTAAGATCCAAAATTTCGGCTTCAAGCAATACTTTTTCCAAAAGCGAGTCAATATTCAAACCTTTTTTAGCAGAAATTTCCTGACATTGGTATTTGCCTCCCCACTCTTCAACCAAGATATTCATTGCAGCCAATTGCTCCCTTATTTTATCCGGATTTGCTCCTTCACGATCAATTTTATTTATAGCAAATATGATAGGTACACCTGCAGCCTGCGCATGGCTTATAGCCTCGCGTGTTTGTGGCATCACGCTATCATCAGCTGCAATTACAATTATTACAATATCGGTTATTTTAGCTCCACGTGCACGCATAGCAGTAAACGCTTCGTGGCCTGGGGTATCTAGGAAGGTAACATGCTTGCCATTTGCCAGCGTAACTTCATAAGCACCTATGTGCTGTGTTATGCCGCCTGCTTCGCCTGCAATTACATTTGCTTTGCGCACGTAATCTAGTAGTGATGTTTTACCATGGTCAACGTGACCCATTACCGTAACAATAGGCGGCCGTGGTTTTAAGTCTTCCGGAGCATCGGTATCTTCTTCAACCTCTTCAACAGCTTCTGCTGATACAAATTCAACTTCAAAACCAAATTCTTCGGCAACAATTGCAATGGTTTCAGCATCCAGCCTCTGATTAATAGAAACCATCATCCCTAAAGTCATACAGGCGCTGATAACATTGGTTACCGAAACATCCATCATTTTTGCCAGCTCATTGGCTGTAACAAATTCGGTTACCTTTAATTTTTTTGAAGCCAGCTCTTCCTCCATTGCAGCCTCTTCACGCTCAGCAGCTGCTGCATCGCGTTTTTGTTTGCGGAGTTTAGAGCGTATGGATCCTATATTGGGGTTTTTACTGCCTGGATTTAGCCTTGCCAGCGTTTCCTTCAGTTTATCCTGTATTTCTTTTTCAGTAATTTCTGCTTTTTCTTCAGGAGGCGCAAATCTGTCTTTACCTTTATTAAACTTCCCTTTCTCAAATCGCTGACCGGGTTTAAAATCACGTTTCGGTCCTGTTCCCTGTCCGGCAGGCTTATCTTTACCTAACTGATCAATCTTTTTGGAATCTATGTTATCACTTCCACCAACAAAGTTCTTTCTGCGTCTTTTCTTTTTTATCAGATTATTATCTGAAGATGCAACAGGTTGTTTTTTAGGAGGTTCGGTATGCAATTCGATTTTACCCATAACCTTAAGACCGGAAAGTTTTTCGTAATTGGGCTCAAGCATTGGAGCCTCTGTGTCTTCAGGCGTTACTTTTTCAATTGTTTCGGTATTCTGTTCGCTTACTGCAGGAACTTCCTCTACCGGTTTCACTTCCTCTTCCTGCTTGGTCTTTTTAGACTTAGTAGCGGTGGTTTTGGGTTCAGCAGATTTCTTGCCTTTTTTTTCCGGTTTAGTTTTACTGTTAATATTGCTTAAATCAATTTTACCTAAAACGGTTAACCCCGGTTTATCTTCTCCAGGTTCTGATTCTGTTGATTTTACGGGCTTTCCTTTTGCAGGAGTTTCATCTTTTTTAACTTCTGTTTTTGAGACTACTTCAGGAACTAGCCCACTTTTGATTAGTATGCCATCATCATCTTCGTCATCCGTAATAGGAGCTTTAGCTTTTGGAGCAGTAATTCCTGTTTCCTCTTTTTTAACAAGCTTAGCTTTGCCTAGGCTTTTGGCGTCTTCTTTTGTTTTTTTATCGCTCTGAAAATCGCTTAGCAGGATGGCATATTGCTCATCTGTTATTTTGGAGTTTGGGTTTGATTCAATTTTATGCCCCTTTTTACCCAAATGTTCCACGATGGTGCTAATGCCCACCCCAATTTCCTTGGCAGCCTTACTTAATCTTATAGTTCCTGTGTTTTCGCTCATTGCGTTGTTGTACTCCTCGTGTAATCTCCTGCGAATATCGGTTATTTAATTTAAAGTTTAAGTGATATTAGACAAAGGGGGAAGTACAAATAAAAACCCCTTCGTCTAATAACTTAATAACCAAATAGTCTTACTCAAACTCAGATTGTAAAATCTTGCGTATTTCCTTCACAGTTTCTTCCTCTAGTTCTGTTCTACGCACCAGATCTTCAACTGTTAGTGCCAATACGCTTTTAGCGGTATCACAGCCTATGCCTTTGAGTTCATCTAAAATCCAGCTATCTATTTCATCTGCAAATTCTTCCAGATCAATATCGCCTTCATCTTCATCATCTTCACGGTATACGTCAATTTCCACGCCAGCAAGTTTACCTGCCAGTTTAATATTGTGTCCACCTTTTCCTATAGCCAGCGAAACCTGATCGGGTTTAAGGTAAACCTCTGCACGTTTTTTCTCTTCATTGATTTTGATGGAAGAAATTTTAGCAGGGCTCAGGGCACGCTGAATAAGAAGTTGCAGATTAGCGGTAAAATTAATCACGTCTATATTTTCGTTTCTAAGTTCGCGTACAATTCCATGTATACGTGAACCTTTCATCCCCACACATGCACCAACGGGATCAATTCTATCGTCATAAGATTCAACAGCCACTTTGGCTCTTTCACCTGGTTCGCGCACGATTTTCTTAATGGTAATAAGTCCGTCCAGAATTTCGGGTACCTCTTGTTCAAACAGGCGTTCCAAAAACATTGGCGAGGTACGTGATAAGAGGATACGCGGAGAACCGTTATACATTTCAACTTTTAGCACCACAGCCCTGATAGAGTCACCTTTTTTGTAATGATCTGCCGGTATCATTTCAACTTTTGGAAGCAATAGTTCATTTCCTTCATCATCCAGAATCATCAGTTCTTTTTTCCAAACCTGATAGACCTCACCGGCAATAATTTCTCCAACACGATCTTTGTATTTCTTGTACAACTCGTCTTTTTCAAGCTCCAGAACTTTGCTCATAAGGGTTTGGCGGGCAGATAAAATGGCCCTGCGCCCAAATACTTCCAACTTTACTTCATTGGTTAAATCTTCTCCAACCTCAAAGTCAGGCTCAATATTTCTGGCATCTGAGATAGAAATTTGGCTACGCTCATTCTCGACCTCACCATCATGCACGATGGTTCTGTTTTGCCAGATTTCAAGGTCACCATTGCTGTCGTTAATAATTACGTCAAAATTTTCATCTGTTCCGTAACGTTTGCGCAGCATGCTGCGAAATACATCTTCCAACACGCGCTGCATTGTAACGCGGTCGATGTTTTTGAACTCTTTAAACTCGCTAAACGAGTCAATTAATCCTACACTGTGCATATTCTTCTGTTTTTATATGTTGTTTAAATGTTTGGCTGATTGGATTTATTTAAAGCTAATCAGCACGTTAGATTCTTTTATTTCATTAAATGATATTGTCTTTTCTGTAGCCTGTTTGTATCCTTTTTTATTGTCTTTAAGCAATAGCACAATACCTTCTGGGGTAACTTCCTGCAATTTGCCTATTATTTCATTATTGCCTACCAGTTTCACCTGCAACTCTCTGCCAATGTGCTTGGGGTATTGCCTTGGCTGTAATAATGGCCTGTCTGCCCCCGGGGAAGAAACCTCCAAATAGTATGCCCCATCTCCATAATCCATCTCATCCAGTTTTTCAGAGAGCACCTTGGAAATGAGCCTGCATGTTTCAATATTCACACCTTTATCACCATCAATAAAAACTGAGATTTTTTTGCTGCCGGCCTTTTGCTCTGCCTCAACAAGAAAGTAGCCTTCTTGCAGTGCTGCCTCTGTCCATTGTTTTATTGATGATATGATATCCATATTTAAAAAGAGAGGGGACTTGCGGTCCCCTCTGATAACGTTGATTTAATACGCGACAAATATAGGCCTATTTTTTATAATCACAAATTTTAATACTTGATTTCCAGCGTTGGGTTGACACCTTTATGCATTGGGAACTGCATGGTGTATTTTTTACGCAGCGGCAGGCCTAATGTATCTTTGGTTATATAATATTCAAAAATAAAGGGGTTACGAGCTGTTACCTTGCAATCAACATATTCATCAATAGCTGTTCCTGTAAAATAATAAGCATCATTGGCCTGATTGTAGGTGTAAAGGTCGTATTTGGGAATTTGCAGTTTGCCATTTGTTTTTTTAACGATTTCTAGTCGGTCTGAGCTATTAACGGGCCTGATATTTTTTAGGTAAATCTTTACCTTTCCGCTTCTTTCCAGATAAACAGTAGTATCTAATCCTGATTTTGAAACAGGAATTACCATGTTGCCTTCATCAGCATAATTTTCAAAAGTTGGCCCTGCAGGTACCAAATAATACTCATATTTGGCCGATGTTTTAAGGTTTTCGGAAAAGGTTAGAATGCCCGAAAAAGATGAGGTAGACCTATCTAAAACGGTGGTTCCATTAAAAGTTACCTCAACAAGCTGGTAGGTAATAGGATTAAAGGCCGGCACCGTATCGCTAATCCCTTTAAAAACTACCCGAATGGTTGCATTATTCACGTCCTCATTAGCATCATCACAGGAACTTAGGTTTGATGTAAAAATTAAGAAACATACATATAACAAAATTCTTGAGGCTATCGTTTGGCTCATTATTTTATCATTCATTTTATTGAATCAATTTTTAAAATTAAGCACAGTGTATATATTTGTCTCCTTACAATAGTAGTAATATAATACCATTTACGCATGAATAATAAGTATAATCTGTTTAACAACATTTTGGGATGGGTAACTTTTCTAGTTGCACTTGTAACCTACACCTTAACCCTTGAACCAACCGTAAGTTTTTGGGATTGCGGTGAGTTTATCTCTGCATCTTATAAATTGCAAATCTGTCATCCTCCGGGTGCTCCCTTATTTCTTATTTTCGGTAGGTTGTTCTCCCTAATGGCAGGAAGCGACTTAACTAAAGTTGCATTTTGGGTAAATATGGTTTCGGCTGTTACCAGTGCGCTTGCCGTAATATTCTTCTTTTGGACAATTACTCATCTTGCAAAAAAGATATTGGTAAAAGCAGGTGAAGCTACTATGCAGCAAACACTTGCTATTATGGCAAGCGGTTTGGTTGGTGCCCTTACTTTAACCTGGAGCGACACATTCTGGTTTTCGGCCGTGGAAGCAGAAGTGTATGCATCTTCCAGTTTTTTTACTACCCTAACTTTTTGGTGTATCCTAAAATGGGAAAATGTGGCCAATGAAAAACATTCCGATAGGTGGCTGGTTCTAATTGCCTACTTCATTGGCCTTGCAATTGGTGTGCATCTTCTAAACCTGTTGGTTATTCCTGCAATTGTATATGTGTACTATTACAAGAAATACAGCTTCTCAAATATTGGTTTTATCAAGGCTACTGGGGTTGCGATATTCGCTATTGGCGTTGTTCAGTTCGGAATTATACCCGGCCTTCCATGGTTAATGACGCGGTTGGATTTAATACTTGTTAATTCGATGGGAATGGGTTTTAACAGTGGTGCGTATGCCTTGTTATTGCTTCTTTTAGTTGGTGTGGGTTATGGACTTTATTACACTGTAAAAAATAATAAGGTTTTACTTAACACTGCGCTACTATGTGTTTCATTTATCATCATTGGATATTCATCTTACGCTATGATATTAATTCGTTCGGCTGCCAATCCGCCAATTGATATGAACGATCCGGAGCATCCTTTTACCTTGCTATCTTACCTTAACCGTGAGCAGTATGGTGAAAATCCGCTTCTTTATGGCCAGTATTTTTATGCTAAAGTAATTGATGTTAAAAAAGGCGCCATGCAATATCGCAAAGGAGAAGAGGGCAAATATCAGGAAGCAGGGCCTAAACTTAGTCGTATATATGATCCTAAGGATTGCACGATTTTACCACGTATGTGGGCCGACAGACCTGATTATGTGCAGGCATACCGCCAATGGGAAAATATTCCTGAAGGCAAGCGCGCTACTTTTGGCAAGAATTTACATTTCTTCTGGACTTACCAGATGAGTTTTATGTATTTCAGATACTTTGCCTGGAACTTTGTGGGTCGCCAAAATGATGAACAAGGCTTTGGAGATGTTACCCGCGGTAACTGGAAAACGGGTATTGCATTTATTGATGAAATGTTCCTTGGGCCTCAATCAAATATTCCTGATTCAATTTCTAAGAACAAAGCAAATAACAGCTATTTTGGATTGCCCTTATTGCTCGGTATTATAGGATTGATTTGGCACTTCAAAAGAAAGCGCGAAGATGCACTTGTGGTTACAACCTTGTTTTTATTTACCGGAGCATTCATAATTTTATATTTGAATTTCCCTGCCCATCAGCCACGTGAGCGAGATTATGCTTATGTGGGGTCATATCAAACCTTTATAATTTGGATAGGATTGGGTGTACTTGCCTTAATAGATTGGCTTTCTAAAAAGATGAATCTGATGCTGGCAACGGGTTTGGTTAGTGTTGCAACAATTTTGGGAGTTCCTGTATTAATGGCAAACCAAAACTGGGATGATCATAACAGAAGTAACCGTTATACTGCACTTGATTTTGCCAGCAATTATCTAAACTCCTGCCCGCCAAACGCAATACTTTTTACAAATGGAGACAACGATACTTATCCATTGTGGTATGCGCAAAATGTTGAGGGTATTCGTTCAGATATTCGTGTTATTAACCTGAGTTTGTTAAATACTGACTGGTATGCCAATATGCTAAAGCGTAAGGTATATGATTCAGAACCGGTACCTTTCAGCATGACACCGGATAAATATATCCAAGGTGTTAGAGATTATGTGATGTATTACAACAGGCCTGAAATTGAAGAAAGATATGGCATCAACCAAACAGATTATTATCCATTAAAGAACATCATGGCATTTATTAATGATGATAATGATCCGCTTGCCAAACTTACTTCACAAGGCGGTGAAACGTACAATTACTATCCAACAAAAAAATTCTTTGTTCCTGTAAATAAAGAGCAGGTGCTAAAGGCCGGTGCAGTAAGGCCTGAAGATGCTTCTTTAATTGTTGACAGCATCAAATGGGAGATAGGCAATAACAATTTAATGAAGGCTGATTTGATTACGTTGGACATTGTTGCCTCAACCGATTGGACACGACCTATTTGTTTTGCCATTACAACCGGCAGTGACGTATATCTGAATATGCAGAATTATTTCCAGATAAACGGATTGGTTTATCAGTTGGTGCCAATTCTCAATACACAAGGAACTGACGGAACCATGGGGCGCATCAATACAAATATTTTGTATGATAATGTTATGAATAAATTTAAATGGGGCAATATGGATAAGCCGGGTGTTTATTTGGATGAAACCATTTTGCGCCAAACTAAAAACCTGCGCAATTTATTCTATAGATTAGCTATGCGTTTAATTGAGGAAGGCAAAAAAGATACCGCAGTTAAAGTTCTAGACCGTTGTTTGGAAGTAATGCCTGAAGAAAATGTTCCTTATGATGTATTTGTAATTAGGCTAGCTGAGGCTTATTATGCTGCAGGTAAGCCCGAAAAAGCCAATGAGCTGGTTAAAGAGGTTGCAAAAATATCTGAAGAGAAATACGTTTATTATAGCTCATTCAGAGGCACAAAAAAACTAAGCAGTGTAAAACAGGATATTCAGGAAAACGTTCAAATATTTGGTTATTGCCAACAAGTGGCCGAAATTAATCAGCAAAAGACATTGGCGGATGAGTTGCGTAATAAGATGACACAATTGCAAATGCCACTGGAATAATATAAAGCATTGTATATTTGAAGCCCTTCCATACTTAGGAAGGGCTTCATTTTTTATGAACGAGCGCAAAAAAGAACATACCCATATTTACGGCATTCACGCTGTGAATGAAGCATTGAGCAGCGGCACGGAGCTAAACAAAATTATTATACAAAAGGGCTTAAGAAACCCCGCCATTGATGATGCCATAAAAACGGCCCGCAAGCGTGGCATACCGGTTCAGTTTGTGCCAAAAGAATCGGCTGTATTTCCTGCTAACAGAAATCATCAGGGTATTATTGCTACTATTTCGCCTGTTATTTATCAAAAGCTTGAAGATATCATACCTCAGTTGTATGAGGAAGGAAAAACGCCATTTATTCTGGTACTCGATCATATAACAGATGTAAGAAATTTTGGAGCCATAGCACGCACCGCATATTGCGGAGGTGTTCATGCTATTGTTATTCCTGAACAGGGAGGTGCTCCGGTAAATGAAGATGCTATTAAAACATCTGCAGGTGCGTTGATGAAAATTGCCGTATGCAGGGAGAAGAACTATAAGACCCTTATGGAACTGCTTAACCAAAGCGGCATACAAACAGTAGGATGCACAGAAAAAGCAAACAAAGACTTACCATTTGTTGATTTAACTGAACCCTTGGCTATTATTATGGGTAATGAGGAAACAGGAATTAGCAATGAGGTATTGCGCAAATGCGCTGTACTGGCAAAAATACCTTTAGAGATGGGCGTCTCCTCGCTCAATGTTTCGGTTGCTGCAGGAATTGCTGTTTATGAAACGGTAAGGCAGCGAATGTCTTAGTTTAATCCGTACTCACTTAACAACCACACAAGCGCAGCCATTGAGGCTGCACCTAACTCAAGCTCTCGTTTGTTTACCTTATCAAAGGTATCAATTGAGGTATGATGATAATCAAAATATCTTTGAGAATCGGGAACCAGGCCAATGGTAACAGCCCCTTGTTTGCTAAGCGGGCCAATATCTGCGCCTCCTCCGGGCCATGTAATTTTTTCAATGCCGTAAGGTTTTAGCAAGGGCAGCCAGTTTTGAAAACGTGTCATGGTATCGCCAAGGGCACTACAATTAAAACCTCTGGGTGTAAATCCGCCTGCATCACTCTCAATGGCAGCAAGGTGTTTTTCTTTATTGGCGGCAGCCAGCTCGGCATATTTTAAACCACCACGAAGTCCGTTTTCTTCATTCATAAACAACACACACCTGATGGTTCTTTTAGGCTTTATGCCAAGAGATCTAAACAGGCGTAACACTTCTAAACTTTGCACACAGCCTGCACCATCATCGTGGGCTCCTTCTCCATTATCCCATGAATCCAGGTGCCCTCCAACCACGATAATCTCATCGGGTTTTGCAGTACCTTTTATTTCACCAATTACATTGAATGATTTTTCATCAGCCAGCATTCGGCAGTTTTGTTTAAAATAAAATTTTACACTGCCGGCCACACGTAAACGCAGGGTTTTACTTAGCTCATCTGCGCCTTTCGTGCTAATGGCACAAGCCGGTATTTTAGGAAAGGAGTCGTTATAATTCATGGCACCGGTATGCGGATGCTCATCTAATGCAAGTGTCATGGAGCGAACCACAACGCCAAGAGCACCGTATTTGGCAGCTATGCTTGCACCCCTTGAGCGCTGATCTACAGCACCTCCATAGGCAGTTCCGGTATGAATATGAATGGGGTCCATTGGTCTGTTAAAGAATACAATTTTACCCTGAATTTTTTCGCGGCCTAATTTTTCTACCTCTTCTAAGCTCTTCACCCCTATTACTTGTGCTTCAATTCCTGCCTCAGGGGTGCCAACAGAGTTACCCAGTGCGCAGATGTTCATTGGAATCCTTTCTTTGCCAGTTATCAATACAGCCTGCTCTTTTTCTCCACGCACCCAATGCGGTACCATAACTTCTTGAAGCCATACAGAATCAAATCCATAAGTGGCCATGGTTTGTTTCATATAGTTTACAGCAGCAGCAGCTTCAGGTGAGCCGCTTAACCTTCCCCCAATGTGGTTGCTCAGGTAATCAAGTGTTTGATAGCATTGGCCTTTTGTAAGTTCTTCAGTAAATATATTTCTTATTTGCAGCGAGTCGTTCGTTTG
>JBILGC010000007.1:0-66225 GCA_044351265.1 Bacteroidia bacterium
CGCTGAAGTTTGTAACTGCATTGACAGAATGAAAGCGAAAAAGATGATTAGTGGCTTCACGATTATGGTTGTTTAATAAATTTTAGAACATATATAGGGCTCTTCTCTTCAGTAAATAATTCAATAAGATATTGGCCTGCTTTTAGTGTGGCAATATCAATGCGGTTGTTTAACAGCAACTCAGACTTTATTTCTCTACCCAAATAATCCAGAATTTTTATTTGCCACTTATTCTTGGCTAAGCCATCCAGCTGAAGGGTTGTTTGAGCAGGGTTTGGAAAAATAGTAGGGTTAGGAGAAGCAGGATTTTCTATTTGGCCAACCCAACCGGTTTCTTTATTCAAACTATCAACCCACTTCAGTATCCAGTTATCAGGATCTAACACTAGATTGCTAATAGCCCTGCCCACATTTACCTCATAGGTTTCTATGCGTTTAAAGTGATTAAGGTAGATTGTAGTATCGCCTCCTCCAACAAAATATAATCGGTAGGGAACAGGAAGGGTAAAGAGTGTGGTATCAGAATTTGAACTATTCTTTTGTTTAGATTCAAGAAAAAACGAATTGCCTATTTGGTTCCATTTTAAGGTGAATATAGGAATGCCTTTTGCATAATACCATTGGTTAAAAAAGTAGGTAAAGTCCTTTCCTGAAAGTTCTTCGGTTAGCGCCTTAAATTGCATAGCATTTGCAGTGCCATATTTGAAACGATTGAAATAAGAAGCAAGAAGGTTAAAAAATAAACTGTCATTTTGCAAAAGGTAGCGAAGTGTATGCAGCACGGCTGCCCCTTTTCTGTAGGTGGTACGATAATCAAAAATGCGCTCCACATCCGTGGTGTCATCAACCCATAAACTCAATTGTGTATTGTAGCGTGCATTGGTGTGAATATTGCTCATGATTTGTGCTGCCTGAGATGGTCTTAAAAATTCATAAGCCAAGTATTCGCAATATGAAGCAAAGCCTTCATTAAGCCAGATATCTTGCCAATTGCTACATGTTACTGCATCTCCAAACCACTGGTGCCCTAGTTCATGTGCCACAATATCAAAATTAAATATACCTTGGGTGGTAAGGGTTTGGTGTTCCATTCCTCCTGAAAAAGGAGCCATTGCATGGCCATATTTTTCTTTGTAAAATGGATATAAGCCAAATTTTTCTGAGAATGCTTCGAGCATTGGCCCGGTAGAAAAAATGATATCCTTGTTGTTATTAAAAGCAGCCGGGTTGCTGTAAATAAAATTCTGAATAAATAATGAGTCGGTGCGGCCTGCGGGCTTTGCATATTGGTTGTATTGCCTATAATTACCAACAGCAACAGATACTAAGTAATAGGCTATAGGATATGAGGAACGCCAATGATAGCTAACCTTGCTTCCGGGTAAATTTTCAGTACTGATAAGCCTGCCATGAGAGACACCGGTATTGGGTGCACTGGTAATGATGGTTACCCAAACCGAATCTAGTTTATCTTGTAACGATTGTTTGCAGGGCCACCACTCATAGGCAGAGTAGGGTTGGCTTAGCGACCAAGTGATTCGGTTGCCGTAAGTTGGTGAGGCCCGATTATTAAAGCCGGCAACACCTGCTGCCGATTTTGCACCTCTTGTTGGCATGCCATGATAGTAAATAACAAATATTATTTGCTCATCAGGTTGCAATTGCCTTTTGGGTGTTATGGTAATTAAATGACCGTTTCTATAGTATGTACTAATATCAACACCGATAATGGAATCAACTATCAGGGTATCGTGTAGTTCAATTAAAATAGAATCTAAGACTTGCTTTATCTGTATAGTGGTTTGTGCGCTTCCCTGCAGATATGTGCTTGCTGTATCAATCTCAAGTTGCAGATGAACAAAGCGCATGTCATACTTTTCCATTTGCATGGTTTGCTCAGCTGTTGCATTTACTTCAACGGATAAGGATTGCCTAATTTTACCTTCAAAACAAGCATGTTGGGCATAAGCATAGCTTTGAAGCAGTAATAAAATAAGTAACCCTCTCATGAATAAAAGTTTTCTCCTTTCAGGTATTTTGTTTTGAGCAGCGGACATACTTTATAGCGTTCGTCATGGGTATCCTGATATAGGGCTTCCAATGTTTCGTATACATGTTTAATCCCAACCTTATCTGCCCATTCAAATGGTCCCATGGGGTAATTGGTTCCCAGTTTCATAGCCGTATCAATATCATGAATTTCTGCCGTACCCTCCTGTACCGTGTAGCAGGCCTCATTCATTATCATAAATAAAATACGAGGTGTAACCATGCCTGTTCTGTCCTGAACAAGCTGATATGAGCTGCCCAAAGAGGCCATGCAGGCAAGCAATGCATTTTCATCAGATTTCTGATAAGCGGATACCTCTAGCATATTTCGGTTTATAAATCCGGGAAGAGCATTTATGCCAAAAAGAAAACATTCCGGTTTGCGGCCATATGTATGCACTGCATTAGCCAGTTGTATCTTAACCGAAGAAAGAAAAACGGGTTTATTGGCTAGGCCTGCATAATATTTTAATTGATCCGGATGCTCATCAAAATCCAGATCAAAAATGATATCAAAGCCGTGCAAATCAAAATTTGATAGATTTGTGTCATCAATAATCGTCCACTCACATGAAACGTTTGCCAATTTATTTTTTAGCTCTGCTGTGCGTATTTTTTCTCCACGTACAAAAATCTTCATTTGCGCAAGTTAAATTTGTTTCCTTAAACAAAGATAAAAAACCAAAAACCATGGAAAAGAAAATCATTACCAGCGCCAATGCACCAGCACCTATTGGTCCCTATAGCCATGCCAACTTAATTGGCAATACACTTTATGTTTCAGGTCAGGTTGCCAAGGATGCTGTTACTGGAGAGATGGTTCAATCCGATATTAAGGCCGAAACGCGCAAGGTAATGGAAAATATTGTGGCCATATTAAAAGAGTCAGGAATGGACCAGACCCATATTGTAAAAACCACAATATTTTGTACCGATTTGGGCAATTTTACCCAAATAAATGAGGTTTACGGAAGCTTTTTTAACGGAAATTACCCTGCTAGAGAAACTGTTCAGGTAGTAAAACTGCCTCTAAATGCCAATGTCGAGATATCGGTGATTGCGGTTAAATAAGCGTAAAATCAGCTACAGAAAAAAATTTCAGCTTTCAAAAAACAATATGATAGCTATGACGTTTTCAATGTCATAACTCATCAGAGTTTTTTTCATAGTGTGGTGAAAAGGGGCAGAACGCAGGTTCTGCCTTTTTTTAGAAATCCATACTAAGGGATAGGTAATACACAGGTTTATTGTTAACCTCTCTGTCCTGAATGCCCCATGCGGTATCAAACCTCACAAAGTAACCAAATAACTTGGTACGCAAGCCACCACCCATTCCGGCAACAATAGGCTCTCGTACATTTATTACTGTTACGCGTAAATATTTTTTCTCAACTATTTTAAGGTTATTGGTATTTTCTTCGGAATAAGGATCGCTACCTACCCAGGCTGTGCCAATATCAAAGAATGGCACCAACTGAAAATTGTTTACAAACTCAGAACGTATAGGCCTGTTAAACAAATAGGAGAATATCGGAAAACGAATCTCATTGCTGATGCATGCAAATGAGTTTCCGTTCCTAATATTTTGCTTAAATCCACGCATATTAGTCGCCAATGCTTGGAACGCATAATTCTCAGTGGCAATAGTTCCTTGGGAATTATCATACTGGGCAAAAAGCCAATTGTCTACTCCACCCATTACATATTTTACTTTGGCGGGGCCAAATGAGGTGTTGTAGGTTATACGGGTAGCAAAAATTAACTGGCGGTGTATGGGTTCATAATGTCTGAAATCAAATCCCAATACATTTAGCTGCACATCTTTATTATCCCAATTCTTATAACGCTCGTAAAAAACCTTGAAACGTGTTCCATTCCATAAGTTTAAACCTTTGGGTACGGTATTGTCAAAAACAAATTCTGCCTTACCGCCATACCAGTAGTTTAAATTATCTGGTCTTTCAAGAGAGGGTCTTGAGGTAGCAAGGAATATATCGCGGTCAGCTCTTCCAAAAACACTGAGTCTAAAACTCATTACCGGATTAATAGGATATTTAATCTGATATCGTACCTCATTGGAGATGCTATTTACTGCCGTATTTTCTGCTGTCCCTTCTCTCACTTGACGATAAAAGGTCAATTTATGATCTAGTTTTTTCTTCAGATTTTCATAGGAAAGAAAATAGTCTGCACCTGTAAAGTCAAGTGTAAATCTGAAGCCTCCAGTAATTCTGTAATCTTCAAACAAATCAATTATTCCTACTTTAAACATGCCGTTTAAACCGGGGTTGAACATATTTTGTCCACTGGGTACAATGGGTTGATAGTAAGTATTGATAATTGAGTTATCGAGTTGAGTTACTAAAAAGTCAGAGAAGAAAGTTACATCATAAAAGCGAGGTGCAGCCAGCTTGAAACTTTTACCTAACCCCGGACCACTTAATTTAACTTCAGGTTGAACTTTGATGTCAGCTGGTTTTGTTGTGGGCGCAGTAAACTCATTAACAAAGAAATAGTCATATTTTTCTACTGTCTCTTCTTTTTCTGCAACCGGAATTTGCGGTTCTGCTTTTTTTCTGCGCTTGCTATATGTTATAGGACCCGAAATAAAGGATTTGTTAACAGGGCCTAATTTAAGTCGAAACATATTTGGATATGTTTCAATTCTTTTACTATCCATTTCAATAGTTTTAGAAACAGGAACATTTTTGATATGGTACTTTTGTTCATCAAAAATTATCTCATATAGCTGCTGCGTTTGCCTGGCTGCATCATGAGAAAGGATGCTTCTTTTATAGTTGGTAATTGGGTAGGTGTACACAATATCTTTATTATGGATAATGGTATCAATTCTAACCACATTGCTATCAATCACAAAAGACTTTCCATCATATTCAAACACTTTTTCCAATTCCTTAAGCTCATCAAAAAACAAGGTATCAGGAGCAATATCAGAGTTGCGGTAATGAATATTTAGTTCTGTAAAATCGTATTCGGTTTCTATTCGAGCGGCATATCTGTTTTTTATTCCGTTGTAGTCAGTTAAGTAGGCAAAATAGTTGTTGCCATATTCAATTGGGTGTGTTTCATTGATTCCACTTGTATAGGTTAGTCTTTTAAGCTCTGTTCCGGGATTTTCAAAATCATATATATAGATATCTAGATTATTTTCTTGGTCAATAGTTTGAAAAGAAGGTGCACCAATAAGACTACTGTTTCGGTTAGATGAGAAAATTAGCTTTGAAGAGCCATCCACAAAACGAGGATACAAATCATCATGCATATCATTGGTCAATTGTCTTTCTCTCCGGCTCTGTATGTCATAAGCATACAAATCAGACTGCCCTTTTCTAATAGCTGAAAGTATTAGAGTTCGCTGATTTTCGGAATAATCGAAAGACAAGATTTTATCAAATTTTAGAAATGGCGTATGAATTTTTTTCTTCGTTACTAAATCAACTGTAGTGAGCATAACCTTACCCTTCTTTTCATGTATGTATGCAAATTTTTCACCTCCCGGATGCCATGCAGCCATTGGATAAGAGTGGTCAAGTTCTTTTTGATTGTATTTAAGTCCGCCTTTATGAATCTTTTTGCTTTTACCCGTCTGTGTATTCAGCATCCAAATTTTATATTTCCCGTTTCGGTTGGTTTTATAGATTAAGCGGTCGCCTTTTGGACTCACATTCAAATCAGGCTCAACATAAGGCATCAGACGTTTTTTAACTTTAAAGCCATTATTAGGCAAGGTTCTGCCATTGTCCTCTTTGGCATACTGGTCTCTGTAGTATTGTAGCCAATCCTTACTGCTTTGCTTTAGAGTTATGCCGGCAACATAAATCAGAGCTGTTTCAAAATTGCGGCTTATTCTAGTTACATAAAGCATTTGTGCCACTACATCTAACCCGTATTTTTCAATAAGAAACCGCCAATATGAGCTTCCGGCCAGTAAATAATCCTGCTGAATTAGGCGATTAAATTTTTTAAATTTCTGATTGGATATTTTGTCTTTGAGTTTATTGTCTTTTTCCACATCCCAGGGATTGCCTATATATTCAGATAAGCCGTATAAATACCAATCTGGAAGGTTTAGTAGTGCAGCATTTTGAATACGCTCCTGGATGTTTCCCCCAAATAGCAATTCATTAATAAGAACTAGTGCAATGCCAGAGCGGATTTGTTTTTTAAATTCAGCATGATTTCCCGTAAAATAAACAAAAATTTTGTTGCTGTTTACCTGAGATGTGCCACCGGTGTTAGCAGGCTCGTCTGTAAGGCTAAAGTTGCCTTGTTTAAAATCACTAAGATTATTATAACAAATAATCTCCACTCTACCACTTAATCTATGATCAAGAATATTTTCAACGCTATTCAGCTCTGCTTCAGCGGTGCGTGCTGCAAAAGTTGCAAGCTCACGGCCTCCAGCATAAAAGTAGGCATCATAGTTTTCTGATCTCAGGTAGGACCATTCAAAGCGGCTATATTGTACTCTGTTTTGGCCAAAATTTGTGTACATGCCCTGTCCATGAGTATTGCTTGTACCTACAAGCAGGATACCCAATAGCAGTAACTTTATATATTTTAAAGAGGTAATATGCAAAGAATGATTAGCTATCAAAGTTTAATAATCTCATACATTTAAACAAGTTGAGCTAGAAAAGATTGCATGCTTGAGGGTTACTTGAGAAAATTAGAAAAATAATATTTTGATTTCTCAAAGATTTTAATAAATTTTGATTTTCAAGGTATTTTCTTTTTCAGTAGAATCAGCCCTGAATCCAAACCACAATACAACTATGAAAAACCTCAACGCTATTTTAAGAGTTACCGCATTATTATTACTATTAGCTGAGGCTATTATCCCTGTAAATTCCTATGCAGCACTTAATGGCACTTACACCATTGATTCATCTCAGGCAGCCACTTTAACCAATTACCGCGATTTTGTTTCTGCCATCAGTGACATGCGTCTTGGCACCCGTTCTGATGGTGGTACACCAAATGGGGCTGGTGTTACCGGCCCTGTTATTTTTAATGTTGCTGCCGGCACATGGGTTGGTCAGTTAGATATTACAGGAATAACCGGTGTAAGCGCTACAAACCAAATAACTTTTGATGGCGGAACAGGCAATGCAGCTACACGCATTATTCAGTTTAATGCTACCGCATTGGCCACAGCATTCACGGTTCGTATCAACAATCAGCAGTTTATTAACCTGAGGAATTTAAGTATTGTAGGTACAGGTACCAGCTTTGCCTGGCCGTTACATATTTTCAATGCATCAAGTAATGTAAAAGTAAAGAACTGTATCATACAATTTACTTCGACATTTTCTGCTCACAGCAGCACCAATTTTTCTGCGGTGGTTCTTAATAACAGCACAGCCAGCCCTACTTCTTCAGGCTCTGCAGCAATTAATGTAGAGATTGATAGTAATCGGATTGTTGGGGGAAATGGCAATTATTTGATAGGCAATGGTTTAAATACCGGAATATTTTTTAGACGCAATCAGGTAGATAGCTCATTTCTTTATGGCGTATTTGCACAGTCGGTTGGGGCACTTGCAATTAATAATAACAATATTAATATGCTCAGTGCTGGTAATTTGAGTTCTGCAGGTATATATTTAAATAGCAACCCTCCAACTGCCTCTTCTTTTCATCAGGTAAATGCAAATCGCATTATTCAGGCAGGTTTATATGGGATTTATATATCAAGTACCAATGCCCTGGCTGCTCCTCGTTGTCAGTTAATTAATAATGCAATAGGTGGAGGCTTTAGGAATACCGGAAATCCTGCAGGTATTTATTTTACTTCTACGTATGGCTGGGATGTCTTTAATAACAGTGTTAATTTGGATAATGTTACAACAGGTACTCAAGCAGCTGCATTTTACTTTAGTAATTGTTGTACTACAGGCTCAACACTGCTTGACATTAGAAACAATATTTTTGCAGTAACTGCATCAGGGAGTTCTGCCTACACCTTTTACTATAGCAGTACCAGTTCTTTTCAATATGTTGTAACAACCACGGCTGCATTAAATTTTAATAATTATTTTAAAGCCGGTATACAATCATCGCAGCCAACACTTTATTACGGAGGATCCTTACTTACACCGGCTAATTTAATTGGTAATGGAGGTTATAATACCAATTCAATTATTGCTGATCCGACTTTTACTAGCAGGTTTGATTTACGACCACTTAATCCTTGTAATAATGGAACTGCTATAGCAGGCATAACCACAGATTTAAATGGTATAACTAGAAACACTCCGCCAGATATTGGTGCATTTGAAGTGAGTCCGCTTAATAACGATGTGGGGGTGGAACGCATAAGTTCTCCTACCATTCCTTTTAATTCAGGCAGCCAGAATATTACTGTTATTATAAGAAATTACGGATCAAACACCATCACCTCTGCTAACGTAAGCTATATTATAAACGGGGGCACAACGGTAACACTGCCTTTTAGCGGAAGTATTGCCCCTTGTGGCACTGCCAATTTCACTTTCTCTGGTGGTAGTCAGTTTAATTTTATGCCCAACACGCCATACCAGATTAAAGTATATACCGATAACCCTAATGGTAATGCAGATGCAGTAACTGCGAACGATACAGCCAATATACCATTGATTTTTACCGGCTTGTCCGGAAACTATACCATTGATCAATCGCAGCCGGCATCTCCTTTAAATTTTCCTTCATTTACAGCCGCGGCAAACGCTTTGAATAATGGAGGTGTTTCAGGACCTGTATTTTTTTCTGTTTTAGGGTCAACTCCATATAATGAGCAAATCAAACTGGTTAATGTTGCAGGTGCTTCAGCTGCCAATACCATTACTTTTGATGGGGGAGTAGGTAATGCTAATAACAGAATCATCACTTTTGCTGCAACATTACAATCAGAGAGTCATACCATACGCATTGAGAATACTCCGTGGGTTAATATCAGAAATCTAACCATCAGGGGAACGGGAGCATCATTTGCTTGGCCAATGCACATTTTTGGAAACAGTTCATCTAATTTTAAAATAAAGAACTGCAACATCAACTTTACCGGAGGTAATGGTGTAAATGGCACCAATGATAACTATACAGGATTGGTAATGAATGGGTCAACCACCAGTCTTTTTAGCAATACTTCTGCCATTAATGTAGAGTTAGATAGCAATACTATAGACGGGGGCAATACCGGAATGTTTGTGTATACCCAAAATAGCAACAACATAACCATGAACAATAACCGCATTAACAATGCGAATTTTTATGGTATTTATTTTTACTACCCAACTGCCTTTCGTTGTAATAATAATATTATTAGTATGAGGCCTACAGGGGCCTCCAATTCAATGGGCATCTATGCAAATTTTCCGGCAAATTCAGGCACCTATGCTAAGGAAATTATAGGGAATGTGATAACCGATGCAGGCCAATATGGATTAAATTTATATTATCTTCAAGGTGCCACCTCAATGCGTGCTCGTGTAGTTAATAATATGATTGGTGGTAATTTCAGAAATCCAGATCCTGCAGGTATTTACATGAATCAAAATTGTACGAATGTAGATGTTTGGTTTAATAGTGTAAATGTTGATAATGTAGCTACTGCAGCTCAGGCGGGAGCGCTTAAGATATTATCTAACTGTTCAGGTTTAGATGTACGCAATAATAACTTAGCTGTTACCAATGTAACGTCAACAGCATTTGCGTTGTTCTGCGATAATCAATCCAGTTTCAATCAACTGGATTATAATAATTATTTTAAAGCGGGTAGTCCCTTGAGGTTAATTGGTATCGGCAACAATATTTATTCGCCCGGAAATATGAGAGGAGCCCTAGGATTTAACAGCAATGCAGTGAGCATTAATCCTTCTTATATTTCAGCAAAAAATCTGGCAACGAACTTGGTCTGTAATCATGGTATAGCTATTCCCGGAATAACTACAGACTTTGAAAGCAATATCAGAAACAATCCGCCAGATATAGGCGCAGATGAAAATACAAATCAGACAGCGTTAGACTTGAGTTTACAGCAAGTTCTTTCACCGCAGATTCCAATGCCTGTTGGAATACAAAATATCAGAGTGGTTGTGCGCAATAATGGAACTACTTCAGTTACATCTGCGTCAGTAAACTACAGTGTAAATGGCGGGGCACTTCAAACCATTAACTGGGCAGGAGCCCTTGCGCCATGCGACAGTGTTAGTGTTGAGTTTAATGCCACCAGTGGTCCGGGGTCATCAGACCAGCGCTTTACATTTTTACCTGGTATAAGTTATACCATTCTTGCTTTTGTCGCCAACCCTAATGGTTCACCAGATTTATTAACTGCGAATGATTCATTAATCATGGGCCCGCTTTGTGCGGCCTTAGCAGGTAATTACACCATTGACAGTGCAGCCTCAGCGCAAACGGCAACCACCTTTACCAGTGTGGCTGCAGCAGTTAACGCTTTAAGTTGCGGTGGTGTTTCGGGTCCGGTGAGTTTTGATGTACTTCAGGGTACGTATATCGGCCAGGTTGAATTGGCAAATGTGTCCGGTGTTTCAGCAACGAATACCATTGAGTTCAATGGCGGCTCAGGAAATGCATCTACCCGCATCATCAGTTTTGCTGCAACAGCAACAAATTCGTTACATACGCTACGTATCAATAATACACAATTCGTCACCCTTCGTAATCTTACCATTCGAGGTACAGGTGCCAGTTTTGGTTGGCCGCTTCACTTGTTTAACAATACCAGCAACACACGTATTAAAAATTGTATTATTGATTTTGCTGGTAATGGACTCAATGGCACATCAGACAATTACGTTGGTATAGTTATGAATAACTGGAGTGCATCAGCTTCACCTACTAGCTCATCGTCTCCTTCAGTAAATGTTGAAATTGATAGCAATAATATCCGTGGCGCCAACTCATCAGTTTATTTGGTAGGAAACGGTAATAATACCAATATCTTTTTCAGAAATAACACACTGGATAGCGCCAATTTATATGGTTTGTATGCACAAAGCTTAATTGGTGCGAAGATGAATAATAATGCCATAAACATGCGTGCTAATGGAAGCATAACAAGCTATGGCTTTTTCCTTTCTAGTATGAGTGGAACTGCAAGTGCATTTGCCGAGGTAAACAGAAATAAAGTAATCAATGCGGGTCAGTATGGAATTTATATTACCAGTTCCACAGCAAATGCAGCCAACCGTGCACAAATGATAAATAATGCAATTGGCGGGGGCTTCAGAAATAGCACAGCATATGGTATATTTTTAACTTCTAGCAGCAACTGGAATATTTGGTTTAATTCTGTGAATATAGATAACGCTGCTACAGGAACTGCAGGCGCATTATTTATTCAGTCTTCATCTACCTTGAATGACGTGAGAAATAACAATCTTGCATTAACCCAACCGTCTGTAGGAGCAAATATGCTACCATTGCGTGCAGCATCCGGCTGTACTTTTACTTCACTTAATTTTAATAATTATTTCAGACCCGCTACTACTAATTTATTGATTAACGTAAACGGCACCAACTTTGATACCTTAAACTATAATACCCTTTCCGCAGGTGGTATCAATTCAATACGTAATAACCCACAATTTGCAGGAGCCAGAGATTTGAATATAAATACCGGTGCCAATAATGGTGTATTCATTGCAAGTGTTACAACCGATATAAATAACAATATCAGAAACAACCCACCTGATATGGGTGCTTATGAAACTAGTTCAGGTCTTGCGGTTGATTTGGGCATAGTTGGTGTTATTTCTCCGGATACCTTTCTTTCTTCAGGCTTACGAGACGTTACAGTAATCGTTAGAAATTTTGGAACAACTCCCATTACTAACTTTAATCTAAGGCATACAGTAAACGGAGGTGCAATGCAGGATAGTTTATTTACCGGGTTAAACCTTGCACTTAATGATACGCTACGCATTACACTTAGCGGAGCAAAGCGTGTTAACTTTTTAACGGGCATACTAAATACCTTCCGTGTTTACGTTCATCAGCCCAATAGCACGGCCGATAATAACAATGTGAATGATACCATTGTAATAGGGCCTAAATTTTCAGCACTCAATGGCAATTATACCATTAACCCTGCAGGATCAGGTGCAACCAATTTTACCACTTTCCGCGCTGCTATTAATGCGCTGACTCTGGCCGGTGTGGCCGGACCAGTAGTATTTACTGTTTCTCCGGCAACGTATAATGAGCAGGTTAATATTGGCATGATTGCAGGTTCCTCCATAACGAATACTGTGACATTTACAGGAACAAACGTGGCAACATGTGTTATAGATACCGCTGCAAATTTAGCCACAAATTATCATACTGCTCGATTAACGGATGCAACTTTTGTTACTCTACGCAACCTCACAATAAGGGCATCCGGTTCGGCAAATGGAGTGGCTCTTCAGATTAGCGGTAACAGCAACTTTAGCCGGGTAAAAAATTGTGTGATTGAAATTTCGGGTGCAGCAGCAAGCAGCACTAGCTCGAATTTTATTGCCGTGCTCATGAGCAATGCAACCAATGTGGCTTCACCGAGCGTTAGCGGACAACAAATCACAGGTTTTGAGTTAGACAGCAATATCATTAATAACGGATATTATGGAATTTATATGTATGGACGTACCAGCACGCCATATCCGTTTGAAAACATGATTCGAAACAATCAGATTCTGAATGCTTACTATTATGGAGTGTATACCGCCTATTTTGAGGCTCTTAACTTTAGCAACAATATAGTAAATATGCACACACCGGGCATTACTAATGCATTTGGGTTTTACATGCAAAGTGCGCAAAATACGCTCGATCGCATTCACCGCATTAATGCCAACAGATTTTTTAATAGCGGCAATTATGGTATTTACATCACAAGCAGTGGGTCAGGAACAACGGGCAGAAATCAGCTGAACAACAACATGGTTGCAGGCGGATTTCGCACCAACAGCGCTTATGGCATTTTCCTCAGTTCAGTTACTAATTTTGATGTGCTTCACAACTCCGTTAATATTGATATATCGACAAGCAGCATTCAATTTGCCTCTCTTTACCTAAGCAGCGGAAACAGTATAGATATCCGCAATAATATTTTTGCTCATACCGGGCCTTCAGGCAGCGCAGGTATACCTGTTTATATTGCCAATTTGCCAAGTGGCCTATTCAGATTGGATTATAATAACTATTTTAAAACATCAAACTCAAATAACAGCCTTCTTTATATTGCAGGTCCAACTTATGCCAGCAACAATTATAAAGGGGCATTAGGCTACAACCAAAATTCTATTGACGTTAATCCGCAATTTTTTTCTGCAACCGATTTACGTATACGAAATGGTTGTAATAATGGATTTAATACCGGGTTAGTAACAACTGATATTGATGGCGATATTAGAAACAATCCGCCAGATATTGGTTGTGACGAATACGTAGGCCTGAATAATGATATAGGTGTAGTTTCAATTGCACCATTTGGCGCAGGTACACAAAATGTGCGAGTGGTAATCAGAAATTTTGGAGGGAATACAGTGACTTCTGCTTTAGTTGGTTATTCAGTTAATGGGGGCTTGGCAAGAGTTGTTACTTTCTCTGGTTCACTTGCACCATGCGATACGGCATCGGTTATCTTCAGTGGGGCCAATCAGTTTAATTTTAATTTTGGTGTAAGCTACACGATAGCTGCTTATACATCAGCTCCAAACGGATTGATAGACAGCCGGCAATCAAATGATACCAATATACTCGGCCCATCATGTGTTTTCCTTAATGGCACATATACCATTAATCCTGCAGGAAGCGGATCAAATAATTTCACCTCATTCACCTCAGCTGTTGCTGCTTTGAACTGCGGAGGCGTATCTGCTCCTATTGTATTCAATGTAGCCTCAGGAACATATAATGAGCAATTTTCCCTGCAATCTACCATTATAGGAAGCCCTGCCAATAGCATTACATTCCAGGCGGCAAGCGGAAACCCTACAGATGTTACGTTAACATTTAACGCAACATCTACAACTAATAATTATACGGTAAATCTTGCAGGCGCTTCCAATATTAGGTTTAGGAATATGACTATTTCTGCCACCAATACATCATTTGGAACCACACTTCTCATTAACAATAATGCATCGAATGATTCCTTCTTTAATGTGGTATTTAATAGTCCGGTTACAACTTCAAATAGTACTAATCTGGCAGTAATAAATTGTCCTAATCCAACCATTTCAAATTTTATTTCATTTGATACATGCCGCATTAATAATGGTTCATATGGTTCGTTCTTCTCTTCTACCGGCAACAGCACTTTAGGACAAAGTTCGCGAACGCCAACATTCAATAATTGTGATTTTGTTAATCAATATGCCTATGGTATTTACAATTCAAATATTGAAGGTGTTAGAATAACTAAAAATCGAATAAGAACCAATTCAACATTTACATCCTATTATGGCATCTACAATTACTGGATAACAATCTTATCAGACGTTAGCAGGCCTTTAGTAACTCAGAATTATATATCGGGAGCAGTTGGCGGATTTGGCATCTACAATAATTATTTGGGGGTTAACTCATCAATGACTACTGCGCGCAGGGCGCTCATTGCAAATAATATGGTATTGATAGGTTCAGGAGCGAATGCCACCTATGGTATTTTTGATGCAAACAGCAATTGGGCCGATTATTTCCATAACACAGTTAATATTGGGTGTAATCAAACTGCTAATACTTCTGCAGCAGGTTGCTTCAGTTCAACTTCATACGGAAGCTCTGCGGTGCAGAATAATATTTTTGCAGCCTATAATGGAGCTCCGGCTTTCAGGATGGATAATGTATCATTTTACCCAACTTGTAATTTTAATAATTTCTACACCACCGGAACCAATCTGGTTTATCTCTCTTCTTCACCATATTCTTCAATTGCTGCATGGAGAGTCGCTTCGTCTCGTGATGCTAACTCGGTTAATCTATTCCCAAATTTTGTTTCGCAAACCGACCTTCATATAACGTCCGGTTGTATAAACGGGACACCAATAGCAGGTATTAATGTTGATATAGACGGAAAATCAAGAGCAAACCCTCCGGATATTGGTGCAGATGAATTTGTGGGAACAATTACCAATGACATCGGTATAACCTTACTGCAATCACCAATTTCTCCATTCTCTCCCGGCTTACAAGATATACGAGTTGTTGTAAATAATTTTGGCGCAAATAACATTAATAATGCCACTGTTAAATACAGGGTGAATAGCGGAGCTCCAGTGACTGCAAGTTTCAGTGGTACACTCTTACCATGCGATACCATTGGTGTGTTATATACAGGAGCCAATCGGGTAAACTTTGTATTAGGAATGAGTTATGTGTTGCAAGTATGGACTGAACAACCTAATGGTACAGCTGATAACAATCGTTTAAATGATACGATGACTGTTACCATCTGCCCTGCACTAAATGGTGCCTATACCATCAATCCTGCTGGAAGCGGACCGAGCAATTTTACCTCTTTCTCATCGGCAGCAGCTGCGCTTAACTGCGGTGGTATAAATGGTCCGGTTGTTTTAACCATCGCTCCCGGAACTTACAATGAGCAATTTACTTTAAGTGGTATCACAGGTCTTTCTTCTACCAATACTCTTCTCATTAATGGGGTTAGTGCGTCTAACAGAACCATAACTTTTAACCCTACTGTAAATACACTTGGGCATACGGTTAGAATACAGAATTCGCCATTCGTTACCATAAGGAATTTAACAATCCTTTCAGCAGGAGTTAATTTTGGTGCACCCGTTCATATTCTGGGTTCAAGCAGTAATTCGGGTATCAAGAATTGTGTGATTGGATTTACCGGCAATGGAGTTGCTAGCAACTCATCTGCATTCAATGCAGTAGTTATTAATAACAATCCGGATGTAACCAACCCAACCAGCAACGGTTCTGCAGGAGGTAATATTGAGATTGATAGCAATACCATACGATCGGGTTTTTATGGAATTTGTGTAAGTGGTCAAACCAACTCTCCTTACTTTAATTCTATTTTCATTCGCGGCAATTCTATTGATAGTGCATTTTCTGCAGGTATTTATACTTATTACACAGAGGCATTCAAGATTTTCAACAATACCATTAGAATGCGTGTCATTGGAACCAACAACTCATTTGGTATGAGTCTTAATTTTGGTTTTTCATCAAATAGTACACTATTTCATGAAGTAATAGGAAACACAATACTTAATGCTGGCCAATATGGAATTTACAATTACTATAATACTAACCCATCATCGGCTCGCGGCCGGTTTTATAATAATGTAGTAGGTGGAGGATTCCGTACGGCCAACGCTTGCGGTGTTTATTGGCAATACGCTGACTACTGGGATATCTATCACAATAGTATATTGTTAGATTTTAACACCACTTCTGCAACTAGCTCAGCCATCTTCTTTGATAATTTCAGCACATTCAATCTGGACATCAGAAATAATCATTTTATTTATGCGGCAACAGGTGGCAGTGGATTAGCGTTATATACCAACACCACCATTACCGGGTTAGACTACAACAATTATTTTAATCAGGCAAGTACAAACCTGTTATTTAGATCAGCAGTAACCTATACATCATCAACTTATCAAACCGCTGCTGGCGGTGGTGTAAATGCAAGAAGTGTAAATCCATCTTTTGTTTCTAATACCAATTTGAGAAACGGAGGCTGTATTAAAGGAATTGCTATACCTGCAGTTTCTGTTGATATAGAGGGCACCGCCAGAAATAATCCTCCTGATATTGGTGCATTTGAAGCCCGAAATAATGATGCAGGTGTTGTAGCCATTGTATCTCCTGTTCCTCCAATTGCTCCTGGCTTTCAGAATGTATCGGTTCAGGTAAAGAACTTTGGTGCAAATGTGATTAATACCTTAAGCATTTCTTATTCTGTTAATGGCAGTGCTGCTGTTACTCAAAACTTATCTGCACTCAATTTGCAACCATGCAGCACAACAACTATCGTGTTTTCGGGTATACAGCAATTTAATTTTACGCCTGGTAGCTCCAATATAGTTGCTTATAGTGCATCACCTAATGGTGCCCTTGATGCAAATAGGAGAAATGATACTATTAATATTAACCTCTGCGGACCTCTAAGCGGAAATTACACTATTAATCCAACCGGAACGGGGGCATCAAACTTTACCTCATTTAATGCAGCTGTTACTGCAATGCAATGTGCAGGTATAACAGGGCCTGTTGTATTTAACGTAGCTGCGGCCACATATAATGAGCAGGTTGATATTCCGGTAATCAGCGGGGCAAGTGCCGCTAATACCATTACATTTGACGGTGGTGACGGCAACGCCACAACGCGTATACTTTCTTTTGCAGCCGTTATCAATAATGCCCGTCACACACTGCGCTTCAATAATTGCCAGTTTGTAACGATTAGAAACGTTACGATACAAGCAACCGGTACCTCATTAGGTTGGGGTGTGCATTATTTTGGTAATGCCCACAATAATAGGATTGTGAACTGCCGGGTAAATATTGCAGGGCCTAATGCACCAATCAGCACAAGTACCTCATTTATTGGTATTGTAGGAAGCAATTCGGCAACAAGCGAGAATAGTACGGTTCAAATTAATAATGCTGTTATTGATTCGAGCATAATAACAAACGGATATTATTCAATCATTTTTAGAGGAAGTTCTGCAGCCACATCAACCGGACTTACCATACGTGGTAATTCATTAAATGGCTCGTATTTTTATGGTATTTATAATGAGTATCATGATAGTATAGCTATACTAAACAATACCATTACAGGTAGAATAGTATCGCCACTCAACACCAATGCTTATGGTATTTATATTGCCAATATGAATTCTTCAAACGGACGTATATTAAACATTAGTGGTAATGCAATATTTGATATCAGCGCCTATGGTATTAGCATCAATAGTTCATCAAACAGTTTAGCAAGAAACAGATTGTGGAACAATATGGTTGGTGGAGGATTCAATTCTCCAAATGCTACAGGTATTTCTTTTAACAGCTCAAATAACTGGGATATCTTCCACAATTCTGTGAATCTCGACTTCCCAACCTCTAACCAGTCTTATGCAGCACTTTATATTGCTTTTGGCAGCAATATGAGTACAAAAAATAATATACTTACTTACTCTGCTTCATCGGGCACTGGATTACCATATTATGGAGTGGTGAATTCATCTTATGCCGTTTCAAATGCATTTAATAACAACATGTTTTTCAAACAAGGTGTTACTTTCACCGGAACACTGATCTATCATGGAAATAACTTTACTCCGGCTAGCTTTGTTGGCGGCAATGGTTCAAACTTGAATTCTGTATTAAACGCACCGATATTTTTTAATAGTAAAAATTTACGCATATATGATGGTTGCTTCAATGGTGATAGCCTTGGTGTAACAACAGATATTGATGGCAATACCCGTGCAAGTTTTGGAGATATGGGTGCAGATGAAGTACCTTCAGGTATCAATGATATAGGAGTGAGTGCTTTGATCAATCCTGCAATACCTCTTTCTCCTGGACTGCAGAACATCAGGGTGATAATTAAAAATTACGGCAGCAATATAGTAACCGGGGGCACTGTAAAATATAGCATCAACAATGCAGCTCCAGTTTCAGTAATATTTACTGATACGCTTACTCCTTGTGATACTGCCATTATTACTTTTACCGGTGCAAACCAGTTTAATTTTGTTAGCGGAAGCGTTTATACCATTAAGGTATTCACTGAGCAGCCAAATGGTTTTGCTGATAGCTATAACCTGAATGATACTTTTGCTACAGGAACATTGTGTACCGCCATTTCTGGAGTATTTACCATAAACCCTGCTGGCTCGGGTTCTACCAATTATGTCTCATTCGATGCAGCAATCAGTGCATTGCAATGCTCAGGTGTAAATGGACCAGTTACCTTTAATGTTGCGCCAGGTACATACAATACGCAGGTAGTTGTTCCGGCAATTTCGGGTGCTTCGGTTAACAATACGATTACGTTTAATGGAGCAGGTATAGCCAATACCATTATTACTTTCGCTGCTACAAACCCATCAGCTTCTCATACCATACGTCTGCTCAATACAGGTTTTATCAATCTACAAAACATGACCATTGCAGGAACAGGGAATAGCAATGCATGGCCTGTTCACATCATGAATACTTCTAATGTTAAAGTAAGAAACTGTAGAATTGAAATAACGGGTGCTGGAGCAGCAGGAACCAATACTTCATTTGTTCCCGTTATGGTAAGTGGTTCAACAACATCTGCTACTACGCAATCTGTAACAGACAGTATTGAGGTCGATTCAAATACAATTATCGGTGGTTTTGCCAGCGTTTGGATTTATAACAACAGTGGAGCAAACAATAAGATAAGATGGAACACTTTGAATAATCCGTTCTACTACGGTGTGTATGCTTTTATTATTTCTGAACTAAAGGTTATTGGTAACACCATTAATATGCTGCCTACCGGAAGCATAAACAGCACGGGTGTATACATGCAAAGTTGCAATGCCTCAACAGGCCAAGTGCATGAAGTCTCAGGTAACCGAATTTTTGATATGGGTCAGTATGGAATTTACTGTGGATTTTCTTACGGAATATTCAGTAACCCTTCAAGGATGGCAAACAATATGATTACCGGATTTAGAAATGCAGGCTCACATTATGGAATCTTTGCTGAGAATTGCGGTAGTTGGGGCGTTTGGTTTAATTCAATCCTTTCTGATACAGTTAGCACCAGTCCAAATGGTGTATTGCATATCACCAATTCTAATCAGATGGATGTTAGGAATAATATTTTAGCAGTTAGTTCAGCTGCTTCTGCACAAATTCCTTTTTATGCTGCAACCGCAGGAAACGTTTCAGCCTTAAACTTTAATAACTACTATAAACCGGGCACACCAAATCCGCTGATTTTTGCAGGGCTTAATTATAATAGTTCCAATTTTGCAGGCGGAGGAGGCTGGAATCAGAATTCCATTATTCGAGATCCATTCTTTGTTTCGCGCAGAGATTTACATATAAATAATACCTGTAACAATGGTGTTCAGATTGCTGCCATTACGAATGATATTGATGGCCAAGCCCGTTTGATTCCTCCTGATATGGGTGCCGATGAGCTCACGGGTGGAATATCAAACAATGCAGGCGTAAGTGCCTTGCTTTCGCCAACCATACCTCTAAATGCAGGCTTGCAGAACATTACACTTATTGTATCAAATCTTGGTAATAATATGATTACCGGGGTTAATGTTCATTACAGCATAAACAATGCTGCACCGGTTACAATATTTATTCCTGATACTATTTTGCCATGCGATACGCAGTTGGTTGTTTTTACAGGAGCAGGCCAGTATAATTTTGCACCGGGTAGTTCGTATACCATAAAAGCATACACCTCATTACCAAATGGTGCTGCAGACAACAACAACTTGGATGACACCTTAACTGTTGGCCCGCTTTGCCCAGCCATGAGTGGCAATTACACAATTGATCCTGCAGGCAGCGGACCAAATAATTTTACAACGTTTGGTGCAGCAGTATCAGCAATGCAATGCGCAGGCTTAAGTGATGATGTATATTTTACCGTTGCAAATGCTATCTTTAATGAGCAGGTTAATATTGGTGCAATACCCGGTGCAAATGATACCACACGTATTTGGTTTGCAGGCAATTCACAAAACGGCTCTATTTTAACGTTTAGTCCAATATCTGCAACATCCGCCCACACATTACGAATCAATAACTCGCCTTTTGTATCATTCCGTAATATGACTATTCAAAGCACTGGGGCTAACCTTGGCGTGCCTCTGCACATCATGGGATCATCTCATGAGACAAAGATTAAAAATTGTAATATCAGAATAACTGGTAGCGGTGCAAGTTCAGGAAACACCGGATATATAGGTGTGCTTATTAATGGTGGGTCAGACGTTAACAATCCACTGGCTTCAGCTAATGGTACATTTGTAAATAATATTGAGATAGATAGTAACCGAATTACTGCAGGTTATTATTCAATTGTTGTGAACGGAAGAACAAATACACCTTATGCTAATAATATCCGAATTAGAAGAAACAACATAGACAGTGCTTTCTATTATGGCGTGTATGTAAATTATATTGATGCACTTAAGTTCTTAAATAACAATCTGAATATGCGTGTAACCGGAAATGCTAATAGCCAAGGATTGTATTTGAATAATTTATATACAACGGGTTTAAGTTTCCATGAAGTATCTAACAATCGCATACATGGTTCAGGTCAAACAGGTATTTACACATGGTTCTGCAGCAATACTTCAACAGCCAGAGGAAAAATGATTAACAACATGATTGGTGGTAGTTTCAGAACAACAAACGCCAATGCCATTAACTGGAATTACTCTGATTTCTGGGATATTTGGAATAATACCATGCAAACAGATATCGCTACATCATCTGCTCAGAGCGCGGTAGTTTATATAAATGGTTTTACAAGTCAAAACAATTTGGATATTAGAAATAATGTGTTCTATTATGCAGCTGCAAGCGGAACCGGTCTTCCTTTCTATGTAAACGGACCAACCTCTTTCACTGCTTTCAACTTTAATAATTTCTACAAATCGGGCACAGCCCCTGTGAACTTACTTTATATTAACGGAACAACTTATACCAGCACAAATTATCAGGGTGGCGGAGGCTTTAATGCTAACTCTGTATCATCAGTGAATAATTATCTGGGGGTACGTGATTTTCATCTTACATCGGCAGGGGCTAAGGGCACCACTATTGCGCAGGTAACTGCAGATATAGATGGAGAAAGCAGACAAACGCCCCCGGATTTGGGAGCAGATGAGTACTACAGCTCTATGGATATAGGCGTATTAAGTATTGATTCTCCTGCATCAGCAGGCTTTTGTAGCGGACCAAGAAATGTGGTGGTGCGATTAAGAAATTATGGTAACCAAAATATCATTTCGGCAAATATTCAGGTCTTGGTTGATGGTGTATTTCAGCTTAATACGCCATGGTCCGGTAGTTTGGGCCTTGGTGCAACATCCGGACCAATCAATGTAGGCCAAGTAAACTTTAGTTCAGGCAATCCTGTAATAACCGCTTTTGCTTCTAACCCTAATGGCGGCACAGATATTAATGCAAGCAATGATAGTGCCTCACGTGCATATACAATAACACAAACAGTTGTTCCTTCTATTGCAATCAACGCGTCTAATACCGCAATATGCAGCGGAACAAGTGTTACCCTTAGGGCTACCTACACCAATGGTGGAAGTACACCGCTTATTCAATGGCGTAGAAACGGCATTACGTTTGGCAACACAGATTCAATAATTACTAGTGCACTGGTAAATAATGACTCAATCATTTGTATTCTTTCTTCATCTGCAACTTGTGCAACACCATCTTCGGTAACTTCAAATTCTATTATCATGAATGTGAATACTACCCAACCCGCTGTTGTTACAATTGCTGCGAGTTCAACCAATATTTGTACCGGTCAAAATGTAACAATTACAGCAACTCCAACCAATGGTGGAACAAGGCCTTTTTATCAGTGGAAACGCAACGGAATAAATGTGGGAGCAGACACAGCTATTTATCAGTCAACCGGCTTAAGCAATGGAGATAGCATAACACTTGTGATGATATCTAATCTCTCTTGTGCCAGCCCAAATATTGATACCTCTAACTTTATTAAGATGACTGTAAATAATTTTGTTACACCATCAGTTAGTATTGTGGCATCCGCAACAGCAATATGTTCAGGCGTACTAGATACTTTTACAGCAACACCTGTAAATGGCGGAATTCTGCCAGTATATCAATGGAAGCGAAATGGCATCAATGTAGGAAGCAATTCAAACAGATTTATTACTTCTGCGCTTAGCAACAACGATACCATTCAGGTTGTGATGAATTCTAATGCTGCATGTGCACTTCCTGCTCAGGTAAACTCTAATAAGATTGGAATTAATGTTACTCCTTCGGTTACGCCTACTATCGTTATGACGCCAACTGCAACAAGTATTTGCAGTGGAACGTCAGTAACGTTTACTGGTACCATTACCAATGGCGGAACCGCCCCTCGTTATCAATGGAAGAAGAACAATGTTAATGTGGGCACCGACACCAGTTTTTATACAGACAATAATATTCAGAACAATGACAGTATATATGTTCTATTAACGTCCAATGCGGTATGTGCTACTTCAGCCAATGTTAATTCAAATATTGTTCGGATGACAGTGACACCAACTTCTACCCCTGATGTCACCATCAATTCATCACTTAATAATATTTGTAGTGGCACCTCCGTGCAGTTTAATGCAACACCGGTAAATGGCGGTTCAGCGCCAAACTACCAATGGAGACGCAATGGTGCAATAGTAGGAACAGATAGTCTTAGATTT
The DNA here is from genome assembly GCA_044351265.1 of Bacteroidia bacterium. Lineage (GTDB taxonomy): Bacteria > Bacteroidota > Bacteroidia > UKL13-3 > UKL13-3 > JAJTFA01. Next base: position 23,523 of record JBILGC010000007.1, read on the forward strand.
ACGTCAGCCTCGTTGAGCAATGGTGATACAATTAGGGTGATTATGACAAGTAATGCATTGTGCCGAACAAAGAATGCCGACACCTCTAACTTTATTGTGATGCAGGTTACTCCATCGGTTGCACCTACTATTAATATTTCAGGTACAGCAACAACCATCTGTGCGGGCACCGTAGTTAAGTTTAATGCAAATATTTCAAATGGCGGTACAGCTCCGGCATATCAGTGGAAGCGCAATGGTGTTAATGTTGGTGCAGATAGTTCAGGATTTACCTCGGCAGCCATAAATAACAACGATACCTTCTACGCAGTTCTCATTTCAAATGCTGCGTGTGCAACAACCAATAATGTTGTTTCTAATAAATTGCTAATGCGTGTAAACAATGTTATCCCTGTTACAGTAAACATCAATTCAACCGGAAATAATATTTGTCAAGGAAGTCCCGTTACCTTCAGTGCTACCTACAGCAATGGTGGATTTACCCCTTCTTTCCAATGGCAAAGAAATGGTGTTAATGTTGGAAATGACAGCATGTCGTTTACTACGACTGCATTAAACAATGGAGATTCTGTTCGTGTTATTTTCCGCTCCAGTTTAAACTGCCCATCAAATCCTGCACTGCCTTCAGCGGCAATCGCTGTTTCAGTTACCCCAACAATTACCCCTGATGTAACTGTGAGCGCATCTTCATCGGCTATTTGTAAAGGTGGCGCGATAACTTTTACGGCCAATGCAGTTAACGGTGGAACTAATCCTGTGTTTGCATGGTTTAAAAATGGCATTCAGGTTGGAACCGACAGTACCGGCTACACAACAGATGCAATTAATAATGGAGATGTATTTATTTGTGTGCTAACATCAAATGCACAATGTGCTACCAAAACAATTGATACTTCTAATACACCGATTGTTAATGTTAAAACTTTACCGGTAAAACCAACGATTACCAGAAGCAGCGATACTTTGACCGCCTCTTCTATCGGAATAACCTATCAATGGTTTAAAGATGGAACAGCCATATCTGGCGCTACGGCCCGCAAATACAGGTTTACACAAAATGGAACTTATGTTGTTTCTGTAGATAGCAATGGTTGCCCTAATATCTCAACGGCATTTATTGTGAGTAATGTTGGCATAAATGATTTAAGTAGTTTTGGAAGCTTAAGTGTTTATCCAAATCCTGCATCTACCTCAATCATAATAAATGCAGTATTCAATAGCACTGAATCAACACGCCTGCAGCTTTTGGATATGTTTGGTAAAATAGTGTATGATGCAGCTAAAGGCGAAGCAGATAGGATTAGTTCCGAGTCTATTGCCTTGGATGAATTTGCTGACGGCATGTATTTCATTCGAATCTTACATGGCAATGCAGTAGCAACCAAGAAGATCGTGAAGACAACAAAATAGCACGTCTCTGTATTGCAAATAAAAGAGCCGCCCTAAAAGGTGGCTCTTTTATTTTTTACGCTATATGTGTATCATGCAAAAAATAAAAAGGTATGATACAGGTAAAGAAGTTTGTTTTTAATGAGTTTCAGGAAAATACCTATGTATTGTATGATGAAACCGGAGAATGCATCATTATTGATCCCGGATGTTATAATGTGCAAGAGCAACAAGTCCTGAGCAGTTTTATGTTAACCAATAATCTTAAACCTGTAAAGCTAATCAATACGCATTGCCATATAGATCATGTACTGGGAAATGCTTTTGTTGCAGGCAAATGGAATTTGGAACTTTATTTACATCGAGAAGAATTGTTTACCTATAACAGCGCATCTTCTTGGGCTTCTATGTTTGGAATGATCTTGGATTCAATACCCGAAAAACAAATTTATATTACAGAAGACGATGAAATTAGTTTTGGGAACAGCAAACTTCTCATTGCATTCACTCCGGGCCATTCTGTTGCATCTTTGTGTTTTTATAACCTAGAACAAAATATATGTATTGCAGGCGATGTGTTGTTTGCAGGCAGCATTGGAAGAACAGATTTGCCCGGAGGTGATTATGATACCCTTATTAATAGTATTAAAACCAAATTATTGGTTTGGCCGGATGAAATGCGCATTTATCCCGGACATGGGCCTGAGACGAGTATTGGGGCAGAAAGGATTGCCAATCCTTTTTTAAAGTAAACTTATATAACTAGATAAAAGTAATTCACGACACTAGATAAACTAGAATGGCGTGTTGCTTATATAAATGATATTTCCATCTCTTCGTGTGAAATATTGTTTGAGTCCTCGTCTGGCAGGCCCAGCTGATACGATGCCTGTATTTGCATCAAATTTAGAATCGCAGCAGGGAGTCCAATTTGGATTGTATTGTCCGCAGCGGTAATAGAAACCGGTGCTATCTACTGTAATATATGCACAGGTATTATTTGTATTGTAAGGACAGGTTCTATCAAAGGCTACAAACTCATCTGTAACAGTTCGGTAAAGAACAACACCTCTATACCCATCAGGTAAATACACATAACCCTGAATTAAACTGAGTGCACTGAACTGAGGAAATAATAGATTAACGCTTGTATTTACCTGCACTTCGGGAAAAAATGCTGTATTGTTTCCGTCAGAGTCATCTTTGCATGAGGCTAAGCCAAACGCAAAGAATAAAAAAAGAGTATAGATGCTTTTATAACTCATAATCATAAAAACCTTTTCCTGTTTTTCGTCCGTGATGCCCTGCATCTACTTTTTGCTGCTGAATGCGGCTGGGTCTGAATTTCGCATCCTGATGAAACAAATGATAAATGGATGAGGTTACCGAGAAGTTGGTATCAATGCCTATTAAATCCATTAACCGAAAGGGCCCCATTTTAAAACCAGTGCTTTCCATTAATTGATCTATGGCTGTAATTGACGCCACGTTTTCTTCAGCAATTTTTAAGCCTTCAACATAATAATGTCTGGCTACTCTATTTACAATAAATCCGGGCGCATCGGCTGCCATTACGCAGGTTTTGCCCATTCCCTCGATGAGTTGTTTACAATAATTTGCTAGGTTCGGATTGGTTTCCGCGCCTGAAATAATTTCAACCAGTTTCATTACCGGTGCCGGATTAAAAAAGTGAATACCAAGTACCCTCGAAGGATTTGGAACCTTAGCTGCAATTTGAGTTACAGGAATTGAAGAAGTATTGGTAGCCAAGATGCAGTTGTTGCCATTTACTTCAGCCATTTTCTGAAAGAAAGCCTGTTTAACCTCCAATTTTTCAATGACTGCTTCTATAATTAAATCTGCTTTCAGTTCATCAGGATTTGAAGTGAAAGCAATGAGCTTTAGTGTATCATCTTTTCCGGAAGTAGTTATTTTCCGTTTATCAACCAGTGTCTGCAAACTTTTCTCAATAGAAGATTTTGCTTTCAGCAACATACTTTCATTAATGTCATATAAAATGGTAGCATATCCTGCCTGAGCAGTAACCTGTGCCATGCCGGCACCCATTGTACCTGCTCCGGCAACGCCAATTTTTTTAACAAAGTTTTGCATTTAGCAAATGTACATTTTTAAATGATTAAGTGTTTCCACTTCCATTTACACGCGTTTTAGCTTCTTGCTCAATCATTTCATACAGCTTATTTCAACAGAACTGCATCATTTAATCCAATGTTCTCTTTCTGAAAAAAAGAGGAAGATTCAGGATAAAAATCAACACACCAATTAAGCCAACATAATCGCCATATGTGGCATAAAAGGTTTGTGACTGCATAATATAAACGTCTGCCTTCAGGGCATCAGGTACCCACCAGATGCTGCTGCTTATGGTTTGTCCTTTGTCATTAATAAATCCGCTGATACCGGTATTAGCTGCTCTTGCGATATATCTTCTCATTTCTATGGCTCTGAGTTTAGCATAGTCAAAATGTTGCTGATAACCGGGTGTATTACCCCACCATCCATCATTGGTTACCACACAAATTAATCCTGCTCCTTTTTTTACATAACCGCCAACATATTCGCCATAAACAGATTCATAACAAATAACAGGAGCAAGCAAATTACCCCTGCCCATATCAAATGTTTTTGCTCCATTGTCTCGTCCTAAACTTCCGCTGGTACCTCCAAGTTCAAGGGTTAGGTTTTCAAGAAATTTAAATAAACCTGGATAGGGCATACGTTCAACACCTGGAACCAATTTTGATTTATGGTAAATGCTTATGCTATCTGTATGATTAAAAAACATAGCACTATTATATACATCATAGTAAAACGATTCATTATATCTTCTTGCTGTTTCAGAAAGTGCTTCACCTGATTTGTAAAAACGATAGGTATCTGCACCACTCAAGAGTTGCACATGTGGATGTTTTTCAAGAAAGTCTTTAACCATTCTAATAACTGTGTTATAGGTGAGATGATCTTCATCAAGGCCTCCAAGCAAGGCCGTTTCCGGAAAGCAAATTAACTCAACGCTGCTATCCATGTTTGCCTCTGCAAGTTGAAGCATCTTGCCTACCTGTTCTTCAGGGCTCATACCGTCAAACTTATCTGTATATGGATCTATATTGGGCTGCACCACCATTACCCGCATTGGCTTTCCCTTCTGCTTATAATCAGCGAGCACATACCAAGAGAGGAAAGTAGGCACAAACAAATAAAAGAAAACCAGATTAAAACCTTTTGAAAAGCGCATGGGCTTACTTCTTTCGGGTAAACTTTTTAGGTAGCGAAATATTTTAATATTGACCAACAAAACCCAAAAGCTTCCGCCTAGAACACCAGTATACTCATACCATTGAACCATAACAGGAGCAGTAGAAAAAACATTCCCAAGCGTTAGCCACGGCCATGATATTTCCCAGTTGAGATGAAGGTATTCAAATGCAAGCCATGCTGCAATAAAAAAAGTATATGCCTTGGAAGGACTTGCCTTAGCCATCATACGGTGCATGAGCATAAAAGGCAAACACATAAGCAGTGTATTAATTATAAAAGCTGCAACACTACCTGCGGCTGATGCATTCCATACCCAATAGGTTACACCTATATTCCAAAGCAACAATGAAAGAAATAGCAACAACAGGAAAAAGCCTGAACGATTTCTGAGCTTTTCTTCCAGATAAAAGAGTGGAACAAAACCGCCAAACACCAGAATAAAAACTCCGAAGGGCTGCCATGACAAGGTGAGCATGAGCGCACTGCATAATACCCAAAAAAATGGCTGCATAAAAAACTTTTGACTCATAACATTAGCTGCAACATGCGCTAAAAATTAATGTTTTCCAAACCACATGAATATGAAGATTTTATAAACCATAGTTAACATAGTTTTTCATAAAAAATGGGTTTATTTTGCCCACTCATGCTTTTGTATCGGTATCTGCTTATTTTTTATTGTTTAGGTGTTTCGTCCGCTTACGCCCAAATACTTCCTTCATTTGGTAACTCAAGAACAGGAGGTACAGGCATGCAGTTTCTTAAAATTTCCCCGGATGCAAGGGCTATGTCGCTTGCCGGTGCTGCTGTTGCTGTTGCTAATGATGCATCAGCTATGTACTGGAATCCGGCAGGCATTACAGGCGTTGACACAGGCAAAGTGAATCTCATGATTTCACATAGCCGTTACTTTGGTGATATCAATGCAAATTATGCAGGTGCTTTGATTAGGGCAGGACGCCACTCATTTGTTGGTGTTCAAGTTTTTTCCATGAATTATGGAGACATGAAGGAAACAACAGAATTTGATCCCAGCGGCACAGGCAGAACATTCGGTATCAACAATTATTTTATTGGCCTTACATACGCCAAGATATTAACCAATAATTTCAGTTTTGGACTTAATGGTAAATATGCCAATGAAAGTTTTGTTGGCATTAATGTACATAATGTACTATTTGATTTAGGCCTGAAATATGACGTTGGTGTTAAGCATACCCGCTTTGGGGTTAACTTCAGTAATTTTGGTTTAAATGTTAAACCTTCAGGTGTTGTGCAGGTGCTTAAATTTGAAGGTATGCAAAACATCAGCAATTTCAGTGATATCTCAGTTCCTGCCTTGTTTCGTTTGGGTATTGCGTTTGATCCTGTGCATACCAATGAGCATGTGCTTACTATAGTCGGGCAACTCAATCATCCAACGGATAATAATGAAACCTATGTGTTGGCTGCCGAATATAGTTATCTTAAAATTGGTTACCTTAGAACGGGATATGAGTTTGGCTCTGATGAAAATTACATTGGCCCATCAGCAGGAATCGGTTTGAAAATTCTTCGAAGGTTTGGTGGTTTAACTCTCGATTATGGCTTTGTAGCAAAGAACCGTTTGGGATATAACCAAAGAATAACCTTAGCAATATTGGTCAGATAAATGAAAGCAAAAGCAATACATATATTTTTTAGCATTGTGATTTCACTCTTGCTCACGTCTTGTTCAGCGCTGTTTGGCAATAAGGAAGACGAACAGGTGAATGAAATTTTTGTTCAGGGCGCTATTGACCCCAATCTTATTCCTCAAACCGTTGGATACGTTCCTGTTTATCCTTTTTTTCAGGGCTTCTCAAATCCCGTTGATGTTTTTGTAGGATATGATGAATTTGTTTATGTAGTAGATGATAACGGATTAAATATTTTGGATCAAAAAGGAACGAAGTACCAGAATATTCCAATTCCAGGGGCAACAGATGTTACGCAAGACAGAAGGTTGCATACCTATGTTTGTGGCAGGATTGAATTACCAAGAGGAGTAGGTGGTGCCTTGGTAAACCTGCCTGCAGTTTACCACCTGATGAATACGGCAACGGGAAACTATGTTATTGTAGATACACTCATTCACCCCGATTGCGATGCATCCAGAGGAGCAACAGCTTTCCGTGGAACTGATGATGAAAAAGTGCAATTCACTGGACTGGCCACCTTGCATGATAACACTTTGTATGTTAGTCGTACCGGTCCGCGCAATGATCCCAATGCATTTTTCAGACCTGATAATGGAGTATTATTATTTGATGCCGATGGATCAAATATTGGTTTTGCAAATGGCCTAACACCCAATTCCCCCAGTTTAAAATCTGCTATGGGCATATCTGCAATTGCAACGCTGGCAGCGCCTCCGCAGCGTCAGCAAGGCATCAATACTGGAAAAAGTTTTATGCTTACGCAGGCCGATGCAACCGTTAATATTGAATACCGCGCCTTATACATAAATGTTTCAGACGATCCGGATGCCGGTACTTCATACAGCGAAACATCTTTGCTACTCAATTACGACTATAGCAAAGGAGATAAATTTTTGTATCAACCTTTTCGGTTTAAAAAACCCGAAGATTGTTTTATTGCGCCTGATGCTTTGCAATACAGTTTTATTGTTGACAGTGGCACCGACTCTCTTTACATTTTTACGAATCAGGGAATAGAAGGAGTGAATCCGCCTGCCAACTCCGGCCTTAAAAAACAAGTGGTTGTTTCTTTTGGAGGACCCGGTAAAGATGGTAATTCCGGAGGTCCTTTCAGTTTCAAAGATCCTAGCGGTGTATGCTATTTCCGCAGAATGATTTTTGTTGCAGATAAGGGTAACAACCGCATTTGTCGTTATATGCTAAGCACCGATTTACAATAGTAAATACATCTCAGGTGAAATTATTCCGTTCACGCATAGCTCCTACACCCAGCGGTTATTTGCATCGCGGAAATCTATTTAACTTTTTACTTATTGCACTGATTACTCGCAGCAATGGCGGTGAATTGCGTTTGCGTATTGATGACATGGATGCGCAACGAGCCCGGCCGCAATACCTGCATGATATTTTTGATACATTGAATTGGCTACAAATTTCATGGCAACAAGGACCTAAAAATGTTGCAGAGCATATGCAGTTTTTTACGCAGTCTAACCGCATGCAATTGTATGTCTCCTTCCTGCTGCAATTAATAGAGCAAGCTGAAGTATATGCATGTACCTGCTCAAGAAAAGAGCTTAGTGAGGAAGGCCATGTCATTTATCCTGGCACATGCAGATTAAAGCAAATACCGCTAAATACCCCGCAGGCAGCGTGGCGCATTCATGTGCCTAAAGACACAATTATTCGCTGGTTAGATGAATCACTAGGAGAAGTTGAGATGAATCTTTCTCAACTCATGGGTGATTTCATCATCAGACGAAAAGATGGTTTGCCTGCGTACCAAGTGGTTTCATTGGTTGATGATTTGTTGTATGAAACCACGTTCATTGTTAGAGGTGTTGATTTGCTTCAAAGCACGGCTGCTCAATTATGGCTCTCGCAAGTTGCACAAAATCCTGACTTTATCAGGACAAACTTTTATCATCACCAATTACTGATGCATGCTAATGGAGAGAAATTATCAAAATCAGCTTCTTATCATTCCACATCGTTGCATGCAAGAGAGGTCTCACTTCAAGCAATCATCAGTAGCTTTTCTAACTGGATGGGCCACACAACAAAAGCTCAAAGTATAGATGAGCTTTTGGCAGAGCAGCCTTTGTTGTTTAAGATATAATACTGATTCCTCATTTCATTGGCTATTAACAGTTTCATCCTTCATACTTTTTGCTACTTTTGCGCACCCTATGCCGCTAGACCAATTACCTGAAGATAACACGGAAAATATTAAGGAAATGAGTTTCTTTGATCATATAGATGAGTTCAGGGGCCATATTGTGCGTTCTGTTCTTGCTGTTCTGGTGCTAAGTATTGTCGCTTTCTTTAATAAATACCTGCTGTTTGATGTAATTATTTTTGGTCCGCTGCATCTTGATTTCTGGACCTATCGGGTTTTGTGCGAACTATCATACACATTTACTGGAACAGATATGTATTGCATAAAAGAAATGGGTTTCGTGCTTTCCAACATAACCATGTCTGGGCAGTTTACGGAGCACTTATTTGTTTCGTTTATTAGTGGCCTTATTTTGGCATTCCCTTTTATTTTATGGGAGCTATGGCGCTTTATTAAACCTGCACTTAGCCACAAGGAAATACGATATGCGCGTGGCCTCGTCTTTTTTAGTTCTATGTTATTTTTTGCGGGTATATTATTTGGATATTTCTTTCTATCACCGCTCTCCATTAATTTCTTAGGTTCGTATAAAGTAAGCGAGCTGGTAAGTAACGAAATCAACCTTGATTCATATGTTTCATTTATTGCCACACTTACTTTTGCTACAGGTCTTATTTTTGAGATGCCCATATTGGTCTATTTTCTTAGCAAGATTGGCCTTTTAGGTAGTGGTTGGATGTCAAAAAATCGGAGATATGCAATTGTCGTAATTTTAATTCTAGCAGGCTTGCTCACACCGTCACCTGACATTGCCAGCATGATTCTGATGTTTATACCTTTATATGGCTTGTATGAGGCAAGCATACTTGTGGCCAAAGCTGTAGAACGCAACAAAGTTTAACCGGATATAAAACGATTCGCCTGCGCTCGATAAAATAGAATTGATTTAGATTATATTCGACCAAAAATTAGTTTATGAAAATTGCTTTAGGAGGCGATCATGCCGGATTTTCTTACAAAGAAGAAATAAAATCCATGCTTACAACGCTTGGTCATCAGGTGCATGATTTTGGTCCCTTTTCTGATGTCTCCGTTGACTATCCTGACTTTGCTCATCCGCTTGCCTTATCGGTTGAAAAGGGCGAATCGGATTTTGGCATTCTTATTTGTGGCAGTGGCAATGGAGTTGCTATTACTGCCAATAAGCATCAGGGAGTAAGAGCAGCACTATGTTGGTTGGTAGAGCTGGGGGCTCTTGCCAGACAACATAACAATGCCAATGTTTTGTGTTTACCGTCACGTTTTATTTCACTTGAAATTGCCAAGCAAATTACCCAAAGTTTTATTGAAACTGATTTTGAAGGCGGAAGGCATGAAAACAGGGTAAATAAAATAGCCTGCACTTAAAATCATGAATAATAGCGTTGATAATTTGATACCATTGCTGCTGCAGGGTGATAAACGCACCCTTGCTCGTTGCATTTCTATGGTTGAAAATGGCTATGAAGGTTATGAGGAATTGCTCAGAAAACTTACGTTCAATAAATCAACGCCAGTTATAGGAATTACAGGCCCTCCGGGAGCAGGCAAAAGTTCCCTTATTGCAGCCTTGGCAAGGCATATTGTCGCCAAACAAAAAACGCTAGGCATTATAGCCATTGATCCAAGCTCTCCTTTTAATCAAGGCTCTCTTATGGGCGATCGTTTGCGCATGACAGAGCATTTTCTGCATCCATCTGTTTTTATTAGAAGTATGGCGGGTAGAGGAAGTTTAGGCGGACTTGCGCCTAAAATTTTTGAAGTGGCAGATGTAATGAAAGCAGCAGGCTTTGATTATGTCATCATTGAAACCATAGGTGTTGGCCAAAGCGAAGTTGAAATTGCTGCATTGGCTGATACCACAGTTTTGGTGCTGGTTCCGGAGGCCGGAGATGAAATTCAGACCATAAAAAGCGGAGTGATGGAAATTGCAGACATATACGTGCTGAACAAATCAGACCGCGATGGTGCAGACAGCTTTTTTAAAAACCTTTTTGTGCTTGCCCACTCTCACGCAAGATTGGGTTGGGAAGCTCCGGTTATTAAAACTATTGCCACTAAAGATGAAGGCGTAGATTTATTGTTTGATGCCATACTTAAACATGCTGAGCATGGCACCGATCACGATAAAAAGTTGCATCTCCTTGCCGAGAAGGTTTTGCTGATGATTAAAAATCAACGCACAAAAGATATCTCAATCGCACAAATACAGTCAGATTTGAAGCAACACGTGTCTGACAAAAACTTTAACCTGTACAGGTATGTTACTAAATTTGATAAGTAAACAAACCGGCCTCTGCTAAAACATCGCAGAGGTTTTAAAAACAGAAGATTAATGAATATTTGCATCCTTTCAGGCTCGGCAAGAGAAAACAACAATACCATTCGCGTAGCATTGGCCATAAAAAACCTACTGTCATCAAATCATCAGGTTACGCTGGTAGATTTTAGACAGTATGATATACCTTTTATCAATCAGGCTCAGATTAGTCATAAGCAGCTTTCCTCATTTCAACAACAATTGGTAAATGGCATGAGTGGGGCACAATTGGTAATTATCATTTCTCCCGAATACAATTGGAGTACAACACCTGAAATACTTAACTTTCTGCATCGTTTTGGAGAAAAGGAATTTGCGCACTTGTTTCAAAACAAAGTATTTTCAATGGTTGGTGTTTCCACAGGAAAGGGTGGTAAAACACCGGCCTTGCATTTAACATCCATTCTCAATAAAATCATCAGTTTTTTAAATCTTGATTCAGTGGTTTGTTCAGGAATTTTTGAATCACACTTCACCAAAGAGGTATTGAGTGAAAGTGGAGAACTGCTGGGTAATGCCCAATATGAGAAGGGCCTGAAGCATTATCTGGAATATACGCTGCGTATTGCAGAGCGTTGGCAACGCTTAGGTTCGTAAGATAATTCTGAAGATGGTTCCTTTGCCGGCCTCTGATTCTTTAACAAATATTTTTCCTTTGTGGTACTCTTCTATAATGCGTTTGGCAAGTGAAAGGCCAAGTCCCCAACCTCTCTTTTTGGTGGTATAACCCGGCTTGAAAACCGTTTTAAATTTTGCTTTAACAATGCCCTTACCGGTATCTTTCAAATCAATGAGCACCTGCGTTTTTTCGTGCTTTACGTCTATGCTAATTTTTCCGCTTCCTTCCATTGCATCAATGGCGTTTTTACATAGGTTTTCAATAACCCACTCAAACAGGGGTTTGTTTAGCAATGCAATTTCCTCCGCTTGTGCATTAAGTTCAAAGGAAACAGTACGACCTGAACGCGATTGTAAATAATCTATGCAGTGTTGCAAAACTTCAGAAACATTTACTGCTTCAAGAACAGGTGCAGAACCTATTTTAGAAAACCTTTCTGTAATTAATTCTAATCGCTGTACATCTTTTCCCAGTTCGTTTAATATCTCTTCTTGTTGTTCCTTGGGTGATTCTCTAATCAGGTTTATCCATCCCATGAGCGAAGAAACAGGCGTACCCAGTTGATGTGCGGTTTCTTTACTCATACCAACCCAAACTCGGTTCTGTTCAGCCCTGCGTGAACTACTGAATGCTATATATGATATGAGAATGAAAACAGCAATAATGGTTAATTGATAATATGGATATTGCCTTAAACGAGTTAGCTGATAAGAATTTTTATAATATACGTAGTGGTAAAGTTGCTCCCGAGTATTTTCATCAAGCAGATAGTCAACCTTAATTGGGTCTCGCTGGGCTTTCATTAGTGCAAGTTCAGCCTGCAGGTAAGCAGTATCGGCCTCTCTTCTGGCAGAATCCAAGTTGCGGTCGTTAATGATGTTTCCGTTCTCATCAGTCACAATTACAGGAATACTTTCATTGTCCATAATAATTGATAAGGCAAAAGCATTTTGACCTTGCGAGCTGCTTAGCTCCTTAAGTGCATTGGCCCATAGCAGCATTTTTTTCTCTTCCTGCTTTGCCAAATCATCAGCAAGGGTGCGGGTATACCAAAGGCTAAACGCTCCAATGCCTGCAGCCATGAGCAGTAGGAGTCTTTTCCACCAAATTTTCTGATCGTAAGTCCGCATGCAATAATATTACCTGATTACAAACATATTTAATTCAGAAATATAAAGATATTCGTGCAGTTGAATTAACTGCAATATGAATTTATTTATTGAGTTGGCCCAAAAAAAGTATGTGATAGATATCTCGCAGCCGCTGGATATATCTATCCCTATGCAATCCGGCACAGCCAACCCCAATGCTTTTGGTATACAACCGCCATTATTTGAGCCATTTAAGGCAGGAGGTTTTATAGGTTCAGTTGCTATGGGCGGCTCAGTTAATTGCGAAAATTTGTTTCTGAATGCGCATGGCAATGGCACACATACCGAGTGTGTAGGTCATATCTCAAAAGAGCGAATTTCTATAAACAGTTGCCTCAAGCAATTTATGTTCAGCTGCGAGGTGATTTCATTTTCACCTGAGCAAATTTCCAATGGCGATTTTGTTATAACGCTTAAAGACGCGCAGGAAAAGCTAATGCATAACATACCAGAGGCCATTGCAATCAGAAGTTTGCCTAATAACGAAAGTAAAAAGTGGGCCATTTATTCAGGTAATAATCCACCTTACTTAGAAGCAGAACTATGCTCGTGGCTCAGGGAAAATGGCGTAAAACATCTGCTAATCGATATGCCATCCGTTGACAGGGAAGAAGATGGAGGGGCCCTTGCAGCGCATCATGCTTTCTGGAATTATCCGATAGCTACACGTTATGATGCCACCATTACCGAAATGATTTTTTTACCTGATTCCATCCCTGATGGAATATATCTGCTCAATCTTCAAATAGCCTCTCTTGAAACAGATGCCAGCCCTTCCAAACCTGTATTATATAAACTGCAACCTCAAGAAGCATGATAAAAGAAGATTCGGATGAATTTGAAAATGGTGAGGAGGGCACCGAGCAGGAGTTATATGAGCACCACCGCATAGTAGTAGATAAAGGTCAATCCCTGCTGCGTATTGATAAATATTTAATGCACCGGCTTCAAAATGCAAGCCGCACCAAAATACAGGCTGCTGCTGATGCTGGTTGTATTATTGTAAATGAGAAAGCTGTTAAATCAAGTTATAAGGTAAAACCTGCTGATATTATTTCCATTGTTTTACCCCATCCTCCAAAGGATACGGAAATCATTCCGGAAAATATTCCGCTTCAGATTTTGTATGAAGATGATGATTTGCTTATAGTAAATAAAATTGCAGGAATGGTGGTGCATCCGGGTTACAATAACGTAAGCGGTACTTTGGTAAATGCACTTGCTTGGCATTTTAAAGATCTGCCATTTGCCAAAGAAAATAATATCAGACCCGGCCTGGTTCACCGCATTGATAAAAATACTTCCGGCCTTTTGGTAGTGGCAAAAAACGAATATGCCATGACGCATCTGGCCAAACAATTTTATCACCACACCATTAAGCGCTCTTATTTAGCATTAGCTTGGGGCGATTTTGAGGCCGACCAAGGCACTGTTACGGGATATATTGGCAGAAGTACCAAAGACAGAAGGGTGTTTACTTTATATGATGATGAAGATAAAGGCAAGTGGAGTGTAACGCATTATAAGGTGTTTGAAAGATTAAACTATGTAAGTTTAATTGAATGTCGTTTGGAAACGGGGAGAACGCATCAAATCCGGGTGCACATGAAATCTATCGGACATCCTTTATTTGCAGATGAAACTTATGGTGGTGATTATGCAGTAAAGGGCACTACGTTTACCAAGTACAAACAATTTGTAGAGAATTGCTTTACACTTTGTCCGCGTCAGGCGTTGCATGCGCGTTCGTTGGGTTTTATTCATCCAAGAAGTGGCAAAGAGGTATATTTTGAAGCACCTATACCGGATGATATGGCAGCTGTGATAAGCAAATGGAAAGGATACCACCAGTCGGTTTTGAGTAAGCTGGAGGATTAAATATACAGCTGTTGTTTTAATCAAAAACTTCATACATCTTTGATATAAAGCTTAATTACTTTTGTATGAAAAAACTAATACTCTCTTTCTTTCTCGTCTCAGCGGGCAGTATTTGCCTGTCAGTATTTACCGGAGATGCCTACTTGCATTCCAATACCGGTGGCTCACCATCGGCAAGCGGTTGCAGTTGTCATAGTGCAACCAATCAAAATGATGCAGCTACTTTTATAAGGGTAGAAGATAGTCAAGGTAATGTAGTAACAAGCTATACGCCCGGCACTACTTATAAAATTATTTTTGGTACTGCCAAGACAGGGAAGGTAAAGTTTGGATTTGCTTTTTCTGCTGATCAGGGAACCTTGGCTATTATTCCCGGTAATTCCAAAACTCAAAAATCAGGTAACTACCTTACTCATACTTCTTCAGGAACGGCCTCAACGATAACCGATAGTGCAAAATGGGAAGCCAACTGGACAGCTCCTGCTACTGCAACATCAGCAACTTTGAATGTAATTGTAAATGCAACCAATAATAACAATGATAATGATGCCGGTGATTTGGTTTACGGTAAAACTGTAATCCTTACAAAATCATCAAACACAGGTATTGCTGAATCGGGAATAGCCATGCTAAGTGTTTTTCCTTCACCGGCACGCTCATTTGTTTACATTAATTATGAATTAAAACAAAGCAATAATGTATTGATAAGCCTAAAGGATTTGCAAGGTAAAATAGTGAGCACCCTGCTTGATGAAAATGTATTAGCAGGTAAGCAAGAGCACAAGTTCAACTTTGAAAGCAATATTTCCAGCGGTTATTATTTTATTGAACTAAAGACAGGGACGCTCGTTAAAACCCACAAGATACTCATTCAGTAAGGGGTATTATGCTATTAATATCAAACCCTGTTGCAAACTGATAGTGCACAGGGTTTTTATTTATTCTTGTATTATGGATTTAGAGAAAATAGTATTGAAAGCAGGCGGTTTATGCAAACAGGTTGGAGAATTTATTTTAAGTGAATCAAAGTCATTCGACAGAAATCGCATAGAAGAAAAAAGTTTAAACCAATTGGTTTCTTATGTCGATAAATCAGCAGAAGAAATGTTGGTTAAACGATTGGATGCAATATTGCCGGGCGCGGGTTTTATTACAGAAGAAGCAACTATTGCTACGCAGCAAAAGGAATGGATGTGGATTATAGATCCGTTGGATGGCACCACTAACTTTATGCATGGTTTGCCTGTATACAGCATCAGCATTGGGCTTATGCAGGGTAAGCAAATGATGGCAGGCCTTGTTTATGAAATAAATCGCAGCGAATTATTTTATGCCTGGCATAACAGTTCTGCATATCTCAATGGTGAAGTAATTAGGGTAAGCTTAACTAACAAACTTGCAGATGCATTATTGGCAACAGGTTTCCCTTATTATGATTTTGATTTGATGCAGCAATATTTAGACGCATTGCAAGAATTTTTAAAGGGATCACGCGGTATGCGCAGAATGGGTAGTGCAGCAGTTGATCTGGCTTATGTAGCATGCGGACGATTTGATGGGTTTTTTGAATATGGTTTAAATCCATGGGATGT
This sequence comes from Bacteroidia bacterium, assembly GCA_044351265.1. GTDB lineage: Bacteria > Bacteroidota > Bacteroidia > UKL13-3 > UKL13-3 > JAJTFA01. Next base: position 39,588 of record JBILGC010000007.1, read on the forward strand.
AGCAGGTGGTGCATTTATAGTGCAAAGGGCAGGCGGTGTAGTAAGTGATTTTGGCAAAGCAGATAACTTCTTGTTCGGAAAAGAAATCATTGCTGCTGCTCCGGGCATTTATGATGCGCTTACAAATAACATCAGTAAAAAGTTTGGCAGATAGCCGCTTTTAATGTTATAATTTCAATAACTAGCCGTTTTCTTGTTTTAGTAAACGCACAACTTTACCAATGGCGGTATTTAATATTATTACAAGCATATGAAATGTATCTATGTCTTCCGCCTGTTTTGGTTTATTGTTGTGTAATATAATACACAAAATATCGAAACTTATTTTTTTCTACTGCTGCACAAAGTGCATCAAACACGCATAAAGATTGAACTTCGTATTTCGGATTGAAAAAGTTAGCCCCTGATTTATTTTCTTTAACAAACTTTTTAAATTAAATTTATGTTAACCCATGTACTTGAAGACAGATATCAAGTAAAAAAACGTGGAGTTCCGAAAATCCTTAAGAGTAGGCCAACTAAAAAAATTAAATATGGAACATTTAAAAATTGCCAGCGACAATTATGTTGCTTTCACGTTCTTCATCGGAACAATGGCCATGATGGCTGCCTCGGTCTTCTTTTTCTTCGAACTAAACAACACTTCGAGCAAATGGAGAACTTCAGTATTGGTTTCAGGCCTTATCACTTTCATTGCAGCAGTGCACTACTATTACATGAGAGGTTACAATCTAGAAACTGGTGATTCACCAACTTTCTTCAGGTATGTAGATTGGATTCTTACTGTACCTTTAATGTGTGTTGAATTTTATTTAATTACCAAAAAGGCAGGTGCTAAAGTAGCCCTCCTTTGGAAACTCATTTTTGCCTCTCTGGTTATGCTTGTTACGGGTTACTTTGGTGAAACCATCGATCGTGACAATAGCGTAATGTGGGGCGTTATTTCAGGCCTTGCTTACTTCTACATTGCATACTTGGTATGGTTTGGTGAAGTTGCTCACCTTTCACAAAATGCCGGTCCTCAGGTTGCAAAAGCAACTCGTATATTGGCTTGGTTCGTATTAGTGGGTTGGGCAATCTATCCATTAGGATATATTCTTGGAACTCCCGGAGGATTGTTTGGCGTTCAGTTGGTTTCTGATCCTGCTGCCGCTTCACACTCTATGGACATCGTATACAACATTGCTGACGCAATCAACAAAATCGGTTTTGGCTTAGTTATTTATACTTTAAGTAGAAACGAAGACTAAGATTTTATAATCTGAATTCATTATGAAAAGGGAGGATGTGCTTTTAAAGAACAACCTCCCTTTTTCATTTTAAGTCAAAAAATGAAAAACAATTAAACCACCTCAGGTGGCAGTTACTTCTATAATCTCATCAAATAAAATTAATGCAAGCCGCACAAACCATATCAGAAAATAATGTAGCTGCATCTAGCTATGATTATGTTTTTTGCGGCACAGGTGCTTCTGCATCGCTTTTGTTATTGCAGCTTAATCAAAATAATTTATTGCAGCATGCAAATGTTTTACTCATTGATCCGGATAAGAAGGATAAGCGGGATAAAACATTCTGTTTTTGGGCGGATGTGGATGATCCGATTTCGGTTGACTTAAAATCTCTCATCTCACATGCATGGGATCAGGTTGCTCTGACTAGTGAAGAAATTGAACCCATATGGCCAATGCGTTACAACCATGTTTCCAGTATTGATTTATACAATCAGATTCACAGCCTAACGCAACAATATCAATGGCACAAGATGAATACGTCCGCTGATGAAGTTGGCTCTGATGAATATGGACCTTTTGTATGTTGTAATGGAGAAAAAATTAGGGCTAAATATATTTTCGATTCGAGGCCTCCTGTTTATAATCCGCCTCATGAAGGTGAAACACATATTTCACAAAGTTTTGTGGGATGGATGATTGAAACGGAATACGAAATTAAAAAACCAAATGCATTTCGCTTCATGGATTTTCAGATTGAGCAGCAAGGTTCAACACAGTTTGTTTATGTGCTTCCGTTTTCTGCCCATAAGGCCTTGGTTGAGGTTACCCGTTTTGGTGCAGAAACCATAAACCATACAGAGGCCGAAGGCTTGCTTGCCCATTATATTAAGCGGAATTTCGGTGCGTATACTATTGTAGATATTGAAACAGGCTGCATTCCAATGAGCAATACAGGAATAGAAAGCAATGCTGAATCAGGTATTGTTTTATTGGGTGCCCGCAATTATCATATAAAACCAAGTACAGGCTATGCATTTAAAAACATGTATTACCATGCACGTAGCATCGCCTCTGCAATTAAACATAATAAGCCAGTTGAGTTATTAAACAAAACACAGGTTAATGCCCACCACGGGCGCCACTCATTTTATGATGGCTTGCTGCTTGATATATTAAAGAACAAGCCACAGGAAGGAAAGCGCATTTTTGAAGCTTTGCTTGCAAAGGTGGATACAAAAAAAATATTGAACTTTTTGGACGAGAAAACCGGCATTTTAACTGATATTTCAATCTTTAGTCAGTTGCCTTGGCGGCCTTTTATCAGCACCCTTTTGAGTAGAGGTTTTGTATACCCTTGGTTTAGACCATTGCTTTTATCGCTTATTACTTGTTTGCTTATTTTGGCGGGAAATTATTCAACCATTCAAACCTATATGGCCTACGGGCTATTTTTTGCGGGTCTGGTTGCGGTTGGCATTCCGCACGGAGCAGTAGATCATTTGCTGGAAACCGGAAAATGGAACCGCAAAGATGCACCAGTATTTATCATAAAATACCTGATGTTAGCAGCAGCTATGGGTTTATTGTGGTATGCATTACCGGGAGTGGCGCTTACTGTTTTTCTGGCCTATTCTTCATGGCATTTTGGGCAGGCTGATGGTATAAAATGGCATTTCACCGAATCAGTATCCTTGTTCTGGGGGGCATCAGTCTTATTTTATATCTTAGGCACACACCTTCAGGAAACCAATGCTCTTCTCACTTCAATGGGTCGAGTAAGTTTGCCCATTGCATGTCCTATTTGGGGGTTATTGCCCTGGTTTTTATGGGCTTTGTATCACAAGCAAACCTCATTTTTACTCACGTTGTGTTGGCTCACGCTTGCTTCCCAACTCCCATTGTTAATAGCTTTTGGAATATATTTTATTGGTCAGCATAGCCTAAACGGATGGCAGGATATCCGCAGACACTTGCAGTTAAGTCATGGCAGAATATGGCTTCACTCACTACCATTTCATGCAGGAGCCTGGTTGCTGCTTGCAGGCTTTTTATTTCTATGGCCTTCGGTATATCCTCCTAGTGAGATTAACCGGTGGTCAGTGTTCTTTATTTTTATAGCCTGCATAAGCTTTCCTCATACCATTTATATGAATGTGGTATATAGGAAGAAGGGGTAATATATTATGTATTATTATTTAGATTTACGATTTCCCATGAAAAGCTATGCCAATTGCAACACTTGCAATAATGAGCAGATATGCATTAAATTTGCACCCACTTATGAGTAGCATGATTACAGTAACCGAAAAAGCAAAATCTCGTATTGTTGAACTTAAAAAGGAGTCGAACCTTACAGAGGCGCATTTTTTGCGTGTTGGCGTAGAGAGCGGAGGTTGCTCAGGATTAAGCTATAAGCTTGATTTTGACAACGCAGTAACAGACGGAGATGAAGTAATTGATTATAATGGAGTTAGGTTGGTAACCGATAAACGCAGTGTATTGTATTTGTTTGGAACTGAACTTGATTTTACTGATGGATTGAACGGCAAAGGCTTCACCTTCAATAACCCTAATGCCAGCCGCACCTGCAGTTGCGGTGAGAGTTTCTCGGTATAAACAAAAAAATGGCCTTTGCCTTTGATTTTCTATTGTAAACGCTATATTTGCACTCCTTTTTTAAATTTAAACGCATAAAACGTATTTAGCATGGCAAACCATAAATCGGCAGAAAAAAGAAACCGCAGCAATGCAACCAAACGCCTAAGAAACAGATATCAGGCAAAAACTACCCGCACGGCTATCAAATCCTTGCGCACTACTGATGACAAAAAAGAAGCAGAAGACATGCTTAAAAAAGTTTCTGCAATGTTGGATAAGTTGGCTAAGAAAAATGTAATTCATAAGAACAAAGCGGCTAATCAGAAGTCAAAATTGGCTAAAGTGGTTAATAAATTGGGTAAAGAAACCGCTGCTCCTAAAAAAGCCGGTAAAAAAACTGCTGCTAAGAAAAAAACGAAGTAATTAAGTTTACCGATATTAGTTAAAGCCTTTGTCTGTTTCAGACAAAGGCTTTTTTATTGCAGTTTCAGGTGTTTTTTTATTATTGAGCACAGGGGCAATGCATATTATCTCTTTGTATATAAGTTGTAAACTATATTGTCTCTTAGGTTTCGGTTAATTCTATGGTTCAGCTTATTTTCGCATCTGGTACTTAATATTGTAAGAAATGAAAGTAGCTGTTGTTGGCGCCACAGGTTTAGTTGGCACAGTCATGTTAAAAGTGCTGGAAGAAAGAAATTTTCCTGTAACTGATCTAATTCCGGTTGCCTCAGAAAAATCTGTAGGCAAGAAAATAACCTGGAAAGGTAAAACATACACCGTGCATAGCATGGCACAGGCTATTGCTGCCAAACCCCAGCTGGCTTTGTTTTCTGCAGGAGGGGCAACCTCACTGGAGTGGGCTCCTAAGTTTGAGGCAGCAGGCATCTATGTAATTGATAATTCATCAGCATGGCGCATGGATCCGGATAAGAAACTGGTCGTTCCTGAAGTAAATGCTAACGTATTAACAAAGGAGGATTTGATTATTGCTAATCCTAACTGCTCAACAATTCAGATGGTATTGGTATTGCAACCTATTCATTCGCAATACGGGATAAAGCGTGTAGTGGTATCAACCTATCAGTCGGTAACAGGAACAGGAGTGAAGGCGGTTAATCAAATGGAGAATGAAAGAAAGGGGATTAGCGGTGAGATGGCATATAAATATCCGATTGATAAGAACGTGATACCGCAGATAGATGTATTTCTGGAAAACGGATATACCAAGGAAGAAATGAAAATGGTGAATGAAACCAAAAAGATTTTAGGCGATGATGCCGTTAAAGTTACAGCAACTTGCGTGCGCATTCCTGTTATGGGCGGACACAGTGAGAGTGTAAACCTTGAATTGAATAAACCATTTACCATTGCTGATGTCAGAAAGTTGCTTGAAGATACCCCGGGAGTGGTTGTAAAGGATAATCCTTCTGCTGCTGCTTATCCCATGCCGCTGATTGATGCGCATAATAGAGATGAAGTGTTTGTAGGTAGGATGCGCAAGGATGATTCCGTTGAAAATGGCTTAAATTTATGGATTGTAGCAGATAATCTAAGAAAAGGCGCTGCCACAAATGCCATTCAAATTGCAGAGTATTTGTTGGATAAACACATCATATCAACTATTGGATAGCTTAACTGAATACACGCTGGCACAATTGGCGCTTAGAAACGGCCAGGATAAGGCAGAGATTTGGATAGCCTACAAAGGCCTGATTTATGATGTGGCGAAAAGCAGGCTGTGGCGAAATGGCAAGCATTATGAGCATTGGGCCGGGCAAGATTTGACGGATGAATTAAAAGATGCTCCTCACACCGAAACTGTTTTTGATAAATTTGATGTGGTTGGCAAATTGGTGAGTAACTGATAGAAACACATCCTTGGAAATACTGTAAAGCATAGTAAAATTTAGCATTCGAATTATTTGACCATGTTTTGATATTATTCATTTGTTTTCTAACCTGAGTTTATAAATTTGCGCCCTCTTATTCAAATCATGAAATATTATAAATATCTCTTACTTCTCTTACTTCCGCAATTTATACACGCGCAGGAAAAACATCTGGCAAACATTAAACAGCTTACATTCGGAGGTGATAATGCTGAAGCATATTTTAGTCCGGATGGCAAAAAGCTAAGTTTTCAGTCGAACAACTCATTGTGGGGCCTTAAATGTGATCAAATATTTTACCTCATTATTGAAGAAGCAGAAGAAAACAAAATATATCAGCCCATGTCGGTAAGCAATGGAGAAGGGCGCACCACTTGCTCTTATTATATGCCAGATGGAAAGAAGATTTTGTATGCTTCTACATTTAAAGCAGGTAAAGAGTGCCCGCCTGATCCGCCAAAAACAGGTAAGTATGTATGGTCTATTTATCCGGAGTATGATATTTTTATTTCTGATGAAAAAGGAAAACTGATTAAGCAGCTAACTGATCTTCCGGGTTATGATGCAGAAGCCACCGTTTCGCCTAAAGGAGATAAGATTATTTTCACTTCTACCAGGAATGGTGATCTTGATTTATACATCATGGATATAAATGGTAAAAATGTAAAACAGCTAACCAATACCTTGGGTTATGATGGAGGTGCATTTTTTTCTCCTGATGGAAGTAAAATTGTTTTCAGAGCATCAAGGCCGCAAGGAGAAGATACAATTGAGTACAAAGCTTTGCTGGCAAAAGGTTTGGTCCAGCCAACCAAAATGGAACTTTTTGTAATGAATGCAGATGGCACAGGAATGCGCCAAATTACTAAATTAGGTAAAGCCAACTGGGCACCATTTTATCACCCTTCAGGAAAGAAAATTATTTTCTCCTCTAATCATCACTCCGAGAAAGGATATGATTTTCAGTTATTCATGATTAATGAAGATGGTACAGGTATAGAGCAGATAAGTACTGAAAGTAAATTTAACGCTTTTCCAATGTTTTCACCTGATGGGAAAAAGCTGGTATTCTCCTCAAACCGCAATAATGGCGGAACAGCAGATACCAATTTATTTATTGCAGATTGGATTGAAGAGTAGATAAATGATATAGGTTTTGATAACAGATACGCCCGCGGCAAAGCCGCGGGCGTATCTGTGTTAAGCAAAGAACATTCTATTCCCTTATTCTGCCTACACCAAAAGTATGCCGATAAGTGAAGTATACTGAATAGGAATAATCAAGTTGTGCAGCAAGCGGATCATATAATGGCTCAAAACGTGCATCAATATAAAGGTGCTCAGATATCTTCTTCTGATAAAGTACACGAAAAAAAAGCAATTCCCGATTTCTCAGTAGCAGTCCGGGTTTATCTATTGAAATCGATTGGTAAATTGATGTTCCGCGGGGTGCTATATATTGTTGGGCATTCCAGTAACTGAGCATGAAGGTTAAATCTGCAATTCTTGCCGATAGGTTTGCGAATATGCCATAGCCGTTTCTGTATGCATAATTTCCGGATTGGGTCTGCTCTGCAAAACCAACCCAATAGATATTGCCTTCCACATATTGAATTGCTCCGGCCAATTTTCTCTTTGCAAGAAAACCTGCTGCACCATTCAGCACCATTTCCATATTCCCAGTATCGGAGTCAATCTGTCCGCCTTTGTGATGGGCAGTAAATTGGGTGCTTACAAAAATTTCGGTATGGTTGGACGTATGCAACAAACGAGGCGTAAGATTAAAGCCTGTTGTGAATCTTTCTTTAAACGGGTCCTTTCTTTCAATAAATTGTTCCCAATTTATCCAAACGTCATAAAAGCCTTTCTTATTTTCTCTTTTAAACTGAAACCCATTTTCAATTCTGCGTTCAATTGCTGCATTGATATCAAATAGAGGTTCTATTAGGCGGTGGCTTAAGGCTCCTTCCAGCGTGCCGAAAAGAAAACGATTATACTGACCACTGTTCAGTTGCAGCGTAAATGTAGGTAAAACTTTTGTAAAGGCCGTTTTACCGCCAAAATCATTTCTGGCAAACACACCAATCAATAGGTGATACTGCTGGCTGGGTTTAATATATACAGATGGCTGCAGCTGATAACCAAAAAGCGTTCTACCCAGCTCAATATCATTAAAATATTCGGTGTTGCGCATATAAGGCATGGCCTCAATATGAAATCCAATGGTTTGGCTGTCGGCTTTGGAAATAGTGCGGGAATCAGTAATGATGCGGTTATCTATCTGCCCAAGTGCGGGCAGAAACCAAACCAGTACGACTACGGAAAATAAAATCTGTCTCAAGTTTTTCGAAGGTAAATAAAATCAACAGAAAAGGCTGTTTCAATTGACGAAACAGCCTTTAATAACGAAGTGAGATAAAATTATTTACTTGCTTTTACGCCAAGTACCTCAGCCATTTTCGCTCCAATCTCGGCTGGAGAAGCGACTACATGCAAGCCGCATTCCGACATGATTCTCATTTTGGCTTCAGCAGTATCATCTTTGCCTCCAATAATTGCACCGGCATGACCCATTCTTCTGCCCGGAGGTGCTGTTTGGCCGGCTATAAAACCTACAACAGGTTTTTTGTTTCCGTTGGCTTTAATCCAGCGTGCAGCATCTGCTTCGTAGCTTCCTCCAATTTCGCCAATCATCACGATTGCATCGGTTTCAGAATCGTTCATCAGCATTTCAACGGCATCTTTGGTTGGGGTTCCAATAATCGGGTCTCCTCCAATACCAATTGCAGTCGATATTCCTAAGCCTGCTTTTACAATTTGATCGGCCGCTTCATAAGTAAGTGTACCGGATTTGGAAACAATACCAATTTTCCCTGATTTAAAAACAAAGCCTGGCATAATTCCTACTTTGGCTTCACCCGGTGTAATTACACCCGGGCAGTTGGGGCCAATTAGAACGCACCCTTTACTTTTAACGTATTCTTTCACCGGTATCATATCCTTCACGGGAATACCTTCGGTAATGCAAACAATTACTTTAATTCCGGCATCGGCAGCTTCCATTATTGCATCGGCAGCAAAAGCCGGAGGAACGAAGATGATGGAAACATCGGCCCCTGCTTTATCTACAGCTTCTTTTACGGTATTGAAAACAGGCTTATCCAAATGTGTTTGCCCTCCCTTGCCAGGAGTTACACCACCAACCACGTTGGTTCCATATTCAATCATTTGCTGTGCATGGAAAGACCCTTCACTGCCAGTAAATCCCTGTACTATTACTTTTGATCTCTTGTTAACTAATACTGCCATTTTGTTTTTATAGTTGTATATTTTGAGTGGGCAAATATGCGTTTTTTTAAGGAAAAAAACCTTAGCCAATCATCGCCTCACAGATTAGCCCTGAGCAATTGCATCTGAAATATTTGATAGCGTGCAAAATCCATTATCAATAGGCACAGTTATAGCGTAGAATTTGTTTCGGCAAATTGCATCTGATAAAGTTGATGGTATAGCCCATTTTGCTTCAGCAGTTTTTCGTGCGAGCCCTGCTCTGCTATTTTGCCTTTGTCTAAAACCAAAATTTCATCGGCATGCTGTATGGTACTCAGCCTATGCGCAATTACAATACTTGTTCTGTCTTTCATCATTTGTTTAATAGCATGCTGTATTGTTTCTTCTGTTTCATGATCTACCGAAGAAGTTGCTTCATCTAGTATTAGGACCGATGGGTTTGTTACCATTGCTCTCACAAATGAAATAAGTTGTCGCTGCCCTACGGATAGAGTAGCCCCGCGTTCATACACATTCTGATGATAGCCTTGAGGCAATCGCTGAATAAACTCATGAGCACCCAGCATTTTTGATGTCTCTATTACTTTCTCTTCGCTAATATCCGGATGATGCAGCCGAATATTATCTAAAACCGAACCGCTGAATAAAAATACATCTTGCAGCACTACCGCTATGTGTTTTCGGAGTTCATAAATATCCATTTCCTGAATATTTATTCCATCTACCAAAATACTGCCTTTGTTTATTTCATAAAAACGGCTGATTAGATTAATCACAGACGATTTGCCTGCTCCTGTCGCGCCAACCAGAGCAAGCGTTTTTCCCGGAGCAATATGAAGACTTACATCTTTTAATACATCAAAGCCTTCCTTGTAAGCAAACCAAACATGCTTAAATTCTATATCGCCTTTTATTTGAGGGACAGGCAATGTCCCTGTTGGTTGTATATTACTTTTTTCATCAAGCAAATCAAAAATGCGGTTTGCTGCCACCATTCCCATTTGTAACGTATTGAAGCGGTCTGCTAGTTGCCTGATGGGTCTGAAAAACATATTGATGTACATGATGAAAGCAACCATTGCACCAACTGAAACATCATGGGCCATTACAGCTTTAGCCCCATACCAAACGATAAGCGCTGTTGATGTGGCTGCTATCAGTTCTACAACTGGAAAAAAAACAGAGTAATACATTACCCCGCGGATATTGGCATCTCGATGCTGAGCGTTAATCTCTTTAAACTTTCCATACTCTGTTGCCTCTCTATTAAACAGCTGAACAATTTGCATGCCCTGTATGTGCTCTTGTACAAATGTATTCAATCGTGCAACCTGATTTCTCACATCTTCAAAAGATATTCTTACCTTCTCTTTAAAAATATAACTTGCATAAAGCAATAAAGGCAGCACTGATAAACTCACCAGCGATAATTTCCAATCCGTTCCGAACATCATGGTTAATATAAATACAATCTGTAGGATATCGCCAGATATATTTATGAGCCCTTCGCTAAAAACATCTGCTATGGTTTCAATGTCAGAAACGGTTCGTGTAACCAATGTTCCCACTGGCGTCTGATCATAAAATAATAACTTAAGACCGGTTAAATAATCAAACACCTTCAATCGAAGATCTTTTATAACATTTTGGCCCAGATAGTTAGTGAGAACTGTACTCCATACCTGTATGCCGCTTTGAAACACCAGTATTCCCAAAAGCAGCAAGCACATGTTTATGAGGCCTTTCGCATTGCTTGAGGCAATGTATTCATCTATAGTATGTTGAATAAGATAAGGCCTCAAAGGGCCTAAAAAAGAAGCAAGTGTGGTTAGGATAATGGCTATATAAACCTTTGTTTGATATGGTTTGGCAAGCGCATAAACACGCTTCAGCAGAGTCAAATCAAACGCTTTACCTTGTTTAAATTTGCGTGTTGATGTCATAACTGAATTAGGTGTTGTGGATAATAAACGGCTGTTAAAAAAAGACCATGTGCAGGCACAGATTGTCCTGCTTCTGAGCGATCTCGGCTGTTTAAAATTTGACCAAATTGCTCAATCGTAATATTGTTTCTGCCAACTTCTACCAGTGTTCCTACAATGGCTCTCACCATATTTCGTAAAAACCTGTTGGCACGAATGGAAAAAATTATTCTATTATCAATTGCACTCCATTCAGCAAGCATCACTTCACATCTATAATTATTTACCTGGGTATGCACCTTGCTGAAACATTCAAAGTCTTTGTGCTGAAGAAGTAATGCAGCAGCCTCATTCATTTTATCTATTTGCAGGTTGCCGTATTGATACCATGCAAGTTGCTTAGCAAAAGGATCGGGCACTTTTGTAATATGATACTCATATGCCCTCCATGCGGCATCAAAACGCGCATTAAATTCAGCTTTAACTGCAATACATTCATATGCAGCAATGTCATCCGGCAACATTTGATTGAGTTTAAAAATCATTTTATCAAAATCAGCAATGGGTTTGCTGCAGTCAAAATGAGCGTAATAAACCTTTGCATGCACACCGGTATCTGTGCGTCCGCAACCTAATGTTTCAATATTTTCGCCAAGCAATAGAGATAGTTTGGTATCCAACTCCTGCTGCACCGTATGCGCATTGTGCTGCTTTTGCCAGCCATGATAATTTGTACCGTTATAAGCAAGTGAAAGCAAGTATCGCATACCTTACATTTTCTCGTAAACCACTGCCACACCCTGACCCACGCCTATGCACATGGTTGCTACACCATAGCGCACATTTCTTTTTTGCATTTCATGAATGAGTGTGGTGCTGATGCGCGCTCCACTGCAACCCAGCGGATGACCCAATGCAATGGCACCACCATTAACATTAACCACATCCGGATTAACACCCAGTTCTCTCATACATGCTATGCTTTGAGAAGCGAACGCCTCATTCAATTCCATGAGTCCAATATCGTTTATGGATAAACCTGCGCGCTTCAATGCTTTTTGTGTGGCAGGTACGGGCCCCATTCCCATAATGGCAGGCTCCACTCCGGCAACACCTCTGGCAATAATTCTAGCCAATGGTTTCAGGTTATAGGATTTAACAGCATCCTCTGAGGCGAGCATCAAAACAGATGCTCCATCATTTACACCGCTGGAATTGCCTGCCGTAACAGTTCCATCTTTTTTAAAAGCCGGCTTAAGTTTAGCCAATTCTTCAATTGTGGTTTGGCGCGGGTGCTCATCTTTATCAAATGCTAAAGGTTCTCCTTTCTTCTGCGGAATAGATACTGCAATCATTTCTTCTTTAAAACGGTTAGCTGCATGAGCATCTGCATATTTTTGCTGAGATGCAAGTGCAAAGGCATCTTGCTCCTCTCTGGAAATTTTCCATCGTTCTGCAACATTTTCTGCAGTTTCACCCATGCTGTATGGATGATACAAGGCCGCAAGTTTTTTATTGGTAAATCGCCAGCCAATGGTGGTATCATAAACTTCCGGAACACGGGCAAATGCCTGTTCAGCTTTTGCCATCACAAATGGTGCACGCGTCATGCTTTCCACGCCACCTGCCAGATACATCTCACCATCACCGCAGGCAATGGCTCTGCTTGCATCAGCAATGGCCTGCAAGCCCGATGCACATAAACGGTTAACCGTGTTACCCCCAATATCAGTTGGCAAGCCCGCTAGCAACAAGGCCATACGAGCTACATTACGGTTATCTTCTCCTGCCTGGTTTGCAGCACCCAAAATTACATCTTCAATTGATGCAATATCAATTTCAGAATTGCGCTCCATAATTGCTTTAATAACAAGGGCAGCCAAATCATCCGGTCTAACTGAGGAAAGTGCACCGCCATAACGGCCAATGGGTGTGCGCAAGGCATCTATTACATATACGGTTTTCATGGTCAGATTATTCAGGGTATACGGGGCAAATGTAATTGAATTGTTTAATGAATATAACGTAACTTGCACCAAATTTCATCAACATGATTCAAAGACTTCAAACCGTTTACTTTATTGCTATTATCATTATAGCTGCTGTATCATGCAGCGGCCAGCTAATTACCAGTCATCAGATGCTTCCGGGCTTGGTTAAAGATTATACATTAAACAGTATTTATTTTAATATATATGAAAATGGGTCGCTCGTTTCTTCGCAGATACAATATTTGCTAATCCTCCTTACCTCCGTGCTCATCGGATGGACAATCAATATCATCTTGACTTATAAAAACAGGGTTAAGCAAATTCGCAACACCAAAATTAATTTTGCCATTATAGCGGTTTATATTCTGGGGTTATTCACCAGGGCATTTATGCTCATTCCTGATTTTAACTTTGGAGGCCTAAGTCTTAAATCTACCTTCGGTGTGGCATTGCTCATTTTTATGCTGTATTTAAATATGCGCGCTCTTATGCTTATTAAGAAGGACGAAGATCTGGTGCGCAGTGTTGATCGCCTGCGTTAATTTTTCAAAAAGTTTATATGCTAGAAAATAAAGGTAAAACAGAACTAAGTTCGCTGGGAGAGTTTGGCTTAATTGATTTGCTCACCTCACATATTAAACATTATAATTCGTCAACATTAAAAGGTGTTGGAGATGATGCCGCTGTTATTAAAAATGGTGAAACATGCACACTCATCTCAACAGATATGCTACTGGAAGGTGTTCACTTCGATTTATCTTATTTTCCACTTAGACATCTGGGTTATAAAAGCATTGTGGTTAACCTTTCTGATATTTATGCCATGAATGCCAAACCTAAACAGGTAACGGTAAGTTTTGGCATATCCAGTAAGTTCTCTCTTGAAGCCATCGAAGAAATTTATGCCGGTATGCTGCTTGCCTGTGAGAATTATAAGGTTGATTTAATTGGGGGCGATACATCTTCTTCCAAACAAGGCTTGGTTATTAGCATAACTGCTATTGGTGAAGCCACAGAAGATAAAATAGTTTATCGTAGAGGTGCCAAACCTATGGACTTACTTTGTGTTACAGGCGATTTGGGTGCAGCCTACATGGGTTTTCAATTGCTGGAGCGAGAGAAGCGGGTGTATTTAGCCAACCCTGAAATACAGCCCGATCTGGAAGGGCATGATTATATTGTGGAGCGCCAACTGAAACCTGAAGCAAGAAAGGAGGTTATTGATGCGCTTGAACAATATCAACTTAAACCAACTGCCATGATTGATATTTCTGATGGACTTTCGTCAGAGATATTTCACCTGTGCAGAAACTCCAATATAGGAATGACACTGTTTGAAGAGAAGATACCTATAGATCCTACAACTTATGAGATGGCAAGAGAAATGGATCTCGACCCAACCTTGTGTGCACTAAGCGGAGGCGAAGATTATGAATTGCTTTTTACCATTGATCAGAAAGATTATGATAAAATCAAAAATCATCCTGATATAAGCATTATAGGCCATTGCACCGAGGCAGCAGAGGGCATCCATCTCATTACTAAATCCGGTAATAAGCATGCCTTGCAGGCGCAGGGTTGGAAAGCGTTTTAATCAATGGGGCGTATTGTAGCTATAGATTATGGAGCAAAGCGATGTGGTGTGGCTGCAACCGATCCACTGCAGATTATTGCCGGGGCTATTGCAACCATAGATACTAAACAAATACTCACGTATTTAAAAGATTACCTGACTAAAGAGCAGGTAGATGTGTTGGTGGTAGGAAAGCCCATGCGGTTGGATGGCAGTGATACCCATTCTACAGCTGCTGCAGAAAAATTCGTAACTTCGCTGCGTCAGTTATTTCCGGCACAGCAGGTGGAGCAGGTAGATGAAAGATTTACTTCAGCAATTGCGCAAAGAAGCTTGCTGGAAATGGGTTTGAAGAAAAAAGACAGACAAAAAAAAGAGCATATAGATCAGGTAAGTGCAGCATTGATATTGCAAACCTACCTTGAAATGAAAAACAGAAAATAAACATGATTTTACCAATTGTTGCATTTGGCGACCCTGTGCTACGCAAAAAAGCAGTAAACATTAGCAAAGATTATGATGGCTTGGAAATGCTTCTGGACAGTATGTTTGAAACCATGTATGCTTCACATGGTGTGGGTCTAGCTGCTCCGCAAGTTGGCAAGTCTATCAATCTGTTTATTCTAGACACTACTCCTTTTGAAGACGAAAAGTATCCTGCACTTAAAAAGGTCTTCATTAACCCCGAAATTATTGATGAATCAGGTGAAATATGGGAGTTTGAAGAAGGCTGCTTAAGTATTCCGCACATCCGAGAAAATGTTAAGCGCCACGCAAGCCTTACCATCCGTTATCAGAATGAGAATTTTGAGCACCTCGAGGAGTCGTATGATGGCATTGCAGCAAGGGTTATACAGCATGAATATGACCATTGTAAGGGTAAGCTTTTTGTGGATCACTTATCTGAACTGAAAAAGAGGTTATTAAAAAATAAACTCATCAGCATTTCTAAAGGCGCTGTAAAAGTAGATTATAGAATGCGTTTCCCTTCTGCCCGCTAAGCCGCTTACGGCTATATTTTGCAAATATTTACGGTCCGATTTGTATTTTCTGCAAAATTCAGATAGAAAATTATCATTTGCCTGTTATGTTTAATTTTTGCATTTTGCTTCCTTGCAAAGAAAAAAGCCATGACTCAAAATTTTAAATCACTGCACTATTACCTGAGAAATTCAGCTACTCAAATTAAAGGATTAGATCAGGTTTATATGATGGAGAAAGTGAAAGGCAGCTGGGTTGAAATAACCTATCGCGAGGTTCTCAGACAAATCAATGCACTATCAGCATACCTGCTTCAACACGGATTGGAAAAACAGGATAAGGTTGCGCTCATCATAGAAAACAGCCCGGAGTATATTTGCTTTGATCAGGCGCTGATGCAACTAGGCCTTGTAAATGTTTCCATTTACCCAACACTTTCAGAGTCTGAAGTAGAATACATCATCAACAACTCAGAGGCCAAAGCTATTTTGGTAGGCTCACCATTTTTATGGAAAAAAATCAACTCGGTTAAAGGCAATTGCCCCGAATTGAAATTATTTATTACAGCTTATGAAACCGATAAGCAGCCGGAAGGAACCATTTCTTATAAAGAGGCAGTGAAGCAAGGGGAGGCCTTGTATCCGGCACAGCAGGAAGCCATTGAGAAAAGACTGGAGTCTGTTACACGAGATGATTTGGCTTGTTTGCTCTACACATCTGGCACAACAGGAAAACCAAAAGGCGCCATGCTTACTCACAACAACTTTATTACCAATGTGGAGATGGCCATTGATTTAATGCCAATTGTAAACAATGAGTTTCGCTTTCTGTCCTTTCTTCCCATGAGCCACGTGTATGAGCGCACAGCCACATACTATTGCAGCATTATTGTAGGAGCACAGGTAGCGTTTGCCCAAAGCTTGGAAGCACTATCAGGTAATATTATGGAGGTGCAGCCAACAGCGCTGCTTACTGTGCCAAGGCTAATGGAGCGCATTGAGGAAAGGGTTAGAAAAACAATTACCCAAAAGGGCGGCTTTGGATTAAAGGTGTTCAATTGGGCATTTAAAGTTGGTGAACAAAGAAGGCACAATAAAGAACAGGGAAGGCCAAATGGCATTTGGCTGCAACTGCAGCTTGCCTTGGCAGAAAAATTGGTGTTTTCTAAAATAAAAGCCAAACTGGGTGGCAAAATGAAACTCATGATTTCAGGTGGTGGTGCCATGCCTCAGCATGTGGGTGAGTTTTTTGCCAATATGGGTGTTACCGTTTGTGAAGGTTATGGATTAACAGAAACCTCTCCACTGGTGTGTGTTAATGAGTGGGAGCGTCAGGTTTTTGGTGCTGTTGGGCGTATTGGCAAAGGTTGTGAAGTGGCCATACAAAATCCTGAAACCAAGGAAATTTATACCATTCAAACCAACCAGTCATACCATCCTGCTTTTGAAAGTCCGGAAGGAGAAATTCTTGTGCGTGGAGTAAATGTAATGAAGGGCTACTGGAAAATGCCCGAAGCAACTGCAGAAGCTATTGATAAAGATGGCTGGTTGCACACCGGTGATGTAGGAAAGTTTTATAAAGGATACCTGAAAATAACCGATCGTATCAAAAATATTTTGGTAAACTCTTTCGGTAAAAATGTTTACCCAACGCCTATTGAAAATACCTATCTACTCTCACCAAAAATTGAACAGATATTTTTAATTGGCGATAATCGTGAATACCTAACTGCAATCATTATCCCTTCGCGAGAGGAAATGAAAGAGCGTTTTAAAGTGAAAGAGTCTTACTTTGCTGAGCCTACAGAGTTTATTGATGATAAAGAAGTTTATAACTGGTTGTTGGAAGACATGAAAAAGCTGGAAAAAGATTTGGGCAAGTTTGAACGCATTAAGCATTTTATTGTTAAGCGCAAACCTTTTAGCATTGAAACAGGAGAACTCACTCCTAAGCAAAGCGTGAAACGCAAAGTGGTGGAGCAGAAATATGCAAAGGAAATTGATGATATGTATGCTTTAACTGTGATCTGATGCAGAAGCATATTGCCATATGCTTATCGGCAATATTTTTATGCCTATGCACCAATGCCCAGTTTCGTTTGCCCGACTCCTTATTTCTTAAAAACGGACATGTATTTTTAGAGGGGGGTGTTTCCATTCCCGTAATGGAATATGCCTCTACTGATTTTAATGTTTTATCCTCCGGCTTTGCGCAAACAGGGTATAGCTGGCAAGCAGGGCTGCACTATGAGGTGCTTCCTTGGCTTGGTTTAGGAATTCAATATTTTGTAAATGAAAACAATTTTGATGATGCAGCGGTTGCGCGATCATACATTGAATTATCTACTAACAATATCCGTTTGCCAATTGTTTATACCGGTTTTCAATCAGATCCATGGAAAATGCGCGGAATGATGTTTGGTTTATACCTCCCTGTAAGAAATTATTTGAGCACCTTTACCATTGGCATGAATGCAGGCTTTATGAATGCCACATTACCCGCTTCAAGATTATATATTACCGAGCGTGCAACCGGGCGGAGTGATACAATTATTCAGGATGAAGCTTCAGGCAATGATGCAGGATATTGCATTTTTGCAGGCTTCAGAACGCGCTTGTATAAAAACTTGTTATTTACTGCTAAGGCATCTTTCTTTTACTCGGAGCAAAGGTTTAAAGAGATATCAGGTTATTTTACAGGCATAAAGCAGGCCATCTCATTTAGCCCGTATACGCAATACTACCACATCATTAACCTCAATGCAGGGCTTGCTTGGCAATTCAGGTAGTTGCGGTGTTTTAGTGTTTCATACAAATCAAGTCAAACCTGTTTGCAGAATATGCAAAAAGCAGATTAAATATTTGGTAGAATTAATTATCGAGTTAGATTATTATTCAATTAATTTGCGACTTAGATTAAAGTAAATCATATGAAAAAGAAGTTTTATTTAATGATATTTAGCCTAATCGGATTAATATCCTGCATAGATGCGCAGGCACAACAAAAAAAAGTTTTTTTACCCTACTTTGAAGCCATCAACATCAAGAAGGATTATCAGATTTCTGCAACCAAATTGTTAAGAAATTATATAGAATTAGAAAACAAGTATCAGGTGGTAATGTCAGAAAGCAAAGATACCCTGTTTGATGCCGATCAACCCCTGGCAGCATTGAAAAACAAGGCCATGGAAATGGGTGCTGATTATTTCTTGAAAGGCTCGCTTAATCGCATTGGCGAAAGTGTGATTGTAAATGTAACGCTTATTGAAACTGCTACGGGCAACAAAATTTGGTTTGACCAATTAAAGGCGATGGGCCCCGAAGATTTGGACCCCATTATGCAGCGTATAGCCAAAGCCTTGGGTACCGATAAAAAGGCGGCTAACGATAATGATATTTATGCAGTAACAAATAATGAAACAGCCGGCCTTAAGCAAAAGCAAACCAATAATAGTTTTGGAGTGGGTATAGGTGGAATGCAGATACTCACTCCGGGCAGCATGCAGCTAACAAACTTGAGTGCGATTTGGAATTTTGATGCACGAAATTTTATTATGGGCATAAGGACAAGCCTTGCGTTAAATACGAGAACCGACTATTATATGTTCCATTTAGGACTGGAAATGTACAGACCACATACCACAAAGAGCAATACACTTTTCTATGGCGGTGGTGTTGGTTATTCTGCAACAGATCTGGGAGGCAGCGGCAGCGGCATGAGTCTCAATGCAGGAGGAGGATACCTTATTAATCGCAATTCGGCAGCTTCATTTCAACTGGGGCTGAATTACTTTTATAGTTTATTTTTGTTGAGTAACAATCAATCTCCAATGGGATTGGAATTAAGAGCAGCTATATTTTTCAATCAATAACATAATGAAAATGCGCAAGATTATTGCAGCTGCCCTTGCATGTATGGTGCTGCTGGCATCCTGCTCAACGAGCATAGTGCTTACCAATAATAGAAAGCCTTACGAAATTTATGTGAATAATCAGCTGAAAGGAACCGGCACTGCCAGTATCCCGCGCTCAGGGTTTCCTCAAAGAAGAACCATTCAAGTAAGAGATGCTGCAGGCAATGTACTGGTTCAGGAAAAAATAAAAAGGGAATTGAATTTAATAAAATTTATTGGGGGCTTTTTTTACTTATATCCATTGTGGTTAGTAGCATGGGATTATGAAAGGGTGATAACAATCTATGTGCCCAATCAAGTAAATAAAGATTGGGAAAATGAGCCTGCCAAAAGCAAGTGGGATTAATTCCTTTTCGGTTTACTCCCCGTTGTTCCGGGCAGCCTGTCCCGCAAGGCGGGATGCCGTCTGTGACAATAAAGTTGTTATGCCTTCCGCGGAAATAAAGGCATGTTGTCAACCACTTCATCTTTAAATATTAATGGTAGCGATGGAGTTAATCAGATTTTCAATATTGTAAAATTTCACGAGCTTAATTACAGTAGTTGAAGATTTTACAGATACTTCGAATTCAGGCTCTTTAATAGATTTCCCCTTGCTTTAGCAAACTCTAACTTGTTTGATTCCGGGAATAATGATTTTCCTAATACCGGTTTTTATATAAATACAATGAATGCATCTAATATTTCAAAAATAAAATTGGATGAAATAGGGCATGGCATATTTGTTTTTTTTGTATATATTCTTTACGTTGCTAGTTAATTCGAAAATGTTACACTATCATAAAGGATTTTATTAAACACATAAAGATTGTTTCAAATATTCTCAGTATGTTTTAAAATAATCTAGTAAATACTATAAATAATAAAATGGAAAATTCTTACAACTTTAAAAGGCTTTTATTAATTGTATTGACCATACAATTTTCAGTATTTGTAAAAGCCCAAACTTATACTTTTACAAATGCAGGTGCCACCGGAATAGACGGGCCAACGCAGACGCAAATTAATACCGCATATAGCAGCACGAGTCTAGCAGGCCAAGTAATATCAGTTAACGGAATCCAAAATTGGAGAGTACCTGTTGGCGGTAATTATAAAATAGAAGTTTACGGAGCTGAAGGATATGGCACTTTTGCAGGTAGAGGAGCCTACATGAGCGGTACATTTAGTTTAGCTTCCACTGATACGCTAAAAATATTGGTCGGTCAGCAAGGAGGATGCTGCGTAGGAAGCGGAACAAATCAATTTGGTGGAGGTGGCGGCAGCTTTGTTGTTACCTCTAATAATGTACCACTAATTGTAGCTGGAGGCGGAGGTGGTGCTATATACAACACTGCTATATTGCCTTCATCAAATGGTTCAACAGGTATAAATGGACAAACTGCAAACGGTACAACAATTGGCGCTGGTGGAATAAATGGGAATGGTGGCGTTGAAGGTGGCGGAGGTGGTGGCGGAGGAGGTTTTTTTACCGATGGCACAACTCAGCCATGGGGGGGTAAAAGTTTTTTAAATGGTGGTCAAGGAGGTATAACAACCGGAAGTGGTGGCCGTGGAGGATTTGGTGGTGGTGCAGGTTGTAATAGTTTTAATAATGGACGCGGAGGTGGAGGAGGTGGTTACAGCGGTGGAGGCGGTGCTGGTAGTTCAACTACTGCTCAGCAAGTTGGTGGGGGCGGTGGTTCTTACAACACAGGATCTAGCCAAGTAAATTTAGCTGGAGTTAGATCAGGTCATGGTATGGTGGTAATTACTCTATTAAGTCCTCCCGTTCCCAACAATGCTGGTGTTTCAAGTATAACTCCATTAGGTAATTTTTGTGCCGGAGTACGAACCATACAGGCCACTATTCGAAATTTTGGATCAAATGCAATAGACTCTGTGAATGTTTCTTGGAGTGTTAATAGTATTTTTCAAGCAACAATAACTCACAATACTACACTCGATACTTCTAATGGGTCAGGTCCAAATTCAGCACTCATTAATTTGGGTAGTTTTAATTTTACGCAATCAATACCATACACCATTAAAGTCTGGACGTCAATGCCAAATGGAGTTGCAGATACAGTTAACTTTAATGATACTATGTCAGTCATTGTTAGGCCTTCTTTAAATGGAACCTATACCATTAATACAGCGCAAGTAACGGGTGGCACTAACTTTCAAAACTTAAATGATGCAATAAATGCTTTAGCCAATTTTGGGGTTTGTGGACCTGTTATATTACAAGTTGATTCAAATTTGTTTGGCTCGGTTACAATTCCTGCAATTCCTGGAATGGATAGTATTAATACATTAACGATTAGAGGCAAAGGATACACAATCACCAGTACTACAGGACCTGTTATCGCATTTTTACAAGCAAGATACGTCACAATTGATAGCTTAAATGTAACACTAAATGCTACAACGGGATTTGGTATTTATTTGGGCAACCAATCTAGAAATATATCGATACGAAATTCAACTATTAATGTAGGCACAACTTCTACTGCAACCAGCAATGGAGGAATTGTGGCTTCAGGCTCTCAAACTGTTATAACCACAACTGGAGCAAACGCAAACAATGTTACGATAGAAAACAATACTATTATCGGAGGATATTATGGGGTTTCGCTTGTTGGAACAGGAACATACCTTGGAAGCAGCGGGCATATAGTTAGGAATAATACGTTCTTAGAAAACTACTTAGGTGGCGTATATTTGAGCAGTACTGATTCAGTTTTAGTAGAAAACAATAATATCTCACGTGCAACACGAGCTACGATATCTACCTATTATGGTATTTATGGAACTACAACCCGAAATACTAAGGTGATTCGCAATCGCATTCATAGCACCGGTGTTGGATCATATACTTGTTATCCAATTTGGTTTGCTACTTCAATAAATAGTGTAGGGTTCGAAACCCAGATAATCAATAATTCAATATGGAATATACCTTCAACTAGCACTGTATATGGGTTATATTTCTCTGGTTCAACAACCGGATTTAAAATTCATCACAATACAGTAAGTCTTAATTCAACGGGAGGTACCGGAGCTGTACGTGCAGCATTTTTTGGAGCGGCACCAAATAATGTTGATTTCAGAAACAATATTATGCGTGTATATGGTAGTGGAACCGGAATTAAGTATTCTGTATATGTAACAACTACTTCAACCACATTTTTATCATATAATAATGTATTAAATATGGCTGCAACTGCGGGTACAACGAATTCTGTTGGGTTCTGGACTGCTGACCGCCCCACACTTGCAAATTGGACCACCGCTTCAACACTTGATACCAACTCATTCAATATTAATCCGGTGTTCTTTGATGAACCAAACGGAGTATTATTACCAATGAACTCAATCATTGATAACAAAGGAACACCAGTAGGTATATTAACAGATATTACCAATGCCACACGTTCATCTACAACTCCTGATATTGGATCTGTTGAGTTTGTTGGAGTAAATGCTGATTTAACATTACTTAATCCACAATTGATTTACGCAAGTGGTTGCAATAATGCCAATGATACACTAAGGGTAACCTTAAAGAATGCAATCGGTTCACCAGTCGATTTTTCAGTCAATCCGGTAATAATCAATTGGAGGCTTTCTGGGCCAATATTAGATTCAGGGGTGTATACTATTACTTCGGGCACACTTAATTCAGGTAGCGATTTAGTTATTACCTTATCTGATTCAGTTGATAGAACCATTTCAGGTACATATCAACTCAAGGTGCATATACCAACTTCTTTGGTAAATAATCTTTCAATTAATGATACGGTTAACCTTACAGTTCGCCCAGCTTATAGTGGTGTGATTAATATTGGTTCGGTTTCATTCCCTACTATTCAATCAGCTATTGATACACTTACTACAAGAGGAGTTTGTGGTCCGGTAATTATTAATATGCCTGCTAATTCAGGTCCCTATACCGGTAATGTGCTAATAGGAAATATACCCGGCACTACAGCAACAAAAAATGTGGTGATAAATGGAAATGGAAATGTTTTGCAAAGCAGCGTTTCACCAATCGTTCGATTCAACGGTGCAAAGTATATAACTCTTGATAGTTTACGTATCACAGCTACAGCGGGTGCGAATGTAGTGGGGATTAATTTAAGCGGTCAAAGCCAATATATTACTATTCGCAAGTCAGTAATCGATGTAGGAATTGCAGCTACCTCTACGCTTGCTTCCGGAATTACTATTTCAGGTTCAGCAACTGCTGCTACTACTGCCGGAAATAATGCCCAATATGTACTCATTGAAAACAATGAAGTTATTGGAGGCTATTATGGAATCACCTATTTTGGAGACGCTTCTTATCAAAATAACTTCGGTCACATCATCCGAAACAATAACATAAGAGGATTTTACTTGTACGGTATTTACGGTAGCAATAGCGACAGTGTGGTCATTGAAAATAATATACTCAATCGTATTGGTCGTTCTGTTATTACTACCTTCTACGGATTTTATGGAGTAACTACACGCAATACAAAATTGCGCAACAACCGCATACATGATGCAGGTGTTGGTGCTTATACAGCCTATCCAATTTGGTTTGCAACTTCAGTAAATAATTTAGGTTCTGAAACAGAGATTGTGAATAATGCAGTTTATAATATTAACTCAACTGGGTTGGTTTATGGTCTTTATTTTTCAGGTACATCCGATAGATTCAAAATTTATCATAATACAATAGATATAGATGGAGGAGGTACAGGTAATAAACGTGCAGCATTTTTTGCAGTAGCTCCAAATAATACCGATTTGAAAAATAATATATTAAGCGCAGGAGGAAATGGTACAGGAGCAAAATACTGTATTTATGTAACTACAAATAGTTCAAGTTTTGCGTCAAATAACAACGTGTTGTATATGGGTGCTAGTGGTGGTACAATAAATAATGTTGGATTCTGGACTGCAGACTGTATTACTTTAGTGGACTGGACCACAGCATCATTGCAAGATTCATTTTCAGTAAATACCGATCCGGTATTTGCCAATAAAGCGAATGGAGACATTACACCAATGTCAATCAATGCTGATAATATTGGAGTATTGGTTGGGGTAGCAAACGATTTGAGTGGTGCCACCCGTTCTACATCAACACCAGATCCGGGAGCACTTGAATTTACGGGATTGTCGGGAGATTTATCGGTTGTAGCTGCAAGTCTGCAAAGAGTAAGTCAATGCTATGGCACTGCCGATAGTGTTAAAGTAACTATAAGAAACTTAATCGGCACAACCGTTAACTTCTCTGTAAATCCCCTTACAATGGTGTATCAAGTAACCGGCCCGGTTAATACAATCGATAGTATTTCTGTTTTTACAGGAAGTCTTCCTGTAAGCAGTGATCTTATCCTGATAAATAATAATATTAATATGTCGGTGCCAGGTGCATATATACTTAAGGCGTTTATCCGTCCTAATGGTGTCAATGTAACTGCAATCAATGATACGCTGATAAGTGCAGATACTATTGTTGTATTACCGATAATATCGGCAACACCTAAAGTTGGAACAGCAACAACACCTAATGATACATTTGTATTAAGAGCTGAGTCACCTTTCTTCCTGCCGGGAAATGTTAAGTTTTCAGAAATTAGTCATTTCAAAACAACTTCAGGACAGCCTGTTGGCGGATGGCCGGCATATTTAATTGCGGATGATTATGTGGAACTTATAGGAGCACCAAATACCGATCTTGCCGGTTACAGAATGGAAGAGTGGAGTGCCACCGCATTAACATATACCGTTACATTCCCGTCCAATACTAAGTTCAGTCCTAACGGTACATTGATTTTAGCTACAGGTCAATTAGGTGCCAGTGTGCCTTCTACACGTAACTTTTATTATCATACCGGTAATACAACATCCCATGGCTCAACAACCGTGCAAGGTTATATTCTAAAGGATACATCCGGAAACATTATTGATGCAGTCGGATACGGAACATTTACTTTCCCTGTGGCTTCAGGTGTTACTTCGGCTATGTGGTCCGGTAATACCACAGCGGCAAATTCCGGCATCAGGCTTATAGGAAGAGACAATGATTCTTCAACAGCCTGGGTGAATAGCAGTGTAACTCCGCAAAATCCAAATATACTCAACGCCAACGTGCCTCAGCCCATACCGAGTAGTCTTGCCGGCTTCAATTGGTATTTCATGGGCAGTCCTATTGATACCAATGCAAGAATCGTAGTAGGCCCTTACACCACTCCTGGTATTTATCGTTATGTGGCTGTATATGTAAATAGCTGTGGAACTTTCTATGATACGGTAACCATAACTGCAACAAGCACCGTACCGGTAAAGATTACTTCATTTGATGCAGTTAAGAACAATAAAGATGTAATGCTAAACTGGATCACTGCCTCTGAAATCAATAATGATTACTTTGAGGTGCAGCGTTCAACTGATGCCGTGAGTTTTGAAACAATTGGTAAAGTGCAGGGTAATGGAACTACTTCGTCAGTATCGTCTTATAAATTTTCTGATAAAAACGTATTGGCCGATTTTAGCTCTGTTTCTGCATTCTTCTATCGCCTCAAGCAAGTTGATGTTGACGGTGCAACCGAGTATAGCAAAACTGTTAGAGTAAGCAATAATGTGCTTACGACTAACAATTTTGAAGTATATCCTAATCCGAATAACGGTACGTTCAATATCATGCTTCCGGCCAATGAGCAGTCAACTATTCAGCTAACTATTATTGACCCAACCGGTAAAGTTATTAAACAAAAAATGATGCCATTACAGCAAGGCAATAACTTGCTCGACTTGAATCTTTCATTATCAAAAGGCATCTATATGTTATTGATACAACAAAACGGAATCAGCCTAAGTAAGAAGTTTGCTGTAGAATAAATCCATTTTCCCATTCATGGAAAGCCGTCATGCACACGTTGCGTGACGGCTTTTTTTATTTGATATACATCTTTACTGCATTATTGATCATGCTGCTGCAAATCATATTTTCGGGTTGGATTTATGTTAATGGTGCATTCATAACTGTCGTCTCCTGTTTTCGTTCATCCCGTAAAACGAAATAGACTGTAAGCGACAACTGATGAAAATTCAATGAATGTAATATTGCTTAGATGATTTTTTTAATGCAATTACGTAAGACATCCCGCTTACGGGGTAGGTTGTTCGCGACAACTGGAGCACAACAAGTAAATTTCTAAGAAGTGTTAAGGTTATGGAAGACGCAACTCTTATTTCTTTGCCTTT
>JBILGC010000094.1:0-4388 GCA_044351265.1 Bacteroidia bacterium
AAAAATCTCACTCATTCCTGTATCTGCGCTTGAAGCAAGTTCAAGTTCCCAGAAAATGAGTTTCCTGTAAAGATTTGCCCAGTCTTCAAAGGTTTTAGTATCCATTAGTTCCATGCCTATTTGCCTAAACTCTTGCTGATAGCTTTGAGCTGTTTTTTCGCTGATAAGCCTTTTATTGTCCAGTATTTTTTTAATGGAAAGCAGAATCTGATTGGAGTTTACCGGCTTTATCAGGTAATCTGCTATTTTACTACCAATGGCATCTTCCATAATATGCTCTTCTTCACTTTTGGTAATCATCACCACAGGCACGTCAGGCTTATTGCTCTTTATTTGAGAAAGGGCCTCAAGCCCCGAAATGCCCGGCATGTTTTCATCAAGAAAAATAATATCGTAGTATTTACTTTTACTGGCTTCTACGGCATCTAAGCCACTTGTTACGGTATCAATTTCGTATCCTTTGTTTGTTAAAAAAATAATATGAGGCTTAAGCAAGTCAATTTCATCATCAGCCCAAAGTATGTGTGCATTTGGCATATAAAAAGTCTATTTTTGTTGGCGTATAAACCGTTACGAATTTAATTTACTTTTATTGTGCAGCAAGGTTTTAATAAGAAGAAAATCATAAATGATCCGGTATATGGGTTTGTTAGCATTCCTTCGGAGTTGATTTATGATTTGATTGAGCACCGCTATTTCCAGCGCTTACGCAGAATAAGGCAATTGGGCTTATCCAATATGGTTTATCCGGGTGCACAGCATACACGCTTCCAGCATGTAATTGGTTCAATGAGCCTTACTGTTCAGGCGGTTGATATATTACGCAGTAAAGGTATAGCCATTACTGCTGAAGAATGTGATGCCGTTTGTGCAGCAGTACTCTTGCATGATATGGGGCACGGCCCTTTCTCTCATACGCTAGAAGAGGTAATCATTAAGGGTGTGCACCATGAAGATATCTCGTTGGCATTTATGCAGCGCTTAAATGATGAAATGCAGGGAAGACTCGGTATGGCGATAGATATTTTTAGAAACACCTATCATAAAAAGTTCTTGCATCAGCTGGTGTCAAGTCAGGTGGATATGGATAGGTTGGATTATTTGCGCAGGGATAGTTTTTACACCGGTGTGCAGGAGGGTGTAATTGGTCATGACCGTATTATTCATATGATGAATGTGGTTGATGATGAAATTGTGATTGAAGAAAAAGGAATTTATGCAATTGAGAAGTTCTTGATAGCCCGCAGGCTTATGTATTGGCAGGTGTATCTGCATAAAACAGTAATTGCCGCTGAAGAGCTTTTGGTAAGGATTTTTCAGCGAGCTAAATTTCTTGCAGGTAACGGAATTGAATTGTTTGCATCGCCTGCTTTCAGTAACTTTTTGTACCATACACCGGGTAAGGCTGATTTTTTCAGTAATCCACAGCATTTGGATTTGTATAGTGAGTTGGACGATAGCGATATTTTTGGTGCGTTAAAAGTGTGGTGCAGTCATGATGATAAGGTGCTGGCAGCCTTGTGTAAGCAATTGCGCGACAGAAATTTACCTAAAATAACCATACAACACACTCCATATGGTGCAGATGTGGTGGATCAACTTAAAATTTCCGTTGCACAGCGCATGAATATATCAGTGGCTGATGCAGCATATTTTGTATTTAGCGACCGTGTGATGAATACCGCCTATTCTCCTGAAGGTTTCAATATCAAGATTTTATACCGAAACGGGCAGGTGCTGGATATAGCAGAAGCTTCAGATCAATACAATATATCAGCCCTGGCTAAGCCTGTTACTAAATACTTTTTATGTTGTCCTAAAAATAATTAACTTGCCCCGTTAATATAACCTGTTAACATTCAATGCAAATTACAGTTGGAGAGATTGCAAAATTATTGAGAGGCGATTTAGAAGGAGAAGGCAGTGCTTTGCTGTCTAAAGTTGCAAAAATTGAGGAGGGGGAGTTGGGAGCATTGTCCTTTCTTGCCAACAGTAAATATGAACCCTTTTTGTACGAAACCCAATCAACAGCTGTGCTGATCAATAGAGATTTTGTACCATCAGCACCGGTTAAGGCTTCTCTAATCAGGGTAGATGATGCATATGCCGCGTTTACTTTTCTGCTTGAAAAATTTGGTAACCGCACCGCTTCCAAACAAGGTATTGAAAACGGAGCCTTCGTTAGTTCTAAGGCTAAGGTAGGAGCCAATGTATATGTTGGCAGTGCTGCTTATGTCGATGAGCATGCAAGCATTGCAGATGGCTGCAAAATATTTCCTCAGGTTTATATTGGTGAAAATGTTAAGCTAGGTAAAAACTGCATTTTGTATCCGGGCGTTAAAATCTATCATGATTGCGTAATTGGAGACAACTGCATTTTTCATGCAGGTGCGGTTATTGGCAGTGATGGTTTTGGCTTTGCGCCATTGGCCGACCGCAGCTACAAAAAAATACCTCAAACAGGTAACGTAATAATAGAAGATGATG
Organism: Bacteroidia bacterium; assembly: GCA_044351265.1. GTDB lineage: Bacteria > Bacteroidota > Bacteroidia > UKL13-3 > UKL13-3 > JAJTFA01. The sequence goes on from JBILGC010000094.1 coordinate 2,488, forward strand.
TGGAGATTGGCGCCAATGCTACCATTGACCGCGCAACCATGGGCAGCACCATTATCAGAAAAGGTGTAAAGCTGGATAACTTGGTGCAGATTGCACATAATGTAGAGATAGGAGAACACACGGTTATGGCTTCACAAACAGGCGTGGCAGGCAGCACCAAAATAGGTAAATATTGCGTGGTTGCAGGCCAAGTGGGCTTTGCGGGTCATATAACCATTGCAGATGGTTCAACATTTGGTGCACAAAGCGGTGTGCCCGGAAACATTAAAAAAGAAAATGAAAAATGGTTTGGTTACCCTGCCATTGAATATAGCAAATCAATAAGAGCTTATGCCTTGATTAAAAATTTACCTGATCTGGATAAGCGCCTCTTTGCTTTGGAGAAATTAGTACAGCAATTAACTAAGGATATAACATCGTGAAACAAACAACGATTAAGAAACCGGTAACCCTAAGTGGGGTTGGCCTGCACACAGGGAAAGAGGTTACTCTTACATTTTTGCCCGCACCGGATAACCATGGAATTAAGTTTCAAAGAGTGGATTTGCCCGGTAGACCAATTATTGATGCGGATGTAGACAATGTAGTTGATATTTCACGTGGTACTACCATTGAGCAAAACGGTGCCCGTGTGGCAACAGTTGAGCATGTAATGGCCTCATTGGCAGGTCTAGAAATTGATAATTGTTTGGTTGAAATTAGTGCAGAGGAAACTCCAATCATGGATGGCAGTGCACGCTTCTTTATGAAAGCCATAAAGGAAGCAGGTGTGCAGGAGCAGGAAGCAGAAAGAGAATATTTTACCTTGCCACAAAACATTTATTATCATGAAAACGATCGGCAGGTAGAGATGATTGCAATGCCATTGGATGATTATCGCTTAACGGTGATGGTTGATTATAATTCACCCGTTCTCGGCAGTCAGCATGCTTCCATTACAAGTTTAAAGGAATTTGAAAAAGACATAGCCTCATGCAGAACGTTTTGTTTTTTACATGAGTTAGAAATGCTTTATAACAATAACCTCATCAGAGGAGGCGACTTAAATAATGCAATTGTAATTGTTGACAGAGTGATTGAAGACCACGAATTAGAGCATTTGGCCAAGATGTTTAACAAACCCAAAGTAGAGGTGAAAAAGGAAGGCATTTTAAATAATGTTGAATTGCGCTTTCACAATGAGCCTGCCCGTCATAAATTGCTCGATCTTATTGGCGACCTTGCTTTAATTGGCATGCCCATAAAGGCTCAGATAATGGCCGCAAGACCGGGACACGCTGCCAATGTTGCTTTTGGTAAGAAAATTAAGGCACTCATAAAAAAATCAAGGCTTAATGTAAATGTGCCTCGGTATGACGCGAATAAGGAGCCTGTTTACAATACCCAACAAATTACAAAGTTGCTTCCGCATAAGCAGCCTTTTCTGTTGGTAGATAAAGTTACAGAAGTTGGCAAAAACCACGTGATTGCGGTGAAGAATGTTACTTTTAATGAGCCCTTTTTTGCAGGCCATTTTCCTGATAATCCTGTAATGCCCGGTGTGCTGATTATAGAAGCAATGGCCCAAGCAGGGGGTGTTTTAATACTTTCACAGGTCGAAGACCCCGAAAATTATAATACCTATTTCATGAAGATTGATAATGCTAAATTCAAGGAAAAAGTATTGCCGGGAGATACGCTGGTATTTCGCCTGGATTTAATTTCACCCATACGAAGGGGCGTATGCGTAATGAAGGGTACTGCTTTTGTTGGCGATAAAATGGTATGTGAGGCAGAATTGATGGCACAAATTGCAAAGAAATAATTTATAAAAACTAATATCCTCAAAACATCAATGATACACGCTCTTGCTTATATTAATCCGGAAGCTAAGTTGGGTCCAAATGTGGTTGTAGAACCAT
>JBILGC010000047.1:0-14989 GCA_044351265.1 Bacteroidia bacterium
CTGCTATTCATCATGATGTTGAAATTGGTGAAGGCACATGGATAGGCTCTAATGTTACCATTTTTCCTGGTGCACGCATCGGTAAGAATTGTCGCATTTTTCCTGGAGCAGTTGTCAGTGCCATACCTCAGGATTTAAAATTTAACGGAGAACAAACCATCGTTGAAATTGGTGATAATACCACCATCAGAGAATGTGTTACCATCAATCGCGGAACAGCAGATAGGCATATAACCAAGGTTGGTAAAAATTGCTTAATCATGGCCTATGTGCACCTTGCACATGATGTAATCGTTGGCGATCAGGTAATTATTGCCAATGGTGTGCAAGTTGCCGGGCATGTGAATATTGCCAACAATGCACGCATAGGTGGCTTATCGGCCGTGCATCAGTTTGTAAATATTGGAAGACATGTAATGATAGAAGGAGGCTCAATGGTAAGTAAGGATGTGCCGCCTTTTGTTAAAGCAGGCCGATACCCACTATCTTATGAAGGGGTTAATTCTGTAGGTTTAAAAAGAAGTGGTTTCTCTGCTGAAAAGATAAATGAGATTCAGGATATATACCGTGTACTATTCGTGCACAATACCAATGTAGGTAAAGCACTTAAACTGGTTGAGGCAGATATGCATGCCACACCGGAAAGAGATGAAATTATACAATTTGTGAGTGGTTCAGAGCGTGGAGTAATGAAAGGTTTTCAGCGCTAAGGTTTTTTCATGCAGGTTCAACTGCTCCATATCGGAAAAAAATTTAACAGGCAGTGGCTCTTTAAAGATTTATCGGCCATAATGCCTTCAGCATCTTCAACAGCAGTAATAGGAAATAATGGCAGCGGTAAATCAACCTTGCTGCAAATTATATATGGTTGGCAAGTGCCAACTGTGGGTGAAATTATGATTGGTGCCAATCAGATAATTATCAAGCCTGAAGAAGTTCATCACATTGCTTCATTTGCGGCACCTTATCTGGAGTTGCCCGAAGAGCTTAACTTTCAAGAGTTGCTTCACTTTCATTTTAAGTTTAAGCAGTTGCAGGATGGTTTAAGTTTTAGTGATTTGGTGACAGTGAGTGGACTTAGTGGCGATGAAAATAAACCTATCCGCTTATATTCATCAGGTATGAAACAGCGTGTAAAACTTGCTTTGGCCCTGTACAGCAAACATGAGTTGCTTCTTTTGGATGAGCCCTGCAGCAACTTGGATGAACAGGGAATAAACTGGTACCGAAATATGATGATGAATCGCAAGCAACCTGCAACCACCATTATTGCTTCCAATCAATCCTTTGAGTACGATTTTTGCTCAGCCTCAATAAATATATCCGATTTTAAAACGGTGCCTGCACAATAATCTCAGCTGCTCTAAGGCTTGCCCCCGGACCCCCAATTAATTTTTCAAGTGTGTTATAATCGTTCAGGAGACTGCTGTTTTTACTACCTCCGGGTAGCACCATATTCAATTCTTTTCTCATATTATCAGCCGTAACATCAAATTGTATCAACTCCTTAATTGCAGGCTTATCCATGCATAGGTTAACCAATGAAATATATTTAACCTTTACCAATTGTTTGGCAATGAAGTAAGAAAGCGGATGTCCGGCATAGCCGCAAACCTGAGGCACATGCAATAATGCTGTTTCTAGTGTTGCCGTGCCACTGCAAACAATTGCAGCATCGCTGTTTTTAAGCAGATCATATGTTTGATTAAAAACCAGGTGCAACCGGTTGCTTAGCCATGGTTTGTAAAACGCTTCGGATATACCCGGTGCTCCTGCAATAACCAGCTTATAGGAGGTGAGTTGTTTAGTTGCCTCTATCATAACAGGCAGCATTCGTTTAATTTCTTGCTTGCGGCTGCCGGGGAGCAGCGCAATGATCGGCCATTCATCAATATTGTTATTTTTCTTAAACCGGGTGGCAAATTTATACTGTGCAATTTCATCACACAGTGGGTTGCCAACGAAATGAGTTTTTACATTCCATTTTTTAAAATAATCAACCTCAAAAGGAAAAATAATCAATAAATCATCTACAAACTTTTCTAGTTTTTTTGCCCTGTTTTCTTTCCATGCCCAAACTTTTGGGGCAATATAATAAACCACTTTTATGCCCTTTGATTTACAATATTCTGCAATACGCAGATTAAATCCGGGATAGTCAATCAATACAACCACATCGGGTTTAAACGCATCTATTTGCGATTTGCAGAGGCGAAGGCTTTTAAATATTTTATTCAGGTTAAGCAGCACTTCTACAAACCCCATAATGGTAACATTTTTATAGTGGTTTAATAAACCGGGCGCTTGCGCTTGCATGCGGTCGCCTCCCCAGAAGTTGAATATGGCCTTTTCGTCTTTTTGCTTTATAGCAGCAATAAGATTGGCTCCGTGTAAATCACCTGATGCCTCTCCGGCAACTAAAAAATACTTCATATGGGATTGGTGTGTGCACAAATCTAATTATTTGAATCGTTAAGATTTACTACATTTGATTAACCAATTAACAATTGTTATGGAAAACAATAAATCAAGCCGTTCTGCTTCTTATCTGCTGCTATTGTTATTGCTGGGGTCAATAGCGGTTAACGTGTATCAATGGAAATCACACAATACTACTGTAATTGTTCATGAAAATGTGGTTGATAGCATGATCAGCGTTAGGGTGGAGTTGGAAAAAGAGCTGGCCACTACCGGTGTTGAACTGGAGAAATATCGTGGGATGTCGGCTCAACTAGACAGTTTACTGAATGATGCCAACAATGAAATTGCAAAGCAGGAAATTAAGATTAGAAAACTCATAGCCTCGGAAAGCAATGCCAAAGCTTTGGGTAAGAAACTGGAAAAGGAATTGGCTGCATTACGCAAACTTAGAGATGAATATCTTGAGCAGATTGATCAACTGATAACAGAGAATAAAGAACTCAAAGCAAAAAATGATGAATTGAATACTGCTGTTACCAATTTATCAGAAGACAAAAAGAGTCTTCAAAAAACAGTTGCCACGGCTTCTCAACTTAAGGCTGAATATATTAAGGTAAGTTCCTTTAAAAAGCGCGGCTCAGGTAAATACGTTGAATCATCAATAGCTAAACGAACCAACAAGATTGATGTTTGCTTCACTGTTATGGATAATAAGGTGGCACCAGCCGGTGAGCGCATGCTGCACTTGGTAATTAAAGAACCTACCGGAAAGATATTGGCCGGCTATTCGAAAGCAGCGTTTAATGAAGCTGAAACAGGTAACGAACTTTCTGCAACAGCTTCCATGAAGATTAATTATACTGGTGAGAAACAAGATGCCTGTTTGCGTTATGAAAGCGATGAACGAATACTAACTTCCGGCAACTACAATATTGAGGTTTATATTGATGGAACGTTGGTTGCTACCTCCTCCTATTTTCTTAAATAAACGATTGGTAAAGTTTCATAGAAATAAGCTGCCCGAATAAAGGCAGCTTATTTTGTTTAAGCCTACTTAAATGCTTTTTTTAATGCCTGATAATGTATAATATTGAATAAACTTAGCTAATTGTAACTACTATGAAAAAAATGCTTTTGGTTTTAATGCTTTTCGCTGCTATTGCAGAAGCACAAATTACCATTAACAACTCAGATATGCCTGTTCGCGGAGATACTTTACGCTATAGTGTTAGCAGTATAGCTGATATTACTGCCAGACTTGCACTGTCAGGAGCTAACCAAATATGGAATTTTAATGATTTGAGGCCAGCCAGCCAAAATATAGCCAGCTTCAAACGTGCAGCAGATATCAATGCAGCCTATAGTTTTACATTTTCAGCTTCTACCTATGGTACGGAGGCCTCTAACACATCTTTTGGCGGCTTACTTCAGGCATCCGATGTTTTTAGTTTTTATACCAATTCATCTTCTTCATATGCATGTGATGGCCGCGGTTTTGAGGTTAGTGGTTCGCCTTTACCTCTTACACAAACGTATTCAGGTAAAGACGTGGTCTATAAATTTCCAATGAATTTTGGGGATAAGGATAGCAATACCTACATCAGCAACTCGGTTAATGCCCTTATTGTTACCCTCAATGGTGGCGGTAAGCGCGTAAACACTGTTGATGCTTGGGGTAGCCTAACCACCCCATTTGGAACGTTTGATTGCTTAAGGGTGAAAAGCCAAATCATCACCTATGATACGGTGCGTAGTAGTTTAATTCCAATTCCTTTTCCTATTACTCAAAATGTAACCGAATATAAGTGGATTGCAAAGGGCCAGAAAATCCCATTGCTTGAAATCAGAGTGCCTGCGGGTGGCGGTGGCCAAACCACCATTAATTACAGAGATCGCTACAGGCCAGAAGCCTATGAAAATAAAGCCCGTTTCACCATAAGGGCAAATAAACTTACCTATGCTGTAAATAACAATTCCGATACTTGTGTGCTTACCAACAGCAGTTTAAATAACCCAAACTCTGTGCAATGGACTATCTCACCAAATACATACACGTTTACCGGTGGAACAAATGCTACATCCAACACGGTTAAAATATTTTTTACAGATACGGGTAAATACACCATTAAACTTAGAGCCAATTATAACGGAGGTTTTGATGATACCACACGTATTAATTTAATTACTGTGGCCAAAGGTCCTGTTGTTAAATTTGGTGCCGACCGAAATGCTACCAATACCACAGCAATTGTTCAGTTGATTGACTCAAGTGAAGGCAATCCTACCAGCTGGAAATGGACCATTACGCCTAATACGATTTCCTATGTTGGAGGTACAAAAGATACAAGCCAAAACCCCAAAGTTATTTTTGATGTTCCGGGAACTTATTCGGTTAGTTTACGAATTACCAATGCGCTAACTTCTGCAACGCTCACCAAAACCAATTTTATAAATAGCTATAATACTGCTGTAAAAGAAGTGAGTGCTAAAAACCATGGCTGGCAATTATCTCCTAACCCTGTAACCGATAAACTTTGGGTTAAAACCACAAGTACTAAGATTAAGAGTGTTGAACTCTTTGATATCACCGGCAAATTGGTTCACCCTGAAATCATTAGCAGCTTGCCTGCTGAGTGGGAGATTGATTGCAGCACCCTAAAGCCCGGAATTTATTTTGCTAAGTTAACCAATACGCAGGGTGAAATGGAAACCAGGCGAATCTCTGTTAAATAAGCCTTAAACAGTAATTTAAATACATGATTTAAATGTTAATTATTCATTCACAAATTGTGAGGTGATGTATTATTTTTGCCCTCAAACCAAATAACCGCGATGGATATTTTTGAAAAATTAAATAAAAAGGCAGGGCCTCTTGGTCAGCATGCCGATGATGCATACGGATATTATATGTTTCCCCGCTTGGAGGGTGAAATTGGTCCGCGCATGAAGTTTAAGGGTCAGATGATGCTTAACTGGAGTTTAAATAACTACCTAGGTTTAGCCAATCATCCGGAGGTTAGAAAAGTTGATGCAGATGCTACTCAAGAATATGGATTGGCCTACCCGATGGGAGCACGCATGATGAGCGGAAATTCTGTTTACCATGAGCAACTTGATAGAGAATTGGCAGCTTTTGTGGGTAAAGAAGATGCGGTGCTTTTGAACTACGGTTATCAGGGTATGGTTAGCGCTATTGATGCGCTGGTTGATAGGCATGATGTGATTGTATATGATGCCGAGAGCCACGCCTGCATTGTAGATGGTGTGCGTCTGCATATGGGCAAGCGTTTTGTATTTGCACACAATGATATTGAGAATTTAGAGGTGCAATTGCAACGTGCCACAAAACTTGTTGAAGGTACACCCGGTGGTATTTTGGTTATAACCGAAGGTGTATTTGGTATGACAGGGGCTCAGGGCAAAATCAATGAAATTACTGAACTAAAGAAAAAATACAACTTCCGATTATTTGTAGACGATGCACATGGTTTTGGTACGATGGGTAAAACCGGTGGTGGCATTGGGTTTGAGCAAAATTGTAATGATGGTATTGACGTTTATTTCGGTACGTTCGCCAAATCCATGGCATTAATTGGTGGTTTTATTGCTGCTAAAAAAGACGTAGTAAAGTACCTGCGCTATAATTTGCGCTCACAGATTTATGCCAAGTCTTTACCTATGCCAATTGTTAAAGGTGCACTAAAAAGACTTGAGTTAATACGTAATCATCCTGAATATATTGAGAAACTTTGGACAATTGTAAATGCACTTCAAAAAGGCCTTAGAGAGCAAGGTTTTGATATTGGCAAAACCAATACTTGTGTTACCCCTGTAATGATGAAGGGAACAGTTGGCGAGGCAACAGCAGTTGTGCACGATTTGAGAGAGAATTATAAAATATTTTGCTCGGTGGTGGTGTATCCGGTTATTCCTAAAGGAATGATTTTACTGCGCTTAATTCCTACTGCCGTGCATACATTGGATGATGTAAAGGAAACCATTCATGCTTTTGCTGAGGTAAGAGGGAAATTAGCTCAAGGTAAATATCAGGTAGAAAAAGGTATAGTTGCAATGGGTGAAACTCATTAATTTATTATTGATTAAAATAGGAGAAGGGGAGGTAGCCAATATCTAGTAGCCTCCTTTTTTTATGCTATTTGCCCAAATCAAAGAAGAGACCTGTTTGAACAAAATTGCGGCCTGTTTCATCATTAATTTTATAGTCGAACTGATGTAAATAGCCTATCTGTATGCAAACCTTAGCAGATAGCTTACGACTAAGTGCCACAAGCATCCTGTTGCGTTCAAAATAGGGCTCCATCTCTGTAAAGAAAAGTTCATTGCTGGCTTGTAAATCATATGGCCTTAAATCATTTACCGGTTTACCAAACGGATAGGATAGTCCCAATCTGTAACGAAATCTGTTGCGATATCCGGTGCTGGTGAAACGCAACTCTGCACGATAGCGCTGCTCTATTTTTACTCTACCTATAGTTTGTGTGAGCTGAATTTGTGGCCATATTCTAAATTCATCATTATTTTTAGGTCTTACAAAATCACCGCCCTCTGCAAACGTTTGATAACTTCCGGCACCAAGTGTTGCACTCAGGTTGCTATGCATACGGTATGTGAAACCCGCTTTATATTCATAATAATGGAAGTGGTCATAGAATTTGAGCGAGCGCAGCTGGGCTTCGAAAAAAGTATAGAAATTTTTGCTTTGGTTGTACTTTACCTGTAAAATATTCCAGCTGCCTGTAGTTCCTTGCTGTGCAAAAATATTGAGACTTATTAGCGTTGCGACAAGTAATAAAAACCTTCTTATGTATTTAGAGTTATTATGCATTTTACTTTTACCAATTCAAGCATGATTAAGGTTGTTTAATCAATTTTAATACTTGTTTTTGTTTAGAATAGATAAAATACATTCCCGGCTTTAGAAGTGATAGATCAAAACAGGTTTCATTTGCTTCTTCCTTGAGCACACGTAAAGGAATTTCCTCTCCAAGTAAATTAAACATTGCAACCGGTTCGAATGGTTTTTTAACCGCAATTATGTCTGTTGCCGGATTAGGATAAACAATCAAAGCATTGTGGGTCTGCATTTCATTTATTCCTATGGGTAGTGTTTTCGATACAACAACAGTTGCTGTAGTATTTGTTATAATATTGCTATAAGGGAAACGCTCTATTTCAGCATTATTGGTAATGATATCATTTACCTTAAGTGTGGAGTCAGGAACAATGGAGAAATGGATAAAAAATGTTCCCGCCACCAGATTGGTATCAACTGGTCTCAGCGTATCAGTGGATCCAACATAATAATAACTTCCTGATGAGAAATAACCGAAGGAGTGGCTGCAGCTAACCAATTTAAAAGTTGGATGTTGCAAAGTAGGTTTCATTGTATCTCCAATAGCCATATAACCAATGCTGGTGGGCTGCCGGTGTGAGTAGCGTATAATATAGTTTAATCGTTGATTGCTTTTAAAGAAATCACGCGTTATGGATTCTTGTGGTATAGCCCATTTTGTACCTTCCTTATACATAGAATCTGCTATTTGGTAAAAAGCCATGCTGTTGTTAAGTGTATCTGCATCATTGGTTTTAGGCGTTATTTCTGCTGAGATAAATACTGTATCACCAATTTTACCGCCCGGTCTTAATGATGAATAGATGACAAATCTTTGTCTTTCAAATGGCTCCAAATCCCTTTCAATTGTTAATTTATTGCTATTAATTGATCCATTGCCAATGGTTATACTATCAATTTTTTGTTTACTATCCAGCGAAATTTTCACAGTAGTATTGGTTATGATGGTGCCCTCATTAAATATCTCAACACTGTAAAGCGTTTGTTTGCCGGGTTGAGGTTCATTTAGGGGTACTATAGAAATTCCACTGTTGCCAATCAAAGAATCTGCAATCATTGGAAACCAAACCTTGCTGTAGGCAAAGTTTGCAGGTTGCCTTCCTTTTGCCGATTTCAGGTAACTGAATGATGATTCAACCGACATCGTGTCCATTAACCAATTATAGGTATAAAGATATTTACCAAGGTTGCTGCTGTAAAATGTAAGCGGATGTTTGCTGATGATTTTTTGGCCTTGTATGGGTCTTTCTCCTAAATCCCAAAAACCGTTATTATTGGCATCGAAAAATACATTGGCCTCAATAATTCTTTTTACATACTGAGATTTATTAACCCTGTATACGCCTTGGCCTGTTGCCACATAAACGTGTGCACTATCTGCTGCCATTTGCCATGTATAGGTATTTGGTGGAATGCCATTTGCCAGTAAATTGAATGAGGCTCCATTGTTTTTGGAGTATTGAGGTTCCATATTTGCAACGGTGGCATAAATTAACTCTTCATCATAGAATAGAGAGTTGATAAAGTTATTATTGAATAAATCGTACAGTAAATTCCAGGTTGCTCCGTTATTGATGGATTTGTAAATCTTACCAACAGCTGAGGCTATTAAATTGCCATCAATGCTTAACATGTTATAGAACGAAAGGGTAGTGGAGTAAGATGTAGCAGTAAGGCTGTCCAAATGAACACTTCTAAGCCCATTAGGGTGTGCCAAGTATAGTCTTTTATTATGCACGGCCAATGGTTTGGCATTACCAAACGAGGGACTAGCTTCGCCATACATGAAGCTAAAGGTATATCCAAAATCTTTTGAATAGAATACGCCATTGGTTACACCAACAAAGAAATAATTCTGATAGGCTAGGAGATAGTCTGAGGTTCCTGTCACCTGATTTATTTTTGTCCAGCTGTTGCCGTTGTTGTGCGATATAAACAATGAATCGTTTGCACTATACATCAGGTGTTGACCTGAATTTACTAAACCAATTCTACCATTGGTACTAAACAAGCCACCATTATTTTTCCTGAGTATTTTAATTTCATTGGTGTACAAATTGAAACGCAAGAAAGAACTGTCGGTTTTTAGGTTGCTTACAAACAGGAAACTATCGTTGCGGGCAATGGCATTAATAACCTTACCATTGGTAATTGGGCTAAATGGTAGCCAGTTTGCTGCATTTAGAAAACTAAAAGGAATCAAAATAAGCAGGCTTGAATAAATCGTTTTTTTCATTAGGTGCAAAAGTATGATTCTTCACTCACTTACGCATTTGTTTGAGTGGATACAGTTTTTTTCCCTAGGTATTGTAATACGGATGCTATCAGCATCACCAGAAGGCAGCCAATTACGTTTAACCATAAGAATGAAACCCAATCGGCACTATAAATGATTATAACGGCTAACTCTGCTACAATAGCTGCATAAAAAACTGCAACAGATTCAACCTTTTTTATGTAAAAAGCAACTACAAATATGCCAAGCATGGTGCCGTAAAATAGGCTTCCTAAAATATTTACCGCTTCAATTAAGCTGCCCAGTTGTGAGGCAAACATGGCAGTTGCAATGCAAAATATGCCCCAAAATAGTGTAATCCATTTGGATGCACGGTAATAATGTGTATCTGATTGCTTGGTTACCCATATCCTTTTGTATAAATCAATAACGGTAGAAGAGCTTAGTGAATTTAAGGCAGCTGCAATACTACCCCAAGCCGAAAGGAATATGACTGCAATGAGCAAACCAACCAATCCTTTGGGAAGATGGTGTAAAACAAAATATAAGAAGATGTAATTTGTATCGTTCGTATCGGCTGCGCGATCTGTAGCTTTTACCAAATTCTTCGCCTCGCTGCGTAAACGTTCTTTTGCCTGTACCACTTGTTTCAAATTCAATTCGGCCTCTGCAACTTTCTCTGCAACCCCACCTTTTGAAGCATTGCTTAATTGAATAGCATGCAATTTGGCAGCAGCATTAAGCGAATCTTGGCTTCTATTAAGGGCCTTTAGCACTGATTGGCTGATCTTATCATTTAGTTTTTCATTAAATAAAACAGGTGAGGAGAAAAACAGATAGAATGAAAACACCAATACGCCAACCAGTAAAATCAAGTATTGCATCGGGACTTTTACCAAGCCATTCATCAGCAATCCCATACGACTCTCCTTTATATCTCTTGCAGTTAAATATCGCCCAACCTGACTTTGGTCTGTCCCAAAATAGGACAGGGCCAGAAAGAATCCACCTATTAGGCCGCTCCACAGATTATATTTATCTTTCCACCAAGCACTGTCAGCTAAATCAATGTGGGCAACAATGGTATTCATTTTGCCCATTCGTGCTGCTATATCTAGTGCTTGGGTAAAACCAATTCCTTCAGGCATGAGTTTTACTACCATATATCCTGCCAGAAACATACCTGTAAAAACAATAAAAAGTTGTTGCATTTGCGTATAGGCCACAGCTTTGGCTCCACCTGTCATGGTATAAATAATAAGCAAGCCTCCCATGATTAAATTGGTAAGGTAAATGTTCCAACCAAGTATGGATGATAGAATAATGGAAGGAGCATAAATGCTGATACCCGTTGAGAGCCCTCTTGAAACGAGGAACAATACCGAAGTAAGAGCACGTGTTCTTAAATCAAAACGGTACTCCAAAAATTCGTAGGCAGTGTAAACTTTTAGTTTATGAAAAATAGGAACGAAGGTGATACACAATACTATCATGGCAAACGGTAAACCAAAATAGTACTGCACAAACCGCATTCCATCGGTATAAGCCTGTCCTGGTGCAGAGAGAAATGTGATTGCGCTAGCCTGGGTACCCATAATGGAAAGCAAAATCAAAAACCAACTCATCGAGTTGTTGCTTTTAAAGTAGCTATCTAGATTTTTTTCATGCGTGCTTTTATAAATGCCGTAAGCAATTACGGCCATAAGTGTTAAAACAAGTACTACCCAGTCAATATAACTCATAATATAATTTAATAATTAGCAGATATAATTGACGATTTTTTAAATATGACCATTACTTAATTAGTAAAGTTTTTAAGTGAGGTGTTTGCTACAAATAAATCATTACTAATGATAATAATCAAAACATTAAAAGTTAACCCATGGCAAAACGATTAATCTTTGTTTAATGCAGATGTCTGAAGTGCCTAATGATGCCATCCATATTTGGGCTGTTTGCAAACAGAGGTAACCCTAGATAAAGGTTACTTGGAATATTGGCATATTGCTTTAGCAAGCTCTATTCAGAGCTACGGAGCTTTAGTTTTGCAAATATCAATTCTAGGAAAAAAGGCTATTTATTCTATAGAATTACATAAATAAAAAAGCTAAACTACTTAACACTTCTCCCCTTAGCAACAGCACTAGCAGTCCACGGGTCATCTGGCCATGAGTGTTTAGGATAACGTCTTTGTAATTCCTTTTTTATTTCAAAATAAGTATTGTTCCAGAAACTTCTCAGGTCGGTGGTAATTTGTACCGGCTTATAGCCGGGCGAAAGCAAATGAAGCACAATAGCTATTTTTCCTTCATTAATGGCAGGTGTATCAGTTAAGCCAAAAACTTCTTGCAGCCTTACGGCTAAAATTGGGGTACCCCCATTGGGTAAGTACTCAATAGGTATAACAGAGCCACTTGGAACCTTTATCTTAAGTGGTGCTAACTTTTCTAATTCTTGTTGTTTATCCCAAGGTAAAGATTGCATTAGCGCTTCAGCAGTATTTATTCGCTTAAGGTCTTCATTCTTTCTCACGCCATTTAAATATCCACCAAGCCAGTTTTGAGGCTGCTGCAATAATGCTTTTAAAGAAACGTCAGGCCACGTTTCATCTTTGTTCCAAATATGTAAACTGTTTATCCTGTTTTGCAACTGTATAAATTTGGCATCAAACGAAAACAGTTGCTCGCCTTCAGTACCTATAGCTCTCAGTATGGCCTGCTCAACCAAGGCTTCATCAGGGTTTTGAATGGGTTTACTTTGCAATACAATATTTCCGATGCGCATATCATGTGTTGCAATCAGGCCACCTTTTCGGGTATCCCATTCCGTGACTTGCTTATGCTTTACCATACTCACCAAATCCTTTGGGTTTAGTGCAGATGCAAGAAAAATTTTGCCTAATCCATCACGTGCATCCATATGTGCAACGGCAAGCCAAGGTTCATGTGCAAGATCATCTTTATGTCCTGCAACTGCAATTTTGCCATTGGCCAGCTGAAATTGCGCATTATTACCCATGCGAGCACAGGCAATACGTTCCGGATATGCATGAGCCAACAATAAACCTGCTTCATAAACATCAGCCGGGCTATTGTCCGGTTCAGTTTTAATTATTGCTCTATATTGTGCGGCAATTTTTTCTATACGTGCTAGTTTGTTTGATAATCTGCCAGCTTCACGGTTTCTTCTAATTAAATCTATGCGCAGATTAATATCAATACCCGAATCTTTCGGCATAGGGTCTCTCTCTTCCAGTATGGCTGCTATATCCGTTGCCAGTGCTGCTGCATCATCTTCTCTTGCCTTAAGAAGCATATGTGCAATACGCGGATGACAAGGTAATTGATGCAATGCTCTTCCGTGGTCGGTTATTTTGCCGTTTTCAATGGCATTTAGTTGTTGTAAGGTTTCAACAGCCATACTAATGGATGTTTTTGGTGGTGGAGTGAGCCAAAGCAAATCATCTACATCTTTAACTCCCCATGCATAAAGTTCAAGCATCAAACCGGTGAGGTCAGCCTCTTCAATCTCGGGTACGCGATGCAACTTCAGTCGTTCATGTGTGGCCTTGGTCCACATGCGGTAGCAAACACCTTCGCTTAATCGGCCGGCACGGCCTGCACGCTGATCGGCTGAGTCTTTTGTTACGCTAATGGTTTCTAATCTGGATAAACCTGATTTGGGATCGAATCTGGATACGCGACTCAGGCCGCTATCTACCACTATTTTTATCCCTTCAATGGTTAAACTGGTTTCTGCAATGGAGGTTGCAAGTACAACTTTACGTTGGCCTTTTCTGTCGGGCATGATGGCAGCCATCTGTGCAGCAGAATGGAGTTGCCCGTAAAGCGGATGTATGCGAAATGTGCTGAGTTGTTTTTCAAGTATATCTGCCGTACGTTTTATTTCAGCCTCACCGGGTAAAAATACCAATACATCGCCTTCGTGTTTTTTTACAATGTCAAAAATAAGCTTTGCGGTAAGTTCTGGCAATAGCATCACATCGGTTTCGCCTCCATAAAAAATCTCAACAGGATATTGTTTACCCTCACTAATGGCAACAGGTGCTTTAAGCATGGCTTGAAGCTGAGGCATGTTTAATGTGGCCGACATAATCATGATGCGTAAATCTGGACGCAAAAACTGTTGAGATTCTCTACACAGTGCCAATGCCAAATCGGCATGTAAGCTCCTTTCATGAAATTCATCAAATATAACCAAACCAACTCCTTCTAGCGCATTATCCTGCTGCAGCAATCGGGTAAGTATACCTTCGGTAACAACTTCTAGTTTCGTTGTCGCACTCGTTTTTTGCTCAAATCTGATACGGTATCCAATTGTTTTGCCAACTTCTTCATTCAACATGTCAGCCATTCGTATGGCAATTGTTTTTGCAGCAAGCCTTCTTGGCTCAAGCATTATTATTTTTTTATTCTTTAGCCATTCTTCATGCAATAAAGTCAGTGGCAAGAGTGTGCTTTTACCGGCACCCGGAGGTGCATTTACAATAAGAGTAGCATGCTGGTTTAGGTGTTTTCTAACCTCTGAAACAATATCGGAAACCGGTAAATTAAATTGGGTGTAATCAAAATTCACTTTACAAATTTAATACATTAGGGCATGGCTAGCATCATCCATAATCAACTGAAAAAAACTACATTCGCCTCGCATCAATTGTAATCGGTAATGAAAAAGCTAACAACACTATTGTTCTTTTTTCCATTGTTTGTTTATGCCCAAAACGCACGTATATCAGCCAATATGCAGTTATATCTGCAGCATCCATCGGCATGCACGCAGAAGGTAATGTATAAAACAGCTCAGCAAAACTATATCAGCACATTTTTAAAGGTGCAGCAACCTTTTCATGAAGAACCTTTGTTAAAACTTGGAGTAAGCATTGGCACCCGAGCCGGGGATGTATATACTACACTAATACCGGAGCAGGTTGTAAAGCAGGTACTGCAAATTGAGGGTATTGAATATGTGCAATTGGATGAACCCGTTTTTGCCAATCTGGAAAGCGCCCGCAAGGCTGCACGCGTAGATTCGGTTCATCAGGCCATTCAATTAAATTTGCCATACTCAGGTAAAGGCGTTGTGGTTGGTATTATTGATGCGGGCTTTGATTATAGTCATCCCACTTTTTATGATACTAGCGGTAGTGTGCTGCGCATTAAACGCGTGTGGGAGCAAAGACAAATCGGTAATCCGCCTGCGGGTTTTACGTATGGAAATGAATTAACCGATACGGCTGCCATGCTTAGCAAAGGATATGATGTAAATACTTTTTCGCATGGCACACATGTGGGAGGAATAGCAGCAGGATCAGGTTTTGGCAGCACCGGCAACATGCGGGGCGTGGCCTATGAGAGCGACTTGGTTTTTGTGGGCATCAGGCCTGAGAAAAGCGAGTGGACCGGCATGGGTATGGCTAGCATTATTGATGCCGTAAATTA
>JBILGC010000082.1:0-6328 GCA_044351265.1 Bacteroidia bacterium
GAAACACTTGGATAAACTGGTTGAGTTTGTAACAGGTATTGATGCACGCATCGGTTATCCGAATGAGCATATTGCAAAATCTATTGTAGAGGAAATTAAAAGCCCAATGTATGCTACCGGTGTAGGACTTGTGCTAAAAGGATTACATACTGCAGATGAAGTTGAAATCACACATGAGGATGAAGATAAGAAGGATAAGAAACCTGCACAACATGGCAGCGGTTTCCTTTCTAAGTGGCTTGAGAAAGGCAAAGCATGGCTCAACGATGACGATATAAAGGATTATCAAAACTAACGGAAGGGTTGGCAACAACTCTTCACAATATGTAAAACTATGACTTTAAAATTTGATTTACCAAAAGATAAGTCGAGCATCATTAAAGTGCTGGGCGTTGGTGGTGGTGGCGGTAATGCCATTAACCACATGTTTGCACAAGGTATAAAAGGTGTAGACTTTGTGATATGCAATACCGATTTGCAGGCGCTTGAAAACAGCCCTATTCCCAATAAAATTCAATTGGGGGCAGGTCTTACCTCCGGTTTGGGTGCAGGTGCAAACCCTGAAGTTGGCAAAAAGGCTGCCATGGAAGCAATTGAAGATGTAATTGAAATTTTAGGTGTGAATACCAAAATGATTTTTATTACAGCTGGCATGGGTGGCGGAACAGGAACCGGTGCAGCACCTATCATTGCTAAAGCAGCTCGCGAATTGGATATTTTAACTGTAGGAATTGTAACTACTCCGTTTGCTTTTGAAGGACGCAAGCGTAAAGGGTATGCCGATGAAGGTTTAGAGAATTTGAAGAAAAGTGTAGACTGCCTGCTAGTAATTAATAATGATAAAATAAAAGAAATGTATGGCAACCTGCCGCTGCGCGAAGCATTTAGCCATGCAAACAATATTCTTACCACAGCGGCTAAAGGTATTGCTGAAATCATCACTTATCCGGGTTATATTAATGTTGATTTTGAAGACGTAAAAACGGTTATGCAAAATAGTGGTGTAGCAATTATGGGTTCGGCAACTGCCGAAGGTGAAAACCGTGCTATGGAAGCCGTAAGATCTGCATTGGCATCACCATTGTTGAATGACAATCAGATTATCGGTGCAAAAAATATTTTGTTAAACATCACTTCAGGAAGCGAAGAAGTATTGATGGATGAAATAGATATTATCTCAAACTACATTCAGAATGAAGCAGGACTTACCGCAGATATCATTCTCGGAACTTCATTTGATGAAACCCTTGGCAACAATATTTCTGTAACCCTTATTGCTACAGGGTTTGAAACCCGTCAGAATAAAATTATTTCACACAAAACGGAAAGCGAACCAAGCACCAAACACGTATTGTATGTGCCTACACAGAAAGAGGAAATGATGGTTTCTCCTACCTTGCTCACTGATGAGCCTGCAAAAGTAGAACCAGTTACAGAAATAGAAACTGCTCCCGAGCCAGAAGCTGAAGAAACTACAGAAGAAATAAGATTTGAATTAAAAATTGAAGAAGAAGAGATTTTTCCACTGGATGAAGTTGCAGAAGAGCAAATGGATATAACACCAGCGGTGAACGACATTCAGGATGAAGAAATGGCATCAGAAGAAGAAAGTCCTAGCGCTTTTTCAATGGAATCAGATGAAATACCTGCATCAGATGACATCACCGAAAAACCCGCAAATATTTTTGAATTCTTTGAAATGCATCAGGAAGAAGAATCTTCAGAAAACGATGAGCAAGAAGCCAAAATAGAAAAACAAATTCAGCGCATTAAAGAATTAAAAAACCTGAATGTAACCTTAAATTCTCCGGGGGGTATCAGAGATTTGGAAAAAGAACCTGCATATAAAAGAAAAAACAAAAAACTGAATGATGTACCCCACTCTTCAGAAAGTCAGATATCACGACTCACTTTATTTGATGACAATAACCGCACAGGCTTGCGCACCAACAACTCCTTCCTGCATGATAATGTAGATTAACTTTAAACTTACCTCATGTAAAAAAGGGATTAAACAATATGTTCAATCCCTTTTTTTATGCCTCTTGTTTTAACTAAGCAGCATAGACAACTGGAAAAGCTCAATCCCTGAATCTTCCTTTATAAGATAATTTAATTTGTCTAGGTTTAAGTCCGTTTTTAAACACAAATTGTTCCTTAGCCACAAAACTGCGATCATCATCCAGATAAAAAATATATTGTGCAGTGCGCTTATCTTTCTTTCCGGAATAGTTGGTATGATAAACAACATCTAGTGTAATTGAACCTGATTTAGTTGAACTCCTGCGCGAGTTATTACTTGAAACTTTTATATCAGCTGTTATGGAAAGATTGGACGATTGATACAATTGTACATTATTGAGATTACTCTTATTTTTTAAATTGATTATGCCACCTATACCTGCTGTTTCAATGCTATTTTCAGTTACTTTAACATCCGTTATATCCAGTTGAATATAATCTTCGCTTTGGGCAAAACTTGTTAGGCACAAACCTAAACAAAGAATTAATGTGGCAATTTTCATGATTTCTTTTTATTTCGTATTGAACTCAAAATTAATAAATTTTATGCAAAACGATTTTAAGTATGCAGCACTAGGCGCTGCATTTACCCTATGCCTTTTAACCATCTGGGCATTTAAACCTTCAGAGAAAAAAGAAGGAACCAATTATGAATTCAAACAATTTTCTACAGTTGAATCCATCGTTCCGGGTGGCTTGGGGCGTTCGCGCATTTTGGCAACCGACAAAAACGGAACCATGGTTGAGAAGGATCTGATGAACTTTTACAGCCTTGTGGGTATGAACTTTGGCAACATATCTAACAACGATAAACTCATTGTAGATAAGATAAATGAATACTGCAACGATGGGTGGGAATTGTACCAGATAACCACCGGTTCAAGCACCAGCCAAAACAATGGCAGTACCAGCAATGGTATCTTTATTACAAGGTATTTATTCCGTAAAACAAAGTAAATCAATACTTTATAATAATTAAGGATGGCTATTGTCATCCTTTTTTATTTGAATGAAAAATAACTATAGATTGCTATAATCAATACCTTCGTATAGTTGAAATATGCCAAAACATATAACAAAGAAGTGTTTTGCCTGGAGGGCGACTGGAGTAAAAACCTAAAGCATCAAACCTCTGTACAGGCAGTGCTTATGTTTTTAAAACAGAATCGGCAGATAGAATATATTCACCGGCACTGCGGCACCAAAGAAAACCTGCTATACTACATTAACCAGTGGAACCTTAAACGCTATAAGGATTACTCCATTTTATACATTGCATTTCATGGAAAGCCCAATCAGATTTTGGTAGGTAATGAAATTGTAACATTGGATGAACTAGCAGATATGCTTGGATCTAATTGCCACAATAAAATCATTCACTTCGGAACATGCCACACACTCAATACCGATCGCAGACATATAAAGCGCTTTCTTAAAAAAACAAATGCCTTATGTGTGTGCGGGTTTGGCAAAGAAATAAAATTTGTAGAAGGCTGCGTGTTCGATATTTTGTTGATTGATTTGCTGCAGGAATTTAAAAACATCGATAGTGTATTGCACCATATTAAAACCTATTACCGATCTCTTGCTGATAAGTTGGAGTTTAAACTGGTAAACCTGTAAAATTTTTAGAGAGTTCAATTTGAGTTGTTGTTTTTAGCTGGAACCCACAGTAATATTGATGCATCCTTGCTAACTTATTATTTCTAATTTTGAATGGCCATAGGTGAACACACGTTGCCGAACCCTAGAGCATTAATTTTTTTTACCGATTGAGATTAAATGATACGCAGCATTATGCCATGCGTTAGGGATAGCAGTGAAAGGCCCGCAAAGAGCGAGGCAAATGAGGACTTGTAGCGTATAGCCCGACCCCGAGTTTAAGCTGCCACTTGCATTGCCCAAGGTGTAAACGAGGGGAAACGCCATTTATTTGTATAAACACCTGATATTTTGAACTTTAAAGCTAATTAGTTGCTCCAGCACCTTCAAGCCTCAGAATGAATAAAAAAACAAATCCAATGTTAAATAATTGTTATGTTTAGATAAATAAATCATAAATTTGTATGTATTAACCTGAAAAACAATATTAATTGATGTACTTTATATTGTACATACGCAGTTTTGCCATAGCAATATGCCTCATTTGGAGTTTGGACTTAAGTGCCCATACTGATGGCAAAAAAATATGTGTAGATCTTTACGGACATGAACTTATTTTTAACTATCATCCTGAGAAAACAGCTGATGTAGGTATTGAAGCCATTACCAACTTTTACAGAAACAGTTCTCAAACCAGTAGCTTAATCAGACAACTTGATAGCTTAATGTTGCCCTTTGTTGCAGATGACATGGCCAAGCTTTTGTTGTTGAAAAAGTTTACCTCGGTAGCATACAAGAATGAAGAGCCGAGACTGCAAACTTTATTTATGTTTAGTGTACTCATTGAGCAACACAAAGATGTTTTGCTTGGTTACTCTGATTATTCCTTAACACTTTATGGTCGGGTAAATTTAGCTATAGATAATTGCCTATTCATCCAAAAAGGCCCAAATGTATACTACGATTTATCTTTCTCACAAGCTGCAATACCTGTTGCACAGCAAGAATTCGTTGCTAAGCGAGATGAGAAGAAGTATGTACCTCTGGTGATGAATATGTTTGAACCGCCAAAATTTAATGCATTGGCAGCATCTAAGATATTTCCTTTTGAATATGATGGTTTTGTTTACTTCTTCACTACTAAAATAAACCTATCATTGGTGAATTATTACAAGGACCTGCCAACTATTAGTATTAGTTCTGTTTACTTAAATTATGGATTATCCACGAAGGCGAGAGAAACACTTGTGAAGGAAATAAAGAAGGCTGTTGCGGGAATGAACAAGGAACGCGCGCTTGATTTTATTCTGAAATTTACGCAGCAGGCCATTGAATACAGAAAAGATCTGAGCGAGAAATTTGCTTTTCCTGAGGAAACTCTAGCTTCAAACTATGCAGATTGCGAAGATAAGGCAGCATTATTTGCCAAATTAACTCAAGAGATATTAGGACTTAAAACTGTTGCTCTTTATTATAAAGATGCTGAACATATTAACGTTGCGGTTGTATCTTGGTGCAAAAACGAAGAAGCCAATTTTACCTTTAACAATGAACAGTATATTATATGTGAGCCAAGCGGAAAAGGCTTTAGTCCAGGTGAAAATGCCATTAATAGCAGCCTTGCACAGCTAATAGATTGGTGAGGATATAGTATTGCATTAGATCATTTCCTGATTTTTTTAAAATAAAATCAGGGCTCAGATTAAATCTGGTTAATCAATTTATTTCAATTGAATTTTTATTGCATAGTATAAATACCTTTGCTGCATGTTGCCTATTGCCCAATATCATATTCTTACCGTTACTGAGGTTAAGCCAGAAAGTGTATTACTGGATGCTGACGGAAAACCAGTTGCCCTGCCTGCAAGAGAGGCACCAAGCCAAGTACAAACCGGAATGCCGATTAGCGTTTTTTTATACCTGAACCAAGATAATGAGCTTGTGGCCACTACCAAAAAGGCTCGTGCCTGTGCAGGCGATTTGGCTGTGCTAAAAGTAGTAGACGTTAAACCACATGGAGCATATCTTGATTGGGGTATTGCAAGAGATTTATTTATGCCACGCTCTTTGCATTTTGATGATGTGGAACCAGGCGATAAATGTTTGGTAAAGGTATTTTTAGATGAATCATCTGGCAATGTGCTGGCCAAAGAGAATTTGGATAATGAATGGAGTAATGAAGCCTTAACAGTAAAAGAAAAAGAGCCGGTGGAGATGCTTATTTATAAAGATACACCATTGGGCTATCAGGTAATTATAAATAATAAACATCTTGGATTGATGCACCATAATGAGGTGTTTACCGAATATTTTCCGGGCGATAAACTGACGGGGTTTATTAAAAAAATAAAAGAAGACAACAAACTGGATGTAGTGCCCGGCAAACCAGGGTTTTTAAAAGCAACGGATGAAGCCACCCGTATTATAGAAATGTTAAAAGAGCATAAAGGGTTTTTGCCTTACCACGATAAGAGTGATGCCAACGAGATTTACAAGATGTTTGGTATTAGTAAAAAAACATTTAAGATGACCATTGGTACACTATACAGGCAGAAAAAAATAAAATTGGTTGATGGCGGCATTCAACTGCTACCATAGCACTCGAGGCATAACTGCTTATGCAATTATGTTAACCATTTGATTTTTTATGATCAGCCAGAAATTTTTCAAGACCTATATCGGTGAGCGGGTGTTTAAGTAAAGC
>JBILGC010000083.1:0-6131 GCA_044351265.1 Bacteroidia bacterium
CCTGCAGTAATGTATGTGTATGGCCACCAATAATCAGGTTGATATTTTTGGTTTGGGAAGCAAGCCTAATATCGCTTATTTTATTGCTGTTGTATTTATACCCCAAATGCGAGAGACAAATCACGTAATCACATTTTTCTTCTTGTTTTAGAAATACAGCTGTTTTATTAGCTGCTTCTATCGGATTACCGTATTTTATATTTCCGTATAACTCTGCGGGCACCAAACCTTGCAACTCAATACCTACACCTAAAATGCCAATTTTTAACCCTTGTTTTTTAATCACGCGGTATGGTTTTATTTTTCCTTCCAGCAAGGTGTCCTTAAATTGATAATTACAATTAACAAAAGAAAACTCCGCATGTCTAAGTTGATTCACGATTCCTTCAATACCATTGTCAAAATCATGGTTGCCTAGAGTAGCTACATCATAACCCATTTCACTCATGAGCTTGTATTCCAGTTCTCCCTCAAAAAAGTTAAAGTAGGGTGTACCCTGAAAAATATCACCTGCATCCAGCAACAACACATTTTTTTCTTGTTGTCTTATTTTTTTAATAAGCGCTGCCCTTACGGCAGCTCCGCCCAAGTTTGCATTATTCCCGGCATCTGCTGGGAAAGGTTCAATTCTGCTATGCCAGTCGTTGGTATGCAGGATGGTTAGCTTTATCGTTTCGGTTGATGCAAGTAACCTGAGTGGTGAAGTGCCAAGTGCAGCCAATGCCATAGCGGATGCACCAGTTTTTATAAATGTTCTTCTGCTAATCAACACTGATTCGCCCATCTTTTTCTAATTGAATGGTTTGTTTATTTTTCAGATACTCCAGAATTGCATCTCGCACTTTATAATTAATAGGGTGGCGTTTTACTGCACGTTTTAGCATGTCTGCCTTGTCGCCACCATTTGCCACATAATCCGATGTTACGAGTAAATATGTTTTCTCAGATTCTATGGTTGCTCCGTTAATAGTTATATTATTTGCTTCCCCATCTCTGATTGTAACTCGCATACCGCTAATGGGCCAGCCCCCATTAGCTGCTATATGGTTGCACAGCAACTCAATGTCGCTCCCTTTTATTTCAAGTACTTCCAGCATATTATCAAAAGGCATAAGCTCGTAAACTTTGCTAACGGTAATATTCCCTGCTGAAATTTGTGGCAGCCGCACACCTCCGTAGTTCATCATGGCCATATTGGGTTTAAGTTCTGTTTGTGTTGCTACGTACCATAGCATGGCATCAGCCATCAGGTTATTTAGTGTACCTTCAGGTTGTGTGCGCAGTAATGTATTGGTGGTTTGTGCAATCACCTCATTCATCTGTGCATCTAGTTTTTGTTTGTATGGAGCAATCAGCCTAAGCATTTGACTGTCGGCTTCCAGGGAGTCGGCTTTTATGCGGTTGTAGCTGACACTTTGTTTGCGTATTTCAAAAGAAGAATAACAAGCAGTAAAGATAAAGCTTAAGCCAAGATATAAAAATATACTCCGCATCTTAAGCATGATACTCGCCAAATACTTTTCTGAAAACGTCTGCTATTTCACCAAGGGTTGCATACTGCTCAGCTGCTTCTATGATTCCGGGCATCAGGTTGGTGCCATCTTTGGCTTGTTGTTCCAATTTAGCCAATATTTGAGAAACAGCGGCATTGTTTCTTCCCACTTTTAATTGCTGTAATTTTTGTGTTTGAAGAACACGAATGGAATCGTCAATTTTAAATACAGGTGGGTTTGCATCATTTTCTGAGGTGAATTTATTTACACCCACAATAATTTTTTCTCCGCTTTCAATAGCTGTCTGATAAAGGTATGAGGCATCGGCAATTTCCTTTTGCATATAACCTTGCTCAATAGCAGCAACCGATCCGCCCAGTGCATCAATTCTATCAAGGTAGGACCAGGCAGCTTTCTCAACCTCATCAGTAAGTGCTTCAATAAAATAAGAACCACCCAATGGGTCAACTGTATCAATAACTCCGCTTTCGTAGGCAATAATTTGCTGTGTGCGTAAAGCAATACGTGCTGCATTTTCGGTTGGTAGTGAAAGTGCTTCATCAAAACCATTGGTATGAAGGGATTGTGTTCCACCCATTACGGCTGCCAGCGCCTGAAGTGTTACACGTGTAATATTGTTATCAGCCTGCTGGGCCTGCAAGGTTGAGCCCCCGGTTTGTGTATGAAAGCGAAGCATCTGAGCTTTAGGATTGGTGGCTCCAAGTTCTTTGGCCATTTTTGCCCACATCCTTCTGGCTGCTCTGAATTTCGCTATTTCTTCAAAAAAATGATTGTGTGCGTTGAAGAAAAACGACAATCGCTGACCAAAAACATTAATATCTAAACCTTTTTCAATAGCTGCTTTTGCATAGGCTTTTGCATTGCTTAAGGTAAAAGCAATTTCCTGCACTGCGGTGCTTCCTGCCTCTCTTATATGATAACCTGAAATAGAAATTGTATTCCACTTGGGCACCTCCTTGCTGCAATATTCAAAAATATCTGTTATCAGGCGCATACTAGGCTTTGGCGGATATATATATGTGCCACGTGCTGCATATTCCTTTAAAATATCATTTTGTATAGTACCTGAAATTTGTTTGATGTCTGCTCCTTGTTTCTTTGCCAATGCAATGTAAAAAGATAGGAGTGTGGCTGCAGTGGCATTAATGGTCATGGAGGTGGTAATTTTTTGCAGCTCTATGCCATCAAATAAAATTTCCATATCTCGCAAAGTGTCGATGGCTACTCCAACTTTTCCTACCTCACCTTCACTCATGGCATGGTCACTGTCGTAACCGATTTGCGTAGGTAAATCAAAAGCCACACTTAAGCCCATGGTGCCGTTGGCCAGCAAATATTTATATCGTTTATTGCTTTCTTCTGCGGTGCTGAAACCTGCATACTGCCTCATGGTCCAAAGCTTGCCGCGATACATGTCAGGTTGGATACCGCGTGTAAACGGGAATGCCCCCGCTTGCTCTTGCAAGGGTATGGCTTGATTATACAATTGTGCTATTTCTATACCTGAGTCGGTGCTGTGCTTTGTCATATGCTTTGCAATAAAAATTAATCAAACAACAAATGAAATTCCTTGCGCAAAAATTCAAGTGCTTTATTGGTTGGCACATGTTCCATCTGAATCATCCTTTCAAAAATGGCTTTGCTCAAATCGATTCCCACAGTATTTGGACCTAAACCAGCATAAGATGAATTGATTATATGTACCATTTCTTCTTTTGCTACCCTCACCATCTGCCATGCTTGAGAGGAAATATAAATCTGCTGCGACACATTGTGATTAAACTCATTATTAATATCGCTTATTAATTCCGTTTTAAGTTGTGAAGCAGAATAACCCGGTTTTGATACACGAAAAATCAGGCTGTTGGGATTCATGCGTTCCATTAAAATCACTAGCCTTTCATATGCTTGCAGTTTTAGAGGTGTAACTAGTTTATTTTGTTCCAGTTTTAAACGCGATTGTCTGCGCCTGTATTCATCATTAAAAAAACTTTTGAGCAAAAAATATACTACGCCAAATACTACCAATGCAGGTATTAGGTATTTTAGAAATTCCAGAAACAGCTGAAAATAATTTATATTGTCCATAAGGCTTTTTTGGGAAGGCGAAATTACACGGATACGTGGTATAAACAAGCCATTGTTTTTAAAAAAATCCATCAAAATATACAATCTGTTAAAACGTGGGAAACTTCTTTTCTTTCCTCGTTTCAGCAGGGTAAATTTGCGTGTCGCGAAATGGCAAAAACAAAGAAAAACAATATCATCAGGCCTGCCGATGAAAAGGCGGTCGATTTTGAGCAGGAGGAAATAATCGATAAACCTGAACCAACAGCAGCCAAAGGCAAATTGGCCTGGTTGAAAGATGAGCGTCTGCTAAAAATAACCGGTTTGGTTTTTTTTCTGTTTGCCTGCTATTCCGCAGTTGCTTTTATTTCTTTCTTAACCAGCTGGCAAAAAGATCAGAGCCTGGTTCTGAGTTTGGGTTGGGATATGTTTTTACAAACCGATCTGGATGCTGCCGAGAATTGGTTAGGTAAGACAGGGGCATGGCTGGCCTACACTTTTATTTATGAGGGGTTCGGCATTGCATCATTCTTGTTCTCTCTGGTTGCAGGCTTAATCGGCATCAGATTGCTTACAGAAACTACGCCTTTGCCGCTGCTCAAAACCATGCGTTATTCTTTCTTTGCTCTTATTTGGTCATCTCTGTTGCTAGGATCCATTTTCTTTAACAATTGGCAAATTCTGGGTGGTTCATTCGGGCACTTCGGATATTTATATCTAAAAGGTATTGTTGGAAATGCAGGTGTGGCATTGTTGCTTATTTTTTATCTGCTTGTGTTTCTTGTGGCATCCTTCAATATCCGTTTTTATGAGCCAAGAGCTGCTCTCCCAAATAACAACGAAGACGCAAACGTGGATGACGAAGTGCACAGAGGAACCCTAATTAAGCCGGATGCAGAAGTTGAAAATCTTCCCATCAATCCGGATGATTTTAAACTAGAGATTAAAGAAAATGTCGTAGAGGAATTACCTGTAGCAGAAGAGGTAAAAAAAAACGATGAAACCATAGAACTCACTTTGCCAGCCGAATCGGCTGAAGAAAAGAAAGAAGATGAAGAAGTGGTGATGTCCCCGGTTGTGCTTGCCACGGCAGCAGGCCTTGGTACTGCAGCCAATGCAGTCACAACAGATAGCGGCCTTGTGCTTGAAGTGCAGGAAACGCCACAGGAAGAGGAAGCCGTTGAAGAAAATCCGGGTAAACCGGAATATGGTTCGCTTGATTCTGAATATGACCCCACACTTGATTTTAGCAATTACCAGTTTCCTTCTCTTGATTTACTTAACGATTATGGCGATGATAAGGCCAAGGTTGAAACCGAAGAGCTGAACACCAAAACCAACATGATTGTGGAAACGCTTAAGAACTACAATATTGCCATCAAAAAGATTTCAGCTACCATTGGTCCAACTGTTACCCTTTACGAAATAGTACCGCAAGAAGGTGTGCGCATTGCTAAAATAAAAAATCTGGAAGATGATATTGCATTGAGTCTGGCTGCATTGGGT
Organism: Bacteroidia bacterium; assembly: GCA_044351265.1. Lineage (GTDB taxonomy): Bacteria > Bacteroidota > Bacteroidia > UKL13-3 > UKL13-3 > JAJTFA01. Next base: position 5,088 of record JBILGC010000083.1, read on the forward strand.
ATACGCATTATTGCACCTATCCCGGGCAGAGGCACTATCGGCATTGAGGTGCCTAATGAAAAGCCGGCAATGGTATCTATGCGCTCTGTATTGGCAAGTGGTAAATTTCAGAATGCAGATATGGATTTGCCAGTTGCATTCGGGAAAAATATTCAAAACGAAGTATTCGTAGCCGACCTTGCAAAGATGCCTCACTTGCTTATGGCAGGTGCAACAGGTCAGGGGAAGTCGGTTGGTTTAAATACCATCTTAGTTTCACTATTATATAAGAAGCACCCCTCTCAGATTAAGTTTGTTCTGGTTGATCCAAAAAAGGTTGAACTCAGCATTTATAAAACTATTGAACGGCATTTTCTTGCTAAAATTCCGGGTGATGCCGATGCCATTATCACCGATACCAAGCTGGTGGTAAACACGCTGAATTCACTATGCGTGGAAATGGACTCTCGTTACGATTTACTTAAAGATGCTCAGGTTAGAAACCTTAAAGAGTATAATGCAAAATTTATTTCACGCAAACTCAATCCCAATAACGGCCATCGTTTCTTACCTTATATCGTTGTGGTAATTGATGAGGTGGCAGATTTGATGATGACAGCAGGAAAAGAAGTGGAGCATCCTATTGCGCGATTGGCACAGTTGGCTCGTGCCATTGGCATACATCTCATTTTAGCTACACAGAGGCCTTCGGTTAATGTAATAACCGGTATGATTAAGGCCAACTTCCCGGCTCGTGTAGCTTTCAGGGTTTCGCAAAAAACAGATTCACGTACCATTCTGGATGCAAATGGTGCCGACCAGCTAATTGGCAAAGGTGATATGCTTTATACTGTTGGTAATGATTTGGTGCGCTTGCAATGCGCTTTTGTTGATACGCCTGAAGTTGATAGGATTGCAAATTTTATTGGCAATCAGCAAGGTAAAGAGCCTTACGTATTGCCTGAGGTGAAAAATGAAAATGAAGAGGGTGGAGGAGATGATTTTGATCCGAGAGAACGGGATAGCCTGTTTGATGAGGCAGCACAAATTATTGTGCAACATCAG
>JBILGC010000011.1:0-45250 GCA_044351265.1 Bacteroidia bacterium
TGGAATGGCACAAAAAGAACATGGCCTGTCACAACCTTCAGAAATCTTTAAGTAGGCGTAGTGAGAAGGCGTTGTGACCAACCTCTCACCTACCAATTCATGCTTATAGTCGGCACCTAATGTTTTTAACAATTGAGGCAAGTGCAGGGTGCCAAAGTATTCATCTACATCAGGTATTTCCTTCTCCAAATCGGGTTTGTATCGTTGCGATAAACAGCCTGTAACATACAGTTTATCAATTTTGCCTTCCTGCTTTGCTTCGGCAAAACGCAAAATGGTATCGATGCTTTCCTGCTTTGCATTATCAATAAACCCGCAGGTATTGATGATGATTACATTGGCATCATCCTTAGCCGATTCATGCTCTACATTAAAATCATTGGCCTTGAGCTGACTGTATAAAACCTCGCTATCCACTATATTTTTAGAGCAGCCCAGCGTGATAATGTTTACTTTATCCTGTTTGCGTTTGGTTTTCATGCCTCGGTTTTAAATAAGGAATCTACAAATTCATTTTTATCAAAAAGCTGCAAATCATCTATTCCTTCGCCTACACCAATGTATTTTACCGGAACCTTAAACTGATCGGCAACACCAATAACAACGCCACCTTTGGCTGTACCATCCAATTTTGTTAAGGCAAGTGCCGTAACCTCTGTTGCTGAGGTAAATTGCCTGGCTTGTTCAAATGCATTTTGTCCGGTTGAGGCATCCAACACTAGCAATACTTCATGCGGAGCATCTGGGATAACTTTGCCCATCACACGCTTTATTTTGCTAAGTTCATTCATCAAATTCACTTTGTTGTGCAGCCTGCCTGCTGTATCTATAATAATCACATCGGCACCTTGCTCCACTCCGGCTTTAACCGAATCAAAAGCCACGGCTGCGGGATCGGTATTCATGCCGTGCTCCACCACCATCACATCATTTCTTTGTCCCCATATTTTAAGCTGCTCTACAGCGGCTGCCCTGAATGTATCGGCTGCACCGAGTACCACTTTTTTGCCTGATTTTTTAAACTGATTGGCCAGTTTGCCAATGGTGGTAGTTTTGCCAACACCGTTTACACCTACTACCATCATTACATATGGCTTAGGTTCATTGGCAGTATCAGTTGCCTTTTTCGAATTAGAATGGTTCTCATCAAGCAAAGTCCCTATTTCTTCCTTTAATAAACCGGTAAGTTCAGTGCTGTTGATGTATTTATCTTTTGCTACACGCTTTTGCAGCCTGTCAATTATTTTTAAGGTGGTTTCAACTCCAACATCAGACGTAACCAGAATTTCTTCCAGCTCATCCAGAAAAGCGTCATCAACTGCAGATTTACCTACAAGGGCCTTACTTATTTTTGACAAGAGGCCGATCTTGGTTTTCTCTAAACCCTGATCGAGTTTTTCCTTTTTTTCTTTGCTAAAAAAGCTGAAAATTCCCATAAGATTAATGCTATGTAAACAAAAAAGCATCCCGCAATAGCGGAATGCTTCTAAATTCGATTACTGAATGTAATTAGCCTTTGAAAAATGATTTAACATTATCGTTAGCTATGATTTCAGCTTTGAATGAGTAAGAACCTTTTTTGTTCTTTACTGCGCGGTATACTTTAGCAAATTCTTTGCCTGTGCCGGTTTTAAGTGTTGCAACTACCTTCTTAGCCATGTTTTAATTATTTAATTTCTTTGTGAACGGTTACCTTCTTCATGATTGGGTTGTATTTTTTCAACTCCAAGCGCTCGGTGGTGTTTTTCTTATTTTTAGTGGTTATGTAGCGTGATGTGCCCGGAAGACCAGAGTCTTTATGCTCGGTGCATTCCATAATAACCTGTATTCTATTGCCTTTTCTTGCCATTGTTACGGTCTCCTATGAAAATTAAATGGTACCATGTTTTGCCCACTCTCTTAAAGCGGCAGTGATACCCATTTTGTTAATGGTTTTTATTGCTTTGGTAGATACACGAAGTGTAATCCACTTATTTTCTTCGGGTATGAAGAATTTTTTATCCTGTAAATTAGGATAGAAACGTCTTTTGGTTTTACGGTTGGAGTGCGATACGTTGTTTCCTACCATCGCACGTTTTCCGGTTAAATCACAAACTCTCATGGCTTTAATTTTGTAAAAAGGACTGCAAATATGGGGGATTTATTTAAAAAATCAATGTTTATCTAAGTTTTTTATTGAAATAAGCAACTCAATGCGGTAATACTGTATTTTCGACCCGCAATTATACAGAAAATGACATACGAATTTATACAAACAGACCCGAAATTCTCTGAGCACGTTGCCTTAATTAGGCTTAACCGACCAAAGGAACTAAATGCCCTAAACCTGCAACTGATGCAGGAATTAAAACACGCTTTGGCAACTATGGATCAGGATGAAGATATCCGTTGCATTGTTATTACAGGAAATGAAAAAGCTTTTGCAGCCGGTGCAGATATTAAACAAATGGAAAGCCGCACCGCAATTGATATGCTCATAATTGACCAGTTTGAAACCTGGGACCAAATACGCAAAACAAAAAAACCGGTAATTGCAGCCGTTTCAGGCTTTGCATTGGGTGGTGGTTGCGAGTTGGCCATGACCTGCGATATGATTGTGGCCAGTGAAACTGCAAAATTTGGCCAGCCTGAGATTAAAATTGGCATTATGCCCGGTGCAGGCGGAACGCAGCGTTTAACAAAGGCCATTGGAAAGGCCAGAGCCATGGAAATGGTTTTAACAGGTAAATTCATTACTGCAGATGAAGCCCAAAAAGCAGGATTAATAAACCGGGTGGTGCCGGAGGAAGTGTATTTAGATGAAGCCTTGAAATTAGCCAAAGAAATAGCCCAACTCTCTCCAGTTGCGGTTAGATTAGCCAAAGAAAGTGTATTAAAAGCCTTTGAAACAGGACTACAGGAAGGATTGTATTTTGAGCGCAAAAACTTTTACATGTGTTTTGCCAGCGAAGACCAAAAAGAGGGCATGAAAGCTTTTGTAGAGAAACGGAAACCCGATTTTAAAGGCAGATAAGCATAAAAAAACACCGCCTCAAATGAAGCGGTGTTTTTGGTTTTAAAATCGTTAACCGGTAAAAGGTTTATTTTATTGAATCTACTACTGCTTTAAATGTTTCAGGATGATTCATTGCCAAATCGGCAAGCACCTTGCGGTTTAAGCCTAAATTTTTCTTAGCAACCAATCCCATAAACTGAGAGTAGCTCAAACCATGCAAACGGGCACCGGCATTGATACGTGTAATCCAAAGGCTACGGAAATTGCGCTTTTTGGTTTTACGATCGCGGTAAGCATACTGCAAACCTTTGTCGATACTGTGTTTTGCAATGGTTAATACATTTTTGCGTTTACCCCAATAACCTTTGGCTAATTTGAGGAGTTTTTTTCTGCGTCTGCGAGACGCTACTGAATTGACTGAACGTGGCATAATTTTTAATTTTTTTTGGACCTAAGCGCCCCGGTTTCAATTGGGATCTTTAATAGCTTTTGTCCGGGTTAAACATTTAATTGAATGAAACCAGTATTAACTATTGGTTATTTCCCAATAGCTAATAAGTTTTTCACCAAGCCCATGTCGGCATCGCATACGGTAACCATTTTGGTTAATCCGCGCTTTTGCTTAGTGGTTTTTTTGGTGAGGATGTGATTTTTGAAAGCCTGTGCCCGCTTTATTTTACCACTTGGGGTAACTTTAAAACGCTTGGCAGCGGCTCTGTTTGTCTTCATTTTTGGCATAACGTGTTTCCTCTTTTATTTTCCGGTTAAACGATTTTTAAAACTTATTTGCCCGCTTTGCCCTTGGGGCTCATGAGCAGGAACATTTTCTTTCCTTCCAGCTTAGGCAATTGTTCCACTTTACCTAACTCTTGCAAGCGTTGTGCAAATTGCAGCAACAACACCTCTCCTCTTTCTTTATAAACAATGGCACGTCCTTTAAAAAACACAAACGCACGAACTTTATTCCCTTCACTTAAAAATTTCTCGGCATGTTTTACCTTAAAATCAAAGTCGTGCTCGTCTGTATTCGGTCCAAACCTAATTTCCTTTACCTCCTGCTTGGTTTGGTTGGCCTTTTGTTCCTTCTTCTTTTTCTTCTGCTCGTACAGAAACTTTTTATAATCAATAACCTTACAAACCGGAGGATCTGCGTTTGGAGAAATCTCAACCAAATCCAATTCCTGTTGTTCGGCAATTTTCAGTGCCTCGCTCAATGCGTAAACGCCTACTTCTACATTATCTCCTACCAGCCTCACTTCGCGTGCCCTAATAAAATCATTAATCTTATGCTCAGGTTCTACGATTCTTCTCCCTCTGAAATTGGGGTTAAACGGTCTGCCTTTTCCGCTTCCCGGGTTGCTGTTTGTTGGGTTAATAGGTGCTGCCAAGTATGCTTATAATTTTACTGTTAATTGCTCGTTAAAAAAGTTTATAAAATCATGTAATCCGTATTTGCCAACATCACCTGCACCATGTTTGCGCACCGAAACACTTTCTTCCTGCATTTCATTTTCGCCTAACACCAGCATGTATGGAACCTTTTTCACCTCCGCATCGCGGATTTTTTTACCAATCTTCTCGTTTCTGTCGTCAAATGAGGCGCGAATATCGGCTTTTTTCAGAAAATCAACAACTTTTTGGGCATAAGGCAAATACTTATCGCTTATAGGCAGCACGGCTACCTGTTTGGGCGATAGCCATGCAGGCAGATTTCCGGCATAATGCTCCAGCAAAAATCCGATAAACCGTTCATGGGTGCTAAGCGGTGCCCTGTGAATGATGATTGGTCTTTCTTTCTCATTCTTTTCATTGGTAAACCAGAGGTCAAAGCGCTCTGCCTGCGCAAAATCAACCTGGTTTGTAGCTAGGGTAAATTCCCTGCCTATGGCACTGTAAATCTGAATATCGATTTTAGGTCCGTAAAAAGCGGCTTCATCCTCTACCTCTACAAAATTTACACCCAGATTTACCAGCACTTTTCTAACCATATCCTCAGTTTTTTTCCAAAGCTCAGGAGAATTAATATACTTCTGCCCCAGCTTAGCAGGGTTGTGCTTAGAAAAACGCATCACGTATTTATCGATACCAAACACCCCAAAATATTTGAGGTATAAATCGTTTACACTTTTAAATTCTTCTTCAAATTGGGCCTCTGTGCAATAAATATGTGCATCATTCATTTGTAAGCTACGCACGCGCATCAATCCGAATAATTCTCCACTTTGCTCATACCTGTAGCAAGTGCCATACTCTGCAAAGCGAAGCGGCATATCGCGGTATGATTTAGGTGTAGCAGCAAAAATTTTGTGGTGATGCGGACAATTCATGGCCTTGAGGTAATACCTGTCGCCATCAATTTCCATTGCCGGAAACATGCTCTCCTTATAATATGGCAAATGCCCGCTCTTTATGTACATGCTTTCTTTGGCAATATGCGGACTTTTTACCCGCACATAACCTGCAGCTTCTTCTGTTTGTTTGGCAAATTTCTCAAGCAGCTCAATAATGGACGCACCGTTTGGCAGCCAAAGTGGCAAGCCGGGCCCTACATCATCATCAAAAGTAAAAATCTCCAACTCCTTACCCAGTTTTCGGTGGTCACGTTTTTTTGCTTCTTCCAGCATTTGCAGATACTCCGTGAGCTCTGATTGCTTCGGAAAAGAAATGCCGTATACGCGTGTTAGCTGTGGATTCTTTTCATTACCGCGCCAGTAAGCCCCGGCAATGTTCATTATTTTTACCGCTTTAATAAAACCGGTATTGGGCAAGTGTCCACCACGGCATAAATCGGTAAAGTTGCTGTGGTCGCAAAACGTAATATCACCATCATTCAGGTTTTCTATGAGCTCAACCTTAAACGGGTTATTCTTTTGCTTGTAATAAGCTAAGGCATCAGCCTTGCTGATACTCTTTTTATGAAAGCTCGCCTTTTCTCTGGCAAACTCAAGCATCTTATCTTCTATCTTCTTAAAATCTTTTTCGGAAATTACTTCACCATTCAATTCCACATCATAATAAAAACCATTTTCAATGGCAGGGCCAATGGTTAAGTTAATTTTAGGATAGATGAACTCCATCGCCTGTGCCAAAACGTGGGCAGATGAATGCCAGAAAGCATTTTTGCCTTCTTTATCATCCCATGTAAAAAAACGCAGTGAACCATCCGTATTGATAGGATCGCTTAGTTCAATGGTTTGGTTATTTAATTTGCCTGTAAGCACATTTCTGGCTAGGCCTTCGCTAATAGATTTTGCAACATCCATTGCGGTAGTACCCCGCTCATACGAACGAACGGAACCGTCAGGTAATGTTATATTAATGGTATTCATAAAGGGGTTGCAAAATAAGGGCTTAATTGCATTTAAAAAACGGATATTTAAAAAAGTAGCAAGCCTCAATGGTTTTAAACTACTTAACATGCCTTAACCAAAGCAGCTTGGATTGCAAAGAATGCGTTGTAAAAAATTGTTGCAAACATTGAAGCATTATTTGTTGTTTTAATGAAAAACCAAATAAAATGGCAACTCCCAGTTTATTATTAATTGAAGCCATCAGAAGAGCAGCCAAGAACCTGCAAGATGGAAAACCATATGAGTGGGGACACATGGGCAATTGCAACTGTGGCCACTTGGCACAAAACTTACTGCACATTAGCAAAGCAGAAATTCATGCCTATGCCATGCAAAAAAATGGCGACTGGAATGAGCAGTTGAAAGATTATTGCCCCACTTCCGGTTTGCAAATGGATCAACTCATTTTTGGTTTACTGGAAAAAGGCTTGGGCATGCAGGATTTGATGCAACTGGAGTATTTAAGCAACCCTGAAATTTTAAGCCGTTTGGGTGTATCCCATCTTAAAAATAACGACAGAAATGATGTAATAAGCTATATGCAAACCTGGGCTGATTTACTGGAGGAAGACCTGATGCGCGAGCTCCCAACTATCGCTCAGGAAGCAAGGGTTGAAGCCACCATTGCCAGTTAATTATTTCCCTTTTACCCTGCTTAACCCTTCTTTTGCCAATTCATAATCAGGCTGCAACTGCAACGCGTACGAATAATTCATGCGTGAATCTTCGTACTCTTTTTGATATTCGCGCACCAGGCCACGCATGTAATAGGCTTGCAGATACTCGTTGTTAATCTGAATGCAAATATCCCAGCTACGCAGTGCCACTTTATAGCGGCCGGCTTCATAATTAATATAGCCCACATTGTAGTAAGCCTTGGCATTGGATGGGTCGATATCGATTACCTTTCTATAATCCGATAATGCTTTCTGAAAATTACCCGATAGCTGATAGAAATATGCCCGGCCAAAATAAGCCTCACTGCTTTGGGGGTTTAGTTTAATGGCAGAGGTAAAGTAGTCTAGCGCAACTTTATCCTTTTTTGCTGCATAGATCAGGCCCAATTGCATCACCGCATCATAGTTGGAAGCATCCAGCTCATAAGCCAGCTGAAAGGAAGCGATAGCCTTGGCTGTATCGCCTGCTTCCTTTTGATTCATACCCCTGAAAAAATAAGCATCGGTGCGCTTGCTGCGTGCAATAACCAAGTTAAGCAAGTCAATCGATTTTCTGTGCTCCTTAACAATACAGTATAATTCGGCCAGTTTCATCTGCGCTTCATCATAATCGGGTTTAAGGGTAATGGCCGATTCATACATTTTCGCAGCCTCCGCGGTGCGGTTCATGGCATAAAGAATCCTGCCCTTGGTGAAATAATACAACGGATTATCCTTTGCCATTGCAGAAGCCTGGCTAATATCATCCAGCGCACGATCGAGGTATTTTTCATTAAAATAAATTTGGGATCTTCGGTAGTACAACTCTGCGTTATCGGGCTCTTGCTCTATTTGACGGCTTATTTCTTCGGCACTTGCCGTCAATGCTACAACAGAATCCTTGAAATTGTTGCTTACAGTGGTGTTTTGCGAATTGCATGAAACGATCATGCAGAATACATAACTGACAAAAATCAGTTTGCCTATACGGTTTAGATTTAAATACATTTGTGTTAGGTAGGTTTGCAAAATTAGCTTATCTCTTTGATTTTATGCGCATACAGCAATTGCATTAAGTCATAAAGATGATAGTTAGCCGTTGCCGATTTTCCAAATAAACGAATAAACTCTTATCATATAAAGTAATTAGTAGCTATGCCGCAATACCACAAACTGGGAAGTATACCACCAAAACGACACACACAATTTCGTAAACCTGACGGCACATTGTATCAGGAAGAGTTGGTATCTACCGAAGGATTTTCCAGCATTTACTCGTTGGTTTACCATACGCATCCACCAACACGTGTAAAAGCAATTGGCGAGCCTATGGATATTACACCAGAGGCAGCAATTCAAAAAAACCTTCAATGCAGAAGTTTCCTTACCTTTAACACTGTACCGACTGATGATTATGTGCAATCCAGAAAAGTACTGTTGTTTAATAAAGACCTTTACATATCTGTTGCTGCACCAAAAAAATCAATGACCGATTACTTTTATAAAAATGCCGATGCCGATGAGGTAATATTTGTGCATGAAGGCAAAGGCACATTTAAAAGTATTTACGGCAGAATAGATTTTGAATACGGTGATTATTTAGTGATTCCGCGTGGCACCATTTATCAACTGTATTTTGAAACAGAAAACAATCGGTTAATGATTACTGAATCTTTCTCGCCCATACGCGCGCCTAAAAGATACTTGAATAATTACGGTCAGTTTCTAGAACATTCACCTTACTGCGAGCGAGATATTAAACTTCCGCACAGCATAGAAACTTTTGATGTGGAAGGCGATTTTAAAGTCTTGATTAAGAAAGAAGATTTAATTTTTCCTTACACGTATGCCAACCACCCCTTTGATGCCATTGGCTGGGATGGCTACCAGTATCCTTATGGTTTTAGCATACATAATTATGAACCCATAACCGGCCGTGTACATATGCCTCCTCCAATTCATCAAACTTTTGAAGGACACAATTTTGTTATCTGCTCATTTGTACCTCGCTTATATGATTATCACCCACAATCCATTCCGGCACCTTATGCGCACAGCAATGTAGATAGTGATGAAATATTGTATTATGTAGATGGCGAATTTATGAGCCGCAAACATGTTGAACGTGGAATGATTAGTTTGCACCCCAAAGGCATTCCACATGGTCCGCATCCGGGTACGGTTGAAAAATCAATAGGACAAAAAGAAACAAGAGAACTGGCTGTGATGATTGACCCGTTTTATCCTTTACAAATTACTGTGGATGCAATGAAGGTTGAAGATCCCGGGTATTACAAGACATGGATTTAAGAAAAATTAGAAGTTAGAAATTACACGAAAATATTAACGAATAAACTGATTGATGGAAACCTTAGAAATTAAATCTGAAACCCAAACCACCGACTTTCTTCCGCTGAATGGAACGGATTATATTGAACTATACGTTGGCAATGCAAAGCAGGCTGCCCACTTCTATAAAACTGCTTTTGGTTTTCAGAGCCTCGCCTATGCCGGACCTGAAACCGGTGTTAAAGACCGCGCTTCTTATGTGCTTGTTCAAAATAAAGTTAAGTTAATGTTAACCTCGCCACTGTACTCTAACTCTCTTATTGCAGAACATCACAAGAAGCATGGAGATGGTGTAAAGGTATTGGCTTTGTGGGTTGATGATGCTTATGATGCATTTGAACAAACAACTAAACGCGGAGGCAAGCCTTATATGGATCCTACAACTTTAACAGATAAAAATGGTGAAGTGCGTTTAAGCGGTATACATACTTATGGCGATGTGGTGCACATTTTTGTTGAACGCAAAAACTATAAAGGTGTATTTATGCCGGGGTTTGTAAAATGGGAAAGCACATACAACCCGCCACCTGCAGGCTTATTGCATGTAGACCATTGCGTAGGCAATGTAGATTGGAACCAAATGAATCCGCGTGTACAGTTTTATGAAGACGTAATGGGCTTTAAAAATATTTTATCGTTTGATGATAAGGATATCTCAACAGAATATTCTGCCCTGATGAGTAAGGTAATGAGTAATGGAAACGGATTTGTAAAATTTCCGATTAATGAGCCTGCTGAAGGAAAGAAAAAATCACAGGTTGAAGAATATCTTGAATTTTATGAAGGAGAAGGCACTCAGCATATAGCCATTGCTACAGCAGATATTGTAAGTACAGTGAAAGAGTTAATGTCAAGAGGTGTTGAATTTTTAAAAGTACCTTCTACCTACTACGATGATTTGCTTGACAGGGTTGGGCCTATTGAAGAAGATATTGAGCCATTGAAAGAACTAGGCATTCTAGTTGACCGCGATGACGAAGGTTATCTGCTGCAATTGTTTACCAAACCTGTTGAAGACAGACCAACCATGTTTTATGAAATCATACAGCGTAAAGGTGCAAAGAGTTTTGGCAAAGGCAATTTTAAAGCCTTGTTTGAAGCCATTGAAAGGGAACAGGAACTTAGAGGTAACTTGTAAATAAATCAGGATAAATTTATACATTGCAAAGACGTCAGCCAAGTGGTGACGTCTTTTTTTTATTGCATAAAACGTATGGCTACATCTTCAGAAAAACAACGGATAAACGAATTAAGAGACAAAGTTCTAAACTCAGAGAAGCGATTTTTAGAAGGCCCCCGCTCTCGTACACGGGAGTTTCTGTTTATCTTTAAAGTTATGCGTGAGTTTATTTCCGGTTTCAGGCAACTGCACTTTGTGGGTCCGTGTGTAACGGTATTTGGCAGCGCCCGTTTTGATGAAAACCACCACTACTACAAAAAAACAGTTGAACTGGCAGCACGCATCAGCAATATGGGATTTACCATAATGACAGGCGGAGGCCCGGGCATTATGGAAGCTGCTAACAGGGGTGCATTTGAAAACAATGGCCGCAGCATTGGGTGCAATATTGTTTTACCGCATGAGCAGAAAGAAAATCCTTACCTGCACAAATGGGTTACATTTAGATACTTTTTTGTTAGAAAGGTTTTGCTCCTAAAGTATTCCTATGCGTTTGTGGTAATGCCTGGCGGCATGGGCACCATGGATGAAATGTTTGAAGCCATTACCCTTATTCAAACCGGTAAAATCAAAAATTTTCCGGTGATATTGTTTGGTAAAGACTACTGGAAAAACCTGATTGAGTTGATGGATGATTTTGTGCAACAGGGAACCATTTCTGCCAAAGACCTTGAATTGCTATTAATAACCGACTCTGTAGATGAAACCGTTGCTTATCTGCAAAAATTCTCCATAGATGAATTTGGACTGAAGAAAGGCAAACGCATTAAGCCGTTAAAATGGATGGGCGAAATGTTGTTTCAGCGAAAGAAATCATGAGTGAAAAGCGTCTTCATATCACCGCATTGTTTTGCTTGCTGTTTTGCATTGATATAACCCATGCACAGCAAAGACCAAAAATTGGGTTGGCATTAAGTGGCGGTGGGGCCAAAGGCTTAGCGCATATCGGGGTGCTTAAGGTAATTGAACAGGCAGGCATACAGGTTGATTATATTGTGGGGACCAGCATGGGTGCAGTTGTTGGCATGCTGTATGCCGCAGGTTACAGTGCAGATAGTATTGAGAAAATTGCCAGGTGGGAAAATTGGGACGACCTACTCTCCAACAAAATTGATTTACCAAGAATTGCTATTGAAGAAAAAGCAGAGTTTGAAAAATACATTGCAGAGTTTCCATACTATAATAAATCACTTCATATACCGGGAGGTGTAATAGAAGGTCAGGAAATGGAGAATGAACTCTCCAGACTTGCCACCCCTATTTATCATATCAAACAATTTAACCAACTGCCACGACCTTTTAAATGTGTTTCTACCAGTGCGCTTAACGGCAAAGTAGTGCTGCTGGAAAGTGGCAATATTGCAGAGGCTGTGCGTGCAAGCATGTCTATTCCCAGTTTATTTACGCCCGTTAAACTCAATAATGATTTGCTGGTTGACGGAGGTTTGGTAAGAAACTTTCCGGTAAATTACCTCAAGCAGATGGGTGCCGATATTTTAATTGGGGTAAACCTCTCACAAAACACCACAGAAAGCCAGCTGAATAATATTTTTAATATGCTCAGTCAGATTATGTTTTTAGGCGACCTTGACGATACCGAAAAACAGAAAAAGATTTGTGATATATTGATTGAACCTGATTTAAATGGATATGGACCTTCCAGTTTTAACAGCACCGATACGCTGATAAAACGCGGATACGAAGCTGCCCTGAAACAGCTTGATACCCTGCGTGCGTTGGCCAATAATCTGAATAAAACGTATGGCATGCCTAAAACCATCACTATTCAGGAAGTTGATTCGGTATTTATTACAAAAATTGAAGTTAGCGGTTTAAAAAAGGTTCAGCCATCACTTATAATCGGAAAGATGGGCTTGAAAGAAAACCACTGGACAAATCCCAATATCATACCAGAGCGTATTTCGTATGCATTTGGCACAAGATACTTTACCAAAATAAGCTATGAACTTGTACCTGACGAAAAGGGAGCAAAGTTGCAGCTTAAGGCAAAAGAAAATAACCTGAACTATTTTAAGTTTGCCATTAACTACAACAGTTTTACCAAGGCATCGCTGTTCCTCAACTTCACTTCAAGAGATTTACTTTTTAAAAACTCTCGCCTGCTTATCAGCACAGCCATTTCAGATTTCTTTCGCTTTAAAACAGAATATTTTAATTACACGGGGCCTTCAAGAAACTTTGGTATAAACATAGCCTTTCATTACGACAGGAATGATTTTCCACTCTACCAAACATTTATACGCAAAGCACTTTACAAAAGAAATTACACTTGTATTGATGCCCGCGTACAAAGAACAGTTGGCCTTAGTGCATTTATAGCGGCTGGGGTTAAACATGAAAGATCTGCTTTGGCTTATGATATATTTAGCAATGAATTCCCGTTTGACGGAAGCAATGTGCAGAATATGGTTTATCTGCTTTGGCAACGAAACAGTTTAAACCGAAACTACTTTCCTTCAAAAGGCAGTCGAACCTTTGTGGAAGGTGGATTTATATTTGATGTTTACTACGACATTAACCGATATTTCAGAGATTCAGCCTCAGGAAATATAAGTCAAGTTGGTTTTGATAATGGCAACATTGATAAAGAATATTTCATAACAAGATGGTATGCCGAACATTATTTCTCATTAACCGATAAACTCACTTTGCTTAATCATCATTTTGCAGGTAGCATGTTTAACCTCAAAGGAAAATCTGTGGTGAATGATTTTAATAATTTTCTGATTGGTGGCTTGTATAATAATTTCAGACTGCAAGTGCCCTTAATCGGTTTTATGGATTATGAAGTGCTTAGCAATAATTATATAGGCACCTTGCTAGGGTTTCAGTACGAGTTGAGGAAAAATATTTTTCTTACAGCAAAAGGTAATATCCTAAACTACTCCGGATACATAGAAAACTATTTTGATAAAAAGCAATGGTCAGATAATAACAACTATCTGCTTGGTTATGGCATTACTGCCGGATATCTTTCGTTTTTAGGTCCGCTTGAATTTACCCTGATGCGTGATGAAAGCAATCACACCATCAATTTTTATGTTAATATGGGTTACCTGTTCTAGAGGCAAACTCAAACTGCATTTCATTGAGTTTACGATAGAGTCCGTTTGATTGCATGAGCTCTTCATGCCTGCCTGCTTCTGTTACCACACCTTTATCAATTACAACAATTTTATCGGCATTGCGAATGGTTGAAAGCCTGTGAGCAATAACAAAAGAGGTGCGGTTTTTCATTAAATTATCCAAGGCCTCTTGCACAAGGTGTTCGCTTTCACTATCTAAAGAAGAAGTTGCTTCATCAAGAATTAGAATGGCAGGATTACGCAAAATGGCTCGTGCTATAGCAATGCGTTGCCGCTGACCGCCCGATAGTTTTATTCCACGCTCGCCAACAATGGTTTCATAAGCTTCCGGAAAGCGTTCTATAAACTCATGAGCATTGGCCTGTTTAGCCGCCTGAATAATTTCATCATGCGTGGCATTGGGCTTGCCATAGCCAATATTTTCTTTGATGGAACCACCAAACAAAATCACATCCTGCGGAACAAAAGCCATTTGGCTGCGCAGTTGGGTAAGAGAGAAAGATCCTGCATCCTGCTCATCAAAATAAACGTGTCCGGAGGTAGGTTCATAAAATCTAAGCAGCAAAGATGCGATTGTACTTTTACCTGCACCACTGGTGCCCACAAAAGCAATTTGCTGTCCGCTGCTAACGCTCAGTGTAATATTTTTAAGCACCTGTACATCCGGCCTTGATGGATAGGAAAAAGCAACTGCATCAAATCGTACATTACCCTTCAGCATATTTGATAAGTTTGCAGGGTGGGCTTCAACCTCTACTTGTTCGCCACTGCTGCGCAAAATCTCTCGGATACTTTGTGTGGCACCCAATGTTTTTTGCAGCTGACTAAACATTTCGGCAAAGCCGGCAAACGTGCCACCAACAAACACAGAAAAAATAACAAACATGGTAAGCGAACCCATCGTTAGCTCACCACTCTGAATCATATTAGCTCCGTACCACATTACAAAAGCAATGGCACCAAACACACTAAAGATCATAAATGAAATAAACGCACCACGATAACGCGCATTGCTAATGGCAATATTCACCACCGCATAAATACTTTTCACATAACGTTTTATTTCAGTGGCCTCACTTGTAAACGCCTTAACAATGCTTATGCCCATAAAAGTTTCATTCACAATGGTGCCACTTTCTGCCAGCTGATCTTGAGCCTTGCGCGACATTTTGCGAATGCGCATGCCAAATAATACGGCAAGCACAGCAACCACCGGAACTACGGCAAGCATAATTAATGCAAGCTTGGTGCTAATCCAAAAAATAAAAACCAATCCGATAACCAGCGTAAAAATACCACGCAAGAACTCTGCAAGCGTAAATGAAATAGCATCCTGTATTTGTGATAAATCGGATGAAATGCGGCTACTCAGCTCTCCTACCCTTTTTTCGGTAAAAAAGCTCATAGGCATTGAGAGCAATTTTGCATACACATCTTTTCGCATATCTGCCAGCGAGCGCTCGCCAACTTCGGTGAGCAAATACACACGCATAAATGAAAAAATGGTTTGAAAGGTTAGCTGCACAATAATGAGCATGAGCGTGGTGTTTAAACCCCACTGAATATTTTTGAGGCTGCCTGTAATGCCTGCACTAAATCCTCCCTGCATATTGGCTGAAGCACCCGGAGCAGCCGCATCAATCATCTTACCCAGTAAGAAAGGAAACAAGCTGGTAGAAAGTGCAGACAATGCAATAAAAATTAAACTCAGCGCAAACTTAGTGCGGTAAGGGCGTAAATAGGAAAACAATACCAGCGCCTCCTTGAGTGTTTCTTTGTTTATTTTAGCTTTAGGAACTTCTTCTCCTACCTTTCCGTTGCTATTATAATTACTTCGGCCTCTTGCCATAAAATGAATAAAATGCCTTCAAAGAAAGGGCTTTTTTATGAGAGTAATAAACCGATAATGCCTCCAGCCTATTTAAACGGACTATCCTTCTCTGCTGATACAACCTTAAAAACCTGCTTGTCTACCCAGCGCGGAAAAAATTTATTCAGCCAATAAGTAAGCTTACCTGCTTTGGTAAGCACCACCTTGTGTTTGCGCCTTGCCACCATCTGCAAAACTTCTTCTGCAACAGTCTCAGCAGGCATGAGTTTGCTTTCATCAAAAGGGCTTTCAGCCTGGGCTCGGCCATCGGCATTAAGTGCATTATTGCGAATATTGGAAGAGGTGTATCCGGGACAAATAACGCCCACATGCAAACCTGTTTTTAAATTTTCTACCCGAAGCGATTCCAAAAAACCGTTCATGGCAAATTTAGAAGCGGAATAGCCCGTGCGGCCGGGCAAACCTTTAATACCCGCAATAGAGCTTACACCAATTACACTGCCTTTGTTTTTTATCAGCTCTGCTATGGCAAAACGTGTGCAATACACCGTGCCCCAAAAGTTAATATCCATTACACGCTTTAGCACTGCCAAATCCAAATCTGCCAGCAAGGCACGCATGGTAATGCCCGCATTGTTTATCAGCACATCTATTCTTCCAAATGCGTCAATGCTTTTATTGATTAAGGCCAGGCAATCGGCTTCTATACTCACATCGCAGCTTAGCGCAAGTGCTTTTGCTCCCAGGTTTTCGCATTGCTGCTTTACCTGCTCAAGCTTTTGCATATTGCGCGCAGCTATCACCACATGGTATCCCGCGTTGGCAAAGGCATAGGCGCAGGCCTCGCCAATACCCGAAGAGGCTCCGGTAATGATTGCAACTTTTTTTGCCGACATGCGCAATTAATCAGGCCTTAAAAACAATGGGTGTGCCCACGGCCGGAATTTCCGGAAAATCTATTTCCATTCCGTCCAGTGCTTCTTCAATGGCATCTTCCAAATAGGCAGCCGTAACACCTGATTCACTTTGCCAATTGTCATCGATGGCACCTTTATACACCAACTCGCGTTTTGAGTTAAATAAAAATACTTCCGGATTTACTTTAGCTCCAAACTGTTTGGCAATAAAGCCATCTTCATCTTTCAGGTAAAGAAATTTCATCTCATCCAAATGGTATTTACTGGCTGCTTTCTTTAGCGCATCAAGCGAATCCTGCGGAGACTGAGCAGGATCGTTGGAGTTTATTCCAATAATGCCCAGGTTATCATCTTCATACTTCTCAAATAACTTAAGCAGCCTTTGGCTGTATGCCGGAGCTATCTCACCGGAGTTGCAGGTAAATACAACCGCAAGGGCATATTTATCGGCAAATTCATAATGAGAGTGTACCTTTTCATCATAACCCGGTAAATTAAATCCAGGCAGTTTATCGCCTATCTGTAACATATGTTGAAATAATTATATTTTAGTGCCCGCAAAATAAGTAATTTTTGCTTTGCCTATGATGAAAATTACAGAAGTAAGAACAAAAGCAGATGCAAAAGAATTTATTAATATGGCACGCTTTATTTACAAGGGCGATAAGGAATGGATACAGCCTTTGGATAAAGATATTGATGCCGTTTTTGATACAAAGGAAAATCCCAATTTTAAATCTGGCGAAGCCACACGCTGGTTGCTAAAAAGCAATACCAACCAAACCATTGGTCGTATTGCCGCTTTTTACAGTGAGTTGTATAATAAAACCACCTCAGAAAAAACAGGTGGCATCGGTTTTTTTGAATGTGTGGATAGCAAGGATGCAGCCCATATGCTTTTTAACACGGCTTGTAAATGGCTTACCGAGCGCGGAATTAAAGCCATTGACGGACCCATTAATTTTGGCGAGAAAGACCGCTTCTGGGGCTTGATGGTTAGTGGTTTTAAAAATCCATCTTATCTGGAAACCTATAACCCACCTTACTACCAGGCTTTGTTTGAAAATTATGGCTTTAAGAAAACGGTTGAGCAATCTACCTCAGAAATAACTGCTGCCGATTTTAACTATGAGCGTTTCAAACGCATAGCCTCGCGCGTATTGCAGAATCCTGATTATGGTTTTGAGCACTACCGCGATATTGAGATTGAAAAATTTTCACAAGACTTTATGAGCATCTACAATCAGGCATGGGCGCACCGACCTGATTTTACGCCAATGACTATGGAGCGTGTAATGACCACCATGAAAGCGCTCCGACCCATTTTACAGGAAGACCTGATATGGTTTGCCTATGCCAATAATGAGCCTGCCGGATTTTATATTAATGTAATTGATGTGAATCAAATTTTTAAACACTTGCATGGCAAAATGAATTTGTGGGCTAAAATCAAATTCCTGTGGTTTAAAAAATTCGGACGTGTTAACCGTTGCCGCGGTATTGTGTTTGGCGTAATTCCAAAATATCAAAACCTCGGTTTAGAAACCGGCATGATTATTAAATGCCATGAGGCATTGCAAAACTGGAAGTACATGCAATCTTCAGAGCTTGCTTGGATTGGCGATTTTAATCCTAAAATGCATTCATTGTTTGATGCGCTGGGCGCCAAAACAACCAAAATTCATTATACCTATCAGCTAAAAGTTTAAAGGCATGAACCGTTTCAAAGAGGTTTCACTTCATCACATTCCCGCTATAGCTGCTCAGATCTTTGAACTGGCCCATCAAAAAAAAATCTGGGCTTTTTATGGCGATTTAGGTGCAGGCAAAACCACACTGATTAAGGCCATTTGTGCTACTGCCGGTGTAACAGATGAGGTTTCCAGTCCTACTTTTTCGCTGGTTAATCAATACCAAACAAAATCAGGCAATGCTGTTTTTCATTTTGATTTTTATCGCATAAAAAATCTTGAAGAGGCTTACGATATTGGTTATGAAGAATACTTTGACAGCGGCAACCTTTGCTTAATAGAGTGGCCTGAAAAAATAGAACCGCTGCTTGCAAAAGAAGATGTGCTGCATATTAGCCTTACCAAAACAAATGAAAATACCAGAGATATTGAGGCTTGGTAAACAATTCAAAATAAACCTGTAATTTGCATCAACATGCAACAAACCGATATACTGCATACCCTTAGCGGAAGCCTAGCCTCGCCAATGGTGCTGGCCTTTGTATTGGGTGTTGTTGCCACACTGTTAAAAAGCGATCTTAAATTTCCTGAAGGCATGTATATGGGGCTTACCATCTACTTGCTTTTTGCCATAGGCTTAAAAGGTGGTGTAAAATTATCTCATACCCCATTGATTGAATTTGTTTTGCCCGGTGCAGGTGCCGTTATCATGTGCTGCATCATTCCGCTACTCACCTATTTTATTTTGCATCACCTGGCGAAGTTTGATACCATTAATGCAGCGGCAATGGCTGCACACTTTGGTTCGGTTAGTGCAGTTACCTTTAGCCAAAGCATAACCTATGCAGAAAATGCAGGCATTGCTTTTGAAGGTTTTATGCCGGCTATGCTTGCCATTATGGAAGTGCCCGGTGTGTTTATTGCCTTATATATTGCTCGTAAAAAAATGGCTGCCCAAAGCCAAAACAATGAGGTAATGAGAGAGCTGCTTACCGGCAAAGGCATTATTTTGCTTATTGGCGGCATCCTCATCGGTTTGCTTAGCGGTGATAAAGGATACGAAAGTGTATCGCCATTGTTTGATGCGCCTTTTAAAGGCATTCTCTGTTTGTTTTTGCTTGAAGTTGGTTTGGTAACCGGACGCAGGGTGGGCGATTTAAAAAAAGTTGGGCTTCGTTTAATTGCATTTAGTTTGCTCATTGTTGGCATCAATGCCATGCTTGGTTCGCTGGTTGCTGCCTGCTGCGGTTTATCCATTGGCGGCATTGGCATCTTCACTGTGTTGTGTGCCAGTGCTTCTTATATTGCTGCACCTGCTGCCATCAGAATTGCTTTGCCGGAGGCTAATCCGGGTTATTACCTCACCGCTGCACTTGCCATTGTTTTTCCGTTTAATGTAATTATTGGCATACCGCTTTATTTTAAACTAGCAACCTATATACATCCCATAATTGCTGCCCTATGAAATTAGTTCCACTAAAATTAGTTACCATAATTGCACTTGATGCCCTGAGCGAACGCATTATTAAAGACCTTAAGCAATGCGGCATTAAAGGTTATACCATTACGCATGTAGAGGGCGAAGGTTTACAAGGCAAACATTTTACCGATTGGGAAGGCCGCAATGTGCGCATTGAAACCTTGGTTAATGAAGAGGTATCGGTAAATATTATGCAATGGCTAGCAGATCATTATTTTCATAAATACAGTGTTATTGCTTTTGTAAGCACCGTAGAAGTATTAAGAAAAGAAAAATTCTCAGGCTAATAAGTAAACTTGCGCAAGGCTTTTGCTTTAATGGCTGTAAAGCCCACAATCAGCAAAGTCATGCTGCCGCCAAAAACCACAGAGGGCACTGTGCCCAATAACCTGGCTGCTAAGCCAGACTCAAACGCACCAATTTCATTAGATGAACCAATAAACATGGTATTTACTGCCGATACCCGTCCGCGCATTTCATCCGGTGTTTGCAATTGCAATATATTACCTCTTATCACCACGCTTACACTATCAAAAGCTCCGCTTAAAAACAACAAGAACATAGAAATATAAAACGAAGTGCTCAGTGCAAAACCAATCATGCAGGCACCAAACGCACCCACACAAAACAGCAGCACCACTCCGGGTTTTTGAATATGGCTGCTCACCGATAATAATATCATGGTAATGCTTGCACCCAATGATGGTGCAGCCCTTAGCAAGCCCAAACCCTGCGGACCCACCATCAAAATTTCATGAGCAAATACAGGCAGCAGCGCCACTGCACCGCCAAACAATACCGCAAACAAATCAAGCGAGAGGGCACTTAAAATTACCTTGTTCTTAAAAACAAACCTAATGCCCTCTTTTAATCTTACGGCTATTTGCTCTGCACCGGCTTGCAGCATAATGGGCTTGGGTTTTATAAAAAACAAAGAGCCCCAGGCCATGCTCATAAAAAACAATACCACCATAAAAGTTGGGGTAATGTGTATAAACGCATAAAGCACGCCACCAATGGCAGGGCCGCCAATGGCTGCCAATTGCCAGACTGCACTGTTCAGGGTAGATGCGCGTGTAAGCCACTCCCGTTTTACCATTTGCGCCAAAAAAGCAAAACCCGTTGGGCCAATAAAGCCCCTGGCTATGCCGCTCATAAAAATAAAAACATACATGGTGCGTATGCTTGCAGTAGCACCAAAAAACAATACAAACTCATCCATGGTGCCCAGCAATAAACCCAATGAGCACAACCATAAAAACGCAACCGCATAAAGCAGTATTTTACGTTTGCTCTGGGTATCGGCCACGTGGCCTGCATACAAGGCAATACTCAATGCCGGTATGGCTTCGGCCAAACCAATCAATCCAAGAGAGAGCGGATCTTCCGTAAGCTTATACATTTGCCAGCCCACCACCACTGCCTGTATTTGCAAAGCCACGGTAAGGCAAATGCGCATCACCAAAAAAGCATTAAATTCCTTGTTCTTAAAAAGCTCTTTAAAATCAGACCTTGAGCTCATCTCTTTAAATATTCATTATAATAAACCTGCTTCCATGCGTTGGCAAGTTTTATTTGTTGCTGCATTCTTGCCTTGGGCCACTTGCTTTGGTACACAATTAAATCTTTCCACTCATCATCAAATACCCAGGTGGCAGAATCGTTTATCCAGCCAATGCCATCGTTGTAAACAAAAGATGCAAATGCAGGCGTTAATGTATCGGTAAAGCTTCTGCTCCATTTAAAAATATTGGCAGGCCAGCCCATTTCTGCCAGCAAGGTGGCGGCAATATCTGTTTGGTTTGCTATGCGTGTGCTTACTTTGCCTCGCAACGCATCAGGCAATGCGCCACCGGTAATCAGCATGGGTATGTGGTACAATTCCGGATCATAAGCTGCCCTGTTTTTGGGTTGTTTGTGTCCGTGGTCAGATAGCATTAGCACCAGGGTGTTTTTATACCAGGGCATCTTTTTTATCTGCTGCATAAAATGGCCCAAACACGAGTCGGCAAAATAAACCGCACTCTTGTATTCGCTTGCTGCATTGGCATTGCCATAGTTGGGTTGCACCGGAATTTTAAAAGGCTCATGGCTGCTTAGCGTAAGCGCTACCGAAAAAAATGGTTGCGGTTGTTGGTTCAATGCATTTATGGTTGTTTGCCAAAGCTTGTCATCATGCACACCCCACTCGGCATTGCGCTCTGTTAAGGCATAGCCGGCAATATCGTGTATGCGCTGCATGCCTGAGCTAAGCAGGTAGGCTTTCATATTGGCAAAATTTATATCGCCACCATAAAAGAAAGAAGTATAATATCCCCGTGCTGAAAATATGCCCGGCAATGCAGGCAGCTCACTAAACTTTTCAATGCGATTTATGATGGAGCTATGCGGCAATGCCGGCTGCGCACTAAGTATAGCAGCCAAACCCTTATCCGTTCGGTTGCCATTTGCATAAAAGCGGTTCATAAAAAAACCTTCGTTTGCCAGCGCATTTAGCTGTGGTGTGCAAGCATCTTGCCCACCACACAAAGCCACTGCATCACTGCTCCACCCTTCCAGCATTATTATTAAAATATTCGGGGTGGGCCTATTGGCTAAATGCATGCGCTGCGTTGGTGTTTTGTTTACATATATATTAACCAAACTATCAGCCAAGGCATCATCCATATAAGCATAAGGATTGTGGTTGTTTTCTTCCAAAGGCTCTACAACGGTTGCCAAAAAATTCCATGTGGTGTTTAGCGCAACATGGTTTAAAAAAGGCTTGGCCGAAAAAAAAGCAACACTTTGGTTTAAGGCAGCCTTGCCCGTGCCACCACGTATCAATAAAAATAGCAATGCACCTGCTACAATAGCCAGCATGGCATTGGCTGCTTTATGCGCAGCAAGGGCTGCAGGCTCAAATGGCTTAAGCCACTTCTTTGTAGCAAAATAAAGTAAAGCTACACCCGCACACACATTAAACACGGGGCCAAGCAAACTTGCGCCCGATGAAAACACCACCATATCTTTAGGAAATTTGGCAAACGATGCTGCGTAGGCATTTAGTTTTTGCCCCCAAAATTCATACAAAACCGCATCAGCAAGTGTTATAAGCAATACCACCACACCAAACAACCACACATACACTTTTAGCCAGCTAAAATGCGTTTGCCAACGCGGAAAAAATGCAAGCAGCATTAACACCAAAAGCGGCAACACACTTAGGTATGCCGCAACCGATAAATCATGAGGCAAGCCATACCAAAACGTTTCAGCCAGCTCTGCCCCACTCAGGTTTTGGGCAAAGCCTATATTAAAGGCAATAAAAATAAGGCGGGCGCAAAAAAAACACAGATACCAAAAAAAATAGATGCGCAGTAACGAAAAAATATTGCTAAACACGCCCCAAAGGTAATCATTATTTAACAGTTCAATTACCTGTTAGCGTATGCCACGCTTATTTAGCATGCGTTGGTAGTTGCGTGCATTTACCTGGTGCTGCGCAAAAGAGGCCGCAAAATTATGGTAGCCGGAAAAATCTTCTTTGGCACAAAAATAAATGTAGGCATGCCGTTTCAAATTCAGCACGGCATCAATGGCTTGCACAGAGGGCACACAAATGGGCCCCGGTGGCAAACCTTTGTAAATATAAGTATTGTAGGGCGATTCTACCTTAAGCATGGAACCCTGCACACGCCTAATGCTGCGGTCGTTCATGGCATAAATAATGGTAGGGTCTGCCTGAAAAAGCATGCCCCGTTTCAGGCGGTTATAATACACACCCGCCACTACCGGCATTTCATCCTTTCGGTGCGTTTCCTTTTGCACTATCGAAGCCAAAATGGCCACATCTTGTTTGCTTAGTTGCAGCTGCGCTGCCTTTTGCACCCGTGCAGAGTCCCAAAATAAGGTATACTCTTCAAACATGCGCTGCACCAGTTGCGTGGCAGAGGTGTTCCAGTAAAAATTGTAGGTATTGGGCACAAACAACGCCACGGCAGCTTCGGTATCCAAGCCCAGGCTATCCATAACGGCAGCGTTGTTTAAAATGGCCATAAGCTCCAGGCTATCGGCCTCTAGCTTTTGCCCCCAAAAGGCAACCAAATCCTGTTTGCGCTCTGCGTAGGTAAACCTAATATCCAGCGGTTCTTGTTTGCCAGAGCGCAGCAGGCGCAGCAAAGCAAAATTGCCCATGCCCGCACGCAGCTTGTAGCGGCCTGCATTTATTTGCCCCTCCCAGCCCGTAAGCGTTGCCAGGCGGGTAAAAGCCTTGGCATTTTTAAAAAGCTTGTATTGGTTGTTGGTTTCCAGGCTCTCATAAAAACCCTTGTTAGAGTATATGTATAGGTAGGCCGTTTCATCACGCTCCAAACGCAAGTTAGAGGCAAACACATCTTCATAAATTCTAAAGGCAGCAGCCAGCAGCAGCAGGGCCGAAACGATGAGCACAATGCGCACAATGGCTTTCCCTTCTCCTTTATTTTTAGCTTTGGGCATGGCCACTAAAATGCAACAAAGTTTTAGTTTTCTGCAACATCAAATAATCTTAGTGAAATATCAATTGAAATCTAATTAATCAACCATCAACTTTAAGACCTTTTGCTCCATGCCAGATGAAATCTTTAGTAAGTACATACCTTTAGCAGATAACTTAGTTTCAATATCAGAATAATTTTCACCTTGATACAATAAAAGAGTTTGATTCCAAATTTCCTTACCAAAAAGATCCGTTATATGCAATTCAGCTATTCCTGAGGATTCTGAAAACAATTGTAAAGTAAAGAGTCCTTTGTTTGGATTTGGGTATATAATAACTTTCCTGAGTAAATTCAGCTCCGTTTGAGAGGTATTAATGACCACATTCATTGAGGCAGAATCAGAACATTGGGCATTATTAGTAATCATTACTTTAACCTTACCATTACCCGAATTGAAAGGCAGCCATAGAACAGATAATGCATTGCTATCATTTCTTCCTGAAATATTTCCATTTATTGCATCCCATAAATATTGCACACCTGGCTGAGCTGGTATTGAATAAACAAAAGGATTGGTATTGTTACGCACGGTATTTGCTCCAGAAATTGGTCCAACAATCGGCTTTGTAAGCACATTAATTTTCACACTATCCCTTTGTACACACTCTTTAAAACCGGGTGATGGGTTGGGGTAGCTTTGAAATATACTTGCCTCGTATACTGTTGAAATACTTGGAGTAACTGACAAACCTGAATTGAAAGACTTAGGAGAAATAATGACATTTGTATTTAAATTTTTCCATTCATATTGCTGACCTCCTGTTGCAGTTAGAAGAATTGTTTCTCCAGAGCAAATTGATCGATCATATCCGGCAAAAGCGTTGATTTTCGGGTTAACTCTCAAACGCAAAGTGTCGTAAGTTACACATCCTAGACTATCGGTCATTCTTAATACATAATTATTGGAATCATTTCTGATTATGATGCGTGAAGTATCCCCTGAGTTCCACAAATAGGATACCTTCTTATTGTTATTATTGCCTCCATCTAAAACATAACTTTCCCCAAAGCATATCCTAGCACTGTCAGGTAGAACACTAACTGGATTTTGGGTATTATCTACAATTATAGTATCATAATAAGTTCTTAAACAAGGGGATTCCCCAGGAGGCCCAGGAGTAGCAATGTTCAGCAATACAAGATACTTACCTCCTTTTGTGAAAGAAATGGTAGGTGTTTGCTGCGTATTAGTATATGCATAAGCTCCATTTAAAAATGCATAATCATATGGCTCCCTTGAAATCTGCCACGACCTTAGGGTGAAGGACTGATTTGGCTTATTTGGAGGCAAATTATACCTAACCAACCACTTTCCGCAGGCCTGAGATATCTTTTGGATTATAACATCCGGTTTGGCAAGTACACTAACGTTAAATGCACTTGCAACAGTTCCGGGAATTGGACAACGACTATCTTTTGCGCGAACAGTAAAATAGTATGGCGTATTACTAGCCATACTATCTGAGGTTTGCCAGCAAAATTTAAAATCATCTTCCCTTGGACCAAGAAGCCTGCGCTGTGATGGATTATAATTTGGCGTGAAAGTGGCGCCAAATCTTAACAATGACTGACTCCACGAAAGCTTTGTGGTATCAGAAATCGAAGGAGGTAGAAAATCCGTGTCTTTTGCAACAATATCAAAGCACAACTGCTCTCCTGCACATACGCTCCAGCTTGTTTTTGCTTGATTGCCCGTAGCGCTAGGTCGAGTTAGAATTCTTGGCTTTGTATTAACAGGACATTGCAATACTACCATTTGAATATCGCGTCTGGTAATTCCTATAAGCGTTGGAATCCCATTAATGGTGCGCCATTGCCTAACCTCAATGGCCATTACGCCAATAATTTGCCCCCCTCCTCCCGTAGGAGGAGTAAACATAATATCACCTGTAATTGAATTGCAGGAAATACCCGCAGGGAAAACTCCACTTGCAGGACCTGTCCATGGCATAGGTGTTTGTGCACTATACGGAGGAATATAGGTTACCGATGAACCCGGACCTTGCAGAGCAGGAGCAAAAGAGTAACTCAAAGAATCAAGATCCGGATCAATTGCACTATTATTAAAAACAAAAGGCTGACCTCCACAGACAAAAGCATAAGGGTCGTCATTCATTTGAGGTGAACCATTGCAGGGATTGGATGAAAGACAGCGATTGACGATAGCTTCAATATAAAAATTCTGATTGGATGCACCTGTAGATATAGCACCATTTCTGCAGCATTCCTGCCAAACCATGCGCACATTGCAGCAGCTAGCTGGTATACCCAACTGATTCAGGTTCACTATGCCCGTAAATTCATAGCGCTCAACAGCTGGGGTAAAGGTACCAGCTGTAACGCATCCCATATTGGTACAGGTACTTTTAGCATTGGCGCAATCAGGGTTTGGATTTACATCACGAACATTAGCTAAATTTAAAGTAACATTACCAAAAGATTGCCCATTACAGGTTGACTCTGCCCCTTGAATCTGAACTGTTCTCGTACATGCGGCTCCACAACTACCCGGACACATTGGAACTCCTACACAGTCCCGGTATAATACCAAACGGATACGGAAGGTGCCGGCTGAAGCACCATTTACACATTCATAGGTCAGGTCTGAGCCCACCACATGTGAAGCAGATAAATCAGTAGAAAGAAAAAACAAACCTAAAAAGAGACAGTGCGCAATTATAGCGGCAGGTATTTTTTTCATAGGTTATCTTTTGAAATTCAATTAAACAAAAAAATCAGAATAAAAAAAGAACTTTAATACTCCAGCATATCTGCAATGGTTTCCTCTGCTTCTTCCAAAATTAAATCTGGTGCCTGGGTTGAATTTTTTCTAACTTTTTTGCGCTCCTCCTCACGTTGCTTCTTTTGCTTATCCTGCAACTCTGTATTGGCTTTATAGCGTACCTCGTTCAGTGTCATGTATTTTTTTTGCTCTTCTTGCTGCACATACTGTATGTCTTCCAGCAAATATTTATACTCAGGGTTGGTTTGTAAACGCATTTGGGTTTTGTTTACCAACTTATCGCGAGTGGCATCTACGTTATGGGTTTGTGTAAATCCGGTGCTGCTTATCTGATCCCACGGTAAAGCGTATTCACTTGCTTCCTCACCATACTTGGCAGAACTAAATACCCCCGGAAACACCATATCAGGTGTAACGCCCTTGTGCTGTGTGCTGCTGCCTGTAACCCTATAAAACTTGGCGATGGTAAGCTTTACCTGACCTGCTTTTTTACCCCCCAGTTGAATAAAATTATCCAGATCAACCATATTTTGAACAGTGCCTTTTCCAAAGGTCTTCTCCCCCATAACAATACCTCTGCCGTAATCTTGAATGGCTCCGGCAAAAATTTCGCTGGCCGATGCACTGAAACGGTTTACCAAAACTGTTAACGGACCATCGTATAAAACTGCTTCATTAAAATCGTTTTCGGTTTTTACATTTCCGGTTACATCCTTTACCTGTACCACAGGGCCTGTTTTAATAAAGAGTCCGGTAAGGTCAACCGCCTCCTGTAAAGAGCCTCCCCCATTGTTTCTTAAATCTATAATGAGTCCCTGAATTTTTTCTTTCTTTAATTCAGCAATCAGTTTAGCTACATCGCGTGTGGTGCTTTTATAATTTGGGTCGCCACGCTGTGCCGCAGCAAAATCAACATAAAATGCAGGCAGGTTTACCACCCCAACTTTAACTTTTTTGCCATTGCGAGTAACGGTTTGAATACTGCTTTTGGCCGATTGTTCTTCCAGTACAATTTTATCTCTTACAATTTCAATAATTTTTGTTTTTGCCGGATCTTTTGCCGGAATGATTTCCAAACGAACCGTGGTGCCTTTTTTGCCACGTATAAGCGATACCACATCATCAATGCGCCAATCGAGCACATTTACCAAATCACTGTCTTTACCCTGACCTACGGCAATAATTTTATCACCTGCAAAAATCTTTTTGCTACGATCTGCAGGGCCACCTTTTACCACTTCACGAACCTTGGTGTATTCATTTTCGGTTTGCAGCGTAGCACCAATACCTTCCAGAGATAAGCTCATGCTGGTTTGAAAATCTTCGGCATTGCGCGGTGAATAGTAGTTGGTATGCGGATCGGCCAACTCAAGCAGTGAATTCATGTACAAACCAAACACATCTTCATTTTTGGTTTTATCTGCAAACTTTTTCAAGTTCTCATAGCGTTTTCTAACCGTTTCACTGTATGATGCAAAGTCTTTGCCGGAAACACGCAGGGCCAAACATTCGAATTTAATTTTACGCTTCCAAAGCAAATCAAGCTCACTAAAATCCTTACACCATGGCGCCTTTTCCCTTTGCACTTCAAAAGAATCATTTTCGGTATAATCAAAATCGTTTTTAAGCAATACCAGTGCATAATCTATTCTATCGTATAAACGCTTGCGGTACACATTAAACACCTCAAATGCCAAGGATACATCACCTGAAAAAACGGCATCATCAATGGTATACCGATATTTTTCAAATGCATCAATATCGCTCTGCAAAAAGTACTGACGAGTTGGGTCAATATTATTCAGATAGTTGTCAAAAGCTTTGGCAGAGAATGCATCATTGATTTGCGGCTTACTGAAATGATAAGAAGATACTGCCTGAGTAACCGTTTGAAAAATAGTGCCATGTTGCGGCTCAGGTTTAAGAAGTTTTACCGGTGTACTATCGGCATTGCCGGCACAAGCTGTTTGAAAAAACAAACCCAGAGATAAAACAGAAACTAAAATTTTAATCATACAAAATATTTTCGGTGTGAATTTGCTTAAAATAAGCCGATAAAACAAACAGCCTTACCTAAAAGGTAAAGCCCGTTGCTCTTAACGTTGCAATGAATATGTTTAATTCAAAACAGACAGTTTGCGCGTATCCAGTTTTTCGCCATTGATGTAGAGTGTATAAAAATAAATACCTGCAGGCCATTCGGCCACATTAAACTCACGCTGGTTCATGCCTGCATGAATGTTTTCGGTAAATACAGCTATTTTCTTGCCTGTTATATCCTGAATTTCGCAGGTAACTTCTGCTTGCTGCAACAAATTAAAAGGGATATAAACCTTTTGCTGCGCAGGGTTTGGATAAGCGGCAAATAAGTGGTTTTTGGGTGTTATGCGTAAAGATTCAATACCCAGTGTAAGTGTATCAGGGTTGGGTGTAAAATATACCTGATAATATCCCTCAGGACCGGTAATGGGTTTTGCTGCGCGTTTGCCATTATTGGTTTCCACATCAAGAAAATAAATAAACCAGTCATTGGGTGTAAGCAGACCGGGTTGAATATCGCCCACAAAATATCCGGCACTATCGGTAAGGTTTACCACGCTCCAGCCTGCATCCAGCTTTTTACGCCACTTACAAACTGCTTTTTTGATTCCGCTTTTGTTGGTGATTTTAGAAACAATATGGTAAGAAGACTGAATAGGTTGCAATCCATCAATGCTTGGGTGCCAAAAGAGCACAGGGTTTTCAACCGGTATTTGTTGAGTGATGCAATGAATGGCACCTCCACCGGTAGTCATTGCCCTAGAATCGATTGGAATAATTTTATAGCCCGGCATGATCTTTTTAAACAAACGCGTAACCGAATCGGTTTGCACTTTGTTGCCATCAATATCATCTGAGTATGACGGATAAATAAATATGGTATTGGCGGTAATGCCATTGATGAATGTTCTGGCATCTGAATCTATTTTTTCGCAGGTGGTGGCATAAGTGCCGTCATCATTGGTAGGCATGGGGATGCGGTAAATACGAAAAGGCCTGTTATAGGTGCTTTTCATGGCAGCAATGGTTTGATAATTGTCTTCAATGGTTTGCCTATCAACCGCGATTACCTGAGACGGATACTGAGCCACAATCATGGTTTGCTCATCAATCAGTTTCATGTATAAATCAATATGCTCAGTGCCTCCATCACATTTCAATGAAGGTAGGTTGATGGGTTGCGTGGAATTAAATAAATTTTTGATGGTATCTGTGGTTTGGTTAAAACTCCACTTCGGTAAATGAACCCCACTGGCTGTATTAAAATCGGTAACCATGCGGCTGTAAAATAATTTACCAAACCCATCTGTAACCAAATTACCACCCTCAGCATAAAGGGTTGACTCATAATTGGGGTAACCCAGTTTTTGAGCTAGCACTTTGGGGAAAAGGTTGTCTTTATCTCTGCCATCGTAATACTTTAGGTCAACAAAGGCAATATTATCCTGGTTGCCGTAGTAAATGCCATTGGGACCGAAATCACGTATCCACCAGTCGTCACCATCGGCAATAAAGAATTTGTAATTTTTGGTGAGTGGCCATCCCAAATCACTCATAAATGATTTAATAGACAATGTATCGGCAGCAAAAGGAACACGTATCCAAACAGGCAATTCATCTGAAATATATTTGGCACATTGAGCAGAGATATAACCGTAAACAGAATAGGTGTCAACCCCAATTACATTGCCATCCATATCATAATCAAACGACCAAGAAATAGCAATAGCCTGAGATTCTTCAAACTCGCCAGGAAAGCGCACATTAGCAGGCATGGCAAAGCCGCCTTTGCCAAATTGCTCATTAACAGGAGTGCGTTGTTGTGTTAATACACGTTCGCGAGTTGTGCGGTATGCAGGTAGTTTAAATCGTTTGGCATGCTGTGCATACATGTGAGAGATGCCGGTTAATAGCAAACAAAGCAAGAGGGTAATTTTTTGCATAAAAAGTAACGTTAGGTATGAATTTGTAACAATTATAATTGAAATTAATAAGGTGTATTGTCATTTTTGATAAAAGGCAGAATCGTTTAAGATTGAAGCTACAGCAAATAGTTTAGCCTCATCATCGGCCATAAGCAATTGTAAACTATACTTCCGCTTCATATCTGCCTCACGTGCTTCTTTAAACACGATAATCTTCTCGCCCGGCAAAAAATAATCATCAGGGTGTTTAATGCAGGATGTAAAACCTCGGTATGCATCCAGTTTCTGATAAAAGTTGATAGGGAAAATAAAATCGGCATTCACAATTGTTAGTGCACTGTTATCTTCTTGTCTTATGCTATTTAAAAATGATTTATACTTTAGCTCATCAGGTTGACTTAAGTTGTGGTTAACAATATTTGCATAACTGTAAATAAATGCAGCAACAAAAAGCAGCATAAATACATATCGGATTGCATGCTTGAGCTTAAACAGTAAGCTTACACTATATCCGGTAACCAATGCCAGTAATGGATATAAAGGCACATCATACCAGAAGTTTTTGGTTGATGAACTGCCTGCAGCAAGGTATAAACCGCAAAATGCAAGTACAAGATACCACCACTGCATGCTTGATTGATTTTTGCGTGCAACAATGAATGCAATCGGCCAAAGTGCCAAAAAAATGATCCAAGGCCACCAGCGTTGGCTGTAGTAAAACGCTTGCATATAGTAAAAGAAACCCCTTGATTCAGGATTTAAAAATTCTTGCCTGTGTAACCTTCCTCCAATTTCAAACTTTAATACATAGCTTAAAAATCCGGGAGCCTTGAGCTCTCTCCACAAATAATATCCACCCACAATAAAAACAAACACAAGTATAGCTGCATAAAAATGCGTGTTATTTAATAACAACCGCCATTGACTAAATACTGCTGCCAAAATAGCCAAGGCCGGTAAACCCTGCAAACCTGCTATGCCTTTGGTTAAACAAGCCAGTATTACACCGGCTGCACAAAGCCACAAATACACAGGTTTTTTCTTTGTAATGAATGCGTAGAATATGGTGAGATAAAACAGGATAAAAAAAGCCAGTATAGCATCGGTATCGCCTGTACGTGCAGCGTGCTCTGAAATAAATCCGTTGGAAGCCAATAAAATGGCTGCGCTGCACACACCTGCATAAAGGTTTTTCAAAAAACGGATTCCAAAAAACAGTAGCCAGCAAGCGGAGAATAAGCCAAACAGGGCTGAAGGCAAACGTATGGCAGTTTCGTTTATTCCCAAATACTTCATGGAAACTGCCATGCACCAAATAGCAAAAGGTGGTTTGGTATTATAAAAATCTGCTTTGCCAAACTGATACAAATTGATGTACTCACCCGTTTCCAGCATTTCCCATGCGTTTAGGGCATAGCTTGCCTCATCCCAGTTGCGCAAACTCAGTTTTCCCAATTGATGAAACAAACTGAAATAAGCCAGCAAGGCTATGAATAAAAATGCAAGAATATTTTTAATGGCAGGTTGCATAACCAACCGTAAAGGATTTATTTCTTGAGGCCAATTTCACGCAAACGTTCATCCAGATATGCACCTGCAGTTATCGGCTCATATTGCAGAGGGTTGGTATCAGAAATACAAGAGGAGAGGCAATCCAGTTTCATATCTGATTTTGGATGTAGAAAGAACGGAATACTATAGCGTGATGTTCCCCATTTTTCTTTTGGCGGATTTACAACGCGATGTGTGGTTGATTTTAACTTATTGTTGGTTAACCGTTGCAGCATATCACCCACATTCACCACCAATTGCTCAGGCAAAGCGGTAATGGCTACCCATTGATTTTGTTTGTTTAACACTTCCAATCCTTCGGCAGATGCACCCATTAGCAGCGTAATCAGATTAATATCCTCATGCTCTGCTGCCCTAACGGCACTTTGCGGTTCATCCGTAATTGGCGGGTAATGAATGGCACGCAAAATGCTGTTGCCATTGTGTATTTTATCATCAAAATAAAATTCATCTAAACCCAGATAAATGGCAATGGCACGCAACATGTGCATACCGGTCTCTTCCAGTTTTTTATAGGCCTCTTTGCCCAGTTTATTAAAATCAGGTAATTCATTTACCGAAACATTATCCGGATACTCTACTTTAATAGGGTCTCCATCTTCTACCCACTGGCCAAATTGCCAAAACTCTTTTAAGTCACCAACGGTTCTGCCTTTGGCATGCTCTTTCCCAAACGAAGTATAGCCGCGCTGTCCGGCTAGTCCTGCAACTTCATAAACCATTTTTGTGTGAAGCGGCATATCATAAAATGACTTTACCTGTTTGTAAAGTTCTGCCGATAAAGCATCACTCAAAAAGTGGCCTCGTACTGCTACAAAACCTATTTCTTCATAGGCTTTGCCTAGTTCATTTACAAATGCGGATTTTTTGTTTGCATCGCCTGATAAAAAGTCTGATAAATCTACAGATGGAATTCCTGCCTGATGAGCCATAATATTTTATTAAATCATTAGTTGTAATCTACGAACATAACCAATTATCTGCTTGCCAACAACTCCTACTCTTGCCTAATTAACCGATACTGCTGAAGTATCTTTGGATGGCTGCTTAAAAAACCTGTCGAATTCTTTGCGGTAAAATAAACCTAAGCCTTGTGTATTAATTGGCCTGTTGTATATCGGATCGGTTATGCTTCGGGTGTATGCCCTTAGCTTCAGATTACCTTCTTTAGTTAGGTTATATTGAGTCATGAGGTTGTTGTTGTTATTTACTGAATTTAAGCTTCCCTGAACTTCCAGCCTGTCGTCAAGCAATTTTTTTGAAGCAGAAATAATGGCCTGAAAATTTTGCTGATCGTTTCTGGACAAGTCAATATTTACATCAAGACCCGGAATTACCTGATCTAAAAAGTTACTTGCTTGTGCAGATGCAATGTCAGAAAGGGTATTGTTTAAACCGGATGCAAGACTGGAATTACCTGCAAACTGTTGCGAGCCACCAAGAGGTAAAAAATTACCAAACAGAATAAGATTAATTACCTGTTGCTCCATTTGTTGGGGCTCTGCACGCAAACTATTCAGACTGCTCTCTAGTGCGTTAACGGTTGATGAACTCAGGATGCCGCGCACTTCGGTAAAGGCAAGGTCGAACTTATATTGCGGCTCTTGCAGGCTTCCTTTAATATACATTAAGCACTCTGCAGGTACACGCTGATTTTGCGCTTCCTTTCGTTGCTCATCAGAAACTGTGGTGAGGATATTTGCCACCGAAGTTCTTCTTACATTATATGCGCCTGTAAGATCAAGCCTGGCCTGAAGAGGATCTCCTGACCATGTAATGGTACTTCCCTTCTTTAGATTAAACTTCTTTGTAAAAAAATCAAGTGCCGTAAACTTGTATTCGCCATTACTAATTTTTACCTCTCCAAACAAGTTAAACAAACCCTGTTTAGTCATTTCCATCTTAAGCATTCCTTCTCCTGCACCAGATATCTTATCACCTTTAAACTCATCAAACACAATATTGATTTCTGCATCCGGAGTTATATTTACTATCATATTCATCATAAAACCAAAAATTTTAACCGGTTTTACAATATTCTCAATAGTTATATTTGTGTCTCTGTTAACAAAACTGATGAGTGTAGCCTCATCATCTTCTCCTTGCGCAAGAGGGATATTAAACACCGTTCCTTTTGCTGTTTTAAGGTTTCCGTCAAGCATTAGCTCTGTTTGCGGTCCGCTTAAATGAATATTGCCGGAGGCGTAAGCAAAGCCATAAAATAGACTGTTATCCTTTGCAGTAGTGTTAAGCAACTGAAATCTGTTTAAATCCCTGATGTTTACATCATAGGTAAACTTTGAAAATGACTGGTGTAAAATTTTACCTGCTATAGTGGCTTTGCGGTTATTTATATCATACATTTCAAATGCAGGAATATCAATTTCTGAACCATTAAAATTTACAACGGAACTGAAGCGATATACTGATTTCAGATACTCAATACGCGCCACAACATTTGCCACCTCAATTTTGCCGTTAATTTCAATATCATCGGTTGTACCTTCAATGATACATTTGGCCTGAACCGTTCCTGTAGTTATCAATACCTGTTCTTTCAAAAATGCTTGAAATGATTTTAAATCAGACTCAGCAAAGGCTACGTTAACTTTTAGTGCATAAGGTGCTGCGCGCATATCAATATAGCCGCCTGCCTCCAGTTCTTTGAGCTTACCTGAAAGCGATCGGGTATAAACCAGCAGGCGTTTTTGCTTATCATCATATGCCGATGTAAATGAAAGATCACCGATGGTATCCTTATCCAGAATAAGTTCATTTATATTGAGAAAAGCATCAATATTGTTATTTTCTGTATTCCCTTTAAACACAATGGAGCCTGCAGCTTCTCCGTTAAATACAATTGTTTGTGTCCTGTCGAAAGTATTGACTAGGTCTAAATCAAGTCGTTTAATTTCTGTTTTGATAAGATGATTCCCATCTGTTTCATAAAATCCATTTACAAGAATATCTTCCTTTGGTCCGGCTATTCTGATATTTTTAATATCGATATGCTGCTTACGGTAGGTTAACTCACCGCTTTGCATGATATTAAAAGTTGCATCTCTAAATTCAACAATAGAGGAATCGAGCATTAATTGAATTTGGTCCTTATTAAATACAATTTCTGATACAATACTACCCGTTGCAATTCCACCGGTATCTCCAACATACAAATTGATTGAGCCTTTATTTTTTGCAAGATTTCCATGCATGGAGAATTCATGAAAAACAAGAGTATCATTGTTTTTAAACTCCCTTATGGTTGAAGAAACTTTTCCCGATGAACCGTTTTCTATGGTTGAATGAAAGCGAAATTCGTGCAAACTAAGCAAGTTATAATGCAGCAAATCGGCAGAAAGATCAGCCACCATAGATTGCT
Source organism: Bacteroidia bacterium (assembly GCA_044351265.1). Taxonomy (GTDB): domain Bacteria; phylum Bacteroidota; class Bacteroidia; order UKL13-3; family UKL13-3; genus JAJTFA01. The sequence continues at coordinate 35,736 of JBILGC010000011.1, forward strand.
TGTCACTATCGATTTGACCCCTGGTCTCAAGTTTTTTGATTCGCAAATCAGGTATAAACAATTCGTTGAGTATGGTTGCCTTATCAACTTTTAATTGAAAGCTGAATAATTGTCTTTGCGGCAAAGGCAATATTTTATTAAAATGCTCTGGGGCTAACAGGTGCATGAAATGATAAAAGTTATCCGGCAACTGCTCAAATGAATATTCACCTTTAAAGTTTAAAGAGGCATAATCGGTTTTAAGGTCAATAACGCGTTCTTTATTCTGAGTCACCGTGTATAATCTGAACATTGATACATCGAGGTCTTTCCCATTTTTAAGCAATTCAATCTGATTGGCCTCTATGCTTCCGTTATTATGATCCAAATCTTTAAACGCAAAATTTATATTGAGATTGGCTTTTAGGGTAACATTGGCCGAATCAATTAACCCAAGTGAGGTTAGATTAATATACTGCAAATTTGAATTACCTCTGAAGGTAGGCTCATCTTCAGAAAGATCAACTTCCCCTGAAATATCGAACCGGGCATTTGAATCATTACTTACAAAATTGCCATTAAACTTTTTCGCATCAAAACGTCCGGTGGTGTTTATCGCACTGTATCGGTATCCGGCTACTTTTGCATAATCTATATTCAGACCGATATTGGTTGCGATATTCTCAAGGTCAAAACCTTTTCCATCAAGATTTACCTGCAACTTAATATGGCCAAGTGTTGGCTCCATATCAAATACCTTTCCCATATTGAAATGATCAAGCTCTATCTTGCCCTTATAAGCTGATTGCATAATAGAGTCGGCCAGTTTGATATTAAAATCAGAAAGCACATCGCCCGCATCTGTTGAGAATTTGCCATGCGCCACAAAGTCTTTAATAAACCCGGTAAAAGCTCCTTTAAAACTAATTTCGCCAAACTTATCTATAAAAGCAGGCAGCTCTTCACGGCAAATATACTCTATGTCGGTTCCGTCTGAAATGGCTTGCTCTACTTTAGCCTCCATAAATGTTTCATCAATTTCCGGAAGACCCGATAGGTTTACATTGCCTCTGAAATATGTTTTATCTCCAGTTCTGAGTTCAATACGTTTTGCCCTTAATTGATTTACCGTACCGGATACATCTCCGCTTAAATATGCAACCTGATTCCAGCCCTTTAGGTCTGGAGCAAAGTCTGCCACATCACGCATATCAATCTTACTCTCCTTGAGCTTGGCTTGCATTTTAACCCTATAATTAAAATCAGCCATATCCCAATCTTTATAAGCCAAAGAAAAATTTCCTTTGATATGACTGTATCTAGCCTCTAAATTCAAATCATTAAAATACATACCTGAAGAGGCTATTATAGTTTGGCAATCCATGCGCTTAACTTGTGCTCCGCCTTTCTCTAAACAACTAAATTTTTTGATATTCAGATTCAGTGAGTCGCCAATAATGCTGAAGTTTTTTGCTTCAAAGGCAATATCATAGAAACCCTCATCCAACCCATTAAAGCCTTCGCCTCCCAATTCGCTGGTTGAATCAATGAGCCTAAAGCGGGTATGCCTGCAAGCCACTTGATTAAAAACAAGGCTAAAAGGAAGAGAGGTTGTATCAGGAACGGTATCGGCAGAAACGATGTTAAATAAAACATCTATATTAAAGCTACTGTCGGGGTAGGTTACAATTTTACACAAACCGCCATCAACCAAAACATCGGTAAAAGTAAGTTTGAGTGAGTCGACATTAAAGCCACCTATATTGAGCTTAAGGTGTTCTACATAAAAGAGGGTATCGTTTTTATGGTCGCCAAAATAAACCTGATCTAAACTAAGTTGGGTAAGCGGATGATAGGTAATATGCCCTATTTGAATCTTTGTTTTAAATTGCGCACTTAAATAATCGGTAACAAAGCCGGTAACTTTATTCTGAACGTAATTGTTATTAAACAGCAGCCAAATGCCCAAAAGTAAAATGCCCAGCAAGGTAAAAAAAACCAAGGCTGCATATTTTGCTATTTGTTTAACTCCCCTCAATCGTTCAAAAATACAGAATTTGCTGGCTTTAAGCAACTCATAACCCAATTGAAACCACAGGATATATATATATTGGCTATTGAATCGTCATGCGATGATACAGGTGCTGCTATTATTAAGAATGACGAAATATTGTGCAATCTGGTAGCAGGCCAACTCATACATGAGCAATATGGCGGTGTTGTTCCTGAGTTGGCTTCACGTGCACACCAGCAGCATATTGTTCCGCTGGTTGATGCTGCACTTAAAAAAGCAGGTATTGAAAAATCGCAATTGCATGCCATAGCATTTACCCAAGGACCGGGCTTAATTGGCTCACTACTTGTTGGTTCGTCTTTCGCAAAATCAATGGCACATGCATTGGGGATACCGCTTATTGGAATCGATCATATGCAGGCGCATGTATTGGCTCACTTTATTTCTTCACCAAGGCCTGAATTCCCTTTTTTGTGTTTAACAGTTTCCGGAGGGCATACACAGATTACCCGAATGGATGATTATTTTACAGAAACCACCCTTGGGAAAACAATTGATGACGCAGCCGGAGAAGCCTTTGACAAAACAGCAAAAATTATAGGGTTGCCTTATCCGGGAGGACCACTGATTGATCAGTATGCGAAGAAGGGGAATCCAAAAGCCTTTACTTTTCCTGTGCCCAATATACTGGGCTACGATTTTAGTTTTAGCGGACTAAAAACTTCGGTCCTTTATTTTGTTAGAGATGCTCTAAAAACTGACCCTGATTTCGTTGAGAAAAATCTGGCAGATATCTGCGCATCTGTTCAATATGCCATTATAAAGCACCTCATGAAAAAGCTAGAAAAAGCAGCTAAAGAAACAAGCATTAGGCATGTAGCCCTTGCGGGTGGTGTTTCGGCAAATAGCGCCCTCAGAAATGCTGTAGAAGAGGCAGGCAAGAAAAACGGCTGGCAGGTTTTTATACCCGCTTTTGAGTATTGTACCGATAATGCAGCTATGATTGCCATTGCGGCCTATCACAAATACAGAATGAACCAGTTTACAGATTTACAGGCAGTTCCCTATGCAGGGCGACCTAATTTGTAATCATCAGGTTATTAGGTTTTAAATATTCAAATTGACCTAAATATTGGTCACAAAACCGTTTAGGCGGTTGTTTTGTTTTGATAATAGGTTGATATGGCCTATTTTTGTTATTGTATCCATGAAAAAACTCAGGAGTTTTGCTTTGTTCGTTCCTTTGGCAACCATCACTTGCCTGTTGGCACCTGCCTTTTTTAATAGCGGTGCATATGCGCAATTGAGAACACCTTTTATTGCTGCAGATGAAGAGATGATGGCAATGGTGGACAGCAATACCCTGAAGATTAGAGGAAAATTGTATCCGCAGATACCTGCCGGAGACCTTAATATTTATGGTTTTGAGGAAAATGATATTCCGGTATATGCCGACTCCGTTTATGCTTACCGCCTATCCATTCTAGAATCGGGAATACCGCTTGAGTATAATCAATTTGTAAGGCCTTATATTGATTTATATACCATCAGAAGAAGGAAACTCAGCTCAAAGATTCTATCATGGTCTAAATATTACTTCCCTGTTTTTGAGGAGATGCTTGATAGAGAAGGAATGCCAATGGAACTGAAATATCTGGCAGTAATTGAATCAGCCCTAAACCCACAAGCCACCTCACCGGTAGGTGCTGCCGGCATGTGGCAGTTTATGGCGCCAACAGGAAGAATATATGGCCTTAAAACCACAGGTAATTATGATGAAAGAAGAGACCTGATTAAATCTACTGATGCTGCCATTAAATACTTGCGCAATTCATACAGAATTTATGGCGACTGGCTGCTGGTGATTGCCTCATACAATTGCGGACCAGGCAATGTAAACAAAGCCATCAGACGTGCCGGTGGGGTTAAAAACTTTTGGGCTGTACAGCAATATCTACCAAGAGAAACAAGAGGTTATGTGCCTGCCTTTATTGCAGCCACCTACATGATGAACTATGCTTCGGAGCACAATATTTATCCTTCTGAAGAGGTACAAATGACTTTGCATACCGATACAGTGCATATTGATAACCGCTACTCTTTAAACCAGCTGGCAATTTCATTGGGAATGTCACCGGAAGAATTAAAAGCCTTCAATCCATCTTTGCGCAGAGGAATGATACCTTTTACAACCGAAAAAATAACGCTTACGCTGCCCTACAATAAATCAATGACTTATACGGCACTTAACAGCAATGATAGTTTTAAAACCAAACAGGATGTGAACCTGATTGCGCTTAACAAAGAAGTGAATATTGAAAAGCAAAATTCAGGCAGCAGTCAAACCATTATCTATAAAGTAAAAAAAGGTGATTTACTGGCAAACATTGCCAATAAGTTTGATGTAACCGTAAAGGAATTAAAACGCTGGAATAAACTTAGTAACAGCAGAATTGCAACAGGCCAGAAGCTAAAAATAAGGGTTAACAAGGCTTAATGCCATGCACAAATATTTTCTCATGAGTGGCTGTAGTGGTAAAGAATAGGTAATCACCTCCCCCTTCCTTCAAATTAAATAAAGCATAAAGCTCGGCTACATCAGCCTTAAAATCTCTGCGCGCAATATTTGCCTTGGCAATACCCGCACTTTTAAGATAGTCTTTTACTGTTGACTTCTTAAAAGGCATCAGCTTTTTTACCTGAAATACTCTTCCTATAAAATCCGGTATCAGCTTTTCGCCAATCAGATAATTTCCATTCATCTTAAGCACCTGCAAATTGCATGAAATTGCATAAGGTGCTGATAGCCCTGCTTTGATTATGCTTAAGGCAGGCTCATAAAAGTAATTTCCACTAACACCTGTGGCAACCGTAGCAGGCGCAGGATAAGTTGCAGCAAATGAACGCACCTCGTGCTTACGGTTGATATCTGATGCGCAAATTTCTATGTTACCTTCATAGCCAAATTTAATAAAAACCAATACCTCTTTTACTTCATTATAAAGGCTCACAACCTCTATGCGGCTTATATTGCTTAGGTTTTTAATAAGATGTGTAATATCGATCAGAGGTGATAATTTTAATAAAACCTGATTGGTAATTGCAGGTAATTGCTTTAGCAAAGACATCACATCCGGACTCCCTTCAAACAAATGCACAGCCTGGCCTCCACCATTGCGCCTATCGGCATCCAAATAAACCCAATCGGCTTTTGGAGCCAGCTGAATATAGCTTTCAGCCTTGGCATCCACCCGTATTATATTGCTTATACCAAGTTGTTCGAAGTTCTTGCGAACAAGAATATTTAAATCTGTATCGGCATCAACACCAATCACCTCTTGAAATGAACTTGAAAAAGCCCAATCATCAGCACCAAGTCCGGCAGATAAATCCAGAACCAAGCCTCCAGTAATTTTGGTACTCTTATACTTAGCCAATGGTTCAGAACTGGCCTGCTCCAAAGCTTTTTCGGTAAAAAAACAATATGCAGCCGCAAAGGAAGGCAGTTTCTTTATGGCTTTCGGATATAGCTTTATCTGACTGGCAAGCAGATACTTATCCTCATAAGAAAGATTACTTAATTGCTTTGATAGGAGCACTTGATCAATGGAATGATGGGTTTCCAAGAAAATTTTCAGGCCTGCATGTAACAATGAATCAGATATTTTCGTATACTTTTGCAATTGTAATAAACTATAACCTTAAATGAAACGTCTATTAATTATTGGATGTGTGTCTCTTATCATGATAGTAATGACCAGCTGCAAGGGTAGCTGCCCTAAATTTACAATTGATCTTCCTAGCATTAGCCTTTCCTTCTAGTCCGGGTATTCAAACACAATATCCTGCTTAATTTCCGTGTGAATGCTTTTGGCAACAGGACAGTTATGCGCTGCCCGTTCCAATAATTCCCGGTGTTCTATGCCAATTCCGGGAGGCATTTGAATTATTACCCCAATTTCTAATACCTTTCTAGGATGAGCCAACATCTTTTTTACAATTGCTGCGCGAACTCCTGTTAAATCTACCCCAATGCGTTGCGATTCAATGCCCATTATAGTTACCATACAAGCAGCCAGCGAGGTGGCTAAAAGGTCGGTTGGAGAAAAATTCTGACCCTTACCGTGGTTATCCAGCGGTGCATCTGTATAAATAACTGACCCGGAGAAAACGTGCTTCAATTCTGTTCTCAAATCTCCCACATAATGCAATTCGGAAGTGTGCATATTATTTGTATTTTTGAATGGCGAAAATAGTGAAAGCATCACAAAACATATTGCTTATCTTATTGCTTTTAGCAGGCGGTACTGCGTTTGCTCAAAATCAAGCCATAACCGAGCCTCAACTTTTCTATAACAAACGCATACAATTAGGCGCCCATGTAAACTCTGCCGTTCGAGGAGGCATCAACTTTAAATACGGCTGGCATCAAACCGGTAAAAAGAAACTCATTTTAGATACGGAACTAGCTTATGTGAGGCACCCCAAAGAAACCAATATTTATGGTGCTTCTCAGAATCCACAGGAATATAGCTATGGTAAGCTCAATTCAGTTTTTATGCTACGCACAGGTTATGGTCAGACCTTTATTGTCACAGAGCGACCTTACAAAAATGCAGTTGGTTTAAATTTTAATTATTCCATTGGATTAGCCACTGCTTTACTAAAACCAGTTTACCTTGATATTTTAAATATTTCAAATGATCAGACCCGCGCATTTGTGCGTGCCGAGCGCTACGATCCGGATGTGCACATTTATCAGAATTTGATTTATGGCAACTCTTCTTTTTTTGAAGGCATAGGCAATACCCAGGCACGGTTTGGCGGTTATGGTAAAGCCTCTCTTGCCGTTGAATGGGGTGCATACCCTGACGAATTTCATACACTGGAAGCGGGTGTTTCTCTGGATGTATTCCCAACCGGATTGAGCATGTTGGCGCGCGAACAAACCCGCAGCGTAGTGTTATTTTTTATTGGATATAGTTTTGGATGGAATAAATAAGTATGATTGAATTACCTACCCTTGCAGATGCACGAGTGAAGAAACCCGACTGGCTTAAAGTAAAACTCCCTACCGGAGAAAATTACAGAAACGTTAGAAAGATTGTAGATAATCATAAACTGCATACCATTTGCGAAAGTGGCAATTGCCCCAATATGGGTGAGTGCTGGGGTGCAGGCACCGCAACTTTTATGATTTTAGGCAACACCTGCACACGCAGTTGTTCATTTTGTGCGGTTGCCACCGGCAGAAATAAAGAATATGATAAAGATGAACCCAGTCGCGTTGCTGAAGCCATTAGGTTAATGGGTGTAAAACATGCGGTGATTACTTCTGTAAACAGAGATGAATTGCCCGACAAAGGTGCATGGGTTTGGGCAGAAACCATTAGGCTGGTTAAGGAGTTAAATCCAGGAACCACCCAGGAAACCCTAATACCCGACTTTATGAGCAAATGGGACTTGCTGTATCAGGTTATTGATGAGAAGCCTGAAGTTGTTTCTCATAATATGGAAACCGTGAAACGCTTGTACAGAAAAGTTAGGCCACAAGCCAAGTATGAGCGTAGTTTGGAGCAGATATTAAAAACCAAAGAACGCGGCCGCAGAACCAAATCAGGAGCCATGCTAGGCGTTGGTGAAACCACTGAAGAAGTGCTGGAGCTAATGCAGGATTTAAGAAACTACGGGTGCGATGTACTTACACTGGGACAATATTTACAACCTACCAAAATGCATTTGGCTGTTGAACGTTTTATTACTCCTGATGAGTTTGCGTTTTATGAAACGGAAGGTAAAAAAATGGGATTTATACATGTTGAATCCGGCCCGCTGGTGCGCTCATCATACCATGCAGAAAAACACGTAATATGATCACCTCTTTCATTTTGTTGCTGGCAGGTATCTTGCTTAAATATGTTCCTCCTAAAAAGATTAATGCTTTATACGGATACCGAACAGGCAAGAGTATGAAAAATGACGAAACCTGGAAATTTGCCAATGCCTATGCAGCAATGTGGCTCATTCGCATCAATGCGTTCTTATTTATGGTTTCTATTTTTTTGTATAGTTGGCCAATGGATATTAAAAACATTGAATCATATCTTATTATTCCTGCTGTTGCCGGGCTGGCAGTTGTGATTTACCGAACAGAAAAATACCTCAGTATCTTATTTGATGATAAAGGCATGCGAAAAACAAATCGATAAAAATGTAATGAGGCAACCCCACCTTCTTTTTAAATAAGCCGAATGGTATTAATTTTGGATAAGTAGAAACACACAAACAAATGAAAAAAATAATTGCAAGCATATGCCTGCTGGCTACTTTAACAGTGGCCTGCACAAAAGAAGAAATTGATAAGGTGCTGAATGATGGTGGCCTTTCTAACGAAGAAATTATTGCCGGTTTAAAACAGGCGCTATCTGTTGGCACAGATTCATCTGCAAGCATGCTGTCCAAAGTGGACGGATATTATAAAGATGCTGCAGTAAAGATTTTTTTACCGGCTGAGGCGCAAGCTATTTATAGTAATATTTCAAAAGTTCCCGGTGGTTCTGCCCTCATAGAGCAAACTGTTTTAACCATTAACCGCGCAGCGGAAGATGCAGCAGATGATGCCAAACCCATTTTCTTTGATGCCATTACAAGCATGACCATTGGTGATGGCCTTAATATTTTAAATGGAACCGATACTGCAGCAACTGTCTACCTGAAAGACAAAACCTATGATCCACTGCGTGTAGCTTTTCAACCAAAAATCAGCGAATCCCTTTCCAAACCTATTATATTAGGTATTTCTGCAGAGCAATCATACAAGGACCTCATCAATGCATACAATACCGCATCGCTTAACGGTTTGTTGTTTGAACAAATAAAAACCAATAGCCTGAGCGAACACGTAACACGCAAAGGGCTAGACGGTCTGTTTTTAAAAGTTGCCGAAAAAGAAAAAGATATCAGAAGTAATCCGCTGGAACAGGTTACCGATTTACTGAAAAAAGTTTTTGGTAAAAAATAGATATAGTGCACAAGAAGCTGCTCATTGTTTTCATTCTGCTTGCAGTTAACCTCACGTTATTTGCATCTGAAAAAGATTCTATTTTCAATAAAGTATTCTTTGGCATCGGCTATCTTCACCCCTCCTCTGCCGGCATCAACCCGGAGTGGAAAAGCAATCCCCAGATTCAATTCGTAAGCGGCATAAGTTATTGGAAAGGTTACCTGCTAGCTGATGTAAAATATACAAATTATCAATCTTCTTCATCTTTTCCTGATTTTAGTCTCACCACCATTAGCGCAGGTTATGAGTTCAGGGCTCCTACCAAGTCAGCATTTACTTTTCAAGTGGCCGCATTGATTGGCAATTCCTTTATGCAGTTCAATGATGATAAGGTAAACGTGAATGTGAGAGGTGAATCTGAATTATGCATGAGCATCACACCTCAACTATCATGGCATAAAGGGCGTTTTGGCTTGTTGGTTGGCTATCATTTTTCCAGAATATATAGTTTGCCAAGAT
>JBILGC010000085.1:0-5875 GCA_044351265.1 Bacteroidia bacterium
CGGATAAAGCATCATATACCAAAGCAGCAATAAACACAATGCATGAAAGATGGCAGTGCCTATTATAGCAGCTGTTTTGTTTTTTCTTTCACGCGATTGTATGTGAGCAGACGTAATCATGTTTAACAGAAACTAACGTTGGTTGGCTTTTGATTGTTGCCTAACAAATAACTTTAAAGTTTAGATAATTCTCTACAAGCAGTTAATCACATATACACATGGCAGCAAAGAGAATAAGACGGTGGCGCCTCAGTAACTTTTTAGAGCCCTGAGAAAGAATCCATGCACCGGGGTTTTCTGATGTTTTAATATTCATTAACATCATTTCTGCCTCCTTGCGTGTGCGGAAGCGGGCATAACTAACCCTTTTACAATTGATGTTTTGGTTAAGCATGATCTCTGGCTCGTAGCCTTTTTCTTTGAGCTGATTGTAATATTTAACGGCATTTCGCTCCTTACAAAAAACCCCACCAATAATGTAATAAACAGAGTCTATTGCAGCGGATTTTCCTGCAAGTTTGTTGGAAGGCATTTTTTTTGCAGTTGGCTCGTTACCGGGTAGTTCAGGCAATATAGGTTCTACGGGTGCATTAATTTCCGGGTTGCTCAGGCTATCTTTCATCATGGGTAATATTTCACATGGAGGAAATACCCAATTATGCTTTGCAAGAGCCAAATGCTGTGCATGCGAATAATAATCTATTACAGGAACTGGTGTTTCTTCAGTGATTTGAGTGGTTTTTGCCTCTTCAGGTTGCTCTTGCTCAATGGTTGCATCAGCAATTGGAGTAGTTTCAATTGAGGCATCTAAAGATTCAACGGGCTGATTTGCTTCAGCAGCAGGTTCTTCAGTTATAGGCTCTGATATGTGTTGAGGCTGTTGATTTTCAGTATCATTAAATAAAGAATCGAACCAGGAAGAAACACTGAGTTGCATATTGTCTGGTTTTAAATCACTCCACTGGTGGTCTTGTAAAAATATCCATCCATTTACACCAAGCAGCAAAACCAATACGGCTACCAATACCTTGGGTCCTATATTGTTTTTGTATCTTACCTTTTTTAACTCTTTGCGGTCTTTAAACACGCGGGCTTTACCGATTTTAGCAGCACGTGCTGCAACAGGCTCTGCCTGGAGTAGTGCTAAGCCAAAAGAAGAAGGTAAATAAGTATTGAGTTTATCAGGAAGAAAAACATAATTGGCATCGGCATTTAGCCTGAAATTTCCGAAATCATTTACCTGGTAATGCTTCTGCAATTGCAGCATTTGTTTAACCTGCTCAGTCAGATTTTGGATGAGTTCTATGGCCTCATTGTAGTTAACTTGCCACGATTGTGAAACCTTGTTAGCCAGCAAACCATCATTGGTTTTAAGGTTTTGGTTAAAAATGATTCTTTTAGAAGGTGGCGTAATTACATGAGAGACCTGATCAATTCTTGCGGGCTCGCGGTTTCCCACAAAACCACCAAACCCCGGAACAATAACACAATCGTGCTCATGCAGGAGTTCTTTAATGAATTGCCAAATCTGATTCAGGTCTTTTTCTGCCATAATCTGAACCGCAATTTAAGCCAGTGGCACCGATTAGGCAAATATTGACATTAACAGGCTGAGAATTAACCTTAAAAAGTAACCGTAATGCCTCCCAATACATTTATGCCATATACTGGCAATGCATACCAGCGCTGATATTTATTATTAGTGAGGTTATTTATATTCAGAAATAAAGAGGTGTTCTTATTGTATCGGTATTCAAGCCCTGTGTTTAAATCAACCCAGCCATCAATACTATGAGCCTCATTATTTTGCGCAATCAATACTTGGCGTTGGTTCATGGTGTAAGCTTCGGCCTTAAGTAAAATTTTATCGCCTATATTGTAATAAATATTAGTTTGTGTAATAAAAGTTGGCCTTGAAGAAGGTGTGGCTAACTGCAGGCTATATCCAAAGTAGTTCATAACAAAGCCTAAACGGAAGTCGTTTCCAAATTCATGGTTAAGTTCTGCTTTTATATTGGTGAAGCCGGCAGTACTCCTATCGTAAATAACTGTTGAGCTCAGTAAAATGCTATCTGCGGCATAAAACATCAGGTTTTTAACAGTGGCAAAGGAAGCCTGAAGTAAGAAGGATGTTTGCGGACTTATTATACCTCTTAAACCTGTATAAAATTCAAAGGTATTATCAGTATTAAGAAAAGCAGTTTGTCTGATAAAGGGATTTTCGGTAGCGATGCTTCTGTAGGTATGTCGCTGCAGGTTACCGGTAATGCCACCGAATGCAGTGAGGCTATTTTTAATGAGCATATATCCTGCTTCTGCCGTAGGGTAGAAATGTATCTTTGTGCCGTTTGCACTATCGTTGGCAAAGGTTGAGTTAAAGCCAACGGATATATAGGTTTTGTCGGTTATATTAAGTTTGTAGCGTGGATTAATGTCTACAAAAACGCGATCAAGTTTCTTGCTGCCGCTATCAATATCGGTTATCTGAACTTTGGTTTCAACATCCAGAGGGTTGCCTTTTAGACTTTTTATAAATGTGCCACCAATATTAAAATCATTTTCATTAACAGAACGGTTGTCTCCGAATCTGTAATAGTTAAGGCTTATTTTGTAAGATAATTTGCTGGTATCTTTTACCACATTGCTGTATGAAGATTGTAAATCAATGCAGCTAAAAAGGTTTTCAATATCAGTACCTTCAGGCCTTTTCTCTTTGGTTTGGCCAAACACATTCACTCTATTGCGATAGTAGGCAGCATTAGCGCTAAGTATGCCACTGCCCATAAATTTTTTTCCAAATAGATGAAGCGTATTGTTGCTAAAGGTATTATCACCACTTGGGCTGGCTGATAAATGCTTGTAAAAAACACCGGCTTGCATGGTTTTATTTCTAACGCTGTTCATATACACCTCAAATAATGGCATATTATAGTTGCCAAATCCAGCGCGTGTATAGTTGTTTTTTAATTTAGGCAGAAGTGAGGTGCCCATTGACAGTGGCTTTATGGTGTAAACGGTTGGAGTTACATTATGTTGAAGCTTTTCCGGTATATTGTAGGAAAAGGTAGGTTTGCTTATTTCAGGTATTTCTGGATTGGGATTGCTTTGAATTTTCATAGCCTCACTAAGTACCGGTTTAAATGCTTTCACCACATCAACCACATCTGTGCGCAGTGTATCTTGAGCATAAGCATTTATTGCCATTAGGAATATTACGCAGGTTAAATATAGTTTTCTCATTGCGGCCAAGGGGTTAGTTGTTTTGTATTTCTTTTTCTATTTCCGGTTTAGGAGCAGGCTTGTTTTTTTCTTCTTCAGCTATAATCTGCTCAAGCTTTTCTCTGGCAATTATTTTAATATCTTCTCCATCATAATTATCCATTAAACTTTGCAGGGTTGCCTTAGCTTGGAAGGCATCTTTTTCTGCTAAATACACATCGGCCAGCAGAATAAAGCCTTTGGCCACCCAAAATTCATAGGAGGAATAATTATCGCTCAGCTCAAAAATTTGTTTACGTGCATTTTTATAGTCTTTGCGGTAGCTCATTACCTGTGCCAGATAATATTTACATTCTGCTGCCCACGCATTTTTGGTTTCTTTAACCACGAATTGTGCATGAGATATGGCAGAATCAGGCTGTATTTTCTGCATATAATATTTGGCCAGTATAAATCTGGCTTCTATGGTGCCTTCTTTTTGTGTAATGGTTGAATTCAGATAGCGCATGGCTACCTGAGCGGCTGTATCTGTTTTTTGCATTGATGAGGCGCATTTGAGCTGGCCTAGCAGTGCAATGGCCATATTATCTCTGGTGCTGGCAATACGTTCCAATGAAGCATAATATTCAAATGATTTATCGTAATTTTTCTTCATCAGATGCAAAACAGCAGCCTGCCTGGTTGCTCTTTCTGTAAAATCATTCCTGTTGTATGTGGCTACATATTCATAGCAGATAAGCGCAGAATCATAATTTTTAAGTTTAAAATCACATTCGGCTTTGTAGTAATTTGCTTTAAGTATGAAAAATCCTCCTTGAAAGCGGTTGATGTAGTTTGCAAATCCTCTGGAAGATTTTGAGCAGTCTCCGTTTTTATAAAGGTTAAAAGCAGATTCAAAGGTTACCGAATCCTGGTAGGTAGGAGATATCACCACATTTGGCAATACTTTAACAAACTCCAGATATTCTTCACTTTGACCTTTGTTTACGAATATATTTTTAATAACCACAAGGGCTTCTCTGGCTTCAGGTGAGGTGGAAAACTGGGTAATGAGTTGTTTAAATGCATCCAAGGCATCTTCGTCTTTATTTTGGTTGTATTGCGCAAGGCCCTTATTTAACAAAGCTTTTCGTATGTAGCTGCTGCGTGGATAGTTATCTATAATATTTTGAAAACCAGTAACTGCATCCGCATAATTTTCAGTTTGCAGATTTACATTGGCAATTTCAAACAGGGCATCATCAATATATGGTGAGCGTTTAAAACCATCTATAATAGACTGAAGTGAAGCGATTTTTTCTTTACTTTTATTTTGCACACCCAGTATCATTGCTTTTTGATACAATGCATAATCACTGCCGTTTAATTTCTTTTGAATAACAATATCGTAGGCTGCTATGGCTCTATCGTAATTTCTTAATACAAAAAAGCAATCGGCAATACGCATGGATGCATCAGTAAATATTTCCGGATTTGCTTTCGCGTAATCTGTTTTTACAAAGTTTTCAAATTCAGTTATGGCAAAATCAAACTGCTCTTGCTTTAGCCTGCAATAGCCCTTATTATAACTGCTCAGGGCATAAAATCGAGTATCCTTAATTTCATTGAATCCGGAAAATTTTAAATAGCCATCAAACGACTGCTGGTAGTTGCCCATTTTGTAATTTAACTCGCCAATCCAGAAATGGGCAAGTGCAAATAATTTTTTATCCGAATCGTTTTTGGATGATCTGGTAAACAGTTCGAGTGCGCCTGTGTAATCATTATTGAGATAAAGCTCTTCTGCCCTGTAATAGCATACCCTTTGTAAAGCTGTTTGATTATCTTTTGAAGGATTTTTAATACTTTCAATAATCTGAATGGCTTCTTTATAATTCCTGGTGTTAAGCAGCAAATTACTCAATAAGGTTTTTGCCTCATCAATCGATGCTGCTTCGGGATAGTTGTTTACATATTTAACCAAATCTCTGAGTGCATCCTGCTGATTGCCCAGTTCGTAAGATAGTTTTGCAAAATTATATAATGCCAGTTCAGTTAGCTCTTTATTAAAACCGATGCGGTAAGCAATATCAAACGTATTACGTGCTTTTTGTTTCTGATCTGTTTTAAGGTAGCAAGCTGCCAGATGCATATTGGCATATTGGGCGGTAGTATCTTTGCCGGATGCAACCTCTACCAGTTGCTCAATGGCCTTTTCAAACTGATTGTTTTGAAAGTAGGTGTAGCCTAAGCGGTAAATATCCTGATTGGTTTTGGATACAGGCGGATTGCTGTTAAATTTTTCCAGATACGGAAGAGCCCTATTGAAATTGCCGAGATGGTAGTAAGATTGGCCAACTATACCTGCTACATCAAATATTATTTCCTTGTTGCTAATGGTATCGGCAAATTGAACCACTTCATTGTACTGTTTACGCGCAAAATATATTTGTGCAATATAAACCTGAGCCAAAGGGCCAAATGTTCTTGATTTTTGGGCTCTGGTAAAATGAAGCAATGCCTCATCATAATTCCCCTGCCTATATACCACATAGCCGTAGTAATAATTGGATGCATCATAAAATTTGCCTTGCTTATCTTTAATTGACTGAAAAGCAGTTTTCGATTCATCAAAACGTTCAGTTTTAAAGTAGCAGTAACCTTTCATAAACCAGTA
>JBILGC010000039.1:0-17383 GCA_044351265.1 Bacteroidia bacterium
GTAACAGATTTTATGCCATACCTGCACGACTCTGCTGATGTGCGTATAACTTATGAAGGATATACGTACGGATTTACATCTACCATTGATTTTCATTTTATTGAAGGCATAACCAATCGTGAACCCATCAGACTTGAAAAAGTTTACAGCGGATATTTTCCTTACGGCAATCCGAATAATTCTATTGAAAACTACCTCACACTAAAAACGTTTAAAATCGACTCTAACGTTGCTGAAAGCAAATTGCGCATTATGGTAACAGGACATGGAGGAGAGCAAAATGAAAATTGTGCCGAATTTTGCAAGAAAAACTACTACCTGAAAATAAATAATAACGCACCTATTACACAGTCTGTGTGGAGAGACAATTGTGGTTCTAATCCTATCATTAATCAGGGCGGCACTTGGATTTATGACCGCTCCAACTGGTGTCCGGGTGAGCTAATTGAGCCGTTTGAGTATACACTAACCGCTAAAGCAAACGATAGCCTTAAATTAGAACTTGATATGGATGATTTTATTGCAAATGGCAGCGCAGGTTACGGTTATGAGGCTTACCTGGTTTATTACAAATCAAACCAGCGTGCGCTGGATGCAGGCATTGAGGAAATAATGGCTCCATCCAATAATTTCTGGCATAGCAAATATAACCCGGCATGCGATCATGGCAGGGTGCGTATTAAAAATTTCGGGAAAGAAACCATCAACTATGTGCGCTTTAAATTCAAAGCAGGCAATGCCCCAGTGCAAACAGGCGAATTTTTTACCACATTGCTTCCTAATGAAAGTGTGGAAGCTCCACTTTATTATATAAACTGGCAGGGCGATCTAAGCAATAAAACATTTGAGACATGGATTGATGCAGTGAATTGGAAACCTGATACCTATACCGATAATAATACATTGAAAAGTACTTTCAATATCACCCAAACTATTCCTCTAAGATTTGTGGTGGAAACAAGAACCAATCAGCGGCCAACAGATAATGACTATACCATTACCGATACCGAAGGTCGGGTTAAATTCAGCAAAGCGTTTACCCAGCCAAATACCACACACTATGACACAGTGAACTTAGGCTACGGTTGCTACACCTTTAAGTTTAATGATAAAGGAGGTAATGGATTGAGTTTCTGGAACCCACCGGTTGAAGGTGCAGGTTATGTTAGATTCATGAATGCCTATGAATTTGGATTGCTAAAAAGTTTTACGGCCGACTTTGGCAACTTCACCCAATTTAACTTCACCACAGGTTCACCTGTTGGCCAAAATGATTTACCATCATTCAAACCTTCTTTTAATATTTATCCTCAACCTGCTTCTGAAATGATTCAATTTCAAATTGAGCACATCTATCCTGTTTCTATTGAGTTAATAGATCTGCACGGACGTGTGGTGAAAAGTTATACAGCAGATGAAATCGCAAGACAGCAACTCCCTATACTAGGCATGCAGCAAGGAATATATTTGCTTCAGCTTAAAGGCGCAAAAGACGAGTTACTGATTAAAAAGGTTGTGATTGAGTAGTATACTCTTAATTAAATGTATATCTGAACCCGGCAAAAAAGCGTATTCCCTGAAGTGGAGCAAAGTTATAACTCGGGTCAAATCGATATCCATTGGGATTACTTACCGGGTCGTCTGCTGTTTTATCAAATGGATCAAAAGGGCGCAGGATGGGATGGTCCGGCATAAAATTTAAGATATTCTTTAAACCACCATACCACTCATAATGCTTAATAGTTTTAGCGAGTTGTATGTTTTGTAAGCTAAACCACGGAGAATACTCGCGCCTAAAATCGTTAGGTACTATAGGCAAGCTCATGGGTCCATACACTTGGCCTGTCCAATCGCAACGTAAACCCAATTTTATGAAAGTATAAGACACCTGAAAGGTACCTGAAAATCCGGGAGCATGAATCTGCTGTGAGGTTGTTAAATTGCCGTTAGCATCTTCCTCTCTTTTAAACACATTCATTAGTGTAACACCTGCATTTAATTTCAGCGGAAAGGTAAAATTCACATCTGCATTGCAAGACAAACCACGCGAGACGGCATTTCCTCTTAGGTTTGCATAAATTATTTTTGTAGGATCCTGATCATAATTAGCTAAAATACGATTGCTAAAATAGGTGTAAAATAGGGTAGCATCTAGTATAAGAAATGCCTTATTAAAATGCACAAGCCATTGATGATTGATGTTTACATTCCATGATTCCTCCGGTTTTAATCGCTCTGCTATTACTACATCTCTTGCTCCCGAAAGAGCCGCATGATCTTCTGTAAATAAATTAACCACACGAAAACCGTTACCTGCTGTAATACGAATAGTATGATTATCAACAGGGCTCCACTTGTAATTTATTCGTGGTGAAAAGATGTTGCCATGATTATTAAAATAATCATAGCGCATACCCAACAGTAGTTTATGTTTAACATGCAGGGAAATTTCATCCTGCACAAATAATCCCGGCAAGTATGTTATAGCAGGCTTGCTGGCACCTGCTGTATTTTGTGTAGCTACAGAATTATCATCATAAAAAGTATGTCTGTAGGTAATGCCACTCATCAAATCATGACGCAAGCCAATTTTTTTATCCCAAAGCAATTGAGCAAACGCTACCTGCTGCTGCCCAAAGTATGGCATGGTACCATACCATGAATGCTGATAATGATAATTGTAGGATGCAGTAATCTTTAACTTCTCCTGAACAGGCAAAGCATAGGTTGCCAAAACCTCAAAACGATTGGTTTGGATAGACTCACCATAAATACTGTCGCTGCCTTTCCACTGCTTTGCCCAATTTGTTTGCCCACCCCAGCGGTCTTCATTGAAAAAACGTAAGGCCATTGATGCTTCTTTATTGTATCTGCGTTTGAACGAAAGCTTATTGAATGCGGAAAAACGCTTCTGCAAAGTAAGATCTGTAAACTGATCCTGATTTTTATCCCATACCCTATTAAAATAAAAATAATTCGCTGAGAAAAACCCGCTTACTTTTTTCGAATGATACCCAAATCCAGCGTCAAGATTCCATTCATCATAGGTAGTACCATACATATCAATGGTAAATAGAGCTGCCTTTTCAGGTTTCTTTGTAATTACGTTGATTAAACCTGCCACTGCCTCAGAACCATATAACGTTGATGCAGGACCCTTCACTATCTCAATACGTTCTATCATTGAATTGGGAATACCTGATAAACCGTATACTGTTGACAATGCACTCACAATTGGCATCCCATCAATTAAGATCATGGTATAAGGCCCCTCCATTCCATTAATATGTATATCACCCGTATTGCAAACATTGCAATTCATGGTAGGCTGAACTCCATTAACCATGTGCAGGGCTTCAAACATATTTGAAGTAGGATTGCGCTGAAAAAATTTAGGGGAATATACTTCAACAGGTATGGGTGAATTGAGCTTATTTACCTCCTTAAGTGTGCCACTAATAACCACTTCGTTCAGGGCAGCGCTTACGGCCTGCATTGTTATCAGCAATTCAATTTTATCAGAGCCATTAACCTTGATTAATTTGGTATAATTTTCATACCCAAGTTTACTAAACTCTAAGACATAAGAGCCATTCGCTATATTCTTCAAGATAAAATAGCCATTCGCATCACTGATGGTGCCAGCAGAAGTACCCCTTATTTTAACCGAAACACCTGCAAGAGGACCATCTGCTGCAATTACTTTTCCTTCCACCTGAGACTGAGCTGAAGAAAGAAAAGGCATTGTTAAACAAGCCATCCATAAAAAAAACTTAACCATATTTCGGCAAATATAAATATATTTTTAGACTAGCCTAAATTTATCATTTGTTCATAAGTTAAAATCTTTGATGATTTCGGCACGGAATATGAAATAGATTTGCAAACATTAAACAATTGGCATGAAAAGATTAGCTATAAATCTTGCATTGGCGCTTCTACTTAGTCATATCACCCTTGCACAAACCCAGATGAAGGAATACGATTCTTTTAAAAAAGAGCATGAATTAAAGACTGCATTTCTCAAATTCGATATGACTGCTTTCGCACAGGATAATGTGGTATTTGTATGCGATACGATAGAGCGTCAAGTAAAACCTTCTGAATTGAATGAATTAATGAAAACACATGTACGTATTCCCAGAAATACCCAAATCAAAAAGGCCTCTGAAACCAATAACGGTTGGGTGCAAACCTTTGGAATTTATAAGGATGATGATGCAATCATGTATATAAGATTCACCATAAACCCGGATACAGAAAAACTTGAAGAGGTGAATGTTGAGAAGAACAATTAATCAGCGATATCATTCATATAAGGGAAGGTATGCATAATGTCTTCCCTTTCTTTTTTATCATTGCAGCACAAATCATTAGTGTCATTTCCGGAAATAACGGGAGGCACATTTGAGTTAAATTTATTTACGCATGAGCAAAAAAGACCCTCAATTCAGGACATTCCAATTAAGCGAAATGAAAGTGATGGATGTACAGGCGCTGCTTCAGGGTGCCATTGCTCCCCGTCCTATTTGCTTTGCCAGCACCATTGATAAAGAAGGCAAGATTAATCTGAGTCCTTTCAGCTTCTTCAATATTTTTAGTTCAAATCCCCCGGTTGTTATTTTTTCTCCTGCAAGAAGAGGTCGTGACAATACCACCAAACATACACTAGAGAATGTGCTAGAAGTGCCGGAAGTATGCATCAATATGGTTAATTACAATATGGTGCAGCAAGCCAGCTTAAGCAGCACAGAATATCCTAAACATACGAATGAATTTATTAAAACCGGACTAACTCAGGAAGCTTCTGTGAGCATTAAACCTCCGCGTGTAAAGGAATCGCCTGTGCAGATGGAATGCGTTGTTACACAAGTGATGCCATTGGGAAATGAAGGCGGTGCAGGAAATCTGGTTGTTTGTGAAGTTAAGCTTGTTCATGTAAATATGGATGTGATCAATGCTATTGGAAAAATTGATCAGGAAAAAATAGATCTGGTAGCCAGGATGGGTGGCGATTGGTATGCGCGTGCATACGGTGAAGCTCTATTTGAAGTGCCCAAACCACTCACCACACTGGGCATTGGTGTAGATGCATTACCGGAAGAAATAAGATATAGCTGTGTATTAACAGGTAATGACTTAGGAATGCTAGGCAATACCGAAACATTGCCAGATAAAGACAGCATTGCGGTTTACATTAAAATGAACAAGCAACTGCAACGTACTCTGGAAGAATTTTCTGGGGATGAATTAAAAACAGAGTTACACAAACTTGCACATGGATTATTGCTAAAAAAAGATGTGCAAGGGGCTTGGAAGGTATTACTAAGCAGTTTATCAGAAATAAGTAAAAGTTAAAACTTGTTCTTCCACATCATGCTTTCAACAGGTTTTACCGTACGCTTGTTATATTTAGCATTTTTCTTACTATTATACATGGTTTCAATTTCACCTTCTACGGCAAAATAAATAAGCTGACCAATAGGCATACCGGCATAAATACGAACCGGCTGAGCGCAGGAGATTTCAAGTGTCCATGTATTACAAAAACCTACATCGCCCTTACCGGCTGTAGCATGAATATCAATTCCCAAACGGCCTGTGCTTGACTTGCCCTCCAAAAAAGGCACATGGGCATGAGTTTCGGTATACTCTGCCGTTACACCCAAATAGAGCGTGTTGGGCTGCAACACAAAACCATCCGTTGGTATTTCAAATATTTCAATCTTGTTGTGCTCGCGTGCATCTAGTACCCTGTCTTTATAAGTTCCTAAGTAGCGACCTAAATGAACGTCATATGAATTGGTACCGAGATACTCTCGCTTAAAAGGCTCAATAAGAATATTGCCTTTTTCTATTTCCTCTAAAATGCGCTTGTCTGAAAGAATCATGATTTCAATTTTAACGCAAAATAGGCTGCAAGGGTATTGGGTAATCTACAAATTGTTCACATAAATTTGTGCTAAAACCCGGTTGTTGGTTATATGGGGTAAGGCATTTTGGCACTACACCTGCATCACCCGCAAAAATATAGCTCATTATTGCTATATTCGTTTTACTAGCTAAGTTCAAAAGTGCTGATGAAATCTAAAAATATTAAAACCTGTTTAAGTTGCGGCAATGAGTTAAAGGGACGTGCCGATAAAAAGTTCTGCGATGATCAGTGTCGCACCTCCTACAATAACCAACTTAAGGCAGATACTACCCATATGCGCAATATTAACAATGCACTTAGAAAGAATAGAAAAATAATAGAATCATTAATCGATCCTATTGAAGGTAAATCAAAAACTACTCGACAAAAACTACTCGACAAAGGATTTAGCTTTACCTACCACACCCATACCTACACAACCAAGGCCGGTGCAACCTATGTATTCTGCTATGAGTTTGGTTACCTGCCACTGGAGCACGACTACTTTATGCTCGTAAAACGAAAAGAAGAAAACTAATTGTATGAAAGCCCTTGGCCTAATTGCCTCATTATTACTTTCCATTTTTTTGCAGGCACAGCAAATGGAACTGATGATATTGGGCACGGCACAGGATGGAGGCTATCCTCAAGCCGGTTGCAATAAACCTTGTTGTAAAACTGCATGGAATAATCCTGAACAAAGACGTTGGGTATCCTGCATTTCCATTATTAACCGCAGTAGCAACCAAGCATGGCTGTTTGATATCACACCGGATTTCAGGGAACAGTGGCAGATACTTCAACGAAAAACCAATGACTCCATTAAACTTGCCGGTATATTTTTAACGCATGCACATATGGGCCACTATACAGGCTTGATGCATCTGGGCAGAGAGGCAATGGGCAGCAAATCCGTGCCGGTTTATGTGCTTCCAAGCATGCAGAACTTTCTTGAAAATAATGGACCCTGGAGTCAACTTGTACGGTTAAATAATATTCAGCTTATACCAATATCTGCAGATGTTACAAAGGAGTTGATTAAAGACTTTAATGTAAGAGCACTAACGGTGCCCCATAGGGATGAATTTAGTGAGACCGCAGCATTTGTTATTGCCGCAGGGAATAAACGTATCCTGTATCTCCCGGATATAGACAAGTGGGAAAAATGGGATAGAGATGCGATAGCTTTGATGAATCAGGTGGATATGGCATTTCTAGATGCAACATTCTGGAGCGCCTCTGAATTGAAAGGTAGAAGTATAGCGGAGGTTCCTCATCCTCTTGTAACTGAGAGCATGGATTTATTTAAGTCAGTTAGTTCAAAAATTTATTTCATTCATTTCAATCATACCAATCCCCTATTACAGAATAAAAGTTACGAGCGAATGCTGCTTAAAAACAATGGATTTAAAATGGCTGAGCAAGGTCAAACCATTCAACTAAAATAATGGAACTCAATACCACATTTTATGAAACAGAATTACAGGTAAGACCTGATGATATTGATATGTTTCAGCACGTGCACAGTACAAGGTATTTGGATTATGTGCTGGCCGCAAGATATGATCAGATGGCACGCTGCTATGGAAATCCCATGCATGTGTATATGGAAAAAGGGCTGGGCTGGGTAGCCAATAGCTGCTTTATTGAATTTAAACGTGCATTGAAACTGGGCGATACCATGTGCGTTAGAACGCGAATTATCGAGTTGCGTAAAAACGATGTAAAAGTTGAGTTTGAGATACTGAATAAGAAATCAGGCAAGCTATGCTGCAACGGATATTTTTACTTTACCCTTGTAGAATTGCAAAGCGGAAGGGCTGTTGCCATCCCGGATTGGGTGCAGGGATTGTATGTAAAAAATAAATAACAAAGAGATAATAAGCACCCATTGATTTGAATATCATATCTTAAGAACTGCATCTGAAACTATAGATGAAAACTACGTTAAAACAACAAATTAAATTTGCCCCTGACGAAAAGAGCCTCTTCTTTCCAACACTAAAAAAGAGAGTTGACGAATATTTCCAGGAAAATAGCTTAAGTAAATATGCCGATAAGCGGATGTACATCAAATCAATCATTCTACTTAGCACTTATTTCATTCCCTTTCTTATTCTGATATTTTTTACTCCTGCATGGCCTTTATCCCTTATGGTGTGGTTTATTATGGGCATAGGCATTGCAGGTATTGGCATGAGTGTAATGCACGATGCTAATCATGGCTCCTACTCCTCAAACAAAACAATAAACTTTCTAATGGGGCACACACTCAACGCCATTGGTGGTTCTGTTTTGAACTGGAAGCTACAGCACAATATCCTCCACCACACCTATACCAATATTACCCATATTGATGAAGATATAGAAGACAGATTGGTACTTAAATTTTCGCCCCATACAAAAATCAGGTGGTTTCATCGCTTTCAGTGGATTTATGCAATTTTTTTATACGGGCTGCTCACACTTTACTGGGCGCTGATTAAAGACTTTGTTCAATTTTTTCAGTTTTCTAAAAATGGTGTAAATGCGCAGTCGCCCTCAGAGAAAGCTATTTCTCTGATAAAAATTATAGCTATCAAAATATTTTACTTCTACACTGTTATAGGCATTCCCTTTCTATATTGTCAAATCCCGCTTGTTCAAATAATCACGGGATTTTTGCTCATGCATTTTGTAGCAGGTATCATTTTAACTGTCATTTTTCAGTTGGCACACACCCTGGAAGATACAGCACATCCACTGCCATCTTCTAACGGAAATATTGAAACCGACTGGGCTATCCATCAGTTACAAACAACCATAAATTTTGCTCCTAACAACAAATGGCTCTCGTGGTATGTTGGCGGATTAAATTATCAGATAGAGCACCATCTATTCCCTAAAATATCTCATGTGCATTATCCGGCTATTTCATCCATTGTTAAAAATACAGCTAAAGAATTTGGCATCCCTTATCATGAAAATAAGTCATTGTTTCAAGCCATTCAGTCACATTTCAGATTCATGAAACAAATAGGAAAGTTGCCGGATTTAAATACCGCAATTGGATAAAAAAAGCTGCTTCTATTCAGAAGCAGCTTTTTCATTTAAATTAAATCTGTTACCAGATTTTAACACGTTTACTATCATCTAGCCACATCTTATTTTGGGGCATAACCTGAAACGCAGCATAAAATTGCGGCATATTGGAAAGCGGACCAAAAACACGGAATTGTGCCGGTGAGTGTGGATCGGTGAGCACCTGATTGCGCAAATACTCCGGACGTGCATGGGTGCGCCAAACTTGGGCAAAGCCTATAAAGAAACGTTGCTCTGGAGTAAATCCATCAATCACTGTTCGCTTCTTATCCTTTATACTCATTTGATAAGCTTCGTAAGCAACTGTTAAGCCGGCTAAATCAGCAATATTCTCACCAAGAGTTAGCTGCCCGTTTACAAAGACAGAATCAAGTACCTCAAATTTATTAAACTGCTCTACCAGCACTTTTGTACGCTCTTCAAATTTCTTTCTATCTTCATCGGTCCACCAGCTGTTTAAGTTCCCTTTTGCATCATACTTGCTGCCCTGATCATCAAAACCATGAGAAAATTCATGCCCTATAACCGCACCAATAGCTCCATAATTTGCAGCATCATCCCTGTTTGGATCAAAGAATGGTGGCTGCATAATGGCTGCAGGAAAAACGATTTCATTCATTAGTGGGCTGTAGTATGCATTTACTGTTTGAGGCAACATATTCCATTTAGTTTTATCTACCGGTTTATTCAGTTGATCAATCATATCCTCAAAACCAAACACCTGGGCACGGAAATAATTCTCTAAATACGAATCACGTTTAATAATAAGTTTGCTGTAGTCTTCCCACTTATCCGGATAACCTAATTTTCTATTGAATGAATTCAATTTCTCAAGTGCTTTTTGTTTGGTTTCTGAACTCATCCATTCTAGGTTGTTAATTCGATTGCGAAATGCTTCACGCAGGTGATCCACCATCTGATTAACCTTTTCTTTTGATTGCGGACTAAAAGCCACTTTTACATACTCCTGTGCAACTAATTGGCCAAGCATACTGTTGGCTGAAGCAACAGCTCTTTTCCAACGTGGCTTTTGCTCTTTTACGCCTTGTATAACTGTACCATAAAACGAAAAAGTTTGTTTCTCCAATTCAGCAGTAAGATAGCCTGATACAGATGACATTACTTTCCACTTCAAATAAGCCCTGATGATCTGAGGCTCCTTGTTGAATACGGTTTGCAGGTAGGCAAAATAATCCGGCTGAGCTACTATAACCGTATCAACCTTTTTTACTGCCAGACCTGTTAATTCAAAATAAGCATCCCAATTAAAAGAAGCATAGTCGTTTTTTAATTTGGCATACGCAAACTTATTATACTTCTTCTCCATGTTGCGGTTCTCTACCCTGCTCATACTCTTCTGAGCAAGTCCTGTTTCCAATTCCAGAACCATTGCTGCATTGGCTTGCGCATCAGCCCCGTCTGACCCAAAAATCATAAACATTTTTGCAAGGTGCTGCAAGTATGCTTCTCTGATCTTTTTAGATTTTTCATCATCCTTCAGGTAATAATCTCTATCAGGCAAACCAAGGCCACCTTGAGAAAGCCAGGTAACATATTTCTCATTATTCTTTACATCTAAACCAACATACATATTAAAGAAGCCGGGTATACCGCGCTTATGAAAATCGGCCAAAATTGCTGCCAAGTCATTTGTCCTTTGCCAAGATTCCACTTGTTGTATGGTCAAAGCGGCAGGCGCCAAACCATCTTTTTCCAACTTAAGTGTATCCATAGCAATGGAATAAAAGTCGCCAATTTTCTGGCGGGCAGTTCCAGGCTCTGCATTTTTATCAGCTGCGGCTTCTTCCAAAATTTTTCTTAGTAAATCATTGTTACGCTCCGCAAGCACATTAAAGCTGCCCCAGCGTCCTTCAGTTGTTGGAATGGGATTAGCTTTAATCCAACCACCATTGGCAAACTCAAAAAAATCGTCCTGAGGTTTTGCTTTTCGGTTTAAAGAGGCGGTATCTACACCTGTAAGTTTATCGGAAAGCACAAATGCGGCAGCAACCATTATAATGGCTATTCCTAAAAGCATGTACTGTTTTTTCATATAATATTTGAAGATTGAGGCTCAAAAATATTGAAATTGGCTTCAAAAAAAAGAGGTGAATATAAAGTATAAGTTAACAGGCAAGATTTAAGTAGATCGAAATGCTATCTTCGCTATATACAAATATGAAAAATAAAATATCGATAATATTAGTCTTGCTGCTAATTAATAGTTCTATTATTCACGCACAACGTGCAATAAATCTTGACTTCTTGCCTCAGACTAAAATAGAAAATGGCATGAATTTCTCCAAAAGCCTATTCACTGATTCTCTAGTGAGAAGCTCAGTTATATGCATTAGTAAAGAGGTAAAATTGCATAAACACCTCGAACATGCCGAACATGTTTTGGTTTTAGAAGGTGAGGGCGAAATGAGATTGGGAACCGAAGTATTTGTTATAAAAAAGAATGATCTGATTTTTATTCCAAAAAACACTCCGCATGCAGTAAAAACAACTTCGTCCATTCCCTTAAAAGTATTATCCATTCAGGCACCCCTGTTTGATGGAAAAGACCGTGTAATGCTGGAGTAATAAAGATGCGGTGATTTAATTAGCCACCTTCTTATTTAATTGCCTAACGACTGATTACATTCCGGGAAATAATTCCTTATTCCAAGGTATGCGGGAAAGTATCAACAATAAACCAATAGAGTAAAAAATTACGGCCTTGCGGTGCTTTGCCATTGCATCTTTTGCTTTTTTGCTTAATGAGCGACCAACCTGTATCAACACAATTGCAATAATCATTGTAGAGATATGCTCAATAGCTATAAAACGTAGTGCTCTGTCCTTCATCACTGAAGCCATGCCTTGAGCAAGGGCATCGTTTACAGCCGGACTTACAAAATACAGCCACAAACCAAGTAATAATTGTGTGTGACAAAAAAGAACGAATATAACGTGGGCTCTGTTTTCCTTTGCGGTAAATTCTCTTTTATGAATAATTCCCAAAACAGACTTGGTAATTGCATACAGACCACCAAACAATACGCCCCAGCGTAAAATGTTGTGCAGGTTTAATAAACTTTCGTACATAAATTAACTTATTGATTAAACAAAAATATATAAATGATGGTGAGTTGGTGCATCCCTATTTTAAATATTCCTAAAATAAAGCTTAAACAATTATCTGAAATTAAAGCATGATATAGTAATTATCAATTACTGAAAAGAAAAAAATATTGTAAATTTATTCTTCATTTAGTAAAGGCAAACGCAATTTTATGTACTTAAGTTTTTGGCATAAAGTCCCGGTAGTTAGATTGCTCATCCCATTTGCCTGTGGAATTGGGTTGTCTATGTTTTATGAACTGCCCCTTTACTTGCTGATAAGCGGTTTGCTTATATGTATAGTAGGTTATCTGATGGCTTTTTACCTCATTCAATCGTTTACAAAACGCTGGATACATGGTGCCATCCTAAACCTAATGCTTCTGTTTTCCGGATGGCTCTTGCATGATTTGAGAGATGCTCGTATGGCAGAAAATTATTTTATGCATATTCAACAAAAACAATGGATTTGGGTTAGGGTTACAGAACCACCTATTCCTAAAACAAAATCTATTAAAATAAAGGCTGCTGTAATGGCTGTTAGTGACAGCAGTGGGGCAACCCTCCTATCAAGCGGAAAACTGCTTATTTACCTTAAAAATAAAGACATTACCAATCTGCCAAAGTATGGTTCAGTGATGCTCATTCCTGCTGCCAATGTTAAAGATATTACTCCGCCACAAAACCCTGATGAATTTAACTATAAGCGTTACCTTGCCTTCAATCAGATATTTTACCAGGCCTACCTACAGCCAAATCAGTATGTTTTAACTGATAAAGTAGAGGCCAATGCCATGTTTAGTTTCATCTATAATCTGCAACAATATTTTAAAGAAACGCTTGCTACCCATATCGGTTCAGCATCAGAAACAGGAGTAGCACAGGCTTTGATGTATGGATATGACGATGATATTGACGCTGAAACTATGCAGGCATACGCTAATACCGGAACACTGCACGTGTTAGCCGTATCCGGGATGCATGTTGGAATCATTTATATCATATTGGGTTGGTTCCTTAAACTGTTAAACCGAAAGAAAAGCCTGAAGCAAATAAAACTTATTATGATTTTGATATGTCTCTGGGCCTATTCTTTCTTATGTGGCCTCTCTCCTTCTATTTTACGTGCAACAGTGATGTTTTCAATTATCATCATGAGTGATATACTAACACGCAAAACCAATGTTTATAATACGCTGGCCACATCTGCATTTATCTTATTGCTAATAGATTGTAATATGTTGGCCAATGTGGGTTTTCAGCTTAGCTATGCAGCTGTATTGGGAATTATTTTTCTTCATCCGCTTATTTACGACTGGTTAGCTCCCAAAAGATGGCTTACCAACGAAATATGGAAGATAACGTCTGTTTCAATTGCTGCCCAAATTACCACCTCGCCAATTGGCGTGTTGTACTTTCATCAGTTTCCCAACTGCTTCCTTTTCTCCAACCTGCTTATTATACCGCTTACCACATTGGTTCTTTATGTTGGTATCCTAATGCTTGCAATTTCAAAAGTGCAGATTTTAGCAGCCTTTTTGGGCAAGATAATGTTTGGGCTCATTGCGTTTACAAATTATACGGTAAAATTTGTTGAGTCGATTCCATATGCCTTTGTAAACGGGATTCATATCAGTATTTTTCAAAGTATCATCTTATATATCATAAGCGCAGGTATTGTAGCTTATTTTCTCACGCGGTACATTAGTATGCTTCAAATGGCATTAATTGGCATCATTACTTTCTGCGGGTTACAGTATTATCGGCTTGTTGAAAATAATTTACAAAACCGGGTTATTTTATACCATGTACCAAAACAGTTTGGTCTGCAAGCCATCAGCGGAAACTCCGGTTGGCTTTATGTTGACTCATTGCTTTGGAATGATAAAGAAAAAATCAAATTCCATATGCAGCAGCATTGGTGGAAGTCTGATATTAAAATGCAGCAGATTATTTTTAGCGACAGCGGCTGGAAACAAATATGTATGAGTAATCATACTTTCACTATAAGCAGCTTAAATCCTATGGGACATATAAACACTTCAATAAGTGATTTCATAATTTGGCGTTACCCACCTGGCAATGCAGAACTTGAAAGATGGCGAAACAGCGAACATTGGCTTTGTAGCACCATATCGGTTAAGCAGGCCGAAAAAATAAAAAAAAGGTGTGCTTTATTAAATATTCCCGTAAAATTTGTTGGCGATTCGGGTGCAATTCAGTTATCATTGCATGGCTATGAGTAATCTGGTTTTGTTTGAAGTGAAAGACCGCATCGGTTATATTACCCTTAACCGACCCGAAAAACGCAATGCATTGAGCTTTGAGTTTGTGCGTGAAATAAAATCTGTATTTGCTGCAGCAGAAAACGATGACAATTGCAAGGTGATTGTTTTACGCGCAAATGGCGAGGCCTTTTGTGCTGGTGCTGATTTAGCTTATTTACAACAATTACAAAACAACTCACATGAAGAGAACTTGGCTGATTCCAATAATCTTATGGAATTATTCAGGATGATTTACCTCTCTAAAAAGGTGGTAATCGCACAGGTTAAAGGTCCTGCACTTGCCGGAGGTTGCGGCTTGGCTACCGTTTGCGATTTCTGCTTTGCCTCAACAGAGTCAACGTTTGGATATACTGAGGTTAAAATTGGTTTTGTACCCGCCATCGTTATGGTATTTTTGATTAAAAAAGTAGGTGAAAAAACTGCCAGAGAATTATTACTAAGTGGCAATACGTTTAACGCTGCACAGGCGAAGAACTACCAACTTATACATGACGTATGTGAAGCAAACGAATTGGAATCAAAAGTTGATGCATTTGCCTCTGCACTAGTACAAACTACTTCTAAAGAATCATTGGGGATGGTTAAGGAAATGCTGGCGCGGGTTCAAGACCTTAGCTTGGATGATGGCTTGCACTATGCATCAGAAATGAATGCTCAGGCACGTAAGAGTGCGGACTGCAAAAAAGGAATTGCAGCATTTTTAAATAAAGAAAAACTTAGCTGGTAACAGCACCTAAATACTATGAATATCAGAAAACAATTGATTACTTTATACATATTGCTATGCAATGCCATAGTTGGAAATGCACAGCAATCTCTGAATGAAGGCACGGTTGAATACAAACTTACTTATACTAACCTTACAGAGCAGATGAAGGAAATACAATCAACCTTGCCAAGCAAAGTTACAATCTATTTTAAAAATAATCAGTTTAAAACTGAAATGCTCATGGCACAGGGTGAAATGAACGTGTTGTTTGATGAAGGGAAAAAAGAGATGATTATGCTGATGGATATGATGGGACAAAAAATGAAGATTAAAATTACCGAAGACCAATTTAAGGAAAAACAAAAGGCTGCATTTGAAGCACAAGGAATTAAAAATGTTGAGGTGAAAGCAACCAAGGAAATAAAAACCATTGCCGGATACGCGTGCACCAAACAGATTGTAAGCTATGAAATGGATGGGAAGAAAGAATCTACATTTTGTTATGTAACCGACAAATTACCGAGCTCATCCATGCTTTCTGATAATCCGATTTATGCCGGCATCAAAGGTTTTATGATGGAGTACAGCACTTCGCAACAAGGAATGACCATTATCATGGTTGCAGAAAAGGTAAATCCTGAAAGCATTTCAGAAAAAGTTTTTACTACACCTGAGGGCTATAAAGAAATAGACCCTGCCATGCTTAATGGTAGATAGAATCCTTACTTTAGTTATGGCTAAAGTTTGCGCAAAGGCTATCAATAAACTGAATGAATTCATCCATTTTCTTGATAACACGTACATTGGAAGGATAATTCAATTCGCAGTTATTGAACTGTATACCTGTTAAAAAAATTTGCGAATTAGGCCAATATTCAGAAAGGGTATCAACAAACTTTTGCTTATCAATATCAATATGGGCTGCAGTTAGGATTGTAAAAATATAATCAACTTCTCTGCCTTCGCATGCATCTTTTAAATCTACTAATGGTACTTCCTGCCCAAGGAATAAAACATCTTGACCGCGCGAGCGAAGCAAATAATTTGCATACAATAAACCAATTGAATGCTGCTCACGTTCCGGAAGAAAAAGCAAGAACTTCTTCCTGTTTTCAGAAAATTTTCCAACCTGACCATCTATTGCAACAAACAACTTTTGTTTAATAATATTTGATGCAAAGTGTTCGTGTGAAGGATGAATAGAACCAATTTGCCATAAAATTCCCACCTCATGTAAGAATGGAATCACAATATTGAGCATGGTTTTCTCCAGGCCCATTTGAATAATAGCAGTGGTAAGCACTTTATGAAACTGATACTCGTCAAATGAGAGCATGGAGGCAATTAGACCTTTAATATGACTATCATGCGTTGTATTTCTGCCGGAGAATTTAAGAATCGCCTCTTTCACCTCATCCATACTCATTTTGGCTATTTCGGAGATTTTATATCCGTGTTTATTCAAAATGCTAATATTGATGATGTATTTTAAGTCAGCATCATCATAATATCTAATATTGGTTTCGGTACGTTTTGGCTGTATAATACCATAGCGCTGTTCCCAAATGCGCAGGGTGTGACTCTTTATTCCCGAAACCGCTTCAATGTCTTTTATAGAGAAAATCCCCAAAACTTGTTACCTCCTAATTACCAAACCAAACATATATGACCACTTTTTGTTTTTTAAGGACTGATTTTAAGTAAGTAATGAGTAAAATAATGATAACCGGTGGCACCGGACTTGTAGGAAAACATATTGCAAGTGAGCTTGTTAAGTCAGGCAATGAGGTGGTTTTGCTAGGACGCAAATCTGGCATGTTCAACGGGTTCACCTGCTTCAAATGGGATCCGGCAAGGCAGGAAATGGATACAACTGCATTACAAGGTGTTCAAGCCATTATACACTTAGCTGGGGCAGGGGTTGCAGATAAGGCTTGGACCAAATCTTACAAACAAGAAATATATGATAGCCGCATTCTTTCAACCCGGCTATTGGTTAATACCCTTAAGAATACACCAAACCAGGTTCAAACCTTTATATCAGCATCAGCAATAGGTATTTACGGAAATAACTGCCCTTATCCTACCGGTGAAAATGCACCTGCATCGGATACATTTCTGGCCAAGGTATGTAAAGATTGGGAATCCGAAGCTTTGCATGCAGAATCCATTGGTTTGCGAACCACTATTATTCGCATTGGGGTGGTGTTGGCCAAAGAAGGAGGTTTTATACCTCAAGTGGCTAAGCCTATCAAATATTATACAGGTGCTGCTTTAGGCAGCGGC
>JBILGC010000012.1:0-43721 GCA_044351265.1 Bacteroidia bacterium
TTATTTATACGGATGGCTTATCAGAAACGGAATAAAAATTTATGAATGGAAACCTTCTGTGCTGCATGGCAAGATTGCATTGGTTGATGGGAAGTGGGTTACTATCGGCTCATATAATATTAATTTTTTGAGCGACTATGGAAGTTTAGAACTCAATGCAGAGATAGAGGATGAAGAATTTGCATCCGCAGTGCATAGAAGAATTGAGAATGTTATTGCAGAAGGATGCGAAGAAATTACCGTTGAGAAATATAAGCAAACAAGCCTTTGTGGCATATTCCTAGATTGGCTAAGTTATCAACTCATCCGTACTTCATTTAAAATAATGTATTTATTGATGAAGCGAGAGTGAGTTAGCTTTGCTTTTTTAGCTGTTTATCTAAAATAAATGTGCCGAAAGGAATAAAGGAAGCTAGCATTGCCCAGGCTGCAAATTTCAATTTCCAGTTATACTGTATTATACATTGAAGCCAGAAAAAGGAATAAGCTACAAACAACATACCATGCGCCCAGCCAATATATTTAACCAGATAAGGCCATCCTAACAGGTATTTAACCGGCATGGCAATAAATAACAGGATAATAAAAGACCAACCTTCCAATACGGCTGTATATCTGAATCGGTTAAGCATAGTGAATGAATAAGGAGATAAAGGCACAAAAGTAGAAGAGTTTTGAAAATTACCTCGATATATGCTTATTTTAGCCACATAATTTGTTTGCTACATGCAAATTTTGCTCTATATAGATCCAGGAAGTTCTGGATACCTTGTGCAAATCATCATTGGTTCTGTGCTAGCTGTATTATTCTTTTTTAAAAGCGCATGGATGCAGGTAAAGTTTTATGCAGTTAAGGTGTTTAATCTGTTCAAAAAGAAATCATGAATCAACCTGAACGCATAGCCGCTTCTTATAAGGATCCCGATTCGATTGTATTTAAAGCAGGTAATCTTGTATACAGGCAAATCAATAAATCTTATTTATCCGATTATCGTTTACTGCACCAATCAGGATTGTATGATGTCCTAACACAAAAACAATTATTGCTCTCGCATCAGGAAGTAAGTTCACCTATATTTGATGAATGTACGCTGGCCACAACCATCTTACCCGAACAGCTGCACGTAATTACCTACCCTCATGAGTGGTCTTTTCGTCAGTGGAAAGATGCTGCCCTAGGTTTACTTGAGATTCTTGAAATATCCCTATGCCATGAAATGATATTGAAGGATGCCACACCACTTAATATGCAAATGCATAAAGGCAAAATGGTATGGATGGATACCGCATCTTTTGCAAGCTATGAAAAAAATAGTCCATGGATTGCCTATCGTCAGTTTTGTGAGTGCTTTCTTGCGCCACTTTTACTCATGCATTATAATTATGCAGATGCAGGAAAGCTATTTCAACAATATCCGAATGGCATATCAATGAAACAACTTAGCCGCTTGCTTCCATTCAAGGCAAGGTTTAATGTTCATGTACTGATGCACGTTTATGTGCAGGCTTCTTTTAAAGGAAGCGCAAAAACCCGTCAGCAAACACCTGCACTCAGGCAAAAAAAACTAACTGCTATTATTGATAGTTTAAAAACCTGCATAGGTAAGCTTGAACCTCGTTATATCAATTTCGACTGGGATTTATATTACCAATCGCTTTGGACCTCGGAAGATTACCTTAAAGAAAAAACAAACGTAGTTGAACGTTTTCTAAAAGATATTTCTATTAAAACAGCCGTTGATATCGGTTGCAATACCGGACATTTCACAAGATTGCTTGCAGCAAAACAGATACAAGTAATTGCTGCAGATAGTTCTGCTTCTGCAGTTGATGAATTGTATGTACAGGTATTTAAAAACAATGAAAAAGCGATTTATACCTGTATTCAAGACTTAAGCAGCCCCACACCCGCTGAGGGCTTGTTGTTAAATGAACGGGATTCATTTTTTACACGTGCCAAAAGTGATTTGGTACTGGCAGTTGCGCTAATTCACCACCTATGCATTGCTAAAAATATTCCGATTACCTCATTTCTACAATCACTGTCAGTATTAGGAGATTATGCAGTAACAGAGTTTGTACCAAAAACCGACAGCAATGTGCAACTGATGCTGAAAAATAGAAAAGATGTTTTTGCAAACTATACACAAATGCATTTTGAAACCGAGGCAAAAAAGATTTTTGATATCATGCAGCAGCATACCCTTCAGAATGGCCGAATACTTTATTTGCTTAGAAAAAAATGAAAAAGCTGGTTGCATACTTCTCTAAATACTGGCTGGCTCATTGGCTGTTTATTACGTTTTTCTTTATTCATGGATTCAGTATTTACCTTGATTGGCTGAAGACGCCAAGTGTAGCAATTTATTTTATTATATCCCTAATCATAACAGGAATTTGCCAGATTGTGCTAACCCGCTTGTTACATTCAACACTTAAAGCTTCAGTTGCTTTATGCTTGGCAATATGGCTGGTAATGTACTTTAATTTTAACCATAGCATATTTATTAAAATTACAAATTTCCGATTTTCATCTGTTTATATGCTGGGTATTGTTGCACTCATTTTCGGGGTGTTTTTTGTCTATATAAAGAGAAAACAGGAAGCGCAATTGCAAAAACTAGCTTCGTATCTGAACCTTCTTTTTCTAATCTTCATACTGATAGATGTTGGCAAGATTTCATACATGGAAATAACCAGAAAGCCTCCTTTAAGTTATGCAAAGGGCAATGAGATAAATATAACAAATAAAGTATCGCAAGATTCTCTTCCTGATATATACTTGATTGTGCTGGATGAACATATGAGCACACAGGGGATGAAAGACCACTTTCAATTTGACAATGCAGCACTGGATAGTTTTTTAACAGATCAAGGTTTTTACATTGCTAGCAGGAGTAAAAGCAACTACTCACAAACTGTTTTTTCAATTGCCTCTACCCTACAAATGAATTATTTTCATGCATTAACCATGGTTACTTTCCCTGATGATAATCCTTTGGGGATAGCAGCAATGAAGGATAATACTTTTATAACCATGCTCGAGAAAAACGGTTATAAAATTCGCAATTATTCCCTATTTGATTTTACAAACCACGCCACCAAGCATTTCAAATTTTTCGAACATTCGGCTTTTCACTTTTACTTTACGCAAAGTCTCATAAGTCAAATAAATATTACCTATGAAACGCTAACTCCACAAAGGCATGCCAATCAGTTATATGAATTAATTGATGAAGCCTTATCTACCGCAAATAAAGAAACACAGCCTACCTTCACCTATCTGCATTTGGTATTGCCACACCATCCTTTTGTGTTTAGAGCAGATAGAAGCATCAGATCTGCAAAAATTTATCATAGCAAAAAAGATCCTGACTATGTAAAAAATTATTTAGAGCAGGTTGCATATACCAGAAAGGTAATTCAAGATATGGTTACATTGATAAATAAGAATAACCGAAAAAAGATTGTTGTACTGGAAGGCGACCACGGTTTGCGGTTGCCTCAATACAACAGGGGGAAATGGTATGATGCCTATCAGAAATCAGGCGGACCATATAAAAACCTGAATGCCTATTATTTTTACGATAAAAACTATACGCAACTGTATGACAGTATTTCTCCTGTAAACAGTTTACGTGTTATAAGCAATCAATACCTGGGGGCAACATGTAAATTATTGCCCGATACGCAGCTATTTTAAAGAATCTGACTGGCGTGCTCAGCAGTATTCACCTTATCGATGATTTGCTCAATCTTACCGGTTTCATCTATAACAAAAGTTGTGCGTACAATGCCCATGTACTTTCTGCCATACATTGATTTCTCAGCCCAAACACCATAAGCATCTGCTATTGCATGGTCTTCATCAGCCAGCAGAGAAAATGGCAGGTTATACTTAGCTATAAATTTTTGATGCTTGGTAGGGCTATCAGGACTTACACCTAAAATGGCATATCCTTTTTTAAGAAATGTACTGTAATGGTCTCTTAAACTGCAAGCCTCTGCTGTGCATCCGGGAGTATCATCCTTTGGATAAAAATAAAGGACCAGTTTTTTACCGGCAAAATCTTTTAATGATACCGTTTCGTTGTTTTGGTTTACTCCCTTAAATGCTGGAGCTTTTTTACCTTGTGTTAAAGTTGTCATTTTCTTTTAATACTGGTTTTATAGTTAGATGAATTCCCTTTTTTATCCCAAACAGTTAAGTCGAGATCAAGTTTTGTTTCCGGTGTGTGTTCATCAAAAAAATATTCAAGTAAATCATTTTTAGCATCATACTCAAACAAAACCCATCTGCCATTTATCAATCCTTTATAACAACAAATGCCCGAAAGCAAATCCTCCACTTTTATTTTAATGCTCACACTATCTGCAACACTGCCGGCAATTATATTCATTGGTTTTATGGAAGGCGAGACTGTATCAGCCACAATAAAAAAAGAACCAAACTGAGTTGTTTTAACGCTTACCCAACCATTTTCAAAACTACCACCGGCTGCTCGCACACTACCTGATTTATGATAAGTTCCGATTAATAATTTAGACTTTAACCTTTCAGGGATGGAATCGGCTTTTATGGAAATAGCCATGCTTTTGTGCAGAGGAACTGATTCATGTGGAAAAACATGTATATCAGATAGTAAGCCGGCTTGCATGGGTTGTTTGCTGTATTGCAAATACAAGGTATCATACAAACTTGATGGCATAAATTCAGCCTTGAATCCAGGTGCTGCAAAGGTCTGACTCCGACCAGGGTAAATAATTGCTGAAACGTTACTACCATTGGCAATTAAGTTGATTGAACCCTGCCTTGTTGAGCGAATATAAACACATACACTTAAGGTATTGCCTGAAAAATCTCTGCATGTTAACTGAAATAAATGTGGTAATGTGTCTTTGAAAACAAATCTTCCCTTATTCCTCTTAAAAGGATAGAGGGAAATGGTATTCCCGTCATCTAAAAATAGCTTCTGGTATCGCACATTTTGTAACTTATACAAAGAATAATCTATATGTACATTCACACAGCGCGTATCATCAAAAGCAAAACGGTTGAGTTTAAATTCAAAGTAGCGCGTATTGTCTATTTGCATATCAAGGCTATAAATACTGTATTCACGCGTATTATTATCCATAAAATCAACTGCCTCTGTTGCAATTCCAATGGTTTGTGCAGGAACAATAAGCGTATCGGTATAGAACCATCCTGAATCGGTTTGCCTCCATTTATTGCCCTGTGCGCTAATACTCATAAGCAATTCAGGTCGGTTGGGTTTCAGATTGTATACATGAACACTTTTAAAAGCAGGTTTAAATAAATCTAATGCTGGTATACCAAACAATTGCGGATTCATGGGTTCCTCCGTTCGAGTATCACGAATTTCAAAATGCAAATGAGGGCCGGTGGATGTCCCTGAATTACCGCTCCAACCTATGGTATCACCTTTTTTAACAGGCAACCTGTTTTTACCAGGAAAATGATCGAATTCAAATTGCTCCTGCTCATACTGATAACGTTTTATATATACCGCAATTGCTCCGTGTGCCTCATTCAAGTGTCCATAAACGCTGGTAAACCCGTTTGGGTGATCGATATAAATTGCTTTGCCGTATCCCAATGCCGAATATTTAATTCTTGAAATAAAACCTTCGGCAACTGCATACACGGGTAAGCCAATTTTTTCATTGGTTCTGATATCCATGCCACTGTGGAAATGATTCTCACGCAACGACCCGAATGGCGCACTGAGAATAAGTGGGGTGTCCATAGGAGATTGGAAATAATCAACAGGGAATTGCTGTGCATAAATTACAAACGGAAACAGTAGCGATAGCAGGTAATAACTGATAATATGTTTAATGCACGTTTTCATTACAGCTATTTCACCTCACAGCTTAGCATTAAATCATCACCAATAAATCCTTCCAACTTATCACCAATGCTAACCTTACCAACTCCTGCTGGTGTTCCTGTATAAATTAAATCGCCTACCTTAAGCGTAAAATATTGCGAAACAAAACTTACAATTTTCTCAAAAGAAAAAATCATTTGAGAAGTATGTCCACTCTGAACAGTATTTCCATTTTTTGTTAACGAAAAAGCTATATCAGCTAAATCAATTTCATCAGTAGGAATAAAATTACCTAAAGGAGCAGATCCATCAAATGCCTTTGCCAATTCCCAAGGCAAGCCTTTTTCCTTAAGGTTTAGTTGTAAATCGCGTGCAGTAAAATCAATACCTAAGCCAATTTCATTGAAATAATTGCGTGCAAATTTTTCCTGAATATGCTTACCCATTTTATTTATCCTGATAACCAACTCAACTTCATGGTGCACATCATTACTGAAATTAGGCAAATAAAATGGCTCATTGTTTTTGATGAGAGCAGTATCAGGCTTACCAAAAATAACCGGATTCTCTGGAACTGCATTACCTAACTCCTTAGCATGTTCGCTGTAATTACGACCTACGCATAATATCTTCATAACTTAATTTTTGATTAATGTTGAACCTATTACAATGCTTCAATAGCTAGTTGACTAATTTATTTAGTTCTGACTTAACAAAAGTCATTAACTCGCGTATATAAACTGCTCCAAAGTTAAATTCAATGCCCGCTGCCTTGTATATTTCACCAATGGGTTTGGTATATCCTAAGCTAAGTGCTTGTTTGTATTGTGCAATGGCTTCTGCCTTATTTTGTTGAGCATTGCGCCAAACAGCAAGAGCACCCAGTTGTGCCATACCATACTCAATATAATAAAATGGCACCTCAAAAATATGCAGCTGTTTCTGCCAGGTGTAAGCCTGTATCTGCTCAAGGCCACTCCAGTTAACCAAGCCTGTTCCAAATTCCTTACTCAGACCTATCCAGTATTGCTTCCGTTCTTCGGTGGTATGATCGGGGTGGGTATAAATCCAATGTTGGTATTTATCAACTGTAGCAATCCACGGAAGAATCTTAATGATGCCTTCCAGGTGTTCTTCCTTTGCACGTTTTAAATCATCCGGACTTTTATAAAAAACATCCTGCCCTTCATAACTCAATAACTCCATACTCATGCTTGCCAATTCAGCAACTTCGCTTGGGCAGTTTTTAAAAGCAGCTAATTCCAAATCTTTACTAAGGAAAGAGTGAACCGCA
This sequence comes from Bacteroidia bacterium, assembly GCA_044351265.1. GTDB lineage: Bacteria > Bacteroidota > Bacteroidia > UKL13-3 > UKL13-3 > JAJTFA01. The sequence continues at coordinate 7,150 of JBILGC010000012.1, forward strand.
TGACCGCCTTCGTGCACCATTGTTTCTACATCGCGTGTTGAAGATGCTGCATTCATAAAGATAAAAGGCACATTGGTTTCGGCCATTGGATAGTTATAACCTCCGGGAGCTTTGCCTATGCGACTCTCTAAATCCAGACGCTCCATATTATCCATTGTCTCTATGCACCATGCGAAGTATTCATCAACTTTTTTAAAACAGCCAATGGTTTTTTCCAGCAAATCAGAACCACTGGTAAAGGGTTCAAGCGCTGGCCGATTTTGGGTATCTACTTCCAAATCCCACGGACGCAATTCATATCCTAATTCTACTTTTCGTTTTTCATTAAAGGCTTTTACCAAAGGCACTACTTCTGTTTTAATAGCATCATGAAAAGCAAAACAATCAGCAGGCGTGTAATCGAACCTACCCATTGCTGCAAACATATAATCGCGATAATTATCAAAACCGGCATTAACAGCTACCTGATGACGCAACTTTAATAATCGGTTAAATAATTCATCAAGCTCATTGGCATGGAGTAAACGCTTTTCATTTATTTTGCTAAAAGCTTCTTCTCGTTTTGCCCTATCAGTACTTTTTAAATAATTGGATGCCTGTTGCAAGGTTAATTCCTTTCCATCAATCTTCACGGTTAGGCTACCCATAATGCTTCCATACTTCTGCGATTCTGTTGCTATTTCAGCCATCAAAGGCACATTGGCTTCTCTGAATATTTCAATCTCCTTCTTAATACCTCTTAAGTAAACGTAATATTTATCCTGTTCAAGGCTATCAAGAAATGGACTTAGCACTAGTTTCTTATTTAGCAAATCATTTAGTGGTGAAATCTTAGGCTCTATTTCTGTAACAAAAAACACATATGCCTGCTCAAGTTCCTTATTGGCAGTATCGCATGTCATACGCACATAACGCCATGCAAGGTCTTCACTAACAAAGGCTTCAAGTTCACTGCGGTCTTTAAGCCAGTTTTCCAAATCTTGTTTACTGTTTATAGGCTTTTGCAACAGGGCAGAATAGAAAGGCTCTAGCACTTCCCAGGAAGTTATTTTCAATTTATCAGGTAGAAATCTACGTTGTTTGATTACAATCATATCAGTAGGAATTTACTTTGCGAGTTTACGGTATTTAAAGCAGGAAACCTTCACGAAGCAATAGGAAAAATGAAGCCAGAAAAAGGACTTTAGAAAAAACAAGAATTGATGCTGGCTAATGATGAAATTTACTAAATATTAATAAATTGCAATCAAGGTAAAATGTGCACCCATAAAGGGGGCTTGGAATATATGTAGTAAACAGAGCAAACTTCATTTAGGTGCAGACCGCTGTCTGCAATTGAAGTGAGCCAAACTTTGAATAAATGATCATTAATAATGGAGAAAATAACTGTAAAGACAATCATTGCAACAGACAAACAGAAGGTGTGGAATTGTTATACTATACCAGAACATATTACTAAATGGAACTTTGCTGATCAAAGCTGGCACTGTCCCAGTGCTTCGAATGACCTAACTATTGGTGGACGGTATATGGCAAGAATGGAAGCGAAAGACGGCAGCTTTGGATTTGACTTTGAGGCAATCTACACAGACATTAAACTTGGCGAAGAATTTACCTATACTTTTGGTGGACGAACAGCGACTGTATCTTTTGTTGAAATCGGTATCGAAACAGAAATAATTATCATATTTGATCCAGAGACCGAAAACGCTGTAGAATTACAAAAACAAGGCTGGCAAGCCATTTTAGATAATTTCAAACATTATGTTGAATCTATAACCTAAACAAAGGTATAGGGTAATAAAGAGTAATCACTCCTCAATCAATTCCAGTTTTTTCTGATCGGGTTGTTGCTCATATTCATTGCAATTTATCTCTACACTCAGAGGCTGTTTAGGCGCTTCAAATTCATTCACTAACTCAAACACTGAACTGTCTTTGGTTGTGCTTTGCATATAATATCCGTAAATAGGCATGGCCATAGCTGAGCCTGATCCCAGATTCATGCTCCTGAAATGTATGGCACGGTCTTCAAATCCGGTCCAGCATCCACTTACCAGTGTAGGTGTAATGCCAATAAACCAGCCATCACTGTAGTTTTGTGTAGTTCCTGTTTTGCCACCAACTGCACCTGGAATCTGATACATATATTTGATTTTTGCAGCCGTTCCATGAGCAGTTACACGTTCAAGCATTTTTTCCATAATATAAGCTGTTTGCTCACTCATGGCTTCCACACTGCGCGGAACAACTTCTTTCACCACATTTCCATTTTTATCCAGTATACGTGTAATGTATACCGGCTCTGTCCATACGCCCTTGTTGGCAAAGGTAGAAAAAGCACCTACCATTTCATAAACCGAAATATCAAACACACCCAACGCTATGGCAGGGTAGGGCTCCAGATTACTTTTAATTCCCATCTTTCTTGCCAAGTTAATTACAGACTGCGGACCACTTGGACCAAGCTGCTTCATCAAATACATTACAATATTATTCACAGAGAATTGTAAACCTCTGTATAAAGTCATTTCAGGATCATTATACTTATCATCTGAATTTTTTGGTGAATAGTTATCGAACTCCTCAAATACCACCGGCTGATTAGGGGCTTTAAAACAAGGGCTCCATCCATTATCAATAGCTAACGTATAAACAATAGGCTTAAAAGTTGAGCCTACCTGACGTTTGGCATTGATGTTTACATGATCATACTTAAAGTACTTATGATTCACTCCGCCTACCCATGCCTTTACATAACCCGTGCGCGGATCCATACTCATAAATCCGCATTGCATAAAATATTTGTAATACTTTATGGAATCAAGCGGTGACATAACTGTATCAACCTCTCCCCTGCTCCATGAAAAGATTTTCATTTTCACTGGAGTGTTGAATGCCTTTTCAATTTCCTTTTCTGACCTGCCTTCATTTTTTAAGGTACGATATCGGTCACTACGTTTCATTCCCGCGGTAATCAGTTCCTTCAATTCACCCCAAGGTGTGCGGCCCTTCCAATGGCTGTAAAATTTACCCTGCATTTCTTTGATATGCCTAGAAACAGCATCTTCTGCATATTGCTGCATTTTACTATTGATGGTGGTATAAATTTTTAACCCATCCTTATAAAGATTGTAGCCATTCTCATCAGCCCATTCCATCAATTCAAGGCGGAGCACTTCTCTAAAATAAGGTGCAGGTCCTTCATTGTGGTCGTCTTCGTGATAACTTAGCTCTATGGGTTTCACAGAAAGGGTATCAAACATCACATCGGATATAAAACTATACTTACGCATCTGGTTAAGCACGGTATTGCGTCTTTTTAGCGCATTATCCGGATTTCGGATTGGATTAAAACGAGTTATTCCTTTGAGCATGCCTACCAACATGGCTGCTTCATTCTCGTTCAATTCGAGTGGAGCTTTACCAAAAAAAACTTTTGCAGCCGAGCGTATACCGAAGGCATTTCCACCAAACTCAACTGTATTTAAGTACATGGTAATAATCTCTTCCTTGGTATAGCGCTGCTCTATGCGCACAGCCGTTATCCACTCCTTTAATTTCGTGGTGGCTTTATAAAAGATATTATCAAAACGCTTACGAGGAAATAAATTTTTTGCAAGTTGTTGCGTAATGGTTGAAGCACCGCGTTTTTTGCCAATCAAAGCATACAGAGCAATGGATGATGCGCCTCTAAAATCTATACCTGAGTGGCTATAGAAACGAATATCTTCTGTAGCCACCAAAGCGTTAATCAGATTTGGACTCAAGTCGTCAAAAGATGTATTCGATCGGTTTTGTAAAAAGTATTTACCCAACAACACACCATCTTCAGAATATACTTCTGATGCCAGGAAAGTTTTAGGATTTTCAAGCTCCACAAGCGCAGGCAAATCACCAAACCAGCCCATGGCTATCATTACAATAAATAACAAGAATGCAAGCAATCCGCCAAAAACAAGTAACCAAAGCCACTTTATAAACTTTATAAATGAATGCCCGAAAAACAATTCTTTAATATTCACGGTTTTTGTGCATTTAGTTTCTGAATATAATCGGCAAATAATTTTTGATAGGCATCTGATTTACTTTCTTTCATCATCTTTTTGAAATTGTTTACACTGATTACAAAGTTTATATAAGTTCCGTCAAAGCCTAGAAATTTTTTTACCAATAATCTTGTTTCAGCCGATTTGAAATAATCCACTCCCAGTTTCAGTTCCTTGAATTGCCTTACCAGCAATAACTGATAACCATCATTTGCTACGTAGGTATTTGCACGAAGGTTATCAAACTGATAGAACTCGTCATTGTATTTGGTAACCTTTGCTACCATTTCGTTCATATCGGCCTTCTCGGCCTTGGTTGCAAAAACATAATAATATTGCTGGCCGGCTTCTTCTATAACAAAATCAGGTTCCTCCTCCTGCTTCACTGAATCAGGTAAGGCTACAGCCTGCTGCTTTTTCATATAATCCAGTATGAGCTTGGCCCATTCAGCTTCCGCTGTTTTAGGATAGGCAGCCACTATCTCTTGTAGGTTACGTTTAAAGACCTGAACTGAATCTGTTTTACCAATTGCCAATGTATACAATAAATCAAATTTGGCCTGAATACGATTGCCATTATATTTTTTGTCCGCTTCATTTTTCAGTGTTTTTACAAGCATATATTCACCTTTATTAAAGGCAACATACATCTGTTCATACATGGCTAATACTTCCTTATTGGTTTCATTCTCGGTGTTGACAATGGCCTTATTTTGCAAAATAAGTGCAAAGGGGCTTTCCGGATATTTATCAATTAGAAGTGCCCTAACCTCAGCAGCTTTTGAGGATTGTGAAAGTTTATTATAATCTTTATATAAACGATAAAGAGCCTCCGGCTCAAAATTATTATTTATAAATTTGATATTGAGTAGCTCGTAAGCTTTAATAGCTTCCTTATAATCCAGAATTTTTTCATCGTACACTACTCCAATGGCAAAGTGAGCCTCAACTGAACGTTGCATGGAGCGTTTAAAATCTTCTTCACTGGCAGGTACATTTTTAATCCACTCCGCACGGTCAGCAGCAATCTCTTTCTTAGAGCCACCAACATCAATCTGCTGCTCTTTACCTGTGGTTTTAGAGGTAGCAATATCACCTTTCTGAGCAGAGTCTACAGGTTGTTTTGTATCCGTGGTTTCATCCCCTTCTTTCTTGGGTTTTTCTTTGGCGCTGTATCTCCAAAAATCCTCATTGGTGCGGTTACCCCATTTCTTTGAGCTAAAAAAATCTACACGTCCTGATGCAATTAATCCTGCATTATAAAAATACCACTGCGCACCGGAGCCTCCCATATTATTGTTGATATTTGTATTTCCTCCTGCGTTCTGATTTAACCTAAGCGATTCTTCATTACTTTTCCTTTCCTTTTCTGCCTTTGCCTTTGCTTCATCAGCGATTTTCTTAGCGGCAATCCACTGATCTATTTTTTTCTCAAGCTCATTCTTGCTAAGTTTAGACAAGCGTTGCAAGCTATCTTCAGTTTCAATTATCACATAGTTACTTATCAACTCTGATAAAACATTTTTCTTGTCAATAATTTTCTGATAGTTTTTGTAGGTTGATGGCAATGTAGTTGAGGTGCTATCATAGTATGCCTGTGCCAATTTATAATCTGGGATATCAAGATACAAATTACCAAGGGCTAAGTATGACATGGCTTTTTGATAATTGTTGTTTTTACTTTTTGCCACAGAGAGCTGATATTGCCTGATGGCCTCCGAAGTATTTTTTTGTTTATATTCAAGATTCCCCAACTCATAATGTATCTGATCATACAACCCGTCATTCTTATCATCTCTTAACATGCGTTTAAGAGAGCGCCTGATTTTTTTAACTGATGCTTTATCATTTGCATCATATACTTTGGATATGTTGAGGATAGCATTAAATTCAAAATCATAAGGTGCCAGCATACCCAGTATTTTTGTAAAATATTTTTTCGATAAAGCCATGCTATCCATTGCTTGGTAAAGTTGCGCTATAATATAGGTGTACCTGATTTTATCGGGCTTGCTTTCAGAAAAACCCAAAGCCTTCTGCATGTATTCAACCCCGCGGGCATATTTATCCTGTTTTATGCAAATATCGGCTGCAGTTGCATAAATCTCTTTGTAGTGATCTTTTGGCACCACACTGAAAATCCGTTTCATGAGGGAAGGTTTTATTTCCTTGCCTTTGGATGATTTGGGGCCCACCTCACTTAACAATAAGCCCATCACAGCCTCTGCTTCATCAACTTTCTTAAGCCCAATGTAACATCTGCTGATCCAAGAAGTTGATAATGGCCTTAGACCTTCATTCTTATACTTAGAGTTGATGTATTGAAATACTTCAAGAGCTGCATAATAATCACGCTTAAAATAATGCGATTTACCCATGAGCAGATAACTGTCATCCGTGTATCGCCCAACGGTGTGGTTTTGAATAGAAAGTGATGCCTTTTTCATGGCCTCATCAAAAAGCCCACTGTTACCTTTTGAGGCAGCCTCATCGGCATAGGGAAAAACTTCAAGTATTCTGGAGAAATCATCTTTGTGCGCTTTTTGCAAAGCGTCCGTTGCATCAAGCAGTTTTTGCTCACCATTAAAATACACATTATAATGACCGGTAAGCGTATGCCACTCTCTGTTAATTCTACGGTTACGCGTTGGGCTGCATGCTAGCGCAATGATTACCGAAAGTAGAAAAAGTATGATTTTTAATATTTGCAACGCCTTAATTATACAGATACGGGATGAATACTTAACTTTGAAAGCACAAAATTATTTTATTGCGCTTAACTACAAAATCATAAATCATATGAGCAATAAGCCCAGAAAGAAACTCATACATAAACTTAAAAGCAAGTTTAAACTTGTTATCATCAACGATAGTACGTTTGAGGAGAAATTCTCGCTTAGCCTTACACCCATGAATGTGTTTGTGGCTTTCAGCTCTTTTCTGGTATTCTTTGCTTCAATTATTATTACGCTCATTGTTTTTACTCCAATAAGAGAATACATACCCGGATACACCGATACACGAACCATTCAATTGGCCAAATGGGCTAATCTGCGTGTCGATTCGCTTGAAAAAGCACTTATGGATAAGGAAATGTACTATAAGAATTTGCTAAATATTGTGCATGATCGTGTTGAATACGCTGATACAGCCATGATGCAGGAAGGTGGTAAAAAAACATCAGAGAACTTACCCGGAGGAGCTGGCAAGCTTGAGCAGCAGCTTCAGAAAGAATTTGAACATACAGAAAATAATGATGTGATGGAACAATTAAGCGAGATTTCTCAGGCCATTAATGCTGTGCATTATTTTGCACCCGTAAAAGGTGTGGTTACAGAAATTTATAATGCCACTGAAGGGCATTATGCTGTAGATGTAGTCACCAAACAAAACGAACCGGTAAAAGCCATTTCTGAGGGCCGGGTGGTACTGAGCACCTGGACACCTGAAACCGGAAATATTATTGCTATACAACACAGAAACAGCTTATTATCCATTTATAAGCATAATGCTGTTTTATTAAAAAAAGTTGGTATGTTTGTAACTGCAGGCGAGCCGGTGGCTGTAGTAGGAAATACCGGAGAGCTTACAACAGGTCCTCATCTGCACTTCGAAATTTGGGAAAACGGGAAACCTACCAACCCGGAGGATTATATTAACTTTAATTAATTTAAAACGATGGCAATGTTTAACGCAAACAAAAATAATGGCCCGGTATTCAACCCGAGCAATTTAAATATTATTAATGCAGGCACCACCATTTTAGGTGACTTAAGTTCTGAAGGCGATATGCGCATTGACGGCACTGTTAAAGGTTATATATCATCAAAAGCACGTTTGGTTTTAGGGCCGACCTGCCGCATTGAAGGCGATATCAAAGCAGCTAATGTAGAGATTTCAGGTGAGGTTAACGGTAATATTTTTGTTAGCGAGCTTCTAACCGTAAAGGCTACTGCCAGCATTAATGGTGATATTGTTTCCAACAAATTGATTATTGAAGCCGGTGCTGAATTTAACGGCAAATGTGCCATGAAGGATGGCAAAAACAGCCTTAAGAAAATAGTAAACGAAGAGCAAACAGCTACTAAAACTTTTGACCAATCAACCAAACAAGCGCTTCAATAACATACTCCGCTATTCCAATATTGCCGCACAAATGATAGCGATGATTGTGGGCGGTACCTTGGGCGGCAAGTGGCTGGATAAATACCTTCAACTCTCATTTCCTGTTTTAACTTTGTGCGGTGCGCTGTTTTCTGTATTAGCATCTGTATACATTACAATCAAAGAATTTCTTAAAAAATAGCTGTACAGCCACTATAGAATAGTTGCATTAATCAAACCAAACAATTTGATTACATTTGCATGCTTTATGACAAGTCCGCAATCTGTTAAACTATTTACCAAAGCGCTACTACTAATAACAATATGCTGCGCGTGTCTAATAGGCATGCTTCAAAATGTCCAACAATATTTTGCACTAAATAACCTCATTTGGCTTGCACTATTGTATTATGTGCTGCTTTCCTATACCACCTTTCGTATTACCCACTCCTCTGTGAAGAAGGATAATAAAACTTTCATCACAAGGGTATACAGTGCTGTAGGTATCCGAATTATTTTTTCACTATTCCCGTTACTTATCTATCTATTATTCAGCCCACATAAAGAACTTCCATTCATAGCAGGTTATCTTTTGATGTATTTATTATTCACATCTTTTGAAATTTATTTCGTTATGGTTAACTTGCGCCCCGATTTTAAAAAACCGACTATTGATGCCAAGCAATAAGAAAAAGATACTCAGCATTTTAATCCCCTCTTTTCTCCTGTTTTTTTATGTTGCTTATGTAGGCATTAAAATGGCTAATGCCTCAACACCAAATCATTTAGAATCTACCCACGACAGTGCTTCGCATCATGATGGCTCAAATTTAGCAGAGCAACATACACACGGAGAACAAACAGAAGAGAAAATAGATGCGGGCAAATTAATTATGGAGCATATCGCAGATGCTTACGATTGGCATATTGCCACAATCGGTCATACACACGTATCTATTCCTTTGCCTGTAATTTTAAAAGATGCTAAAGGTTTTCACATTTTTCTTTCCAGCAAATTCGAGCACGGGCACGCCACAGTTCATGGCTATAAACTAGATCATGGTAAAATTGTAGCTTTGAATTCAGATGGCAGTATAAATGAGCATGCAGAGTTCCTGGACTTTTCTATTACTAAAAATGTAGCATCGATGTTTATTGCTGTGGCTTTTCTGCTATGGATTATGTTTAGTGTGGCAGGCCATTATAAGAGAAATAACAGCAAAGCACCCAAAGGTTTGCATAATGCAATAGAAACGCTCATTATATTTATACGGGATGAAGTGGCAAAACCTTCTATCGGTCATAAATATGAAAAGTTCATGCCTTTTCTGCTAACCTTATTCTTCTTTATCTTTATCAATAATTTATTTGGACTGGTTCCTTTTTTTCCTGGTGGAGCAAATGTTACAGGTAATATTGCAGTTACACTTGTGCTGGCAATGTTTACTTTTATTATTACCACTATTAATGGCAATAAAAGTTACTGGGGGCATATTTTTGCGCCTCCTGGTGTTCCAAAAGCATTATGGATTTTACTTATCCCTATTGAAATTATCGGCATGTTTAACAAACCTATCGTGTTAATGATACGTTTGTTCGCAAATATTACTGCAGGTCATATCATTCTATTAGGTTTCTTCTCTCTTATATTCATATTTGGCGCGGCCAATCAGTATCTTGGTCTTGGTGTGTCAGTTCTGTCAGTAGCTTTCACTACTTTCATGAGTTTCCTTGAGCTTTTGGTAGCATTTCTTCAGGCTTATGTTTTCACCCTTCTCTCTTCACTTTATTTTGGTTCGGCCATAGAGGAACACCACCACAACGATTCACATTAACATTATTAACAACCAATTCAAATAACAATTAAAAACAAACTATTATGACTCTATTAAACATTTTATTGCAAGCAGCAACAGATCCGGGATTTGCCAAAATGGGCGCAGGTATTGGTGCAGGTTTAGCCGCTATCGGAGCAGGCATGGGCATTGGCCGCATAGGAGGCAGTGCTTTGGAATCAATGGCTCGCCAGCCTGAAATTTCCGGAGATATCCGTGCAAACATGATTGTAGCTGCTGCGTTAATTGAAGGTGCAGCATTCTTCAGTATCGTGTTGTGCTTACTAATAGTATTGCTGTAATCAACAGCGCAATATGCAAGATTACGGGTACCGATTTCCCGGTTATCCGTACTCCTGCATGTAATTTAGCTTTGAATCTGACTTAGCCAATGTTTACAATATAACGCAGTACTATGGAATTAATTAAACCGGGTTTAGGCCTCTTATTTTGGATGACAGTAACCTTTAGCATTGTGCTTTGGTTATTATCCAAATATGCATGGAAACCTATTTTAAAATCAATAAAAGAACGCGAAGACTCTATTAATAATGCATTGAATGCCGCAGATGATGCGCGCAAGCAAATGGATGCCCTGAAATCAGATAATGAAAAATTATTGGCTGAAGCACGCAAAGAACGCGATCGGTTGCTTAAAGAAGCTTCAGAAATGAAGGATAGCATCATTGCCCAAGCTAAAAAGTCAGCTGATGATGAGGCGCGCAGACTTATTGCCAACGCCAATGACGCTATCGAAAAAGCTAAACTCAATGCTATGAACGAATTGAAAAGCCAAGTAGCTGTGCTTTCTGTTGATATGGCTGAGAAAATTCTTCGTAATAAGATGGATGACCGCAGTCAGCAGGTAGCTTTTGTAAACGAGAACCTAAAAACAATAACACTCAACTAACATGTCGGAATTTAGGGGAGCCATACGTTATGCGAAAGCGCTAATCGACCTAAGTATTGAGCAAGAAAGCCTGGAGCAAATTCATGGCGACATGAAAGATTTTTTGGCTGTGCTGAAAAAAAATCCGGCATTGGAGGCTACGCTTAAAAGTCCGGTTATTATTGGTGAAAAAAAGTTTGCAGTGCTTAAACTTATTTTCGGCAAATCCATGCATGCAAATAGCATAGCATTTTTTCAAATTATCATCCGCAAAAACCGCGGAATGTTTTTAAAAGCCATTGCAGAGGCGTTTATTGTTCAGTATAATATGATTAAAAACATTGCAAGAGCAGAGATTAAAACTGCTGTAGCATTGGATGAAAAAACTTATGCTGAAGTACAAAATTTTATTGCTAAAAGCACAGGCAAAAACATTGAACTTAAAACCACAGTGCAACCTGAGTTAATTGGAGGTATTGTGGTAAAAATGGAAGACCGTTTGTTTGATGCCAGCATCAAAGGCAAACTGCAACAATTGAAACAAGAATTATTAAACACTTACATTTCTAAATAAAATATTATGGTAGAGATCAGACCTGATGAGGTTTCGGCAATCATAAGAGAGCAACTCAGCAACTTTAAATCTGAAGCTGAACTGGAGGAAGTAGGTACCGTGCTCCAAGTGGGTGACGGCATCGCACGTATTTACGGTTTAAGCAAAGTACAATCGGGTGAACTTGTAGAGTTTGCCAATGGCACCCAAGCTATCGTTCTTAACTTAGAGGAAGATAATGTTGGTGCGGTATTATTGGGCTCATCTGACCAAATAGTGGAGGGTGATACTGTGAAACGTACAGGACGTATTGCTTCCATTAAAGTTGGCGAAGGCATGGTAGGCCGTGTTGTAAACACCCTTGGTCAGCCAATTGATGGTAAAGGACCAATTAGCGGAGAGGTTTATGAAATGCCCCTTGAACGCAAAGCTCCAGGAGTAATTTACCGCGAGCCGGTAAAAGAGCCACTGCAAACCGGTCTGAAAGCTATTGATGCTATGATCCCAATTGGACGTGGACAACGCGAATTGGTAATTGGTGACCGTCAAACAGGTAAAACAGCTGTTTGCATAGACACCATTATCAATCAAAAAGAATTTTACGAAGCAGGTAAGCCTGTTTATTGTATATATGTTGCTATAGGTCAGAAAGCCTCAACAGTGGCTCAGGTAGTTAAAACTCTCGAAGAAAAAGGTGCAATGGCATTTACTATTGTAGTAGCTGCTACTTCATCAGATCCAGCTCCTATGCAATTCTTTGCACCAATGGCAGGTGCTTCAATAGGCGAATTTTTCCGTGATACAGGACGCCCTGCGCTAATCGTTTATGATGATTTGTCTAAACAGGCTGTTGCTTATCGTGAGGTTTCTCTTTTATTACGCAGACCTCCGGGACGTGAAGCTTATCCGGGTGACGTATTTTATCTGCATAGTCGCTTACTGGAGCGTGCAGCCAAAATCAATTCTACCGATAGCATTGCTCAAGCAATGAACGATGTTCCTCCTTCTATCAAGCATTTGGTTAAGGGTGGTGGTTCATTAACTGCTCTACCAATTATTGAAACGCAAGCCGGAGACGTATCGGCTTACATACCAACCAACGTAATTTCCATTACCGATGGGCAAATATTCCTGGAAGCAAATTTGTTTAACAGTGGTGTGCGTCCGGCCATTAACGTAGGTATTTCTGTATCTCGTGTGGGTGGTAATGCACAAATTAAATCCATGAAAAAGGTTGCAGGTACTTTAAAGTTAGATCAGGCCCAATACCGTGAATTGGAAGCATTTTCTAAATTCGGTTCCGACCTTGACCCTGCAACCAAAGCCGTATTGGCAAAAGGGGCACGCAATGTTGAAATTTTGAAACAAGGGCAATTCTCTCCCCTTCGCGTAGAGCAGCAAATTGCGATTATTTATCTTGGCACAAAAGGTTTACTTTCAAATATACCGGTAAATAAAGTTCGTGAATTCGAATCTGAATTTCACCAATACATGGAAACAAAACATAAAAATGTGTTGGACGAATTGAAGAAGGGTAATTTTAATGATGATATTACTGTAACAATTGAGAATACTGCCAAAGAGTTATCAGCAAAATACAGCGCTTAAGCTTTAAAAAATGGCCAATTTAAAAGAAGTAAGAACACGTATTACCTCGGTAAGTTCAACGCAGCAAATTACCAAAGCCATGAAGCTGGTGAGTGCCACCAAGCTAAGAAAGGCACAAAATGCTATTATGCAAATGCGGCCATATGCCCTTAAGCTAAATGGTATTCTAGCCAATCTCTCAGACTCAATGGATGTTGATTCGCTTAATGTTTATTTCAGCAAACGTGAAATAAAGAATGTACTGCTTGTGGTTATCAGCTCTGACCGCGGCCTTTGTGGTTCATTTAACTCAAATATTATCAAAAAAACATCAGCACTGGTTTTAGAAAAATATTCAGGCAAAAACGTAACTATCTTACCCATCGGTAAAAAAGGTTCAGAATTTTTTACCAAGCAGCAAAAAATAAAAGTTTCAGTTCAAACTAATTTCCGCGATACTTTCTTGCAACTTAGCGCAACCACCGGATTTGAGTTAGGTCAGTATTTGCTCGATTCCTATCAAAGCGGAAAATATGATGTTATTGAAATCATATACAATCAGTTTAAAAATGCTGCTACGCAAATTCTAACGAACGACCAGTTTTTGCCAATTGACACTCAATCTATAAAAGGCGAAAAGAAGTCAAAAAATGATTATTTGTTTGAACCTTCAAAAGCAGAAATACTGGAAGACCTCATACCTCGTATTCTAAAAACACAGGTATATCGTTCTCTTCTTGATTCTTCAGCATCAGAACACGGAGCGCGCATGGTGGCGATGGATAAAGCAACTGATAATGCAGGTGAATTGCTAAAAGCGTTAAAAATAGAATACAACCGTGTGCGTCAGGCAGCTATTACAACAGAGATTTCTGAAATTGTTGGTGGTGCAGCTGCATTGAGCAGTAATTAAAATCATTGTTTCCTATTAAAAAAGCAGCTTATTTAGCTGCTTTTTTAATTTTACTCCGTTTCTTTTTCATCATAAAAGTCTTCCAAACCTCCGAAATACTCATTGTTCCATCCCTCTACTATTTCTTCAAAAGCTTCATCAGGTATATTGGTATGCCTAATCTCAACCGATGTGCCTGACTTGTGTGGGTGCAACTTAATTGTTACAATGGACGCTAATTCCTGCTCACCAAAATACCACTCCTGCTCAATTTTTTTTCCTGGTTCAAAAACCAAATTTTTCCCGCATATGGCATCGTCCCATAATGAAAATTCTGTTCCGGGCTCGGGTTTCATTACTGCAGGTGCTCCGGTCCAAAGCCTGATGGTGGCCTCATTGGTTAGTGCCGCATAAACCTCTTCAGGAGGAGCAGGTAATAGGTAATACTTCTTAAAGTCTTTCATTTGAGCAAAGGTATCAACTTCCGCCTGCATTCAATATCAGCATTGCTTGCTCCGTGATTGGAAAATTAATTTCATACCTTCGCAAAGGTGAGTTATCGCAATGCATATGCCAAACAAATCAAGCAAAAAGCCATGGAACTTGGTTTCAGTGCCTGCGGTATTGCCAAAGCAGTTTTTCTTGAACAAGAGGCTCCACTGGTTGAAAAATGGTTGAACGCAAATATGCATGGTGAAATGGCATATATGGCCAACCACTTTGATAAAAGACTGGATCCTCGTTTATTGGTAGATGGAGCTAAAACTGTTATCTCATTACTCTTTAACTACTACACCCCATTAACTCAAGCCGATAAAACAGCACCTATTTTAACTAAGTATGCGTATGGCGAGGATTATCATTTTGTTTTAAAAGATAAACTGCAACAACTGCTGAATTTTATACAAACAGAGCTTGCTCATGTTAGTGGACGTGTTTTTGTAGATTCTGCACCCGTTCTTGAAAGAGCTTGGGCTGAGCGGGCAGGCATTGGATGGATAGGTAAAAATGCAAACATTATTCATAAAGGCAGTGGCTCCTTTTTCTTTTTGTGTGAAGTTATTATTGATTTGGAACTAGAGTACGACACTCCGGCAACCAATCACTGTGGTACCTGCACGGCTTGCATTGATGCTTGCCCTACACAGGCAATTGTAAAACCTGGAGTAGTGAATGGCAGTAAATGTATTTCTTATTTTACCATTGAATTGAAAGATGCCATCCCGCAGGAAATGAAAGGAACTTTTGAGAACAGAATGTTTGGATGTGACATTTGCCAAGATGTTTGCCCATGGAATCGTTTTGCAAAAAAGCATCAGGAACCCCACTTTGAACCTTCTGATAAATTAATGCAAATGACCAAACAGGAGTGGATTGATTTAACAGAAGAGGTATTTAATAAGCTATTTAAGCACTCAACCGTTAAACGAACAAAATACAACGGTTTAAAAAGAAATATTGACTTTGTCCTAAATGCGGGCAATACATAGTATAATTGCAAGCATCAGCATGATTAGGTTATTTAAAATGATGTTACTCATGGCATGGTTTTGCATGCCTAATGAATCGAAAGGTCAACTTCCGTCAGAAAAAGCTATTGGCTATGGTTTGCGCATCGGTCTAAACTATTCCTTAAGCGGCTTAAGCTATACCAACTATTCAGGATCTACCGGCTTAATAGGAGGCTTGTTTATCAGCAAACCTGTACTTGATCATTTTGCGTTGTTGGTTGAGCCGGGTTATACAGGCATCAGTTTTAGAGAGCAGTCTTCCGACAAGCGTTATAATGCTCATTATCTTGAGGCAGGTATTTCCATAGTTATTTATCCTTCAGCATTATCAAGAGAGTTTGCGTTCCAACTGGGGTATAGACCTTCGCTGCTTGCAGCTTATAATTCAGAGATCATCGAATTTGGAAATTATGTACCAAAAACTTCTGAGAATAATAAAAATAAAATAGGCCGCTTAGATGGCGTATTACATGGTAGCATTTCCATTGCTATGTCAGATTTTGTAAACCTTGAACTAGGTTGTAATTATAGCCTTAGCAATAATACCACAGCTACGGAGGTTAAAGGCAGACAATCAAGCATTGAAATAGGCTTACGCCTGAATGCCGTTTCTTTAAAAGAAAAAATGACCAAGAAAGAGAAGAGTTTACGCGATGTTATTGCGGGTTATAGCAAAGGCTCTTTATTTGTGATGCTGGCAACCCCAAACAGTAAGGAACTCAAGAAACTGGGGGATCAGGGCAAAATTGAAGAAATAAAGTTAATCAATACCGAAATTCTAGTTCGTAATCAAAAAATCATGCGTGATTTCAAAGATAACTATTCTATATCAAAGGTTTACTTTTTTATGGATACCAGCGCCTACAAACTAATATCCGGTAGCTACAGAGGAATATTTGTTGATGTAAATTTAAAAGCAGACGAAAACATACAACCTGATACAATTAACTATCTTGTTGCCGCTTTTACTGAAGATATTTCAACCTACACCAACAAAATGCATTTCGGTTTATTTCTATATGATGAAAAAATGAATCCGCTAGGTAAACCATTCAGCCATCCGGGTAATCTTGTTGCTCCTGTGCTTGATGGCGATCCGATAAATTATTTGAGAAAAAGGGCTAATTACCTAGGCGTGCCTTATGGAAGGGTTATTGGTAAATTTAATACACGCCTGCTTAAGTATTTAAACTAGATTAGTGAACCCTATCGCCTCGGAGCTCCATATTCTTCATAATTGCTGCCTCACCAGCAAGAATAGCCTGCCAACGATTTTTAACGTAATCGACCTCAGCATATAAATAAGCTAAATCTAGAAAAACACGATAATGACCTGCTTCAGAAACCATAAATTCATGGTAGAATGTTCGGAGCGTTTCATCACTTATATGCAAACTTAGCAACCTAAATCTTTCGCAACTATGGGCTTCAATCATTGCAAAAACCAACAACTCATCAACCAGTTTTTTATCTCGGTTATCGGTTTTTATTGCTAATTTTCTTAATTTATTAACATATCGGTCTTTGCGGGCTTTGCCAAATTTATGGCCACGCTTATCCAATTCTTTAAGCACTTTTCTAAAATGCCCCCACTCTTCTGCAATAATTGGTGTCAGCCGTTTTACCAGTTCTTCCTTATCAGGATAGTGCACAATAAGAGATATCCCACTGCTCGCAGCTTTCTGCTCACAAAAAGCATGATCAATCAGTATATCGGCAATAGATTGTTCGGCAATATTTACCCAACGTGGGTCGGTTGGTAATTTCAATCCTAGCATTTAGGCTGCAAATGTCAATAAAACTCCCCTTAAAATAAAAACCGTTTAGATAATTTAAAAATCTGTTTTTCTGAATGTTAAGTACTTTTTTTTCTAGGTATTATTGCTAATCTCTAGCCTTAACACGCTAACTTTTATAAAAATAGTTAAAGATGGCTTGTTATTACAAGAAACTGCCTTATCTTCGCAACCCCAATTCAAAAGATTGGAACCAAGATCGGTGAAGACTGATGGTTAAAGTGTTAGCATTTAACCCGCTCAGCAAATCATATTTTTAAATATTTTTTGTCAGGCACTTGCTAACGTTATTTATTCCATCTACCTTTGCCGTCCCTTAAAAATAACCAAAGGATAGCAAAAGTATAATATGCCTACTATACAACAACTAGTTAGAAAAGGACGCACAGACGTTGCAAGCAAGAGTAAATCTCCTGCTTTGGATTCTTGTCCGCAGCGCAGAGGAGTATGTACACGTGTATATACCACAACGCCTAAAAAACCAAATTCGGCTATGCGTAAGGTAGCCCGTGTTCGTTTAACAAACGGAAACGAAATTAACGCTTACATCCCGGGAGAAGGTCACAACTTGCAAGAGCATTCTATTGTATTGGTGCGTGGTGGCCGTGTAAAAGATTTACCGGGTGTTCGCTATCACATTGTTCGTGGAGCTTTAGATACCGCGGGCGTTGAAGGACGTAACCAGCGCAGATCTAAATACGGTACCAAAAAGCCTAAGCCGGGCGCCCCTGCAGATACAAAAGCTAAAAAGAAGTAATCAGTAAGATTTAGGAATTCATAACATGAGAAAGACCAAACCTAAAAAACGCATACTTGTTCCTGACCCGAAATTCAACGATATTTTGGTAACAAGATTTGTAAACAATCTGATGTATGATGGTAAGAAAAGTACCGCATACGCTTTGTTCTATGATGCCATTGATAAAGTAGAATCAAAAACCCAGGAGCGCGGTATAGACGTTTGGAAAAAAGCTTTGAATAACGTAATGCCAGCAGTTGAGGTAAAAGCCCGCAGGGTTGGTGGTGCAACTTTCCAGATTCCTATGGAAGTTCCTGCCGATCGCAAAATTGCAGTAGGCATGAAGTGGTTAATTAATTACTCTCGTTCACGTAATGAGAAATCAATGGCCGATAAACTTGCAGGTGAAATTATTGCAGCTTCCAAAGGCGAAGGTGCTTCTGTTAAAAAACGTGAAGACACCCACAAAATGGCTGAAGCAAATAAAGCATTCTCACATTTTAAAATAAGCTAATTACAGTTCCGGGAATTAATACCATGTCTAGAGATTTATCATTAACAAGAAATATTGGAATTGCCGCTCACATTGACGCGGGAAAAACAACTACAACCGAGCGTATTCTTTACTACTCGGGTGTAAACCATAAAATTGGTGAGGTGCATGATGGCGCTTCAACTATGGACTGGATGGTGCAGGAGGCTGAGCGTGGTATTACCATTACCTCTGCGGCTACTACTGTACCTTGGAACTATCGCAATAAAAAATATCATATTAATATTATTGACACTCCGGGCCACGTAGATTTTACCGTTGAGGTAAATCGCTCCCTTCGTGTATTAGATGGATTGGTATTTCTTTTCTCTGCTGTTGATGGTGTTGAGCCACAATCAGAAACCAACTGGCGTCTTGCCAATAATTATAATGTAGCCCGTTTGGGTTTCGTTAACAAAATGGATCGCTCTGGTGCCGACTTCTTAAATGTTGTAAAACAAGTTAAAGAAATGTTGGGTAGCCACGCTGTGCCATTACAATTGCCTATTGGTGCAGAAGACAATTTTAAAGGTGTGGTTGATTTAATTAACTTCCGCGGAATGGTTTGGAATGAGCACGACAAAGGTATGACCTACGAAGTGGTTGAAATTCCAGCCGACATGATGGATGAAGCCCTTGAGTGGAGAGAAAAATTACTTGAAGCTGTATCAGAATATGATGATTCCTTGATGGAAAAATTCTTCAGCGATCCTGCTTCAATTACAGAAAGGGAAATATTGGACGCTCTGCGTAAAGCTGTTGTTGACATGAAAATTGTACCAATGCTTTGCGGTTCTTCATTTAAAAATAAAGGTGTTCAAACCATGCTGGACCTGGTAATGGAACTTCTTCCAAGTCCACTCGATAAAAATAATATTGTAGGAACCAATCCTGATACAGCTGCTGAAACCAGCCGCAAACCTTCATACGATGAACCATTCTGCGCATTAGCATTCAAAATTGCTACCGATCCTTTTGTGGGCCGCTTAGCATTCATGCGTGCATATTCTGGTAAGTTAGACGCAGGTTCATATGTATTGAATACACGCAGTGGAAACAAAGAACGCATATCGCGTATTTTCCAAATGCATGCAAACAAGCAAAATCCAATTGAATCACTGGGTGCAGGCGATATTGGTGCAGCCGTAGGATTTAAAGATATTAAAACTGGCGATACACTTTGCGATGAAAAACATCCGATTGTATTAGAAGCCATGAATTTCCCTGATCCGGTAATTGGTTTGGCCGTAGAGCCTAAAACACAAGCCGACTCAGATAAGCTAGGTATGGCTTTAGCTAAATTAGCCGAAGAGGATCCAACCTTCCGCGTTCATACTGATGAAGAGTCTGGGCAAACAGTTATATCAGGAATGGGCGAGCTTCACTTAGAGATTATTGTTGACCGTCTGAAGCGTGAGTTTAAAGTTGAATGTAACCAAGGAGCACCTCAGGTATCTTATAAAGAAACAATAACCAAAGCAGTTCCGCACCGCGAGGTATACAAAAAACAAACAGGTGGTCGTGGTAAATTTGCCGATATCCAGTTTGAATTAATTCCTGGTGATCCTGCCAAAACAGGTTTGGAATTTGTAAATGAAATCGTAGGTGGTTCAATTCCTAAAGAATTTATTCCTTCGGTTGAGAAAGGCTTCAAGCAAGCAATGACCAACGGTGTATTGGCAGGATATGCAATTGAATCTTTAAAAGTTCGTTTGTTTGATGGTTCATTCCACGCAGTTGACTCTGATGCCTTGTCATTTGAGTTAGCAGCAAAAATCGGATTCAAAGAATCTGCCCGCAAGGCAAGCCCTGTTCTGTTGGAACCTATTATGAAAATAGAGGTGCTTACACCTGAAGAAAATATGGGTGACGTTATTGGTGACTTGAATAAACGAAGAGGTCAGCTGGAAGGTATGGATACACGTGCAGGCTCTCAAGTTATCAAAGCAAAAGTTCCACTAGCAGAAATGTTTGGTTATGTAACACAATTAAGAACCTTAACATCAGGTCGTGCTACTTCTACCATGGAATTCAGCCATTATGCAGAGGCACCACGTAACGTACAAGAAGAAGTTTTAGCAAAAGTAAACGGTAAAGCAGCAAAAGCTTAATAAAATGGTTAACCAGAAAATAAGAATTAAGTTAAAGTCTTTCGACTACAATTTGGTTGATAAATCAGCCGAGAAAATTGTACGCACAGTAAAGTCGACAGGCGCAGTAGTAAGCGGACCGATTCCGTTGCCTACTCAAAAGAAGATCTACACAGTTCTTCGTTCGCCACACGTAAATAAAAAAGCACGCGAGCAATTCCAACTGTGTTCTTACAAAAGAATACTTGATATCTACAGCTCAACCGCAAAAACTGTAGATGCGTTAATGAAATTGGAATTACCAAGCGGAGTTGATGTAGAAATTAAAGTTTGATAGAAAAGCACTATGTCAGGTATAATAGGAAAAAAATTAGGAATGACCAGCATCTTCGATAAAAACGGCAAAAACGTTGCCTGTACAGTTATCGAAGCCGGTCCATGTGTTGTAACACAGGTTAAAACAGCCGAAAAAGACGGCTATACTGCTGTTCAGATTGCATTTGGAGATGCAAAAGAAAAGAATACGCCTTCAGCACTTATGGGCATTTACAAGAAGGCCGGTACCACACCTAAATTCAGATCGGTAGAATTTAAAGGATTTGAAAACGAAATGAAAGTTGGTGAAACCGTTACTGTTGACCTTTTCAGCGAAGGTGAATTTGTTGACGTTGCCGGAACTACTAAAGGTAAAGGCTTTCAGGGTGTAGTAAAACGCCATGGTTTTAGTGGTGTGGGTATGGGATCTCACGGTCAGCACGACCGTCAGCGAGCACCTGGTTCTGTTGGTGCATCTTCATTCCCTTCAAAGGTATTAAAAGGTATGCGCATGGCAGGCCGCACAGGTGGCACACGCGTAAAGAAAACCAACCTTGAAGTGTTGAAAGTAATCAAAGATCAAAACCTGCTTGTCGTAAAAGGCAGCGTTCCCGGTCATAAAGGTACTTACTTATTTATTGAAAAATAAACCATGGAATTAGCAGTATATAATATTAAAGGCTCTGAGTCCGGTAAGAAAATTAAGCTTAACGATGCCATTTACGGTATCGAGCCTAATGATCATGCTATTTACTTAGATGTAAAGCAATACCTAGCCAATCAGCGTCAGGGTACTCACAAGGCAAAAGAAAAGAGTGAAGTGAGTGGATCAACCAAAAAGCTACACCGTCAAAAAGGTACAGGTGGTTCACGTAAGGGAAGCATCAAGAGTGGCACATTTGTAGGTGGCGCCCGCATTCATGGTCCACGCCCTCGTGATTACAGCTTTAAGTTAAACAAGAAGTTGAAGCAATTGGCTCGTAAATCAGCCTTGGCCTACAAAGCCAAAGAAAACTCAATTTTAGCTTTGGAAAGTTTCAATATGGAAACACCAAAAACCAAACAATACACTGAGATTTTGAATAATCTGAAGTTAAACAACGATAAAGTATTGATGGTAATAGCTGACTACAATGAGCAAATCTACAAGTCGAGCAGAAACCTGCCTAAAGCAAAGGTTATGGCAGCTAAAGATTTAAATACTTACGAGATTTTAAACGCCAGTAAGGTGGTACTATTAGAAAACTCAGTACCGGTTATTGAAGAAATTTTAAATTAATTAAGATGAGCATTTTAAAGAAGCCTTTAATCACCGAAAAATCGACCAGAATCAGCGAGAAGTTGAATCAGTACGGCTTTGTTGTGTCTAAAGATGCTACCAAGCCTGAGATTAAAGAGGCGATTGAAAAAATGTATGGAGTGAGCGTGACGAATATCAGCACTGCAATATATGCTGGAAAAACCAAGTCGAGGTTCACCAAGCGCGGTATCTTCAGCGGAAGAAGACCGTCTTACAAAAAAGCGATTGTTACACTGAAAGAAGGTCAAAAGATCGACTTCTTTGCAAACATTTAATTGAACAATGGGAATTAGAAAATTCAGACCAGTAACACCAGGAACGCGATTTAAAGCGGCCAACACTTTCGAGGAGATTACTAAATCAACTCCTGAAAAGTCACTATTGGTGTCAAAAAAGAGCTCCGGAGGTCGTAACAACACCGGAAAGATGACCATGCGCTATCTTGGAGGTGGTCATAAAAAGAAGTATCGCGTTATTGATTTTAAACGCAACAAAATCGATATTCCTGCAAAAGTTGCTTCTATTGAGTATGATCCAAATCGCAGCGGCCGTATTGCTCTATTGCACTATGCCGATGGTGAGAAAAGATATATTTTGGCACCTCAAGGTTTACAGGTTGGTCAAACCATAGTAAATGGTCCAAAAGCAGCTCCGGAAATCGGGAATACTTTACCATTAAGCCAAATACCACTTGGTTCATTGGTTCATAATATTGAGTTGCAACCTGGCCGTGGAGGTAAGCTTGTGCGTTCAGCCGGTTCATTTGCTCAGTTGCTTAACCGCGATGGGAAATATGCCATAGTAAAATTGGCATCAGGCGAAACGCGCATGATTGTTGCAGCCTGCATGGCAACCGTAGGTTCTGTATCTAACCCTGACCACATTCTTGAACGCAAAGGCAAAGCCGGTGCAAATAGATGGAGAGGTCGCAGGCCACGTAATCGTGCTGTAGCTATGAACCCTGTAGATCACCCAATGGGCGGTGGCGAAGGTAGAGCTTCAGGTGGTCATCCACGCTCACGCAAAGGTTTAAAATCTAAAGGATACAAGACGCGTACGCCTAAGAAATATTCAAACAGATTCATCATTGAAAGACGTAAGAAGTAATAAAGGAATATGACTCGCTCACTAAAAAAAGGACCCTTCGTTGACGTAAAGCTTTCTAAGAAAGTTAGCGCCATGAACGAAAACAAAAAGAAATCTGTGATTAAAACATGGTCACGCAGATCTATGATCATTCCGGATATGGTTGGTCATACTTTTGCGGTTCATAATGGAAATAAATTTATTCCGGTATATGTTACCGAGAATATGGTAGGTCATAAATTCGGTGAATTTGCTCCTACCCGCACATTCAAAACTCACCCAATTAAGAAAGACTAAGCATGGAAGCATTAGCAAAATTGAATAATTGCCCTACCTCTCCGCGCAAGATGCGCCTAGTGGTAGATTTGATTCGCGGTAAAAGAGTTGAAGAAGCATTCGGCATCCTGCGTTTCAATAACAAACAGGAATACGCTGCCAGATTGGAGAAATTACTCCGCTCGGCAATTGCCAATTGGGAACAAAAAAATGAAGGCTCACGTGCAGAAGAGGCTCAACTATATGTAAAAACCATTTTTGTTGATGGTGGTGCCATGCAAAAAAGAGTTTTACCTGCACCTCAAGGAAGGGCTTACAGGGTTAGAAAACGCTCTAACCACGTAACCATGATTGTTGACAGCAAAGTAGCCAATACAGTAGCAACAGAAACAACTAACCAGGAATAAAAAAAATAAGCTAATGGGACAAAAAGTAAACCCGATAGGATTAAGACTTGGTATCATTCGTGGCTGGGAAAGCAACTGGTACGGAGGAAATAACTTTGCTGAAAAGCTCATTGAAGATGAGAAAATCAGAAAGTATTTGCATGCCCGTATTACCAAAGGTGGTATAGCACGCATCATTATTGAGCGCACAATTAAACGCATCATCATTACCATACACACTTCCCGTCCGGGCATTGTTATTGGTAAAGGAGGGGCTGAGGTTGATAAGATAAAAGAAGAAATAAAGAAGCTTACCAAGAAGGATGTTCAAATCAATATTTTTGAAATTAAACGTCCTGAACTAGATGCAGCTTTGGTTGGTGAAACCATTGCAAGTCAAATTGAAGGTCGTGTTTCATACAAACGTGCTCTTAAAACCGCAATTGCCTCCACCATGAGAATGGGTGCTGAAGGTATCAAAATTACTGTTTCAGGCCGTTTGGCAGGGTCAGAAATGGCACGTACCGAAACTTACAAAGAAGGTCGTACACCTTTGCATACCTTAAGAGCAGATATTGATTATACCATTGCTGAGGCGTTAACCGTGTATGGTAAAATTGGTATCAAAGTATGGATTTGCCGTGGCGAAGTATATGGGAAGAGAGACCTCTCTCCAAACATTGGCCTTTCAAACACCGAACGTGGCGGACAACGTGGCGGAGAGCGCCCAGAAAGAGGTGATAGAGCTCCACGTGGTGGCGATAAAAGAAGAAAGAAAAAATAATTATTAACCAGATAATAGTTTTAGGAAATGTTACAGCCTAAAAGAACAAAATACAGAAAGCAGCAAAAAGGCCGAAACAGAGGTAATGCAACCCGCGGATACAGCCTTGACTTTGGTTCATTTGGCCTTAAGTCAATGGAACCAAACCACATTACTTCTAAACAGCTTGAAGCTGCACGTGTGGCACTAACCCGTTTTATGAAACGTGAAGGCCAAGTGTGGATCAGAATATTCCCTGATAAGCCAATGACACGCAAACCCGCAGAGGTACGTATGGGTAAAGGTAAAGGTGCGCCAGAATTTTGGGTGGCCCCTATCAAACCAGGTACCATCATGTTTGAAATAGATGGTGTACCTATGGCAGTAGCTAAAGAAGCTATGCGACTGGCAGCTCAAAAGCTGCCGGTAACAACAAAATTTGTGGTTAAACCTGATTATACTGAATAATATGAAGAACGCAGAAATCAGAGAATTGTCGGATAAAGAATTAGCCGGACGCATTAAGGAAGAAAAAGTGGCTTTAACAAAGCTTAACTTTACTCACGCAGTTTCACCGCTTGATAATCCGAACAGACTCAAAGAAAACAAAAAAACAATTGCACGCCTGCTAACTGAGCAGAAAAGAAGGCAATTAGCGAATGCCCAATAATATTAAACAATGGAAACAACAGCAGAAATAAGAAATTCGCGCAAGGTCATCATTGGAAAAGTGGTGAGCAATAAAATGCAAAAAACCATAGTGGTTGCAGTTGAACGTAAAGTAATGCATCCAAAGTATGGTAAGTTCATCAAAATGACCTCGAAATTTAAGGCTCATGATGAGAAGAATGAGTGCAGCATCAACGATGTAGTAAAACTCATGGAAACACGTCCGTTGAGCAAGGATAAAAGATGGAGATTAGTTGAAATAATTGAAAAAGCTAAGTAATCATGATACAGCAAGAATCAAGACTAAAAGTAGCTGACAACAGCGGTGCAAAAGAAGTACTTTGTATCAGAGTGCTTGGAGGCACAGGCAGACGCTACGCCTCTGTAGGCGATAAAATTGTAGTGTCGGTAAAATCAGCCATACCTTCAGGTGGTGTAAAAAAAGGAGCCGTTTCTAAGGCTGTGGTAGTGCGCACTAAGAAAGAAATTCGCAGAGCAGATGGTTCATACATCCGCTTTGATGACAACTCATGTGTATTGCTAAATGCACAAGACGAGCCAAGAGCTACCCGTATTTTCGGTCCGGTGGCTCGCGAACTAAGGGAAAAACAATTTATGAAAATCGTATCATTAGCTCCGGAGGTACTCTAAAATGGCAAGGAAATATAACACACAAGCAAAGCTCCACATTAAAAAAGGAGATATGGTAATGGTAATTGCCGGTGATGACAAAGGCAAAAAAGGCCGTGTTATCGAGGTGATTAATGCACAGAACCGCGCATTAATTGAAGGTATAAACATTGTAAGCCGTCATACCAAACCAAATGCACAAAACCAGCAAGGCGGAATTATTAAAAAAGAAGCTCCTGTAAATATCTCCAATCTCAAAGTGGTAGATAAAGCAGGTAATGCAACCCGAATAGGCCGTAAATTAAATGATGCCGGCAAATTGGTTCGCTATTCAAAAAAATCAGGTGAAGTAATTGAATAATTGATATGTATACTCCAAGATTAAAAGAAAAATACAGCAAAGATGTTGTTCCAGCTTTAAAAGAAAAGTTCGGTTACAAAAACATGATGCAGGTACCAAAACTTACTAAAATATGCATCAACCAAGGTGTGGGGGCAGCTGTTGCCGATAAGAAACTGGTTGATCAGGCTGTAGAAGAAATGAGCATTATTGCCGGCCAAAAGGCAGTGGCTACAAAATCAAAGAAGGCTATCTCTAACTTTAAATTAAGAGAGAATCTTCCTATTGGTGCACGTGTTACGCTTCGTGGCGATAGAATGTATGAATTTCTAGATCGTTTGGTTGCTATATCACTTCCTCGTGTGCGCGATTTTGCCGGATTAAATGAAAAAGGTTTTGACGGCCGTGGTAACTACTCCATGGGTGTAACGGAACAAATTATTTTCCCTGAAATAGTAATTGATAAAGTAAACCGCATAAACGGTATGGATATAACTTTTGTAACCACTGCACAAACAGATGAAGAGTGCTTGTCGTTATTAAAGGAATTTGGATTACCATTTAAAAACCAGAATAAATAAACATGGCAAAAGAATCGGTAAAAGCTCGCCAGCTTAAAAGAGAGAAATTGGTGGCCCGCTACGCTGCAAAACGCGAAGCACTAAAAGCTGCCGGAGATTGGGATGCAATTCAAAAATTGCCTCGCAATGCCTCACCCGTACGCCTAAAAAATCGTTGCAAACTTACAGGTCGTCCTAAAGGTTACATGCGCGATTTTGGCATCTGCCGTAACCAGTTCCGCGAACTGGCTAACATGGGCAAGATACCGGGAATTACCAAATCAAGTTGGTAAGACAAACAAAAATATTGCTCGGAAATACAGGATTTTAAAATAACTCCCGTATATTCGCGCCTCGTTTCAAAATTTAAAACCACTTAGCCGGTAAGAGTAAAAGCCTTGGCTTACTGCCGGCAAGTATAAAAAAATAATTATGACAGATCCTATTGCAGATTATCTGACAAGGTTACGCAACGCGATCAAGGCCAACCATCGCATTGTTGAAATCCCTTCATCAAAATTAAAGAAGGAGATTACCAAAGTTCTATTTGAAAAAGGTTACATCCTCAACTATAAGTTCGATGATGTTCAAAACCATCAGGGCACAATTAAAATTGCCTTGAAGTACCACCCTGTAACCAAGGCACCAGCTATTAAATACCTGGAAAGAATTAGTACTCCTGGTCTACGTATGTATTCAGGCGTATCAACCATGCCGCGTGTTATCAACGGTCTTGGTGTTGCCATACTTACCACCTCTAAAGGTGTAATGACAGATAAGGAAGCCCGCAAACTGAATGTTGGTGGCGAAGTTTTATGTTATGTTTATTAATATTCAGAAGGAGGTAAAAACATGTCACGTATAGGAAAAGCACCCATAAAATTACCAAAAGGCGTTGAGATAAAAGTTTCGCCAAGCAATATGGTAACCGTTAAAGGTCCTAAAGGAGAACTGCAACAGCAGATCAATCCTGATATCAAAATTAATATTGAGAACGAAGAGATAAATCTCTCCCGCCCTACCGATCAAAAAAGACACAAAGCCCTACATGGCCTTTACCGTGCGTTATTAAATAACATGGTATTTGGTGTTACCAATGGCTACACTGTTAAACAAGAATTGGTTGGTGTAGGTTACAAAGCGGCAAATGATGGTAACGTTCTTGATCTTACACTTGGTTATTCGCACCATATTTACTTTGAAATACCAAAGGAATTGAAAGTAAAAACCGAGCAGGAAAAAGGTAAAAACCCAATCATCACTCTTGAAGGTTGCGATAAACAACTTATCGGACAGGTTGCCGCCAAAATACGCGGATTACGTAAACCTGAGCCATATAAAGGTAAAGGTATCAAATTTGTTGGAGAAGCTCTCAGACGTAAAGCTGGTAAAACAGCTGCTAAATAAAAGTAAACAACTATGGCAGTACTTAGAAAAATTGCAAGAAGAACAAAAATCAAAGCAAAAATACGCAGCAGGGTTTTCGGAACGCCTGAGAAGCCTCGTTTATCTGTATTTCGCAGTAACAAGGAAATATATGCTCAGTTAATAGATGATGTGCATGGCAAAACTATTGCAGCATCCTCATCAAAAAAATTAACAGATAAAACTAACAAAACAGAAAAATCGGCTCTGGTAGGAAAAGATTTGGCTGAAAAGGCCTTGAAAGCAGGAATTACTACCTGTTCATTCGACCGTAACGGATACTTGTATCATGGTCGTGTGAAAAGCCTTGCAGAGGCTGCACGTGAAGGAGGTTTAAAATTCTAATTAAGCAACAGCTGAACAAAAAATAAGATATGTCTACAGCAAACGTAAAAAGAGTAAAATCAAGCGATATCGAACTCAAAGAAAGAGTGGTTGCCATTAATCGTGTTGCCAAAGTAACCAAAGGCGGAAGAACTTTCAGTTTCTCAGCACTGGTTGTAGTTGGTGATGGTCATGGCATTGTGGGATACGGACTTGGGAAAGCCAATGAGGTTACAGATGCCATCACGAAAGGCATTGATGATGCAAAGAAAAACTTGGTGAAGGTTCCGGTGCTTAAAGGCACTGTGCCACATGATCAAAGCGGTAAATTCTGCGGTGGTCGCGTTTTTCTTAAACCTGCTGCTCATGGTACAGGTGTAATTGCAGGTGGTGCGATGCGTGCCGTTTTGGAAAGTGCCGGTATCACTGATGTATTGGCTAAATCAAAGGGTTCATCAAACCCGCACAATGTGGTTAAAGCTACTATCAATGCATTATTGAATATGCGTGATGCGTACACCATTTCACAACATAGAGGTATAGGATTAAAGAAAGTATTTAACGGACAATAAGATGGCTAAAGTTAAAATAACACAGGTTAAGAGCATTATAGATCGTCCTGAGACTCAAAAAAGAACCATCAGAGCTCTGGGCTTTACCAAACTTAACCAAACCATTGAGAAGGAAGCAACTCCTCAGATAATGGGCATGATTAATCAGGTTGCTCATTTATTAAAAGTTGAAAACGTTTAATTATTAATAGCGTAAACAAGTCATGAAATTACATTCATTAAAACCTGCAGCAGGTGCAACACAAAGACAAGGAAAACGCGTAGGACGCGGTGAAGGAAGTGGCAAAGGTGGAACTGCTGCACGCGGACATAAAGGTGCAGGTTCACGTTCAGGTACTTCAACCAAAAGAGGTTTTGAAGGTGGTCAAATGCCATTATACAGACGTATTCCTAAGTTTGGTTTTAAAAACATAAGCCGCGTGGAATATACCCCGGTTAATTTGGATACACTGCAAAAACTAGCAGAAGACAAAGGTTTAAAAACCATTGATATCGAAACTTTAATCAATAATGGTTTGGTTTCTAAAAAAGATTTGGTGAAAGTACTCGGCAGAGGCGAGATCAAAGCTGCAGTTGAAGTAAAAGCTCACGCATTCTCAGCAACAGCAATTAAAAATATTGAGGCCGTAGGTGGTTCAGCCGTTAAAATATAACGCATGAAGAAAATCATTGAAACCATAAAGAATATTTACAGAATAGAGGACCTTCGTTATAAATTGGCGATAACCTTTTGGATGCTGTTGATATACCGCGTAGGAACCTATGTTACCTTACCAGGTGTAGATCCAAACATGCTTGAGGGATCGGCTAAACAAGCCTCAGGAGGTATCTTTGGGTTAATTAACATGTTTGCAGGAGGAGCTTTTGCCAGAGGTTCTATTTTTGCCTTGGGCATCATGCCTTACATCTCCGCATCCATTGTTGTGCAATTGCTAACTATGGCAGTCCCTTCGTTTCAGAAGATGCAAAAAGAGGGCGAAGATGGCAGAAGAAAAATTAATCAGATTACACGTTATCTAACAATAGGTATCACAGCAGTTCAGTCTGTAGGTTTTCTTATAAACCTAAAATCGGAGAATGCTGCAGCAATCATTTCAAATACACATCCTGAATTGGTGAGTGATTTCTTCTTTATGCTTACATCCATAATTATTCTTACTGCAAGCACCATGTTTGTATTATGGTTAGGTGAGAGAATTACAGATAAAGGGATTGGTAACGGTGTTTCTCTTATCATTATGATTGGAATTATAGCTCGCCTGCCATTTGCCCTGAAAGATGAATTTAATTTTAAATTATCTGAGTCTGGTGGTGGTTTAGTGATTTTCTTGGTTGAGCTTGCAGCGTTGTTTGCAGTAATCATGGGTGTGATTATGCTGGTACAAGGCACTCGTAAAATCCCTGTGCAATATGCCAAACGTATTGTAGGAAATCGTCAGTACGGAGGGGTTCGTCAGTATATTCCGCTTAAAGTAAATGCAGCAGGTGTAATGCCTATCATCTTTGCTCAAGCACTTATGTTTATACCGTCAACAATCGCTCAATTTTTCCCTAATTATGAAACTATGCAGGGCATAATGGCTACTTTTATCAATCCGGCTTCATTCGGATATAACATGACATTTGCCTTACTAATTATCGTATTTACATATTTTTACACTGCTATTGCCGTAAATCCTAACCAAATTGCAGATGATATGAAGCGAAATGGCGGGTTTATACCTGGAGTAAAACCCGGTAAAGCAACAGCAAATTTCATAGATAATGTAATGTCACGCATCACCTTGCCAGGAGCAATATTTCTGGCAGTTGTTGCCATACTTCCTTCACTTGCAGGTATTTTAAACATTAACAGCCAGTTTGCCCAGTTTTACGGTGGAACATCCTTGCTGATTCTTGTTGGTGTGGTGTTGGATACATTACAACAGATAGAAAGTCATCTGCTTATGCGCCATTATGATGGTTTGATGAAATCAGGCCGCATAAAGGGCAGAACAGCTGTGGGGGCTGCATAAAATAATTGGCAAATAAAAAAAAGCAATTATCTTTGCAACCCTTATAAAAAAAGGTATGTCGAAACAAGCGCTTATCAAACAAGACGGAGTTATAACCGAGGCATTATCCAATGCCATGTTTAGGGTTCGTCTTGAAAACGGGCACGAAATTATAGCTCATATCTCAGGAAAAATGAGAATGAACTATATCAAAATCCTTCCCGGAGATAAGATTTCAGTAGAGATGTCCCCTTATGACTTATCAAAAGGTAGAATAATTTACAGATACAAATAAGATGAAAGTTAGAGCATCGGTAAAAAAACGCAGTGAGGACTGCAAAATCGTTAAGCGTAACGGTAAAGTTTACGTTATTAACAAGAAGAACCCTAAGTTTAAACAACGTCAAGGATAATTAAGAACTATGGCTCGTATATCAGGTATAGATTTACCAAAAAATAAGCGCGGTGAGATAGGTCTCACCTACATTTTTGGAATAGGCAGATCAACCGCCCAGCATATTTTAACTGCTTGTGGAATTGACTGGAGTAAAAAGGTTTCAGAGTGGAACGATGATGAACTGAACAAAATCAGAAAATTCATTACCGAAGATTTAACTGTTGAAGGAGAACTACGCTCTGAAAGACAATTAAATATTAAGCGTTTGATGGATATCGGATGCTATCGTGGGCTGCGCCATCGTAAAGGCTTACCAGTTCGTGGTCAGCGTACACGCACCAACTCACGCACCCGTAAAGGTAAACGTAAAACAGTTGCAGGTAAGAAAAAAGTTACCAAGTAATCATTAAATAAACACAGAGAATGGCTACTAATACCAATAAAAAAGCTGCTAAAAAGAAAAATGTTGCAATTGACGCAAATGGTCAAGTACACATTAAAGCATCTTTTAACAATATCATCATCTCTATTACCAATAGTCAAGGCCAGGTTATTTCTTGGGCTTCTTCCGGTAAAATGGGATTCAGAGGATCAAAGAAAAATACACCTTATGCTGCCCAAACAGCTGCTGCAGACTGCGCTAAAGTTGCAGTAGAACTGGGTTTGAAAAAAGTTGAAGTATTTGTAAAAGGCCCTGGTTCAGGCAGAGATTCTGCCATCCGTACATTGGCTGCTTCAGGGTTAGAGGTAACGTCTATTCGTGATATTACACCACTGCCTCACAATGGCTGTCGCCCGCCAAAATCAAGAAGAGTTTAATTTTCATCCATTACGATAAAATAATACAATGGCTAGATATTTAGGACCTAAAACCAAAGTTGCAAGAAGATTTAAAGAACCAATCTTCGGACCGGATAAAGCACTCGAAAGAAGAAATTATCCTCCAGGCCAACATGGTTTAAATAGAAAAAGAGCTAAGTTAACTGAATATGCTGTTCAGTTATACGAGAAACAAAAAGCGAAATATACCTATGGTGTATTGGAGCGTCAGTTTTACAAAACTTTTGAAGAGGCTGCACGCAAAAAAGGTGCAACAGGTGAAAACCTTTTGAAGTTTCTTGAAGCCCGCTTAGACAATACCGTATATCGTTTAGGTATCGCACAGACCCGAAATCAGGCTCGTCAACTGGTTAGCCATCGTCACATTACCGTCAATGGTAAGGTGGTTAATATTGCATCGTGCGCGTTGCGCCCTGGTGACGTTGTTGGTGTTCGCGAAAAATCAAAGAGCTTGGAAATTATTACTGATTCTTTAAATCATGGTGGAGCCAAAAAATACAACTGGTTAAACTGGGATGAAAAAGAAATGTCAGGAACTTTTCTTGCTTATCCTGAAAGAGAACAAATCCCAGAGAACATCAAAGAACAGTTAATCGTTGAATTATATTCTAAATAATTAAATAATAAAAGTAAATGGCCATTCTTGCTTTTCAAAAACCGGACAAGGTTATCATGCATAAAGAAACTGACTTCTTTGGTCAGTTCGAATTTCGCCCGCTTGAAAAAGGATACGGAGTTACCATAGGTAATTCATTACGCAGAATTCTGCTTTCTTCTTTGGAAGGTTATGCTATTACCTCATTGAAAATTTCCGGAGTAGAGCATGAGTTTTCTACCATCAAAGGTGTAATTGAAGATGTAGTTGAAATAGTGCTTAACCTAAAACAGGTGCGTTTCAAAAGAGTTGTTGATGGTATAGACAGTGAGAAAATTTTCATCAATATCAAAGGACAAGAGCAGTTTACTGCAGGTGATATTGCTAAGCATACCAACACGTTTAAAATATTAAACCCTGATATGGTTATTTGCAATATGGATCCTAAAACCCACATCGAACTTGAAATAACAGTTGAGAAAGGTCGTGGCTACATTCCTGCAGATGAAAACAAACCTAAAGATGCTACCATTGGATTGATTCCTATGGATGCCATTTTTACCCCAATTAAAAATGTGAAATACAGCGTAGAAGATTATCGTGTTGAGCAAAAAACCGACTACGAAAAACTTTCTATTGAAATAACAACTGATGGTTCTATTCACCCTGAAGAAGCATTGAAAGAAGCTGCTAAAATTCTTATTCAGCACTTCATGCTTTTCTCTGATGAATTGATAACTCTTGATACACAAGTTAAAGAAGCACCACAGGAAGTTGACG
Source organism: Bacteroidia bacterium (assembly GCA_044351265.1). Lineage (GTDB taxonomy): Bacteria > Bacteroidota > Bacteroidia > UKL13-3 > UKL13-3 > JAJTFA01. Next base: position 40,979 of record JBILGC010000012.1, read on the forward strand.
AGAACGTATTGCACATCCGTAAAATATTAAAAACCCCACTTTCAGATCTTGACTTATCGGTTCGCGCATACAACTGCTTAAAGGCTGCCGATATTAAGAGTCTTTCTGATTTGGTTAGCTATGATATCGGTGATTTACTGAAGTTCCGCAATTTTGGTAAAAAATCATTGTCAGAACTTGAAGAGTTGGTTCGCGATAAAGGATTAACATTCGGTATGGATGTAGCTAAATACATGACAAACGAAGAATAATTTCAGCAACACGCAAGGAGTACAATAAGTTCAAAGAGACATGAGACACGGAAAAACAGTTAATCATTTGGGAAGAACAGCATCGCACCGCAAAGCTTTGCTTTCTAATATGGCTGCTTCGCTTATCATACATAAGCGCATAACCACTACACTGGCTAAAGCCAAGGAATTAAGAAAATATGTTGAACCTATCATTACCAAGGGTAAAGAAGATTCTACCAATTCGCGCAGGGTTGTTTTCAGTTATCTTCAGAATAAAGATGCTGTAAAAGAACTTTTTTCAGCAGTTGCTCCAAAGGTAGGTGAGCGTCCGGGAGGATATACACGCATTCTTAAGTTAATGAACCGTAAAGGTGATAATGCTGAAATGGCAATTATGGAATTGGTTGATTTTAATGAAGCTATGCTTGCTGAAAAAGGAACTAAAGGTGCAGCTAAAAAGACAACCAGGAGAGCTGGTCGCAAGAAAAAAGAAGTGACAGGAGAAAATACAGCTACAGAAAACGCAGCAGAATAATTTTTCAGATATACTTTTTAAGGCCGGAATTTTCCGGCCTTTTTTATTTTTGCTTTAATGATAATACATGAACAGGCACTGATTTCAGAAGACTTATTTGACAAGCAATTTATTTGCGACCTTACTAAATGCAAAGGTGCATGCTGTGTTGAAGGCGAATTTGGTGCACCCATAAGCAAGCAAGAAATTGCACTACTTGAAAAAGAACTGCCTGCTATTCTCCCATACCTTACAACAGAATCAAAGAACGCCTTAAAGAAAAAAGGTGTTTATGAAAAAGATTCAGAAGGAGATTTGGTAACAACATGTTTGCCTACAGGTGAATGTAATTTTGCCTACAGAGATGAAAAAGGCATATTGGGATGCGGAATTGAAAAAGCTTGGAAAGAAGGGAAAACGGCTTTTCAAAAACCAATCTCATGTCACCTCTACCCTATTCGTGTTTCTAAGGTCGGCAAATTTGAAGCGCTTAACTATCATAAATGGGATATATGCAAACCGGCTTGCAAACTAGGAAAGGCACATCAAATGCCTGTTTTCAGATTTCTAAAAGGCGCACTTATCAGGAAGTTTGGGAAAAAATGGTATGAAGAACTGGAAGAGATTGCAGAAGCCCGAAGCCAATCATAATCATTATATCACAACATTTACAATTTTGCCTTTTACTATGATTACCTTCTTGGCTGGTTTGCCTTCTAGCCATTTTAAAACGGTTTCATCACTTAATACTTTTTGCTCCATTTCCTGATGTGATGCCTGCAAACTAAACTCAATATTGGTTCTGTGCTTGCCATTTATTGAAATAGGATAGCTAAATGAATCTTCCATGAGGTAGGCTGGATTAAACTCAGGGAATGAAGCATTGATGATGCTTTTTGGATTTCCCAAAGCATGCCACAGCTCCTCTGAAATGTGAGGTGCGTAAGGTGAAAGGCAAATCAGAAAATCTTGCAGAATTCCCTTTTTACTGCACTTTAAATCGGTAAGCTCATTCACACAAATCATGAAACTACTTACAGATGTGTTGAAAGAAAAGCCCTCAATATCCTCTCCTACTTTTTTAATGAGCTTGTGTAATACTTTCAGCTCTTTTTTATAAGGCGCAGCAGTGGTAACCAAGAATTGGCCTTCTGCATTATAAAAGAGTTTCCATAATTTCTTAAGAAATCTGTGCACCCCTTCTATGCCTTGGGTGCTCCATGGCTTGCTTTGCTCAAGCGGACCCAAAAACATTTCATATAAACGCAGTGTATCTGCTCCGTAATCTTCAACGATGGAATCAGGCGTAACAACGTTGTGTTTTGATTTGCTCATTTTCTCTACTTCAGCACCGCATATGTATTTGCCATTCTCCAGCATAAATTCGGCATTGGCAAAATCTTCTCTCCACTTTCTAAAAGCCTCAATATCCAACTCATCATTACGCACCAGATTTACATCTACATGAAGTGCGCTCACATCGTAATTATCTTTTAAACCATATGAAACAAACCGGTCGCTCCCCTTTACACGGTAAACAAAATTACTACGTCCCTGAATCATCCCCTGATTAATGAGTTTTTGCGCTGGCTCTTGAACCGATATAAAACCGCGATCGAAAAGAAACTTTGTCCAGAACCGTGCATATAACAAGTGGCCTGTAGCATGTTCGCTACCCCCCAGGTAAAGGTCTACATTTTCCCAATAATTTGCAGCTTCAGTACTAACCAAAGCATTATTATTTTTCGGATCCATATATCTTAGAAAGTACCAGCTGCTGCCGGCCCATCCAGGCATGGTAGTGGTTTCAAGCGGATACCCTTCAGTATCCATGCAAGCTTTAGATTCATTCCATTTCCACTTTTCAGCACGCGCAAGCGGTGGGTCACCGGTTTCAGTAGGCAAAAATTTATCAATTGTTGGTAATACAAGCGGCAAAGCATGTTCAGGTAAACAATACGGAACACCATCTTTATAGTAAATAGGTATTTGCTCA
>JBILGC010000041.1:0-16913 GCA_044351265.1 Bacteroidia bacterium
GGGCGTATACACGATTACATACCAGGTATGCGATGCAGCCAACAACTGCGTAACACTTATCAGAACGGTAAGGGTGGTTGATAAAACACGTCCAACAATCAAACTCATCGGAGGAGATCCTTATATATTGCCACGTTATACGGCTTATGTTGACCCAGGTTTTACTGTGAAGGATAACTACTACCCTGAAAGTGCTTTTGATTTAAGCAATGCGGTGAATAGCTCAGGTATAGTTAATCATATTCCGGGTTTATATTTTGTTAAGTATAATGTTACAGATCCTTCCGGGAATAAGGCTAGTGAAGTTCTTAGATTGGTGAGAGTTGAAGATCTAACTACCGGATTAAACGAGGTCAAGAAAGAGGATGGTGTATTTGTTTATCCAAATCCAACTACAGATGGAATCGTAAATATTTATCATTGCAAGGGCCGTATTCAGAAGGTTGAAGTTACAGATGTGCTTGGTCGCAATGTGTTGGAGCAATCCACGAATGAGGAAAAGCTAAGCATTGATTTAGGCAGCATAAATAAAGGAATCTATTTGTTGCGCATAACTGATGGTAAAGAACAGGTAACTACCATTAGAATCCTGAATAAATAATTTAAATAACTAAAAAGTTATGGGCTGCATCATTATAGTGATGTAGCCCTTTTTTATAATATTCAAACGAGTTTCTAACAACTCCAAATCTCAACTTAAATAAAAAATATGGAAGTAAAAGATGTGGTTGTATCAGTTATCTTGAAATCTTCACTGCTTCGTAATCCCAAAACAGCGACCAGTTCTTTGTCAGATATCAGCACATACATTTCTTTTTTTTGAAGTGGACTAATTTTATTATCTGTTAGTAAATCGCTCACTTTTTTAAAGCCTTTCATCCCAATCGGTTTGATTTTGTCTCCTGCTTTCCAAGGTCTAATTACCAGAGGCCAGCTAAGCTTAGCTCCATCCAAATAATGATTTTTTTGTCCGGTAAACTCGGGTTTTTTATTGCCCACTGTTATTGTTGCATTAAGCGCAGGCAAAGAAATACTTACTTGATCTTTTGTAACAAGAATTTGTTTTAGCTTATTGCCAGAGTCATTCATTTTTGTTTGCTCAATAACCAGATTTTCTCTATTAATATGGGCAATTAAATCTTTCGCAAAAAAGCGGCTTCCATGTTTCGCCTTGCAGATATTTGAAACTTGATTTTGAGTAAAGCCCAGCTCGTGTAGGTATAGGTTAAATAAGTGCTTAATACTATGGCCTTTTAAAACTTGTTTCAGAGCTAAAACGGTTTGATTTTCCTGCTTATGCAGAAAATTTTCTTTGAAGAGATTAAGTTGATTGGTGCGATAATCTACCAACAGCTGCATGTCTCTTGCTGAATCTGAAATTTGTTGAACAGCAGAGGTAAATTCTTTTTCCAGCTCAGGCATCAATACCAAGCGTATATGATTTCTACTGTAGTCAGCTTTGAGGTTTGAACGGTCTGTTCTGAAAGGGATTTTTAACTGATTGGCCACAGCCAAAATTTCTTCTTTATCCGATTCAAGTAATGGCCTGATGATATTTTTACGCAATGCTGGAATGCCACGTAAACCATTTATACCTGTTCCTCGCAGAAAATTGAACAGGTAGGTTTCGGCAAGATCATTTTTATGATGTGCCGTAACTAAAAAATCTAATTCGTGCTTTTGAAGTAAATCATTGAACCATTCATACCTAAGCATGCGGGCACCTTCTTGTAAACCCACTTTGCTTTTTTTACAGAAAGCTTTTGTGCCAAATCTTTTACAGTGAAGTTTAATATCATGTTTCTTACAATATTTTTTTACAAACAATTCATCCGCTAAACTATCTTTTCCGCGCAGTTGAAAGTTGCAATGAGCAGCTTCAATATGCAGATTAAGTGCTTTAAATAGTGTGAGCAAAACCATAGAGTCTGGGCCACCGCTTAAGGCAATCAGGTATCTCTTTTGCTTGGTTAAAGGATATTCTCTGAAAAACTTTTTGATTGCTTCTGCGGGTTGCATATTCGCTCTTTGAATTAAGAAGAAATACCATAGTTTTGGAACATAGATGCGCAACTTACTATTTTCTTTTTTAAGTCTTCTTATTGTTCAATTATGTGATGCACAAAGCAGGCTTGAAATTATGGGAGCAGATGCACTGCAGTTTAGCCAGCGAAATGGTATGAAAGTTACCCGTTTAATTGGTAATGTTAAATTGAAACAGGATGAAACATTGATGAATTGTGACAGTGCCTATAAGTTTGAGGATAGAAATTATGTAGAAGCCTACGGTCACGTATTTATAAATCATGAAGACAGCTTGTTCTTATATGGAGATGAACTGGAGTATGACGGTAATCAGCGCAAGGCGAAACTTAGAGGCAATGTGCGCATGAATGAGAAAGATTTTACCTTAATAACCACTGATATTGATTTTGATTTAAATGCAGGAAGAGCAGATTATCATAACGGAGGAAGAATAATCGGAAGCTCAGGAGTACTTACCAGCGCATTTGGCTATTATTACACCCGCTCCAAAGAATTTTTCTTTAAGAAAAACGTAGTACTGGAGCATCCTGATTATACAATTAAAAGCGATACCCTGCGTTATCTTACCATAACAGGTATTTGTTTTTTCTACGGGCCAACCCATATCATATCTAAACAAGATCAACTGTATTGTGAGGCAGGCTGGTATAATACCCAAAAACAAACGGCTTTCTTTAGCAAGAATGCAGCTGTTAGTAGTGAAGAAAATACCCTTTATGCCGATACGCTTTTTTATGACAGAAAAGTTAAATCGGGCAGAGCTTTTTCGAATGTTGAAATAATAGATACCATTAACAATACTATCGTATATGGTAACTATGCTTGGCTTAACGGGTTGAAAAAACAAAGCTATGTTACCGGACAAGCAATTGCCAGACAGTTTGCCGATGCAGATACCATGAATATTCTTGCTGATACCTTGTACATTTTTCAGCAAACACCTGCGCAGCCGCAAATGATTAAAGCGTACTATCATACAAAAGTTTATAAGAACGATTTGCAGGCTATTTGCGACTCTATGGTATACAATACCGGTGATTCTGTTATTACCCTCTACCACCAGCCCGTGTTATGGTCTGGATTAAATCAAATTACAGCGGATACCATTTTAATGTTTATAAGACAGCAACAATTGGATTCATTTTATCTAATTAATAATGCATTTATGGTCTCCAGACTGGCAGCAAAAGAATTCAATCAGGTTAAGGGCAAAAATATGAAAGGCATGTTTGAGAGCAATAAGATTAAGTACCTTCGGGTTTATGGAAATGGCCAAAGCATTTATTATGCAATGGAAGATTCGGCAGCATTGGGTGTAAATGTAATTAGCTGCAGTGAAATGGAATTTAGCTTTAATCAAAACAAAATTTACAGAAGTAACTTCATTACCCAGCCTGATGCGGTTTTTTATCCTCTAAATGAATTGAAACCGGAGGAGCTGCGGCTAAAAGGTTTCAGTTGGAAACAAGCCCAAAGGCCTGATAAAGTGGCAATAAAAAAGCGCATGGCAAAAAAAATGCTGCATTTATACAAATTTTAAGTTTTGACGCTTTGTTTTTAAATAAAAAAATTAAAACTTTGATTTTACGCGTTTAGATTAAATAATTATTAAATCCTCATATGAAAGCAATTTTTACTTCTCCATTAAGAGCCCTTGCAAGAACATGCGCAATGGCTTTTTTACTGGGTTATGTTTCAGAAAATGTAAATGCTCAGGCTCCATTTAGCGGTGGCCAAACCTATTGGGTTGATGGCATAGGCAATGACCTTGCCCTGCCTAAAGATACTTTTGCCAATTTAAGTGGATCATATTCCGGAGGTTTGTATGCGAATACCACTGGTTTATTAAGCGCTTTGACTATTAATGGTACAGATGCTGCTACGGCAGGTTCTATAAACATTTTGCTTGTACCAGGATACACTGGTGTTGAGCCTAACCCCATTTCGGTTGGTAACGGAGCACAAGGTGGCTATCCAAATATGGCGCTAAGCAGACCTATTGTGCTCAAGCCCCTTGCTGGCAATAATTTTACAATTATTACTTCCTCATTTATTGGAGCGAATGGTTCATTGTTCCGCTTTAATGGGGTTCAGTTTTTTACTATAGATGGAGAAGGAACAGCAGGTCAGCGCAACCTTACCTTTTCTATGGATTTTTCCAGCCAGACCTCTTCAAAAGTTATTGATATCATTCCATTTACCAACAATGGTTGTAATGCCATTACTGTTAGAAGTTGCCGCATACTTGGGAATAGTTCAACAATTGCTGCCAATACATTTGCAGGGGTTTATTTGGGTGGAGCAGTCACACCAAGTAATGCCTTCAGAAGAAGCCAGAACATCTCCATTGTTAATAATGTAATTGAGGCTGTTCAGTGCGGTGTCTATATGCGTGGTTTGGGAACAGCAGTTAATAATCATGACTTAGGTTTAAATGTAACCAATAATATCATCGGAGGAGTAATTGCGCCTGGTGGAGGAGCTAATACCACTTATATTGGCGGTTCGAATACTTTTGCCAATGCAGGTATATTATTATCAGCTCAGGCAAATGCCACCATTCAGGGAAATATCATCAGAAACAACATTCCTTCATTTGCAAATAGCGGAAACTTTAGAGGAATAGCTCTTACCACAGATGCCGGTACGCTTTCAATAGATTCAGGAATTAATATCAATGCTAACAGAATTTATAATTTAACCAGTTTGCAGGCAAATACTGGTGCTTATGGAATACGTTTCCAAAACGCTGTTGCGCACACAAATCCCTACAATATTACAATCAGTAATAATGTGGTTTCTGATATAGTAGCTACATCAGGAATAGCCTCGCTTTTAGCAGCAAGCTATAATATTGGAATATGTTTGGAAGATAACTCAGCCAATGCAGGTATTACTTTAGCATACAATACCATTAATATGTATGGTGATACCTTAAATGCAGGCGGTTTCTCAGCAGCAGTGTTTATTGGTTCTAGCGTTACCGGAGGTGTTACTATGCTCAATAATTTAATTGCAAACCGCATGGGTAAAACCATTTCAACTGTTGGTAACAACTCCGTTAATTATGGTGTGGTGGTTGCCAATGCAACTGCCAATCCATTTGTATTATCCAATAATAATGCGTTTTATATGACTACCAGCAGAGGCGGTAATGCCTTTATTGGCTTTAGTCAGAATAGAGGTCGTGCTTCATTGAATGACTGGAGGCTTTCAACCGCAGGTGACGTAAATAGCATTACAACCATTCCTCCATTTATTGGGGTAGATGATTCAACTTGTAGCATAGTAAATGGAGCTGGTGCCTTATTTGGCACTGCGGGATCTGCAATTGCAGGAATTAGCACAGATGTTAACGGAGTAACCCGTCCTGCCTCAGCAACATCCATTGGTGCATATCAGTTCACACCAAACACGGCTCAGGCTTATCATCCACTTAATGGAGGTGCTACTTATAGAATTAGAGGAACTAATAGCTGGCCGATTGGTTCTGCCGGTGCAGGCGAGTTTGCAACTGTTTCAGATGCGGTTAATTATGTTAATCATTTTGGTGTAACTGGCAATGGAAACATTAGATTGGTAATAGAACCGGGTTATAATAAAAACGTTGAGTCGTTTATTCCACATATTAATGATTTTACAGGTGCATCAGCATCAAGAAGAGTATTCCTTACCATAGCCAACGGCTATGCAGATACCATTACTCTCCCTGCAATTAATAATATACCTAACCATGCAGCTGTGTTAAGGTTTATTGGTTCAGATTTCTTTACCGTTGATGGTAACAATAAAAATTTAACCTTATTAATCCCTGCAAATATTACCAATACCACTGTTAAGGTTGTAGCAATCACTCCAACTGAAAGTAGCCCAACAACTGATATTACCATTACAGGATGTAATCTGCAGGGCAGTTCTAATACCTTTCAGATATTTACTTCCGCAGCTATTTACCTTGGTCACCATACGCCTCCAAGTGGTGTATTTGCGAGTTCATTGTTCGGCTTAAACAACAATCTTGTATTCACAAACAATAATATTGAATCTGTACGTTCAGGTATTTTCTTAAGAAGCATTAATGGTGTTGGCTTGCAAAGTCGTAATATCACCATTTCAAGAAATATTATTGGTGGTGTTATAGCGCCAAACGGTACAACTAAAACTACTTTTATTGGAGGATCTGGCTCAACAACTGATCAGGCAGGTATATCACTCAAAGCCATTGCCAACTGTGTTGTTGATAGCAATATAATCAGAAACTGTTTCCCTACAGGTACCAGCTCTGTAGGCTTTAAAGGAATTGATTTGGATTTTCTTGCAGCAGAGCCAAATAGCAAAGACTCTAATATTACAATTAGCAGGAATTTTATTTACAACATCATCACTGGTTCAAGTTTTGTGTACGGAATCCGTTACCACTATGGTTCTGCAGATACCACTGGTGCGCGCGCAATCAGAATAGTTAATAATTCAATTGCAAATATCAGGGCTGCAGGATCTGCCGCTATTCCTACCATTACCAATCCGGGTGGCATTGTTATGGAGGGTTCTGCAATTATATCAAACCTGGGTTTGCAAATTCTTTTTAATACAATTAATATGAGTGGAAGTACGCTAAGTTCTAATACCGGTTCTTATGGCGTATACTTCTCTAACTCCATAAGAGGTGGTGTGTTGATGAGAAATAATAATATCATTAACAGATTAGGTCGATCAAGCGGAGCAGGAAATAGTTGTGCAGTATTTGTGGGTCATACTGCTTCAATCTTTGCAGGTCCTACCACGCTTTCAAATAACAATAACTATGTATCTGCAGGTGCTAACGCAACCAATTTTATTGCCATTGCAAATAATGGTGCACAAACATTTGCAAGTATGGCTACGTGGCAGGTTTTTACAGGAGGAGACTTACAATCATTATCGAATAATATCGCTTTTGTTAACGATACTATGCCTAACCCTGATCTCACATTGGCAGCTCCATTATTTAATGCAGCAGTTTCGTTGCCAGGCGTTGCAAACGATATTTTTGGCAACACCCGCGGAGCGGTAAACTCTTGTATAGGTGCAGTCGAGTTTCCGCTTACGTTTTTACCATTGGCAGGAGGGCAAACTTATTTAATTAATGGTGTGCAAAACCAGCCAATGGTTGGCGGAACAGCTCCTTTTTCATTTAGTACCATCGGAAGGGCTATACAGTATTTGAATGCAAATGGTGTAGATAATGCAAGTCCGGCTTCCCCAATTATTCTTGAAACAGCAGCCGGTTATATGGGCGAGGGAGATACCATAATTACGACCATTTCAGCCTATCCGCGTTCAAGCGCCAGCCGTCCGGTAGTTTTAAGACCGGGAGCAGGCAGAAATGATACCATTACAACATTAGGTGGATTTTTTGGGCCGTATCCTGCAAATGGAAGTGTTGTCCGTTTTGACGGTGCATCAAATTTTGTTATTGATGGGTCTAATAATGGTAGTAACACCAGAAACTTTACCATTATGTTGCCAGCAACTGCAACCGCTAGTACCTTAAAGGTGGTTGATTTAAGCTCTGCTGGAATTCCTAATACCAATATTATCGTTAGGAATTGCAATATAATTGGGAATTCTACCACCTTCAGCATTAACTCATTTGCCGGTATTTATTCAGGTGGAGGCACAGTTACTCCCTCCAATGCCGGTGTTAGTGGGAATAACAATAATCGTTTCGAAAACAATTTTATAGGTGCTGTTAGATATGGTATTTATTTAAGAGGATTTGCATCTACTTCAGGAGCTCAAGATAGGGGTAATATTATCCGCGGAAATGAAATTGGCGGCAATATCGGTACAGGAGGATCAGCCCGGACAAATTACTTCGGTGGCGTAACCAACGCTGCAGGCATTTATTTGGGCGCTCAGGCTACTACGATAGTTGATAGTAATGTGATTAAAAATAATATCATTTCGTTTAGTAACAATCGTGCGATTGATTTATCTTCAGAGCCCTCTACAACATTATCTTTAGACTCCGGTATTTCAATAAGAAGAAATTTCATATATGATATATTCAACACTACAGGAATAGGTGGTGCTTATGGCATTTATGTTAATCTTGGAAGTATTGCTACCAATGCACAAACCCCACGTAACATTGATATCAGTAATAATATGATATCAGGAATTTCAGCAGGTGGCACAGGTGCTGGGATTGCTGCCTCAACCGCTAACCCTTATGGGTTACTAGTTGAGAGTAATACCCAATACAATAATGTTGGGCTCAATATTATATACAACTCCATTAACTTAGCTTTTGCAATTCCAGGCTCAGCGCCTGTTCAAAGTTCATCTGTATGTGCGCCTATCATGTTTAATACAAATATTAGAGGTGGTATAGCTCTCCGTAATAATTTGTTGCAAAACACCTTGGGACGCTCATTCCCAACTGGTTATGCATATGCAGTTGTTATTGGAGCTAACGTTACCAATTTGTTTAGTATTATTGATAACAACAGCTATTTTGTAAACGCTGCAAATACAATTAATAGGATTTCAGCATTCAACGCAGCTACAAACCATGTAACTGCAAACTTCAACTCAAATCTCGCGGCTCACATGGCCTATACCAATCAGGATTTGTATTCAATAAGTGCTGTCAGTCCGTTTACCAACGATACCAATTTATTTATACCTGATAATACACCATCAACACTTTGGGCAGGTGGTGCTTTTGTTGCAGGCTATAGCACAGATATCAGAGGGGCAAGCAGAGATCCGTTCTCGCCATCAATGGGAGCGCACGAATACCTTGGTTCATATCTCGACAGTGTGCCTCCTCGCTTATTTAATGTTACGCCTCCGGCAACGGTTTGTTCCAATGGTCCATACAATATTGTGATTCGTTTTATTGAGCGCACGCGTGTTGCAGATACCTTATTCTATTCTGTTAACGGAGGTCCTGAGCAATTTGTATTGGTATCAGCCGTAACAGGAGAGTTTAGAACGTATACCATACCTGTTCAGCCAAACAATTCAAATATCCGTTATCGTGTTATTTGCTATGATGCATCCGGACAAACAGGGAGATTTCCTGCATCCGGCTACGACTTAATCGGCACACTCTTTAACACCTTTCCTGTAACCAATGGATTTGATGGAGCTGCTGGCGGATGGAGTGTTGAGCAAATGTCAGGAAACGGATTATGGCAGCTAAGTCAAATAGGCGGTTCAACAGCCAATCCAAGTCTTGCTCCCGCAACCGGTATTCGTGCAGCCGTATTCCCATCAGCTGCACTACCAAACGGAACAGCATCGAGAATTGTATCGCCATGTATGGACTTCTCTACCATGAAAAATCCTACAGTGCGTCTTTGGGTATCTCAAAATATGGATATCCCTGCAGCTAATGACCAGATTGCAATTACGGTTAATACCGGCTTCGGTTGGTCTTTCCCGCTGGTGCAAACAGGCCGTGTGAATCCTAATTTCCCATTCCCTGACTATCGTCAGATTGATGTGTGCTTGAAAAACTTTATTGGTATTCCAAGTGTGAAAGTCGGTATTGAAGCGACTGCAGCCGGAGCAGGGAATAATATCATTTTGGATAGTATAATCGTTTTTGATGACGTTCAAAACATAGCTATTACACCACTAACAGCCAATATCTGTGCATACAATGGCATCTCACTGCAGATTGCCTCTTCAAGCACTCAGTATAGCTACCGCCTTATCGATGCATTTACTGCACTTCCTATGAGCGCATCAGTTACTGGCAACGGTAATGCGCTTACATTAACTGCTGCTAATCCAAATACTGATTCGGTGTTTGTAAACGTACAATATACCAATCTGCTTACATCAACTCAAGGTACCACTTGCAGCAACTCATTAAATGATACGGCAAAAATTTACATCAGTCGCTTTACATCAGGCCCTTTTGCTGCAAAAGGCACAACATTTACCGGAGCATACAACAACGGCACAAGCCTCGATCCAGATGGAGCTATTGTGGGTGATACGCTTGAATATAATATCGTGGCGCCATCAGGTTTACCTTATAGCAGCCTTGGTACAAGTTGGACAATTACTTCTAACCAGATTAGAACAGCAGCAGGTACAAATATGTCTAATGCCGTATATACTGCACCAAGTACCGGTGGATCAGGAAAGTATATGGTTATGCCTGGACTAGCTGATGGCGACAGTACATTTATTATGACAATCAACTACCGATTACTGCCTACCAATTGCGACTCTCTGGTAACCCGCTTTATTAAAATTACTACGCCTCCTGTTGCTCTGTTTACTAATGGCAGAGACTCTGTATGCGCAGGCTCTCTGCTTGATTTTGTTAACCAAAGTTCAGGCTCACCTGCAACTTTACCTCTTTTATATGACTGGGATTTTGGCGACAATACCAGATCAACACTTAATAGCCCAAGCAAAACGTGGTCAACTCCCGGACAGTATACAGTAAGACTGGAAACAAGAAATAATGCAAACATTATGCGTTCCTTCCAAAAGATCATAACGGTATTGCCGGTTCCTGCAGCCTCATTTAGCAATGGCTTAGTTTGTTCTAATGATTCAGTTACCTTCACCAATACCTCAACAGGTAATGGTTTAATCAGCGCATGGACTTATTCTTTAGGTGGCACAACAATCGGTACGTCAACTGCGCAAAATCCAAAAGCATTTTTTGCATCAGTAGATACTACCTATAGCGTACTATTAACGGTAACAAATAACTTGGGTTGCTCAAATTCTACGTTGCGCACTGTTTATGTATTCCCTCGCCCTGTGGCTAGCTTTACTACCGGTAATCATTGTAACGGAGCGTTGTTGCCAATTACCAATAACTCAAGCGTTCCTTCTGCAAAAGCAGGTAATAGTTTTGGAAGCAATTGGGAATTCGGAAACGGAGGCACAGGATTATCTAATAATCCTACTTATAGATATCCAAATGCAGGTTCATTCGTCATCAAGTTAATAGTTACCTCTAATTTTGGATGTGTCGATTCAACCTCTCAACCGGTAACTGTTTTCCCTAAACCTGCTGCAGGTTACACGTTTGCCAATGCTTGTCAAACAGACAGTATTAGATTTAATAACACCACCAGTTTTGTTGGAGGTTTGGCTAACGTCACCTACAATTGGGACTTTGGCGACAATACCCCTAACTCAAGTGCAACCACTCCGGGTAAAGTGTATGGCGCTCTAGGTACTTATGCAGTTCAACTTCTTGCTGTGGAGGCTACCAATGGATGCCGCGACTCTCTTACCCAGAATATTACCATTGCAGAAAAACCTGTTTCAGGATTTACTGCAGCTGGTGGAACCAATAAAGGTTGTGTAGGTTCATCCATTGCTTTTGACAATGGCTCATTCGGCCCAGGTGGAGTAACACTCACTTATGCTTGGTCATTTGGTGATGGCAACAATTCTACAGCTCAGGAGCCTGTACACACCTACACCAGTGCCGGTAATAAACCAGTAACCTTAATCGTTACTGCTGGCGGTTGCCGAGACACTTCCGTGGTTAATTTAAGCATTAATAATGCACCTGCTGCTACCATCACATCTACTTTAGTTAATAACCGTACCATGACTTATCGTTTCAATGCAACTCCGGCAAATATGGCAAAGTATACTTGGGATTTTAAAGATGGCGGTGTAAGAAACACGTTTGTTGATAGTATAACCAATACGTATACTTCTGCAGGAACTTATGCAGTTTCAGTAACAGTAACAGATGCGAATGGTTGTACAGGATCTGCAGCGCTTAATCCTGCCATTGTAATTGCTACCGTAGGTGTTAATGATGTACTTGCCAATAAGTTTAATCTGAACGTGTATCCAAATCCGTTTAACACAGATGCACAGGTAAGCTTCAGCCTTAATAAGGCATCAAATGTGCGAGTAGCGGTTTATGACATGTTGGGCAGAAATATTGCCTCAATTAATAAAGGCAAACTTAATGCAGGCAGCCAAACAATTAGCCTGAGTGAAATGGGCTTTAATGGAGCAGCCGGTGCCTATACGATGAATATTCAGATAGATGATGTGGTTATACACAAACAAATCATCCAACATAAATAATTTGATTGGATTATAAGCTTTAAGCCCCTGCACTGCGGGGGCTTTTTTTATATGCATAACCGCATGTACCTTTGTTAAAAGTTTAGTTATGTCAGTTGTTAAAAAACCCTCGGCCTCTCATACCATCATGAATGAACTGGTATTGCCAAATGACACCAATACCCTCAATAACTTAATGGGAGGAAGACTGCTGCATTGGATGGATATTGTGGCAGCCATTGCGGCCCAAAAACATTCAGGTAAAACAGTGGTTACTGCTTCAGTTGACAATGTGAGTTTTGGCAAATGCATTAAATTAGGTGATGTGGTAACATTGCAGGCCAAGGTTAGCAGAGCATTTAACTCATCTATGGAAGTGCATATAGTGGTTCAGGCAGAGAATATACCTAGTGGTGAAACCTTTAAAAGTAATGAGGCTTATTACACCTTTGTAGCATTGGATAGAAATGGTTCGCCCGTAAAAGTTCCAGCCATTGAACCAGAAACAGAAGAAGAGGTAAAACGTTATGAAGGTGCATTGCGCAGAAGACAACTCAGATTGGTTTTGGCCGGTAAAATGAAACCCGATGAGGCTACCGAGCTAAAAGCACTTTTTGTTCAGGAGTAACTTTTATTTGCCGGTAAATGGATTGTTTATTATTCTAAAACGATAGGGAAGAAGTGCATCTTGCCCGGCATAATCAACTCCAACTCTTGCAGATATTCTGATTTGGTTTTCTTCAATCTCCTTGAATTCTGCAAGCCAAATTAACGAACTGTTTAATGATATTTTATTATGACTAATAGTTATTCCCAGTGCACCGCATAAGCTGCCTGGACCATTGGTTATTGTTTTTTCTAGTTTACTTTTCTTTCTTCGGTCAAGCATATGGCTTATCCCTTCAATTGGTTCACCTGCTCTTATCAATACGGCATGGGGTATTCCTTCGATGTTGGTTACCACATTAAATAAATGATGTAAACCATAACATAAATAAACATAAGCAATACCGCCATTTTTAAACATGGCATCCGTTCGGTTTGTATGCTTATTACCAAAAGCGTGGCTGGCACGGTCTGTTGAACCTGCATAAGCTTCGGTTTCTGTAATCATCACAGCGGTTAGCTTGTTCTCAATATTTGTTACTATTATTTTCCCCAGCAAATCTTTTGCAACTTGCACTACATCAGCCCTTGTATAAAATTCAGATTCAAGTTTTTTCATGCCTCAAAAATAAGATTCAATAAAAGGTTTGAATTTAGGGTGGAAAAATTAAATTTGCACCACTTTTTAAAGCATTAATAAACGTAATTATGTCTAAATCAGGAGTTGTAGCACAGGTAATTGGTCCCGTTGTTGACGTTCGTTTCCCCGATAGCAGCGAAAAACTACCTAAAATTCTAGATGCCCTTTATATTGATAAAGCCGATGGTACAAGAATTATTCTTGAATGCCAGCAACATATGGGCGAAAATATTATCCGCACCATTGCAATGGAGGCTACAGATGGTCTTGTGCGTGGCATGGAAGTTAAATCAACCGATTTGCCTATTGCTATGCCTGTGGGTGATGAAATACGCGGCCGTTTATTTAATGTGGTAGGTACTGCTATTGACGGTATGAAGGAAGTTGACAACAAAAACGGACGTTCTATCCATCGTGAAGCCCCAAAATTTGAGGATCTTTCAACCCAGGCCGAGCCATTATATACCGGTATAAAAGTAATTGACTTGATTGAGCCATATGCCAAAGGAGGTAAAATTGGTTTATTTGGTGGTGCGGGTGTAGGAAAAACTGTATTGATTCAGGAATTGATCAACAATATTGCTAAGGCATACGATGGCTTTTCTGTTTTTGCAGGTGTAGGTGAGCGCACACGCGAGGGCAATGACTTACTGCGTGAGATGATTGAATCAGGAATTGTGAAATATGGTGATGAGTTTATGCATGGTATGGAAAAAGGCGACTGGCCTTTAGATAAAGTAGATTATAGCAAACTCAAAGAATCAAAAGCAACATTTGTTTTCGGACAGATGAACGAACCTCCGGGAGCACGCGCACGTGTGGCCCTTTCAGGTTTAACCATTGCTGAATATTTTCGTGATGGAGATGAAAAATCAGGTGGACGCGATATCCTTTTCTTCGTAGATAATATCTTCCGTTTTACGCAGGCCGGTTCTGAAGTATCAGCCCTTTTGGGTCGTATGCCTTCAGCTGTAGGTTATCAACCAACTCTTGCTACTGAGATGGGTGCCATGCAGGAGCGCATTACATCAACTAAACGCGGATCCATCACGTCTGTTCAAGCGGTATATGTTCCTGCCGATGACTTGACAGACCCTGCACCGGCTACTACATTTGCCCACTTAGATGCAACTACTGTATTAAGTCGTAAAATCGCTGAGTTAGGTATTTATCCAGCGGTTGACCCTCTTGATTCTACCTCTCGTATTTTAACCCCTGCCATTGTTGGTGATGCTCACTATAATTGTGCGCAGCGTGTAAAACAAATTTTACAGCGTTATAAAGAGTTACAGGACATCATCGCTATTTTGGGTATGGATGAATTAAGCGAGGATGATAAATTGGTTGTAACCCGTGCAAGACGTGTACAGCGTTTCTTGTCTCAGCCTTTCCATGTTGCTGAGCAGTTCACCGGATTAAAAGGTGAGTTGGTGAGCATTGAGGATACTATTAAAGGTTTTAATATGATTATGGATGGTCAATTGGATCATTTGCCTGAAGCAGCTTTCAACCTGGTAGGTACCATTGAACAAGCTATTGCAAAAGGCGAAAAGATGCTGGCTGAAGCCAAATAATTCATAATACATGCAACTTGAAATTTTAACACCCGATAAAACTTTATTTTCCGGAGAGGTAGAAAGTGTAACTGTTCCTGGCAGCAAAGGCAAGTTTCAGATATTGAATGGCCACGCTGCCTTGGTTTCAAGCTTGGATAAAGGAAGTATAAGTGTACAATCTGCCAGCGGTAATCAGCAATTTGAAATTAGCGGAGGTGTAATTGAGGTGCTATTAGGAAAGATCATCATTTTAGTTTAGTCTTATTTCTAGCTTCAGGGCGCATTTTTTGCCTGTCTTTATTGTTTTCTTGAAAGTTTTTGGAATTTATTTATTGATAACTATTTTTTAATTTTTTATTAGAAAATAAATTCTACCTTCCCATCCCAATTTTCAGTTTCAGATTATTCTCAAGAAAACCATTAAAGCCTTTAAAGATGTTTTTAAATCTTAAGCCCATTGCAGTTTCTATTACTAGAAATTTTGTCTGCTTCTCAATGTTAACCTTCATTTGGATTAACAATGCCTATAGTCAGATTAACTTTAATTCATTTCCGCGACCAAATGCATCGGTTATCACATCCGTAAGAAGTGGCGACACCTTGTTTTTTGGTGGTGATTTTACCCAATTCTCTACATCTGACACCGGGGCACAATACGGGTCACTCATTAATCGTGCTAATGCCCGCGTAGTAAGATCATGGCCAAGGCCTAATTCTACAGTTTGGGTAACAATACCTGATGGTAATGGAGGTTGGTTTATTGGTGGAGATTTTAGTCAAGTTGGTGATAGTTTGCGTCAACGTGTAGCACACATTAATGCGCAGGGGAGGGTATCATCTTGGAGAGTTAAAAACTGTAATAACCAGGTTAGAGCATTGCAATTAGATGGGAATAATCTTTATATCGGAGGAGAGTTTACAATAATTGGAGATAGCTCGCGAAATAGAATTGCCATGGTTAGCGCGACTACCGGAATGGTTTCGTCTTTTTTTAGCAACTCAGGTTTTAGTGGAGGTGTTTATGCTTTTTCCAAGAACAACAATAACCTATATGTAGGAGGAAACTTTACTACTTTTGGTACAGGCAGAACATACGGAACAGTATTGGATACCGTATTAGGTAATTTAATAAGTGCCACTTACCCACAGGCAAATGCAACGGTATGGGCATCCATATCAGATGGATTTGGAGGATGGTTTATAGGAGGAGATTTCAGCCAAGTTGGAGATAGTACACGTCAGCGTTTGGCACATATTAACGCACAAGGCAGGGTATCATCATGGAGAGTAAAGAACTGTAATAGTAGCGTACGTGCATTAGAGTTAGACGGGAACAATTTATACATAGGAGGATATTTTAGTGTGGTTGGAGATAGTGCTAGAAACAGGATAGCAGAAGTAGATGCCACAACAGGATTGGTAAGCAGCAAATTCAATAACGGAGGGCTTGATAATGGAGTTTTAACCCTAACCAAGAACAACAATAATATCTATGCCGGAGGAGAGTTTACAGTGTTTGGCCCAAATAGGTCTAATGGAACAATGATAGACAGCTCAATTGGCATCATAGCAAATCAACCTGTATCTGTATCACAGCCTAACCAACCGGTATTTGTAAGCATCCCTGATGGTAATGGAGGTTGGTTTATAGGAGGGCAGTTTACCCAAATTGGTGATAGCTTGCGTCAGCGCGTAGCACATATCAATGCACAAGGGAGGGTATCATCATGGAGAGTAAGAAATTGTAACAATACAGTCAGAGCCTTGCAAATAGATGGCAATAGTTTGTATATCGGAGGAGACTTTACAACAATAGGAGACAGTACCAGGAATCGTATAGCAGAAGTAGATATTGCAACAGGCGCAGTAACATCAAAGTTTATTGGTGGAGGGTTAAATAGTACCGTATTAACATTTGCAAAAACAGCAACCAATTTGTATGCAGGAGGTAGTTTTACCGGTTTTGGTACAGGCAGAACTTACGGAACAGTTCTAGATACTGTATTAGG
>JBILGC010000060.1:0-10629 GCA_044351265.1 Bacteroidia bacterium
TTGGGTTATAACCGTGCAGGAAGATTAATAGACCAGCTTGAGCGTGCAGGAATTGTAGGGCCATTTCAGGGAAGCAAAGCGCGCGAAGTTCTAATAAGCGACATCATGCAGCTTGAGCAAAAGCTAAAAGATTTGAGGGAAGAATAAACCAGTCTAGTTTCTAAGCTAAGCAGTATTAAGCCTACTTACCGGTAGATTTAATCGGAATCAGCTTAATGATGCCAATCCAATTCATGATTTTAATAATCGGATAAACAGGATCAAATTCCCACCATCTGGCTGCAAAGTTTGGTCTTGCTCCCGCATGATGATGGTTGTTTTGAAACAATTCTCCAAGCATTAGAAAATCAAAAATTAAGGTGTTTTTTGAATGGTCTTTTTCGCTGAAATTCCTGTATCCGTATTTGTGTCCGGCCCAATTTACAATTGCACCATGTACCGGTCCCATTAAGAAATGAACGGGTAGTAACAAATACATCCACCAGTACTGCGCAAATGCAACATAAAACCAGATATATAAACCTGCAAAAAACAGCCTCGAAAACCAGCTGTCGGCAATTTTATCAATAGCCGGATAAACAGGGTAGCCTTTTAGAAATTTCTCCTCTACTTCTGCAGTTCCGTGCAGTACCCCATTGTATACTTTGCGTGTATGCCACATCATGCTGAATACCTCTTTAAAGAAGTGCGGAGTGTGTGGGTCTTTTTCTGTATCACTAAATGCATGGTGCATGCGATGCAAAATGGCGTAGGCACGTGCATTCAGATACGATGATCCTTGTGTAACCCATGCATACATATACCAAAATTTTTCCCAAAAGGGCGACATGGTAAACATTTTATGCGCAGCATAACGATGTAGGTAGAAAGTTTGGCCAAATAAGGATAGATACCAGTGGCCAATAAAAAATAATAAGATTGCCATTAATGTTAAAAATTATGCAAATGTAAAACTATTCAGTTGATATCGAATATTAATTATTCCTCTTCCTTCCGGTGCTTTGCTCTGAATTCAGCCTTTTCCAATTCTCTTTCAATGATCAGAGATGCCAGTGCAGGTGCAATGGCTGTTGCATCTTGCTGGGCAAATACGGTTTTAACCTTATTTTCATTTACATCTATACGATACAGAATATGAAGTAGTTTTTCCATTTCGTTTAGCAACAGATAAACTATGCAGGCAGTTAAATTTTCCTTTAATTCATCTGCAGTTTTTGCTTGCTCCAATTTATCATCGGAAAAATGTTTGGCCAGCATGATTGCTGTTGATGGAATCAATGAGTTATCCATATTATTCATCTGTAGTGAGTAAATTGAAATAAAAGGTAAGCGAATCGTTTTTAGCAGAATCGTATGGATTGTCTTGAATAAATTTGTTCACGTTTTCTATACGTTTATCCAAATCGGGGTGGGTAGAAACAATTTCCATCACATCAATGTTAGATGCTTTTTCTAATTGCTCAAAAAGTGCTTTCATACCTGCTGCTTCAATGCCATTGGCTTTTAATATTTGCAAACCGTTGTTATCGGCTTCACTCTCAAGTGCTCTTGAATAGGTGAGGCTTCTCAGGTTTTCTGCATTTTGAAGTATGAGTGCGGTAGCTCCGCTAAAGTCTCCAATGATAATTGAAATAAGCAGTGAACCGGAAAGGCTTCTGAAAATATTGCGTGTGCTGTGCTTAAGTTGTACATGCGAATATTCATGAGCAAGCAGAGCAGCCAGCTGATCGGGCGTTTCCATGTCTTCTAGAATTTTGCTGTATACCACAATGCTGCCCCCTGGTAAAGCAAATGCATTAGGGATATTTTGATTTACTACTGAAATATGAACAGGATAACTTCCCTCTACCTTTATTTGCCCGAAAAACCGATTAATAGCTATGGTTTTAGCGGTATCAACTTTCTCGTTCTGCAGAATACTTTCATACAGGCCCCTACCCATTTCAACTTCATATGATTGAGGCACACGCTTTGCAGCAATTTCAGCAGCCCAAGGCACTACATATATATATATGAGTCCGATGGCTGCTACAATGGTTAACAATCCGGTTACCACCAGCATCATTCCCTGGTTGGTTCGCAGTCGTTTAATTAAGGAGGCACCTCTCCGTGCAGCATACTCCCGATGAAATTCCTTATCGGTTATTTCTAATTGCTCATTAGGAAAAGTTTCTCCGTGCTGCAGGATAAGAATGGAGCTGTTAAATTCGGTTTCACGTATGTGAGCTTTATTCCATTCACGAGCGCTTATTATTCCGTTCGTGTTGCTATAGCTTATATGTAGACCACTCTCGGTAATACTAATGTCAACTGTTTTAGGCATACTTGAATGCCCATCATAGTATCTGGCTTTATAAGCTCTTCCCATTATACAATTCCTAAATCAAAAAAGTCAATCAAATCATCTCCTACTGCATCCTTAAATTCATCTTCAGATTGAGCAATATGGTTGAAGTTTACACCAGCCGGTATTTCCATATTTCTGATGATGAAATGGGTTGTTCTTACAATGACCCATGGTGTTGCGAGCCCTAATGTGATTATACTTAATATCAAGTTGCCAACGATGAGCATAAAATAACCACTACCTCTGAGTCGGCCAGTAAAATAATAGTTTTTCCCATTTTGCTCAATGTAGCAATGGTTCATATAGTAGTTCGTCCATTCCTCTAGATACCAGAAGTAATATAAACCAAATGTAAATATGGAGAAAATGAAACTCTTAAGCTTGATTGCAAAGAGCTCAGTACCGGATCCATCATATCCAAATCTTAGGTTGCCAAAACGAATATTACTTATGATATAAGTTCGTAGGCCGTTAACGAACCATGAATTATAAATCCCAAATGTAATTATAGTAAATATGGAGCCGATAAAGAAATCGGTAACGAGTTGCGCACGGCTTCCACGATATCCGAAATGAATGCCTCGCCACGAGGTGCGAGAAAGCCGGTAGCGCATGGCTCCATGAATCGCAAGCGGAATAATAAAGATGAGAGCTATAAGAAAAGCAAGCAGTGAAATGAAATATAGACTTAAATTACCTGACAACTTGCTGTATAAAAGCATGCTATAAAACACGCCTATAAATGTCAACACTTTAATAAAACCCTTAAACAACTCTTTGCCGGTGCCATGAAAAACAAAAGGACTGCTATTGAGCGAAGCATTTTCCCAGAAAAATTTGAGCCGATTTACCCGCGCCCAGGGATAATAAACGCCAAACGTAATGATGGAAAGTAATGTATTGAGCAGCATAATTCCCAGTAATTGCGAGCCTTTGCCGTTAAAGCGAAATTCATTGCTATCTAACTCCTGATGATTAGCGATATTGACTTCCATAGAATATTTTTATTGCCTCTAAGATACGCATGCAGTTAAACATTTAAAACTTCACTGAATAAAACTCAGTAATCCTGTTATATAAACGAGTAAATTCCTAAATTGCGCCCGCTTTTATTTTATCGTAACAAAATTAATAATAAACCAGATATGATATTTGACTTAGACATGATTAAAGCTGTTTATGCTCGCATGGATGAGCGTATCGCAGCGGCACGTAAGGCAGTAAACAAACCGCTTACCCTTACTGAGAAAATTTTATACAGCCACCTTACCGAAGGCAATGCCAACAAGACCTACAACCGCGGTAAGGATTATGTGGATTTTGGTCCTGACCGAGTTGCCATGCAGGATGCTACTGCACAAATGGCGCTGCTTCAATTTATGCAAGCAGGTCGCCCCAAAGTGGCTATCCCATCCACCGTTCATTGCGATCACTTAATCACTGCAAAAGTGGGTGCAGAAACTGACCTTGCTGTTGCCAATAAAGAAAGCAAGGAAGTGTATGATTTTCTGGCTTCGGTTTCAAACAAATATGGCATAGGTTTCTGGAAACCGGGTGCAGGTATCATTCACCAGGTGGTATTGGAAAATTATGCATTCCCGGGAGGAATGATGATTGGTACAGACTCGCATACCGTGAATGCAGGTGGCTTAGGAATGGTAGCAATTGGTGTAGGTGGTGCAGATGCATGTGATGTAATGGCAGGTTTACCTTGGGAACTTAAATTTCCTAAACTGATAGGTGTAAAACTTACCGGAAAACTAAACGGATGGACAGCGCCTAAAGATGTGATTTTAAAAGTTGCCGGCATTCTTACCGTAAAGGGAGGAACCGGTTGTATTGTAGAATATTTTGGCGAAGGAGCTACCAGCATGAGCTGCACCGGAAAAGGCACCATTTGCAACATGGGTGCAGAAATTGGTGCAACCACTTCTACCTTCGGATATGACGAAAGCATGGAACGCTACCTGCGTGCTACCGGACGTGCTGATGTGGCCGATTTAGCCAACGGAATTAAACACCACCTGACTGCCGATGTTGAAGTATATGCAAATCCTGAACAATACTTTGATCAGGTGATTGAAATCAATTTATCGGAATTAACACCGCACCTGAATGGTCCGTTCACTCCCGATTTGGCGACACCTGTGGCAAATATGAAAGGAGAAGCTGCCAAAAACAACTGGCCACTTAAAGTGGAGTGGGGGTTGATTGGTTCATGCACTAACTCATCATACGAAGATTTGAGCCGTGCGGCTTCTATTGCAAAGCAGGCGGTGGCAAAAGGATTAAAAACCAAAGCTGAATTTGGTATTAACCCTGGTTCGGAGCAAGTAAGATATACTGCCGAGCGCGATGGGTTATTAAAAACATTTACCGACCTCAATGCAACAATATTCACCAACGCCTGCGGACCGTGCATCGGCATGTGGGACCGTATGGGTGCTGAAAAGGCTGAGAAAAATACAATTGTTCATTCGTTTAACAGAAACTTTGCTAAACGTGCAGATGGTAATCCGAATACCTATGCATTCGTAGCTTCTCCGGAAATGGTTGCTGCCATTGCCATTGCAGGTGATCTTTCGTTTAACCCCATTACCGATACGCTGATTAATGAAAAAGGCGAAGCCGTAAAACTAGACCCGCCAGCGGGCGATGAGCTGCCATTAAAAGGATTTGCTGTAGAAGATGCGGGATACTTGGCTCCCGCTGCAGATGGCAGTTCAGTTCAGGTAGCTGTATCACCAACTTCTGACCGTTTGCAATTGCTCGATCCGTTTGCAGCATGGGAAGGTACCGACCTTAAAGGATTAAAACTGCTTATTAAAGCAAAAGGAAAATGCACTACCGACCATATTTCAATGGCGGGTCCGTGGTTGAAATACCGAGGTCATTTAGATAATATTTCAAACAACATGCTCATCGGTGCGGTTAATTATTTCAACGAAAAAACCGATAGCGTAAAAAATCAGCTAACAGGAATGTATGAGTCGGTCCCCAAAGTGCAGCGTCAATACAAAGCGCAGGGTATAGGATCATTAGTTGTGGGTGACGAAAACTATGGCGAAGGCTCATCCAGAGAGCACGCAGCAATGGAGCCACGCCATCTAGGTGTGCGTGCCGTACTGGTAAAGTCATTTGCCCGAATACACGAAACCAACCTGAAAAAACAAGGCATGCTGGCACTAACTTTTGCCAATAAGGAAGATTACAACAAAATTCAGGAAGACGACACTATTGATATTTTGGGTATAACTTCATTTGCTCCTAACACACCACTTAGGTTGGTGCTGAACCATGCAGATGGCAGCAAGGATGAGATTGTTGTAAACCACACCTACAATGCGCAGCAAATAGAATGGTTTAAAGCAGGTGGCGCATTGAATATTATCAGAGCATCTGTTGTAGTTTAAACGCCTAAGCCAAAACCAATTTAAGAGGCTGCTTCAATGGTTGAGGTAGCCTCTTTTTTTAACAATTTTCTTAGAGTAAATGATGCCAATACCTCCAGCAATTGCATTCACTACGCAATAAATTACTTAGTTTTTCTATGCCGTATTATTTTTTCTAAAGTCCGCTAATTTATTTTTAAGTATTGGGCTCAATTAATTTTAATAATAAGTTGCACCTATAGAAAAAATCTATAACTTTGACTTTTGTAGCTACATATAAATGTATGTAAAACCAATGATTAATACTTCAATCAAAGACATAAACTTAACTTTTAATTAAACCAATAATAACACAAATATGAAAGTACAACTACATCAATTTAAATGGAGAGAATCCATTATGGTATTGTCCTTATTCCTATTAACCGGGTTGATAGGAAATCGACTTTATGCGCAACCAGTTAACACGTACACCTTTAGTCAAACACTTGGTACTTATACCCCGATAACCGGAGGTACCACGCTTGGAACAGCTACCAATGATGACAATAGTTTTAACAACTTGCCTATTGGTTTTACCTTCAATTACAATGGATCAAATTTTACTTCTGCAAGCGTTAATGCTAACGGATTTATCGCATTAGGTGCGACTGTTGTGAGTTCTTATACTTCATTGAGTTCAGGAACGTCCAATAATGTAATTGCTCCACTTAGCTTTGATTTACAGGGTAATACTAGTACCGGTAATTTAAGCTATTTAACATCAGGTGTTGCGCCCAATAGGGTATTTACAGTTCAGTGGACAAGCTACAGAGCATATGGAGCAACAGGCGATAACTATAATTTTCAAATAAGATTAAACGAAACCACAAACATTGTTCAGATTGTTTATGGAACTTTTACCAAGAACGCAACATCAAGAACAGCTCAGGTTGGTTTGAGGGGCTCTAGCTCTGCTATTTATAACAATAGAACTTCAACAACAAATTGGTCAACAACAACTGCTGGTACGGTCAATACTGCAACGATTACGCTATCAACTACTGTTTTGCCGGCATCGGGACTAACATACACTTTTACTCCTCCACCTCCATGCTCAGGAACACCCACTCCTGGTATTGCCTCTTTAACTAATATTCCCGGCTGTGCCACCGGCAACTATGTGCTTGCCGTTAACGGGGCTTCAACCAATCCGGGGTTAAGCTACCAATGGCAATCCTCACCGGATTCCATCACCTGGACACCTCTGACTAACGATACCTTAGTTGGATTAACCAAACCACAAGTTACCACCTTAACATATTTCAGAAGGGTAACTACTTGTACAAATTCTTCACTTAGTGCAACGAGTAATTTTGTTGCTGTAAAGCCTGTATATGCAGGTACTGCTAACGCCACTGCACCAACTTGCGGTGGTAATTTAACGCTAAGTTTAACGGGTTCTTCTGCAAGTATTTCATCTTTTCAATGGGAAGAATCAACGGATAATATCACCTTTACTCCAATTACTGGTGCTACCTTGGCATCTCAATCAGTATCTACACCCCTTACAAATACCTGGTACCGTGCAGTGGTAACTTGTACAGCATCATCTTCAACAGACAATTCAGTTGCTGTATTGGTAAGGCCCGCTCGTGGAGGAACTACCAATTTAGTTTCATCAAACTGTTTAGATAGTACAACTTTAAGCTTAACAGGTGCATCAACTGGTCCGGTTACTTATGCATGGTTGAGCTCTACAGATAGTGTTACTTGGGTGCCAATGGCTATCACCACTGCTACTGCAAGATTTGCATCACCAACAGCAACACGTTTTTATAGATGTGTATTAACTTGTGGACTTGCATCTGATACATCAGTGGCTGTTAGGGTAAATGAACCTTGCCAGGGCTTCGGACCTTATTCCATTACGCGTAATACCAGTGCAACATTCACCACGATACAGAGTACTGGAACCCAGTTTACCTGGGCAGGTTTAAGTCCGGATGATGACAGAACTTTACCTGTATATTTTCCTTCAGGTTTCAATTTTAATTATGCGGGTGCTATACGGCCGGCTTTTTATGTATCAACCAATGGTTGGTTAAGTTTCGACACCACAGTGATCTCAACCTCTTACATTAATGATTTAAATGCCTCATCTCCCCGTGTTGTGCTTGCCCCATATTGGGATGACCTTTTTGCTTTGGCAGGTTCTTCAACAAACAGAAATAACCTGATCAGGTATCAACTAACCGGAACTTCTCCCAATCGGATAATGACCATAGAATGGGCAGAGATGGAATTGTTTAACTATCCTGCACCGAGTTTGAACTTCCAGATTAAACTTTATGAGGGTTCAAACAATATTGAATATGTATATGGTAGGATGCAGCCATTCGATGGCACCGGAACAGGATCTTTTAGCTATTCGCTTGGCATGAATGGACAGTTACCTGCTTCAGGTCAGCGAATTTCGTTACAGCTTGAAAACTCGAGAAACTTTTCTTCATCTATAGTGAACAATAATTTATCTATTGCTCCATTATGTAACACTTCTTATCTATTCACAAGCGGAGGTGTTTTCAATCCAACCAACATATCCAGTATTCCCACAAATGATAGTTTGTCTACTCCAATTTTACTTTCAGTAAATCCTATACCTTGTACGGATGGTTGTGGTACGTATTACTCAACCAGAGGTGCAACTTCTTCAGGAACGGCAATTGCTCCTGTTTCAGGTACTGCAGATGATGATGTTTGGTTCTCGTTTACAGCCCCGTTAAGCGGACAAGTAAATATTTCAATTGTTGGAAGTCCTTCATTTGATCCGGCATTTATGGTAATGAATAACTTGTTTGATACGACAGGACTAGGTGCAGCGGCATCACGCAATGCAGCAACCAATGCACTTGAATCGGTTCAGGCTACAGGATTAACCCCAAATGCCACTTATTTAATTCGCGTGTTTCATGCAGGCGCAGGCTCAGGTTCGGTTAGTGGATCATTCTCCATTTGTGTAAACGAAATTATTCCACCACCTGCTAATGATGATACTTCAGGTGCTGTAATGCTTAATGTTGCAACAGCATGTACTCCGGTAACTGGCACTACTATTGCTTCAACTGCAAGTCCTCAACCTGTATGCGGGGGGGTAGCAGATGATGATGTATGGTATCGTTTTACACCTAGCGCATCTGTAGATACAGTTACTGTAACAGGTACTGGTACTTTCAGACCACACGTGCAGGTTTTAACACGTACCTTAACTTCTATTGCTTGTGTAAACAATAATGTTAATGCAGGTACAGTAAAAATCACTTTAACTAACTTGTTAAAAGATTCAACTTATTACATCAGAGTTTATCATACAAATGCAGGAACAGCATCTGGTGGTTTTAGCATTTGTGTAAATGGTATTCAAGCTACAGCTCCGGTTGTTGCAACGGGTTCAAAATCGAATGTAATTACTACTTCAGCAACATTAACCGGAAATATTGTAGAGGGTGGCGGATATCCTGTTACAGCAAGTGGTATTGTTTACAGTACAACTAGTAACCCTGTTTTAGGTGCACCCGGTGTGATTGATTCGGCTAATACACCAGTTGTTACTTCGGGTGTTTTTAATAGAAACATTGCCGGACTTCAACCTACAACCACTTACTATTATCGTGCATATGCAACTAATGTTTTGGGAACTTCATATGGTGCTGATAGTTCAATTATAACTCCTGCTTCGGCAGTTGCGCCTTCAGTTGCTCGAATTGCAGCTTCAAATGTTCAAACTACTACAGCTACCGTGGGAGGAAATATCACCAGCAATGGAGGTGACCCTGTATTTCTAAGCGGTATAGTTGTATCTACCTCTAGAAATCCTGTTATTGGAGGTATAGGGGTAGTCGATTCAGTAACCAATCCTAACGTATCCTTGGGAACCTTTAGTTTTAATTTAGCAGGCTTAGCCCATACTACTAAATATTTCTATCGAGCCTATGCAACAAATGGAGTGGGAACTGCATATAGTGCACAAGATAGTTTTACTACCCTGCCAGTTATATCTGCCTTGCCTTATACAGAGAATTTTGATGGTGCCACTACTCCGTGGACAGCCTCAGCAATAAATGCAGGTACAAATGCATGGGTAAGGGGTACACCAGCGAAGGCTTTCATCAATGGAGCATTCTCTGCACCTAATGCTTTTGTAACAACATTGACAGGGAATTATTTAGGAACAGAAGATTGTGTAGTAACATCTCCTCAATTCGATTTTACTAGCTACCCTTCAGATCCTGTGCTACGATTCCGTCATAAAATGGATGTTGATGCTGATGTAGGATATGATGGTGGTGTAGTAGAAATTTCAATTAATGGCGGGGCATGGACAAGATTGAATTCAGCTGTTGGAACTGGTACTAACTTTAATACTCCAACCAGCTTTTCATGGTATAATGATGCTAGCGCATTTTATACTTTAGGTGCAAATATGTTTAGTATGATTTCCACATCCTATTCAAGCAATACAAATGGTTGGATTGAGTCGGCAACTATTTTAACTGGTGCTGCGGGCCAATCTAATGTTAGGGTAAGATTCCGTTTTGTAGCTGATACTTTTACTGATGAAGGCTGGGCAATTGACAATGTTGAGGTTGTAAACGTAGCTACTCCAACTACTCCATCATCAAATGTAACCGTTACACCTGCAAACACATCTGCATTGGTAAACTTTACCGCAGGCAACGGACAAGGAAGATTAGTAGTTGCTCGCTTAACAACTACCACAGCTGTGCCGCCAACCAATAACACCTTGTATACTGCAAATACCGCTTTTGGCAGTGGTTCAACTACAGGTACAGGTAACTTTGTGGTGTTTGTTGGAAATGGAACTAGCGTGAATGTTACCGGACTAACACA
>JBILGC010000084.1:0-6007 GCA_044351265.1 Bacteroidia bacterium
TATTCCTTCGATGTGTATGAATACAACGGCAGATACATGCATAATGCATTTGCATCGGGAGCAACAAATGCTACTACCACATTACCTGTTCAGTTAATTGATTTCAAAGCAAAAGCCAATGCTTCTGATGTGATTTTAAATTGGGCTACCGCGTCTGAAATAAATAACAAAGGCTTTGAAATTGAGCGCAGCACAAATGGTGATCGTTTTGAAATGATTGGATTTACAAAAGGTGCAGGCAATACAAACACAGTTGTTAATTATCAGTTCCTTGATGAGAATGCATTCACCAGTACCAATAGTTCAGATTTATACTATAGGTTACGTCAGATTGATTTTGATGGCGCATTTGAATACAGCCCAACTGTATTGGTGAAGAAACATACAACAATTTTTGGTGGTACTATTACGGCACAACCGGTTCCATTTAACAGTGATTTATACATCTCTGTTAAACTGAATGGTTCTTCTGCACTTCAAATCAGCTTAACCGACATCACTGGAAAAGTTGTGAAGCAAATGAGCTATACCGGTAAAGAAGGAAAGAATATGATAATCCTGAATGATTTAGCAAATCTAAGCTCTGGCATTTATATGGTGCGTATTAATGGTGCGCAACAAACGCAAACCATAAAGGTGGTTAAAGAGTAATAAAATAGCATACTTTTATTTGAAAAAAGGCTGCCTGGTTTCAGGCAGCCTTTTTATGTATAGTAATCAAAAGGTGCTAAAAAACTTGTATCCAATGAGTATTTGTTCGAGTCAATGAAATGAAAATATCATGAAAAATTAATATTAATTGTATGGCTCTTGCGTGGATTAATTTAGTTGAGCTATCTTTTATTGCTGTCCATATAAATCCCTAATGGCCACTGAAGCAACAGTGCATCCAAATACCGCAGGCATATAACTCATGGTTCCGGGAGATGAGCGTTTATTTACACCATTAACTGACTTTATATTCATGTATGGCTCAGGTTTTTCAGCTGAAAATACGGCTTTAACGCCTTTGCGAATACCAAATTTGTGTAGGTATTTTCTGGTATACTTGGCAAGATGACAGTTATAGGTATCAGCAATATCTGCTACTTTAACCATTGTTGGGTCAACCTTTGAACCTGCACCCATCGAGCTTACAATTGGTATCTTTCGGTCGAGACAGGCTTTGATGAAAAACACTTTCGGAGAAAGGGTATCGATACAATCCAATGCATAATCAAAATTACCTTCATCTAGCACGCGGTGGGTAAGGTCATCTCTAAAAAAATCGCTTATTACAGTTAGTTCTATCTCATGGTTGATGTCTTTGATGCGCTGCGCCAACACTTCGGATTTAAGTTTTCCATCTGTGCTGATTAAGGCTGGTATTTGACGGTTACGATTGGTTTCTTCCACTACATCTGCATCCACAATGGTCATTTTGCCTATACCGGATCGTGCAATCATCTCTGCAGCAATACCACCTACACCACCAAGGCCAACAACCAGAATGTTTTTATTAATGAGATTTGTTAATCTTTCTTCACCCAGCAAAAGCTGAGTGCGTCCCATCCACGATTGTATTTCTTTTTTCATTGCCTGTGTTTACCAAATATCTGTTCAAAGTTATAAAAGACTTGGGCTTTTAATACTGTCATCTCTGTTTTCCTGATTTCAGCTGCTTTTTCATAAATATCACCAATATGTAAATGGCTTGCAGTATCAGTTTCAAGCAGTATAGCGGAAGTTGGTATTCGCCTCAACACATCGTCACTTTTGTAATTGAATAGATTTTTTCCGAACGAAAGCAAGCAACCCATGTCTATGAGTCTTTTTGCTTCAGTAAGGTTGCCATTAAATTGATGTATAATGTGTTGAACCCTGAAGTTTTTAATAAAAGGCAAAATATCGGAAAATGATCTCACCACATGCCATATAACAGGTAATTTATTTTGCTCAGCAATCATAAGTTGAACCTCAAGCATCCTAATCTGAATTGCTATATCAGGCCCATTTGAGCGGTCAAGGCCAATTTCCCCAATAGCCCAAACCATTGGATTAGAGGTAAGCTCAGTCAAAGTTTGATGGAGTTTTTCTTCAGCAATAGTTTGGGCATACCACGGATGCAAGCCATATGATAAAGGATAGCAAGTAGTATGCACGTTTTTTAGGTAAGCATTTCGTATTGCAAATTCATTGCTCAATCTAGGTTTACAATGAGTATGAATATTGATAAAGGAATGGGCTGAAGGATACACTTTTCAAAGTTAAAAGAATGTGAATACTAATTGGATTGTTGTGCCTAAATTGCAAGTCCTTGAAAAAGAACCAGTTTTTAATATTATTGTTTGCTTCCGTGTTGTTAAACTCTTGTCATTTCGCTAGAGTGGTGGTATACCTTTTTCCTGATATTGATGATAGCAGGCGTTTCCCATCAAATATACTGCACGGTAGTAATCACCCTTTTACATTCTATAAGGGTACGGTGGGTAACAATAATATACCAAAATCAGCAGTAGTTAATGGAAGAGTCATATCCTTTGAAGATTTTCTTTTGATTAACAACACAGTTGCCTATCTGATTATAAAGGAGGATACCATAGTATACGAGAAGTATTTTATGGGAAAGGATTCATCCAGCAATATACCATCATTTTCGATGGCAAGTGCATACACCTCTGCATTAATTGGATGTGCATTGGCTGATGGGTACATTCAATCAGTTGACGAACCAATAACCAATTACCTTCCAGAGCTACGATTAAATGGTTTTGATAGCATTACGATAAAGCATTTGCTTCAGAGCACTTCCGGTATTAAATTTAAAGAAAGCTATAACGATGTCTTTAGCGATTTCTATAAGTTATACTATGGGAATAATGCGAAAAAGTATATGAAGGATTTTTATCTGATGGAGAAACCGGGAACTGTTTTTCGTTTTCAGAGTGGTAATGTTCAGTTATTGGGCTGGATATTGCAGCGTGCATTAAAGGACGAATCAATAACACATTATTTGGACAGGAGAATTTGGTTTAGTCTTGACCCCCAATTTGATGGATCATGGAGTTTGGATAAAGAGCAGGAAGGTCTTGAGAAAACTTTCTGTTGCTTAAATGCCGCTGCTCGTGACTTTGCAAAATTAGGCAGGTTATATTTAAATAAGGGGATGTGGCAGCAAAAACAAATTATACCGACAGATTGGGTTAATGAGAGTCTTATACCCTCAACCTCAGAGGGCGCCTCAGAGGGTTTTAAATATCAGTGGTGGTTGCGAAATAAGAATGGTGAACAAGCATTTATGACTACCGGCCATTTAGGCCAATATATTTATGTTTATCCATCCAAAAAACTGATCATTGTTAGGCTTGGTAAAGGTTATGGTAATGTTAACTGGCCCAGACTTTTTTATGATTACGCAACGCATATGGATTAAGTTAATCTTCCATCTTCTAACAATAAAAAAGACCGATTCTTTGAATCGGTCTTTTTTGTTGAACTAATTATTAACTAATTTATTTTTTTCTTGCATCTCCTAATCTGTCCATTACACACCTAAAGCCTATAGTAGCAGTTGATAGATCCTGATCAAGATGTCTTCTGTTCCCCGGGTGCAGCCAATATGCCTTATCATTCCAAGATCCACCTTTATAAACTCTTGCTATATTGCTTACAAGTGAGGAAGCCATATATTCATATTGCTGATCCATGTCTGTATATTTTGTTTCGTCTTTGAAACCGATATTATCAGCTTTTTGGAAGTTTCTACGCTGTCCTGGAGTAATCTTTGTAGGATCAACTTCTTTATAAGGGATGCGGCCCATACTGTCTTTCTCACTAACCATGCCATCTGCATCAGTTACCTTTGTCTTGTATACATTTCCTCTGAATGGATTCAAATCATTTGCATCTTCCCAAGTGAGCGGACGATAAACATCCATTACCCACTCACTTACGTTTCCAGCCATGTGATAAAGACCAAAATCATTAGGAAGAAATTCTTCACTTTTAACCGGGGCTGAATAAAAGAAACCATCATTTAGCTTCCCTGCAATACCGGCTGCATCACCTCCTCCGCGTGTGTAGTTTGCATACATATTGCCCCTTGTCTTCTCAGTATCACTTCTGCGCAATGTAAGACCAATCCAAGGATAAATTTTCTTTACATCAATATTCTCATTAAATTCAGGCGAAATGTATGAATATGCAGCGTATTCCCACTCTGCTTCAGTTGGTAAACGATATTCCGGTAATAGAATTCCATCCTCAATTCTTACTGATCTGGTTTTTCCGTTGGGCGCATAATCTTTTAACTCCTTCTTTACATCTGGCGTGTAAAGACCAAGGAGATAAGCTTCAGTATTGAAATTATTGTCATCAACTGATTTCTCTACCGAAAGATTAATCAAACCTTCTCTGGCCATAATCATTTCATTAACCCTATCTGTGCGCCATTGGGCATAGGCAGTAGCTTGCAGCCAACTTACCCCAACTACAGGATATTCTCTGTATGACGGATGACGCAAATAATACAAAACATGAGGTTCGTTGTAGGATAATTTATTCCTCCATACCAATGTATCGGGCAACGCTGTTTGGTGAATAATAGGATTACTCACATAAACGCGATTAAGCCAATAAAGATATTCTAGATAA
Organism: Bacteroidia bacterium; assembly: GCA_044351265.1. GTDB lineage: Bacteria > Bacteroidota > Bacteroidia > UKL13-3 > UKL13-3 > JAJTFA01. The sequence goes on from JBILGC010000084.1 coordinate 4,633, forward strand.
TGGAAGTTAGTAACTTCTGTCTCATCCATATAAAAACTAGGGATGGAAACTCGTCTTTTTAGGTTGTTACGTTCGTAGGTTACGTCTTGCTCGTGCGAACCTAGAGTAATTGTTCCACCCTCAACGAAAACGAGACCCGGACCCGTTTCCTGTTCAGTAAATTTGTGGCGTTCAAAACCACCCCATTTCGGATCATTGTATTTCCATCCGGTGGTTACCGATTTTTTATTTTTGTTACAAGCAGAACTTAAAAGCAAGATCTGAACTAACAACAGAACATAAATGAATCTAGAAGCGTACTTCATGGTAATATAATTGTCTTAAAGATTTCAAAATAACAAAAAAAAGCAGAATATTCCTATACTTTACTTATAAAGTTGGACAATTTAAAGACTTAAATATCTTTTTTTGCTGTTTTTTTCTGGATATTTCAAAGCTAATGGAGATCTCATGAGAGCCATAAGTAGCAGATCTTGAGTTTGATATGGTAGCGTCAAAACTATAGCCGACCCTGAATTTGGGAAATTTTAGTCCTATTAAAAAAATGATAGCATCTGCATTATTACTGGTTTGTCTGAACCATAATCCTGTTGTTAAGGATTGCTTTTTGAAATAGAGACCTAGATTGAGTTGATTAAAGTTGCGCTGTTGCATATATAAGATTGCAGGAGATAATATTGTTCGGAGTGCCTCATTTCTTTGTTTTGAAAGGAAAATATTGCCTCCTGCGTGCATGGTGTATCTTCTGGGTAATTTGAATGCCTCATTACTTGCATTCGGGTTATAAAAAGATTGATTGGGTTCGGTGAGGTTGTGAATAGCCAAACCGCCATATAACTGGTTACTGTATACTAACAAACCGGTGCCGAAATTCATAAATCCAATTTGCTCTTGCCCAACTCTTTCATTAGTAGGCTTTATAAATCCATACCTGTCATCAATCTGGTCTCCGAATCTAAATTGACTGAAATCGTAGACCCTTTGGTGATAATTGGCCTCAATGCCAGCACGAAGTGAAATGTATCGGTTTAACGAAAGATGATAGGCATATAGACCTCCTAGGACAGTTGATGTAAGATTACCGTCCCCGGCTATATCTGTTAAAGCGATAAGTCCAATACCACCATGCAATTCAGCAACATTCATATCAAATGATGCAACTCCGGTGCGATAGTTTTTATTAAGCCCAATGTATTGGCTTCTTGCACTAACTGCAACACGTGCATTGGTTGCAGCACCTGCAAAAGCCGGATTGGTATAAACTGGATTGGCATAGAATTGAGAAAACTGAGGATCTTGGCCCATAACTGATACAGGGAGGAGAAAAAAAGAAAAATGTACCATTAGTCTCAGATTCATATTTTGAGTGAGTTAC
>JBILGC010000073.1:0-8639 GCA_044351265.1 Bacteroidia bacterium
TTTCTTGCCAGGGTATGCAAAGATTGGGAATCAGAAGCTATGAAAGCAGAATCCATTGGTTTGCGAACCACTATTATTCGCATTGGGGTGGTGTTGGCCAAAGAAGGAGGTTTTATACCTCAAGTGGCTAAGCCTATCAAATATTATACAGGTGCTGCTTTAGGCAGCGGCAATCAATATGTCAGCTGGATCCACATTCATGACCTTGCAGGGATTTTTATCAAGGCAGTTTTTGACGAACAGATGCGTGGCATATACAATGCGGTAGCTCCCCATCCCGTAAACAACAAAACCATTACCAATGCAATAGCTAAAAGGATTCACAGGCCTATCTTACTTCCTCCTGTACCAACTTTTGCATTAAAAATAATTTTCGGAGAAATGGCTTCAATGCTCATAGCTAATCAGTATATCGATTCGAATAAGATTGAGCGATGCGGATTCAACTTTCACTACCCCTCGCTGGATAAAGCCTTGGACGAGCTGATGGAAAAATAATAAATAGCTCTTTTTTACGTAATTTAGCAGTTCGTTCATGCACCTAAATACTTGCCATAAATCCATATTTATTCTTGCTTTTGCATGCGTTTTGTTTTTTTCTTCCTGCAGAACTGAAGATGAATTTACAACCGATACAGACATTAGTCTGCGCTTCTCAACTGATACAGTAATGTTTGATACCGTTTTCTCTCAGCTAGGTGAAAACCGTCCCCTATCAATTACGAAGCAGTTGTGGGTTATAAATACAAATGAAAAAGGAGTAAGGGTAAACATCAGGCTTAAAGGAACCGGACTGGGTCTATATAAACTGAATGTGGATGGTGTACCAACAGCTGCCATGAGCGGCAAAGAGATAAGAGGGAATGATTCCATTGTGATATTTGTGCAGGCATATCTTAATCAGCAAAATCAGCAATTGCCTTTTATTGTTGCTGATCAGCTTTTATTTGAAACCAACGGAAACACTCAAGAGGTAGATCTGGTTGCATGGGGTCAGGATGCACATTATTTAACTGATAGCGTATTAGCACCAGGCAATCATTTCTGGAATAACGATAAGCCATTTGTAATTTATAATTCAATTTTGATACCGCAGGGCTCCACCCTTACTATAAATGAGGGGACACGTATTCATTCTCATATAAATAGTACAATTTTTGTTCAGGGCACCTTAATTGTGAATGGCTCAAAAGATAAACCGGTTGTATTTGAGGGCGACAGACTTGACCCTGATTATAAAGACAACACCGCCCAATGGGTGGGCATAAGATTACTGCCTCGAAGCATCAATAACAGCATTAACTATGCTTTAATAAAAAATGGGCAATTGGGAATTGAAGTTGATTCCGTACCCATTAACTCAGCACCAAATCTATCCTTGCAAAATAGCATCATTCAAAATATGTCTTCAGCAGGTTTAGTCGGTTATTCTGCTACCATTGTTGCCATAAATAATGTTATTGGCAATTGCGGTCAGTTTACTTTTTACGGTGCGCTGGGCGGTGACTATAAACTTTATCACAACACAATTGCAGCTTACAACGTAGGTTTTAACAGGCAAAATCCGCAGCTGGTACTCGATAATTCTCCGTTTAAAAATGAATCAGGAAATATCATAGCAAGCTTCCCTCTAAACTTCACGTTCATTAACAATATTATTTATGGAAGTCAGGAAGAAGAGATTATATTGAATTTTGTAGCTGATGGGGTGCAAACTTTTGATACCCGATTATTCAGCAACAATATTATGCGAACCAAGTTAACAGATTTCCCGGCCGGAAACATCCTAAATACCGACCCTTTGTTTGAAAATGTGAATCAATATAAATTTAAGCCCAAACAAAATTCCCCTGCCAGAGGCAAGGGAATATTTATAAATATCAGTAAAGATATAGAAGGCAATAACCGAAGCACCAGCGCACCTACGCCCGGTGCATATGAATAATTAAACCAATGCCTCTTCAACCATTTTAAGCATTGCATCTGCTTTACTATGGTTATCTGCCAATATATTTTTGGCCTCTGTTATAATCTTTTCAGCAAAACCTTTATCCTTTAATCCCTTTGCATTTACCAATACATTAAAGTAAGCTCCCCTAACAGCCGTTTTAACACATAGCGCACCAACGCCTGCATCTGTAATAGAATTGGGGTTTCCCTTCTCAATCATCTTACCTAACATATCTAATGAAGCGTAGGCTGTTTTCATTACACGCAGCGGAACTTCGCATGCATATTTCGTTGCAGCCTCAATGGCTTCGACACGAACTTTTTTCTCTTCTTCAGTATTTTTTGGCAAAGCAAATGCCTTCATGATTTCATTGAATGCGGCAGTATCTTCATCAACAAGTTTGAGCAATGTATCTTTAATTTGTTGCCCCTGATGAGCTATATTACTAAAGAAAGTAATTTGTTCTTCCCATCCACGCTTACCTGCTGAAAGATTAGCTACCATTGTGCCTAATGATGCCCCCAACGCCCCAACATAGGCGCTGATGGAACCTCCACCCGGTGCAGGACTTTCAGATGCAGTTTCATCTGCAAAAGAACGCAGGTTCATACCAATCAGTTTTTCTACTGCCATATTTTTCAATTTGTATTCAATTATTTTCCTTGCAGGGTCAAATGGTGCCAATTCATCCAGTCCCATTGATTTAACTGCAATATGTATCAGTTCCGCCTCACTTACTCCAATAGAGCGATTTTGTTTTTTTAAATAATGCCTGCCTGCGTCAAGCAATGCATCTAACGGAATAAGTCCAACCAATTCACTTCCTGTTACACGTAAACCTCTGCTCTCGGCACTCTTACAAACTTCATCAAAAGCTTGATGTACTGAGGTAACTTTATAGTTAATCAGATTCATTGAGATTTGAGCAATATTATACTCCTCAATAAACCAACCAATCGCTTTTACTGCTTTTAATTTTCCCGGTATACGCACGTCATTTCCATTTTCATCTTTAACAACCTTTCCTGTTATTGGATTGCCTTCTCGTTTTACGCGTCCTGCCTCTCTAACATCAAAGGCAACAGAGTTTGCCAGTCGTACAGATTTTGTATTTAAATTCACGTTGTAGGCAATCAGGAAATCTCTAGCTCCAATAACGGTTGCTCCCGCTCTTGCATTCATTACATCCGGACCGAAATCAGGCTTCCATTCAGGTAATTTGATTTTATCAAAAAAACCTTCGTATTCACCTGCACGAATAATAGATAGATTTTTACGCGCATCATTAGGTTGGGCATACTCATATAAATAAACAGGTATATTAAGTTGTGAGCCCACGCTTGCTGCAAGCTTATTTGCATAGGCTGCTGTTTCTTCCATGCTAATACCTGAAACGGGAATAAGCGGACAAACATCTGTAGCTCCCATGCGAGGGTGTTCACCTTTATGCTTGCTCATATCAATGAGCTCTGATGCTTTTTTAATGGCTTGGTACGCTGCCTCAATTACCGAATCAGGATTCCCGACAAAAGTAACAACTGTTCTATTGGTAGCCTTACCCGGATCAACATCTAGAAGCATCACACCTTCTACTGCTTCAATTACATCAGTTATTTGTTTGATAATGTTTTTATCTGCACCCTCACTAAAATTAGGCACACACTCAATTAATGCATTTGTATTCATACCAATTAAAATTAACGATTGCGAAAGTACAAAAAACAATGCCCCGTGCAAATTTGCACGGGGCATTGTTAAATAAAACGGGCTAGAAATTATTTATCTGATTTCACCATTTTCACTACCATATTCTCTCCGCCAACTGATACACGCATAAAGTAAACGCCTTGTTTCAAACTCTCCATGTTTTGCAGATTAATTGCATTATTCCCTGCAACTACCTCATGCACCTCATTTAAAACCACACGACCCTGAACATCACTGATGGTAATATGGGCAGCTCCATTAAACAATGTGCTTAATTGAACCTGAGCATTCACTGAAAATGGATTAGGAGAAACCGATACGCCATTCAACACCGCATTACCGGATTGAACGCGCACCATATCTGAGTAGGTATATTTACCATCAAAATCAAGTTGCTTTAAGCGGTAGTACAATACCTGTGAATGAGCCAAAGCACTTGCATCATTGAATTGGTAATCAGCTCTTGAGTTGCTGTTATTTTTACCTTCAACAAAACCTATGTTTTGGAATTCTTTGCCATCAACAGATCTTTCTACTTCAAATCCTCTGTTATTTAACTCGGCTGCAGTAGCCCAATTTAACAATACATCTTTGTTCTGAAGTTTAGCATTGAATTGCAATAAAGTAACAGGCAGCGGGTTGTTGTTGCCACCGATTGAGAACTGTGCTCTGAATTGACTGGGATTTGTATATTTAAAAGTTACTGTTCCAGTTGATACATTCAATGCAGAAGCTGGATTCTGAAAACTGGTCCACGCCCCTGCTTCACCATTAGATCTTCTAAATAGACTGATATCAGCAGTTTGCGCACCAATGCTTAATGCCCCGTTTCTTAGGATAAAATTAGCATATATACTATCATAGCTTGCTCCACCATATCGATAAATTATCCAGTTGCGTGGAAAGGCTGCAGCAATTCCGCCAGGATTCGTAGTTGGAGGGGTTCCATAAGGAACAGTATCAAACATATGGATATAGTATATCTCTGAACCAGAATAGTTATACGAAGTTAAGTTTAATTTAAGATTAGCCCTATTATATGCACCCGAAGATGTAATTAAAATACTATCAACAACAGGACTACCAATTGGGATATTAGAAATGAACCAGGCTGGTACTGCTGTGCTATTTTGGGCATCCATATTAATTAATGTGCCATTATTACAATTACCTGAAGCGTCAGATAATAGCAAACTATTAACACCCTCATCAAATCTCAAATACACTTTCAAGTTTGGACTACTAAAGTTAGTATCTCTTATATGCATAGCTCTTCTGATTTGATTGCTTGTTAAAGCAGTTGTCCATAATTTAAATTCATCAATGCCACCATTATAAAATAATCCCAAATTAATATTCCTGCCTAAAAACAAATCCCCATTGTTATTTATAATTGAGCCGCTATGCAAAAATGTTCCTGCCGTGTCACCATTAATAAAAATGGTCATTAGTCCATTATCATAGGTTGCTGCTATATGGTTCCAAGTGCCTGTGGTGATACTGGTAGAGGAGTTAAGCGATTGAAAACCTGTGGTAGTATTCACAGAGAAGATCAACTGACCAACCGTATTAACAGTTAAGCTGAATGAGCTGTTGAAATTAGCTGAATCTTTTGAGATGACAGGTCTATTAGATGTTAGACTCGTAACATTTATCCATCCCGATAAAGTTAATTGATTAGAAGGCTGAATTGAAGGATTACTAGTGATAGCTACATAGTCATCAACACCATCAAATTGCAGCCTTGTTCCTCCTGAGGTTGTATTATTTGAATTAAATATAGTTAGGCTAGATACAGCAGTATCATTTGCAGTAGAGCCATCACCTGCGAGAGAACTCCAAACTTTTATGGTATAATTTCCCGGGGTAGTTGTACTAAATGTACTTGGGAAAGTAACATCAGTGCTCGCACCGGTTGCCAATGATGATATTGTAGTTGTTGAAGAGTAAACCTGGGTATTTGAACTATTAAAAATCCTACATGTTACAGGCACATTAGTTTGAGTAAGTACTCCGTAATTATAAATTGTAGCCGTAGGTGAAAATGAAGCCTGTCCTACTGGTAAAATTTGACATGGATAAAGAACTCTTGTAAATCCAACATCATTAGGAGATTGTAAGCGTGGCTCAATCATAAACCTAAAATTACTTCCTGTAGTAAAGAAGTCTGTCCAAGTTGTATTACCGGTAGGTGCCGTGTAAAAGAATGTTTGGTTTCTGATAGGGACTTCATTTTGAAACGCAAAATTTGCGTTCGTTGTTGATGTCTGAATTACACCAGCAAAAAAAGTATCGTTAATAATCACAGCCGGATTTATCGGTATGGTATTGAGTCCTGCCGTTGTTGTGAATACTGCTGATTGCCAAAGTAAAGCGCCCGGTAAACCAGTGGCTGGATTCCTTGCCCATATTCCAATTCTAAGTGATACGCCTCCACCAAAGAAGTTCACTCCTACCTGATTAATTGCATTTGCAGAACCCGAATATGGGAATTTGGCGACAAAGTCTCCTGTGCCACCTGTAAATCCAACCCCTCCAGCTGCAGGAACGGTGGGATCTGCATAGGAATATACAACCTGATTTGCGAATTGTGTGGCACTTCTACTATTATTAGAATTATTTTGATCGGATGCTACAGAAACAACAATATTATTAGTTCCATCAGTAAATGGACTAAACGCAGGGAACGTTACTATTGTATCAACCCCTGGATTTAGATTTGTTATCATAACGCTATCTGCATAGGAATTTGCTCCTGTAATATTACACCTCACATAAAAGTTAGTTTGAGCAAGGCTCCCTGAATTCCTAATTGCTGCCCTTATAAAATGTGGTATCGTATATGCAATTGGAAGCTTGCCAAGTGTATAAATCTGACGAACAGCTATATCATTTGGGAACATTGGCACAAACCTATACACCAAACCAGAAATAGGTAAAGGTCTGGTTCCATTTCCAAAATTGAATCCGTTCCCTGTGTAATTGCCATTAAGAATTGTTGCTAAATCCCAGGTTTGTACCGACCCTTTAGTTACAACAACCAATTGATTGGCTGCGTTGCTCTTACCTCTTAGACCCACAGCACCCCATCTTGCAGAAGTTGCATTTCCTGATGTCGTTGCACTTCCATATACAAATTCAATAATATTTGTTGTTTCATACAATTTAATCTGAAAATTTAGCACTGCATATTGTTTGTTGATAACATTAGTCTTATCCGAAACGTTTTTCCATTGAATGGTACAAACTCGATTTGGGGCTGCACCTGAAGTCAATACACGATACTCAACTCCCGCACCGCCTTCCAAATCTGTACAAAAAGGAACAACCATATCAGAATCTCCAACGTTTACACTATTAAAAACACCTCCGGCAGTACTTGTATTAGTAAACAGATTAGTTGCCGAAGGAGGAAGTGTACCTAACTTAATAAATCCATTTGTACTAAGAATAAAATCAGTATAACTAACTCCATTGAAACTAAAAGTAAACCCAATTGGGGTAGATGCAGATACTGCATCATCATTATTTGGCGTTGAAATGACTGAACCCGTGGCACCCAAATCAGCATATGAACCACCAGTAGCAACTACAGCATTAGATGATGGATAATTTGAGGTTAATTGAGCAAATAAATTATTTGCAACTAACATCAAAAATATGCCAAGCAAGATGTTGAACTTATTCAAGTTAAGAGTAGTGTTTTTCATAAGTATTAAATTTTTTACTAAAATAAACATTTTTTCATGAAAAGAGAATTTGCTCCTCAGTTATAAACCTTTCTTTTCTTAACCCACATAGCATTTCCATCTTGTTTAGTATCAGTATAACCTGCAGGTTCACTGCTCTCTTTAAAAAATGTAGCGGCTATGGCTGCAACTTCATCGTGCGCAACGTCAGGTTTCAGCATATCCGACTTGAAATATTTATCAATAAACTTGGTGTCAAAATTGCCATTTACAAATGCTTCGTGCTTCATAACAAATAACCCAAATGATAAGGTAGTTTCAATACCACTTATTTTGTAATCGGAAATAGCCCTAATCATTCGGTTGATGGCTTCTTCTCTTGTATTTCCAAAAGTAATAAGCTTGGCAATCATTGGATCATAATGAATTGGGATTTCCATGCCTTCTTCAAATGAGTCATCTACGCGTACACCATAACCTTGGGGCACTTTATAGGTTTTTAATTTACCAATATCCGGTAAAAAGTTATTGGCAGGATCTTCTGCGCAAACCCTTAGTTCAATGGCATGACCTTTTATGGTTAAATCTTGTTGGGTGTAGCCCAACTTTTCTCCTCTTGCCACACGTATTTGTTCCTTTACCAAATCCAAACCAACAATTTGCTCGGTAACCGGATGCTCCACCTGCAAGCGGGTATTCATTTCCAGAAAGTAAAAATTCAATTGTTCATCTACCAGAAATTCTACCGTACCTGCACTTGTATAATTGCAAGCCTTGGCTACGTTTACTGCCGCTTCGCCCATCTTTTTTCTTATTTCCGGGGTTAGGCATGAGGAGGGCGCTTCTTCAACTAATTTTTGATGCCTGCGCTGTATGGAACATTCCCGCTCAAACAGGTAAACAATATTCCCGAAATTATCTCCCAGTATTTGTATTTCTATGTGTCGGGGCGAACCAACATACTTTTCAATAAAAACTGCTCCATCTCCAAAAGCAGAAATTGCTTCACTTTGAGCCAGCTTAATTTGCTCTTCAAACTCCGACTCTTGGTTTACAACTCGCATGCCTTTGCCACCTCCACCTGCGGAAGCTTTTATAAGAACAGGATAACCGATTGATGATGCAATTTTTTTTGCAGCCTGCACATCCTGTATGGCTTCTTTGGTGCCTGGCACCATAGGAACATTAAATTTTTCTACCGCCTGCTTGGCTCCTATTTTACTTCCCATGGTGCGCATCGCATCACCGGTTGGTCCAATAAAAGTGATGCCCGCTTTTTTAACCTTATCTGC
>JBILGC010000019.1:0-32955 GCA_044351265.1 Bacteroidia bacterium
TGCACACTCAGCATTCTCAGATAAACATCCATATCCCGGATGTATAGCATCGGCACCGGTTTTTTGAGCCACTTCAATAATTGTATCCATCTTCAGATAGGATTGACTGGAAGCAGCAGGGCCAATGCAAACAGCCTCATCTGCGTATCTTACATGGAGTGCATTTCTATCTGCTTCGCTAAAAACAGCAACAGTCTTAATTCCCATTTCTTTTGCTGTGCGCATTACACGCAAGGCTATTTCGCCTCTGTTGGCTACCAGTATTTTTCTCATTTTAGTTAATGATTTCTCGGAAACAAACCTAAACAAATTTCAGGCATAGGCAAACTTAGTGTATCCTTGGTGTGCGAGCGTTGGGTGCCCCCCAAACCAAATTTACACCCAAACGCAAAGAGATATTGCGAGCACTTTCAGGAAAAAAATAAAAGAGCACATTATCCTGAACAAAATATATCTGTGCGGCACCCCATTTTACGGCAGTGCCAAAACCTAAATTGTTAAAAGAGCCATTGAAATAACTATAGTTGGCGGTTAAATCCCAATTGCTACCAACTTGCCTAGAATAAGCTAGGGTAAAAGCTGGCCTCCATTGCTCTGCAGCATTTTGCCCTTGGAAGAGCACGCCCACCCTATCTCTGAGGGTTAGTTCATAATCGGCACCAATGGTAAATCGTGCAGGCAGCCATGCAGTAAAACCTTCTTTGGTTCCTTGTGCTGATTCAAACAAGGTGCCCAAGCTATCCAAGTATCTTTGGCGAAAATCTGCATTTTCAATTTGCTCAAAAGAGAAACCTCCAAATTGCACATCTACCTCTTTAAATTTATATTGATAAGCACTAGACTGCCAATTGATGTATCCTAGATCAAGAATGGAACCATGCACCATCAGCCGCGAATTAATCCAGTAAGTCATTCCCAAATCAACAGCATAACCTCTGTTATCTGTTAATTTATCAGCACTTACAGCAAAATTCTTTTCCTCTGGGCTTACTGCTTGTCCATCTATGGTATCCAGCAGTATCGGAACCAAACCTGCTCCACGAACTGTACCTCCAACTTTAACCCTGGTTTCAAATGGGGCATTAGCTCCAATGGTATAATTGGCCCTTAAGTCATTGCTTGATAAATAACCTGCCCCAGAGAGATATTTGATTCGTGCCCCAACTGAGAATCTTTCAAATTCTCTGGCTACACTCACACCGAATTCAGAATATGCCAAACTGTTTACTATTAGACCTTTTATATCAACCGATTGCCCAATGAATGTGGTATTACCTTTTACAATAAAATCAAAAAAAGTTTTATCAATTTCCACAATGTTGCTTACCCTGGTTGTGAGGTTAATTCCTACCTGATAATTTTTTATGGGTAATTGTACATTGATAATATCAAGTCCTAAAAACTGATTTACGCCAAAGCTGGCTGTATTAATTTCATTGCTTAATTTATCCAAGTCGAGCACTTCCCCTGATTTGGCAGACAAAACAGTATTGATGTCTATACCACGTAAATTTACGTTCAGATTAATATTGCCTAAAACAGGAACAGGAATGCCTACACTTGTACTATAAGGAGAAACAAAAGCCGGATTATACATGGAAGCCTGACGGGTGCGTCTGAGAAAAGAAACCGTTGTTTCTGTTTGCGCATAAACGGGAACAGCATCAGTAATTACTAGAATTACTAAAAAGAAAAACAGCCTTCTCATATTCGTGACTTCACTTTAACATTGCCTTTTAAACCTGCTCGCAAACGGAGGTATTGGTTTCTGTAAACCTTTACAAAAGGAAAGCTACCATTAAAGTTAGAGGTTGCTGATCTCGTTATAAAATCATAGCTATCACATTGCCGAAGCAAATCAAATTGTTCTTTAGTCAGTAAAAGATCATTAAATGACTCCCCAGGCCTTATTAAATTCCCATTCGCATCAACTGTTGAGCCAACTATTTTAGAAGGATTTGAAGGCACTAACAATAAAGAAATAGATGAATCTTTACCATTAATAACGGCTTTTTTCCTGAAATCGATTTGGAAATTGGCTTCAAAAGGAAAATAGTTCTCTGCAATAAAACTAAGCGTTGCCCCATTTTGTCCCAAATTTAGATCTATACCAGGATCTGGCTTAAGATCAACATCGGTTATCGGACTCAAGGCGCCAGAAGATTTTATTGCATATTTCAATACTTTCAAATCTAATGGTACTCTGGCCTCAGATGAAACCTTGAATGCATTATCCCATATTAAAAAGTTATCTTCAGAACTTCTCTCCAGATAGTTAGCTGTAAACTCTAGGTAATACTTGATATTTTGAGGTGCTGTAGAAATGAGAGAGTCGATATTTGAGTTGTTTTTGTCAATGATATATTCAGTATAAATCCTATCACCAATTCTTAAAGGATAGGCAAGGGTAAAAGTATCCTTGAGAGGGTCAATAGTTACCGGAACATCCTGACCTGATGCAGAGGTAACAGCAAGATTTGATATTTTACAGGTAAGTGGCATGCCAATTCCATTTTCAAGCCTAAACACCAGTTTGGGATCATTTAAAAAAAGATTATGCTCAAATTGCTTGTCAAAAATATCAATGCTGGTATTTTCAGATGTATTAATAATATTAATCTTGCCAAGATATCCTTTAATAAAACTGTATTCATCTATTTTGAGTGTTTCGGTTACCGTAATTAAGTCGTTAACATCAACCGGCTGCCCCTGATTCTTAATAATATCAAGCTCTAGCAAATATGGCACAACATTATAGCTAATTCCCCCATCAGAAAGATCAACATCATATCCATCAAGAACAATTGTTTTATTTACTACTTGAGGCAGCTGCCCATTAAAAATAGCACGAATAGTGTCCACCAAGGGAATACCGTTTTTTGTAATGGTAGGATAGGTTGTGATAAATGTGGTATTGTGTCTAAAACGAGATGAGAGATTAATGATGAATGAACCTTTTCTTATTCGGTAAGCCTTTAGTTTTTCCTGATTATCAGTTTTAAAAACACAATAACTACTAAATGTGCTTGAAAAACGCCCAAGCGCATCAAATTGCGCAATCATACCTGGATCCATTTTCAACTCATAACCTAGATTTACCTCCGGTATTTTCACCAATTGTCTTGGGCTTAAGCTATCTGAATCAGCAAATACAAAAGTCAAGAATTCATTTGAGTCGGTTTCCAAGAAACCTGCAGCACTATTCTCATTGTATAATCTACTGATACTTATAGAAGCATCGACTAAAGGAACTGCAAACTCCGGGGACGCCTCAATGGATTTAATGCCTTCCATTTCTTCCAATGCATCTTTGAAACAAGATGATAGTGAAAGCACTAATGATGAAAATATAATAAAAAATAAACCTTTTGGGGACCTCATGTATCGGATATTTGTTCCGAATATACACATTTTTCTTTATTTCACTTTATACAGTATTAGGTTATTCATTGCATCTGTATAAATCAAACAAGCACTGCGATCCATATACAAATCAGCGAACCCAATTGCTTGCCCGCTAAATAAAGGAAGAGTTACCTGTTTTGAAGCATTCAGATTAGTTAACTTCAAGCCTTGTGCATCACGCATCATAATAAATTGTTCATTAAGCAATTTCCATGTTGGTATAAGAGGAAAGGTATCGCTTGAAATATATTGGGTTTCTTTTTCAGGCATTGAAGTCATATCAATTACAGAAAGATTTACATCAGATGACTTTAGTAGCATATATTGAAGTCCATTTACCGAATTGAAGTAGCGTATTGTTTTGGGTTTAATCGATGTTGGAAGCGGTCGTTTATGAGTAATGATATTGTTTTGCAATTTGACGTGTGAGCTAATAGATGCTGTGTCGGTATAAACAGCATAAGTACTTAATGAATCAGTGAAATTAAGGTAAACTGCTTTAAAAATAGGCTGCTGCCATTCTTTAGGCAATTCAACCGACCCTCCATTTAATTGAAATGCATAGAGCTTCCCTTTTTGGCCGGTTGCGTATATTATTCTTTGCTCGCCTCTTGATGTGTATTGAATATTCCCTGTTATCTTATCATCTATAGATTTAGGATTCCATCCTTGCAATGGTTTACCTGAAAGCTGATAACCCATTATACGTTTATTATCCAGAGGTATGAAATAGCTAAGCAAGCTATCTCCATAAAAATCAAACAATGACAAAGATGCTGAAGCCTTACCCGGAAGTCGAACAGGATAGCCTGGCATATTGTGTCCGTTTTCATCAATGAGATAAACTGCAGAAACAGTTTGGAACAAATACTGTATTTTTCCATTTTGATAAAAATCAACGGAATGAATATCACCTAAAATTTGCTCATTAAATCGAGTTCGCCATAAAATGGTTCCTGTATTATTAATATAATATAAAGTTTTATTCACATCCTGTGCCAAAATACAATTCTGATTAAGTGCTGAATTAAAGAGCACATGAGGAGGAAATAGCAGGCATGTATCCAACTTCAACATCCACAATACTTTATTTCCCTCAGAAAAAGAGGCATTGTAGGAAAAATTTACGTTGGTATAAAAAGCCTTGTTTCCTGTTGCGGCAAATTGAATAGCTAAATATTCTGCCTTTTTAAAATCGTACTGATAGCGGTTCCATGCACTAAAAAAGTCATTATTTGCAATAAAAGAAGGGAACTGCTGTAATCGAGGTGGACTGATATAAAGAGCTACATTTGCCATCGCTGATGACGTTTGAGTAAAAGCCATATAACCGGAATCTGCGGCTAGCACATTACCGGAGGACACCTGCTCTATTAATAGTTTCATTGCATTTAAATCATTAACAAAATAAAACACATCATCTTTTATAAAATAAAATGGATTGCTGATTTGCTCAAACGTGTTACCATAAATGAGCTTTAGAAAATTACCTAATTTTACTCTGCTAATTGGAATACCATTATGCGAAAAACTTACAGAATCTCCTTCACCCCTTTTATCGATAGCCTGTATATAGCCCTGCAATACTTGCTGTACTTGCTGCGGATTGGTAAACTGAACAGCTGCCATTAAAAATCCTGAAGGGTCATCTCCAGTAGGTTCTGTCATAAATAATGCAGCTTTTTTTCCTGCAAATGAAATGAGCTGACGTGCAATATCTATTTCATACCGATTTTCCAAACTATCATTATAAGCTATGTAACCTTGCAGCTTGAAATTCGCCTGAAGATACTCGTTGAGATCGGTATTAAATCTGGTATAATCACTCATTCCCAGCATTAGTGCAAATGAGGTATTTCTTGGCAAATAATTTTCAAATGAGATATTTACCGGTTCCTGAGTCTTAAATAAATCAAGAAATTGAAATAAGGAATCGTCAGTAAAGGTGACACCTGAAATACCCAAGCGCTCTTCATCAAAACTGATATCAAGAACACTCCAATTGGCAAATGATTTAAAAAAATGCAGTAGGCTGCTTTTTTCAGCTTTAGTAAAAACACTTAGAAATGAAGGTAGATTCTGATAGTTGATGTATACGCTAAGTTGAGCACCTGCCTTTGCCAGCGATACTGCCTGTTGCAATCCACCGGCATTTTCGGTTATTTTATACCTTAATTTTCTTAAGCCTTCCTCAACAAGAGAACCATCATGCGCTAATAAAAACAGACGGTCTTTAATGGCAATGCTAAATGATGCTATGACAGAGCCTGCAGGAACAAAATCAAACACCTCATCCTTTTCAAAATTTCTTTTTCTTACCTGCATTGAAGTAACTTGTGAAAGCCATTGGCTAATTTCACCCATATCGAGAGCCCCACCGGTTTCCATTACCCAAAGAACTTCAATCTTTCCATTACCGCTTTTATGAAAAGAAAGGATGGATTTTTCTTCATTTAGCAAGGAATTAAAGGAACTATTCTGCTTGAAAACTGAATCTATCAAGGATAGTTTGCTTGTAAGGTTTGCAATTGCTTCGTTATGCTGAAGGTCGCTCCAAAAATCGGTTGACTTTAAATTATGCCAAGCAAGAGGGAGATTGGTTGCCTCAAAAATAATAGCTGCATCATTTGGCACGGCCTCTATGGCTGATCTATCTTTTACCCTTATAAATTTGTAATAAAAAATAACGGCCAATGACGCCAAAATCAGAATGGTTGCTACAATACCAGTAATCAGTGACCTGCTCATGCCTTATCAATTAAAATTATGTTCTCAAAATTAATTATGTTGATTGGTAACATTATGTTAATTTGTGCACAGAAATTTGTGTAAACCTATGACTAATCATACACTCCAAAAACAACTCTTTCAAATTGGAACCTTTCTTGCAGGCATGGCTGTTCTATTGGGTGCATTTGGTGCACATGCACTAAAAGATTCATTATCCGAATCTGATATAGATGTTTTTGAAACAGGAGTTAAATACCAGTTTTATCATGCGCTTGCATTGCTTATACTGGCTGTATTTTTGAGGAGAATGCATGAAACGACCGTGAAGCAGGTACTTCTTTTGTTTACTTTTGGGATGGCTCTTTTCTGTCTAAGCTTATACTTACTTGCTACTCGCTCACTGTGGATCGGAGACGAATTGAAATGGATAGGAGTAATAACACCAGTAGGAGGTGCAGCTTTTATTTTCGGTTGGTTTCTTTTAGCGGTTAAAGGCTACAAGTATTCCGGTGGTGAAGAAAACAAATCATCCAGAAGCAGAAGCCACAAACACTCCAATAAAACAGAAATTTGATGTCACTTCAGCTTAAACGACCACTGGTTATATTTGATCTTGAAACAACCGGTATCAATATTTCTACAGATCGCATTATTGAATTGGCCTACATAAAAATTTATCCTGATGGCAAAAAGGATGAAGCTGTTATGCGCTTCAATCCCGGAGTACCAATTTCTCCTGAATCTACAGTGATACATGGCATAACAGACAGTGATGTTGCAGATAAGCCTTCATTTGCATCTAAAGCCAAAGAATTAAGTCACCTTTTTACAGGTTGTGATTTTGGCGGATTTAACTCCAATAAGTTTGATTTCCCAATGCTGGTAGAAGAATTCTTGAGAGCCGGTGTTGAGTTTGATGTTGATCAAAGAAAATTTATTGATGCGCAACGCATTTTTCACATCATGGAACAACGCACGTTAACTGCTGCTTATAAATTCTATTGCGATAAGGATTTGGTGGATGCGCACTCTGCACTGGCCGATACACGTGCAACTTACGAAGTGCTAATGGCGCAGCTAATCCGATATCCACAACTTCAAAATGATGTAGATTTTATCCATCAGTTTACCGGGCAGTCAAAAAACTATGATCTTGCAGGGCGCATGATTTATAACGAAAACAAAGAAGTGGTTTTTAATTTCGGCAAACACAGAGGCAAATCTGTTGAGCTTGTTCTAAAAGCGGAGCCGGCATATTATGACTGGATGCTGCAAGGCGATTTTTCTGAAGATACCAAACGTAGATTAACACAGTTGCGATTAAAAGGATTTGGGCAGTAAGTAAGTTTACTTACCGCTACCCTGTATAATAATTTTAATGGTATAAAGCAGTATTCTAAAATCAACTGCGATTGACATGTTTTCGATATATAAAATATCAAACTTTAATCGCTCAACCATTTGATCTACATTTTCTGCATAGCCATATTTTACCTGACCCCATGAAGTAATTCCGGGCCTAACACGATGCAATTGCTTATAATGTGGGGCTATCTGCACAATTTGATCAATGAAATATTTTCTTTCAGGTCTCGGACCAACCAAGGACATGTCTCCAATTAAAACATTATAAAACTGCGGCAACTCATCTAATCTATATTTACGTAAAACCTTACCAACTGCAGTTATGCGATTATCATTTTTGCTTGATAAAGCTGGCCCCTCTGATTCTGCATCCTCATACATGGTTCTATACTTATAAATATAAAATGGCTTTCCATGCGTGCCAATACGTATTTGCTTAAAAAATACAGGTCCCTGTGATGAAAACTTAACCGCCAATGCCAATAAAAGAAATAATGGCATAAATAAAATGAGCACCAGTAAAGATGCAGCCAAATCAATGGCACGCTTAAATACCTTTTGCCACTGGGGCATCACCTCATGCTTAATTTCAATAAGCGCAGTGCCCATAATATTTTGCATCTTCACAGAGCCCGACATCATATCATATATATCAGGAATAATTTTTATGTTAATTCGCATTCCTTCAAGCAAATTATTCACCCTGATGATATCCATATGGCGCGTGCTTTCAATAGCCAGTATCACTTCTTCTATGCCTTCCTTTTCTATCAAATAGGGTAGCTCTTCATACGTACCCAAATACCTAATACCATTATGATTAACGGGCTCATCTGTCTCCGCGAGTACATATCCTTTTAGTAAATAACCTTGTGAAGAGGATCGATCAGACATTTCATTAACAAGAGTCTTCGCCTTTTCATTATAACCAACAATAATGGTTGGGAAACCAATCGTACCTTTTACAATCTGTTTTTTAATATAGGTAGCAATACTCAATCTGCTCAAAGCGGTTATACCAAAATGCAGGCTAAGCAAAAACACATATGTGTAATAATAATCCTTGTAAGAACTAACCTGATCATCCAGCAGCAGCAGAAAAAACAGAACAGTAACACCCATCACTGAAAGCAAAAATGTATTTGAAATTTCCTTAATCCTTGACTTGCGCCAAACATCGGAATAACTTCCGGAGAGATAAAATAACGCCAGCCAGTATGCAGGAACAAAAACAAGACCTACATATAAATTCTGGTCGTTAGCCACAGGCATGCTGTAGCCTTGTGTAGCGCCTGCATCAATAAAATACCTTCTGTAAATAAAGAAAGTAATCCATGCTATAGAAGCTGAACCATAATCAAGCAGCACAGATAAAGCGGTATGTTTCTGTTTAAGTTTAATCAAGGTAAACCACTTTTAAGTTATCAAGAAAAATCTCTGCTTTTTCTAATCTGGGATTAAAGATGCCTATATAAAATCTGAAAGAAGTACCTACCCTGCGTGAAGCTATTTCCAGATTTAATGCAATATAAACTTTGTTCCAGCCATTGGTTGGAAAAAGCTGAACAATAGATGAGCGAGTTTCGGCCGATTGACCGGGCTCTTTGTAATAATAGCCAATATCCAAAGGCAAATTGGTATTGTAATCAAGCTCAAGGAATACAGGAGAATTGCCACCGGGCAAATTGTTTAACGGATTGCTTGCAAGCAACTGGTATGTGGTGGTGGTGGGCGATAGTACCAACTGCCCGGAATTTTTACCCGGTATCAGCGCACGCTTATCCAGAACACGAAGAATAGTATCACCCGTTTGCTTGTATAATGAGTTGATTTCGAAGAAAGAACCTATCACATCAAAATCTTCAAAAATCGGAAATTTGGCCTGAGGAAAATACATAAATTCAGGAACGATGGTATCAACCTTTCCGGGAACAAGTCTCATTCTTTTTGTGTATGGCAAAATAAGCGGATAAGGAATGCGCTCATCATTCATACCGGATTTAAGTATTCCTGCATCTAGCGTTATATCTGCTGAATCTGTATACTTCACCGGCAGCAACGCAGGTATACCTATGGTGCCCAATGCAATACCTGATTTAGAAATCCAAACATCTACAAATTTATGAATACTATCGCCCTCTTTGCTTGGCTGCGTTACAAACTTAACCTGCGGCACGTAAATATAGGCCGGAACAGTTGCCTCTTCATTATCAAGCAATGCACAGGAAGTAATTAAACAGAAAAGATAGAATAAAATAAAACTGATTCTCACCGGATGCAAAATTATTTGATTAGTTTGATTAAACTAATGTCAAGCGGCAGCTATGCATCAAACAAAGTTGTGGGATGCAATTTTTCTATTATCTGATGGGCAATGCGCAGCGATTGAAAGGATTGATAGGTATCATGCGTAATGCGTTGCCTGTTTAATATGGTTTGAGCAAAATGCTGCAACTCATTGCGAATAATATCTTCTGATTTTGTTTTAGATTGACTAACAGGCACCTCTTCCAGCATTCCTTTGTCATTCTTTTCCATATGTTTAATATGAAATGTTTCTAAATCCAACGAAATACAATCACCTTTTTGATAGATTAATATTTTATTGGCTCCGCTGCGCTCAAAGTTGCCGCAGTTTATATTAGCAATACATCCATTCTCAAATTCTATCCGCACGTTTATAAAATCAATGTAAGTGTTAAAAATTCGTGATGCATTGGCAACTACTTTACGCACATTAGAACCTACTACTGTAATGAGCAAGTCTATGTCATGCAATAACATGCCAAAAATCAAAGAGTCATTTGATATACTAAGCACTTTTTGCTGAAATCGGTTGCATTCTATATAAGTAGGCTTTTTAGTAATACGCTTCAACGTTTTAAGTTCCGGATGAAACTTGTCTTCATGCAATATCTTGATATTAACATTGGCCTCAATGGCAAGTTCATTTAACTGCTTTGCTTCCCTTATATCTTCAGAGATAAGGCCATTAAGCAAAACATGCCTTGATTGCATAATAGCTTTTGAAGCATAACGAAAATGGGTACCAACCGGTGAGAGAATATCCAGTGCATCTGAAGATTCTATCAATTGAGCAACATCGCTTATATAAGGAATATTAAACTGGCGGCAAATTTCATGGGCATTATCCTGATGCTGATCAAACAGGCCTGTAATTGCAAATTCTTCTAATGTCTGCAACTGGCTAATATGCTGTTTGCACAACTCATTGGCTCCTATAATGCCTATTTTTATCATAATTTGATAAATCAAAGATATTGGCATGCTACACTGCTCCCATTTACACTTATTAACGAAAAGCAGCCGGCTAAACCATAAAAAAACAGAAAAGTATACACAGAATAGCCGTTTTCAAACAGGTGTTTACAATTGAGTGCCTATTTTAGCGTTACTCATGTCTTAATTGCAAGCGAAATGATTGATGAGTACAAACACAAAGGCGCAAGGAAGAAACTGGTGGAAGAACTTGCAGCAAAAGGCATATCGGATAAGGCAGTGCTGCATGCTATGCTCAAAGTACCACGGCATTTCTTTTTTAATAAAACATTCTACGCCCATGCGTATGTAGACAAGGCTTTCCCGATTGACGAAGGGCAAACCATTTCTCAGCCATATACCGTTGCTTATCAAACACAGGTTCTGCAACTGCACAAGGGCGAAAAGGTTTTGGAGATTGGAACCGGATCGGGTTATCAGTCAGCAATCCTACTTGAAATGGGTGTTCAACTTTTCTCTATAGAAAGGCATGAAAAACTCTATAAAAAAGCCAAATTGCTTCTTAGTAAAATGGGATACAAACCCGTGTTGAAATGTGGTGATGGCACAAAAGGCTGGCCCGAATTTGCTCCGTTTAATAAAATAATCGTAACAGCAGGTGCTCCTGTTATTCCCAAAGCGCTCATGACACAATTAGCTGTTGGGGGCATTATGGTTATTCCGGTTGGAAACGAAGCCTCTCAGAAAATGATCTGTATGATTAAGAAGGATGAAAAAACTTTTGAGAAAATTGAATTGAAAAACTTTGCATTCGTTCCGCTTATTGGAGAAGAAGGATGGGAAGGATAATACCCAACAAACTTTCATCAAAAAACCTTACAAGTCAATCTCACAGAATATTCCGCGATGGCAGTTGCTTATTTTTTTATTAACTCATCTGGCAAACCTGCATCTGCAATCTGAATAATCATTCGGTTCTATGGTTATGATACCAACTAAATTATTTGTAGCCAATTGTAGTAAACATTGGGCAACCTCGGTATCCTTTACAGGCTTGTAATTTGCAAGTGGCCCCACAAACAATATACTAAGCGGCTTGAAAAATACCTGTGCAATGCGCTCACCTAACCTAAACTCAGAGCGTGTACCCATTAATAAAGAAGGACGTACTACACCAATTGTTTTAAAGGGTAACGCGCTCAGGTCTTCTTCCAGTTCTCCTTTTACCCTGCTGTAAAAAATAGCTGACCGCTTATTGGCTCCTATTGCGCTTACCAGAAAAAAACCAGTTGCCCCCTTAGCCAAAGTTTGTTTGGCCAGCTCAATCGGATACACATAATCTACTCTCCTGAATGCCTCCTTTGAACCTGCTTTTTTAATCGTGGTTCCCAAGCAACAATACACATCATCTGCAGCAATGGCAAGTGTCTCCGGATTGTCATAATCTACCAAAACCTGCTCCAGTTTCGGGTGCTTCAGATGAAGCTTACTTCTTACCAAAGCAATAACTTTGCTATATGCCTCACTCTCCAAACATTTATATAGACACTGCTTTCCCGTAAGTCCTGATGCTCCTGCAATTAAAGCTGTTTTCATTCAACGAATATATAAAAGTGTAAGCTATTTGAACTAACTTGGTAAAATCCTATTTTTGCCCGCTCTAATTAAGCAAACCATGAAAACCAATCACGAAATAGATTACCGCATTTTAGGAAACGAAATGCAATGTGTTGAAATAGAACTCGACCCACAGGAAACAGTTATCGCAGAACCAGGCAGTTTTATGATGATGGACAATGGCGTAGAAATGCAAACGCTGTTTGGCGATGGTTCGCAGCAACAAAGTGGTTTGCTGGGTAAACTTTTCTCTGCCGGTAAACGATTACTAACCGGTGAAAACCTATTTATGACCGCCTACACCAATATGGGACAAGGCAAAAAACAGGTAAGCTTTGCGTCTCCTTATCCAGGAAAAATTATTCCGATAGATTTGTTTGAATTGGGCGGCAAAATAGTTTGTCAAAAAGATTCTTTTCTGTGCGCAGCCAAAGGTGTTAGCGTGGGCATTGAATTTCAGCGAAAGTTGGGCACCGGCTTGTTTGGTGGAGAAGGCTTTATTATGCAGAAACTGGAAGGTGACGGAATGGCGTTTGTTCATTCAGGCGGACACGTGATTGAACGTACGCTTCAGCCCGGTGAGTTATTAAAAATTGATACCGGTTGTGTGGTAGCATTTACCAAAGATATTAATTATGATATTCAGTTTGTAGGTGGTATTAAGAATACCTTATTTGGCGGTGAAGGTGTTTTCTTTGCTACACTTTCAGGCCCGGGTAAGGTGTGGATTCAGTCTTTACCAATCAGCCGACTTGCCGGAAGGATTATGGCTTACGGAACCTATGCCCGCAAAGAAGAGGGCAGTATCCTTGGTGGTTTAGGCAATATGCTGGATGGAGACGGAAGCTGGTAAATCATCTAAAGAGTTGGCCTATTCAAACCAGAAATAATTAACCCGAAATAATTAAAAAACATGGGAAGGATATTTGAAAAGCGTAAGCATAAGATGTTTGCCCGATACAATAAAATGAGTCAGGCATTTACCAAATTTGGTAAAGAAATAGCTATTGCTGTTAAAGCCGGTGGCCCCGACCCTGAGGGCAATTCTCGCTTACGTGCCATTATTGCAAATGCCAAAGCAGCCAATATGCCTAAGGCCAATATTGAGGCTGCCATACAACGTGCCAACAGCAAACAAGATAAGGAGTTTGAGGAAATTGCCTATGAAGGAAAGGCCCCACATGGTGTGGCTTTGATTATTGAAACAGCAACAGATAATCCTACGCGAACAGTTGCAAACCTGCGCAGCTATTTCAATAAAAAAGGCGGACAAATGGTAGTCTCGGGCTCGCTTGATTTTTTGTTTGAACGTAAAGGTATTTTCAGAATACCCAAAGCAAATTTAAATCTTGAAGAACTGGAATTAGAGTTGATAGATTTTGGCATGGAAGAAATGGAAGATGATGGAGAAGGCAATCTAATTCTTCAGGTACCGTTTACTGAGTTTGGAGCTATGCAAAAAGCTTTGGAAGACAAAAAGATAGAAATAACAAACGCTGAACTGCAGCGCGTACCCACTACCTATATTGAGCTTACCGAGGAGCAAGAAGAAGAAGTAAACAAACTACTGGAGATGATTGAAGAAGATGATGATGTAACCAATGTGTGGCACAATATGAAATAACCAATTCAATTATCGGATACAAATATTGCCATTAAAAATACTTTTAACGGCAGTATTTGTTTTAAACCAATGTTCGCGCCTTTTGTAGGGCAACTTTTAACCCATCAGTCTTGGTGCCACCTGCCGTGGCATAAAACGGCTGTCCGCCCCCACCGCCTTGTATTTCTTTAGCCAGTTCTTTCACAATATTTCCGGCATGCAGCTTTTTATCGGTAACCAAATTATCTGAAATGATAACACTGAGCATGGGTTTACCATTTAGCATACAACCTAATACACAAAATAAATTTTCAGTTTCAGTGCGCAGTTGAAATGACAAGTTTTTTAATTGGTCGGCATTCCCTATTTCTATCTGTGCTATCAATGTATTAATACCATTTACCTGCTCAATAATTGGTTTAATTTGCTGCTTAATTAAAACTGTTTTTTCATTCTCAAATACTTCAAGCTTCTTCTGTAATTCTGCTTTTTCCTGTATGAGTTGCTCTACAAGTTTCACCACATCTTTCGCCTTGAGTAAATCTTTTAATTCATTTAGCGCAGACCATTGCCGGTTTACCAATTCTTCAACAGCCTCTGCTGTAATGGCTTCAATTCTGCGCACTCCGGCTGCTACAGCAGCTTCAGTTACTATTTTAAAATAACCGATTTGGCCGGTAGCCTTTACGTGTGTTCCTCCACACAATTCACGCGAATACTTCTCGTCAAACGTAATCACACGCACACTCTCGCCATATTTTTCGCCAAACAGCATCATGGCACCCATAGTTTGAGCTTCAGCAATTGGAACATTTCTGCGTTCATCAAGCACTATGTTTTGTCTTATTTTTTCATTTACCAACTTTTCTACAGCATGAATTTCATCGGCAGACATGGCTGCGAAATGCGAGAAATCAAAACGCAGGTATTCATCATTTACCAGCGAACCTTTTTGTTGCACATGCGCCCCCAATACTTTGCGCAAAGCTGCATGCAACAAATGGGTGGCACTGTGATTATTTTCTGTTAGCTTACGCTTGTTTTCATCTACAACTGCAGTAAATATGCCTTCTGCATTATTAGGCAAACGATCGGTGAAATGAATAATAAGATTATTCTCTTTTTTGGTATCAATGATTTTAACCTTTTCGTTAGCATTGCTTATTGTTCCGGTATCTCCTACCTGTCCGCCACCTTCGGGGTAAAATGGGGTTTGGTTAAAAACCAATTGGTAACTCTCCTTGCCTTTAGCTTTTACCTTGCGGTACTTAATTAATTTCACTTCAGCTTCTACCTGATCATACCCTAAAAAGTGCGTAGCTTGCTCATCGCCAATCAATACCCAATCATCCGTTGTTAATTCAGTGGCTTTGCGGCTGCGCTCTTTCTGTTTTTGCAGTTCCTGTTCAAAACCGGCTTCATCAATGCTCATTCCTTTTTCAGATGCGATGAGTTTAGTTAAATCAAGAGGAAAGCCAAATGTATCGTACAATTCAAATACAGTTTTCCCATCCAGATGGGTAATGGAATCGAGTTTGCGTATTCCGTTGTCGAGGGTCTTTAAAAAGCTCTGCTCCTCTTCACGAATAACCTTCACGACAAATTCTTTTTGTGCATATAGTTCAGGAAACACATTTTTAAAACTATCGGCAGTTAATTCAGCCAGCTTACATAAAAATGGTTCTTTCAAACTCAGAAACTGGTATTGGTAACGCACAGCCCTGCGCAATATCCTTCGTATTACATAACCCGCCCCGTTATTGCTTGGCAATTGCCCATCGGCAATGGTAAAACAAATGGCACGTATATGGTCTGCCAGTACGCGCATGGCAATATCTTGCTTACTGTCTGCAAATGTGTAGGCAATGCCGGAGTGCTTTTCTATAAACTTTATGGTTGGCACAAAAACATCCGTATCGTAGTTGGAAGACTTGCCTTCAATGGCTCTGACCAATCGCTCAAAGCCCATTCCGGTATCAACGTGTTGGGCAGGTAATTTCTCCAGTGACCCATCGGCCTTGCGGTTAAATTCCATGAACACATTGTTCCAAATTTCAATAACCTGCGGATGATCGTTATTTACCAAAGTTTTGCCATCCACTTTTTTCCGCTCTTCATCGGTGCGCAAATCAATATGTATTTCAGAGCAAGGCCCGCAGGGACCTGTGTCGCCCATTTCCCAGAAATTATCTTTTTTATTGCCGTTCAATATGCGGTCTGCATCAATCCATAATTTCCAGTTATCGTAAGCCTCTTGGTCAAATGCCAGGCCTTCTTTGGCATCACCTTCAAAAACCGTTACATACAAGCGGTCTTGTGGTAATTGATAAACTTTGGTTAATAACTCCCAGGCCCACTCAATGGCTTCTTTCTTAAAATAATCGCCAAAACTCCAGTTGCCCAACATTTCAAACATGGTATGGTGATACGTATCTACACCAACCTCTTCCAAATCATTATGCTTACCACTTACACGCAAACACTTTTGTGTATCGGCCACTCGTTTGTATTGAGGTGTTTCATTCCCCAAAAACCAATCTTTAAACTGATTCATACCTGCATTGGTAAACATCAGCGTTGGATCATTCTTTACCACAATAGGGGCAGAAGGCACAATCTGGTGGCCTTTTGAGGCAAAAAAATCTAGGAATTTTTGTCTAATTTCGGAACTGGTCATTTATTTGGTTTTCAGTTTGTTAGTTATTCACTTTTGATAGCACTTCATAATTACTTACTTTCGTTCGCCTGCGTAAAAAAGCAGGTGCTTCCGTTTAAGGATTTAAGCAGCTAACTTAAATAAGCAAATGGCAAAAATAAAATACTTTTATAATCCACATAGCTTAGACTTTGAGAAAGTTACCACCAATGTGCGTGGATTGGCTATACGTGTATTTGGTTTTTTGTCGGCTTCTGTTGTAGCAGGTGCCATTTTACTGATTGTGGCTTACAACTACATCGACTCTCCGAAAGAAAAAATGCTTAAGCGCGAAATAGCAATTTATAAGGAGCAAAGCGATCTGCTGAATAAGAAAGTAGACCAACTTTCAGGTGTGTTGAGCGAATTGCAGGACAGGGATGCCTCTATTTACAGAGCCATTTTTGAAGCCGATCCCATTTCTGCAAATATCAGAAAAGGGGGATATGGTGGCGTTGAAAAGTATACAGAACTGAAAGGATATGCCAGTTCAGGCGAGTTGATTGCACTGCACAAACGGGTTGACCAGCTTTCCAAGCAGCTATACATCCAAAGCAAATCATTTGACGAACTGGCAAAACTGGCCGAAAATAAAAATGAATTTTTAGCAGCTATACCCGCCATTCAACCAGTTGCAAATAAGGATTTGAGGCGCATGGCTTCCGGATTTGGTTACCGCGTGCACCCCATTTACAAAACGTATAAAATGCATACAGGTATTGATTTTACCGCACCCACCGGCACACCCATTTATGCCACCGGCAATGGGCGCATCATTAACCCTGAAGATGGCATGGCAGGCTATGGAAACCATGTTGTGATTGACCATGGCTTTGGATATAAAACATTATATGGCCACCTACACAGGGTTAAAGTAAAACCCGGTCAAAAAATTAAACGGGGCCAGTTAATCGGTTATGTTGGCAATACCGGACTCTCTTCAGCACCGCATTTGCACTATGAAGTAATTAAGAATGGCAAGAAAATAAATCCAATCAATTACTTCTTCAACGACCTTTCCGAGAGGGAGTATACAGCCATGCGCGAATTGTCGGAAAGACCTACCCAATCGTTTGACTAATTTCTTTTGGTTTCAATAGAACCCACCTGAACCAATGACTGACGAAATTGAAAAAAAATATTACACCATTGGCGAGGTTGCCAATATACTAGGAGAAAGTACTTCCTTGCTTCGATTTTGGGAAAAAGAGTTTGAGGCATTTTTTAAACCGGGTAAAACACCGGGCGGCAGCAGATCTTATCATCTATCGGATATCGACACACTTAAGCTTATTCATTACTACGTAAAAACAAAAGGTTATACCTTAAAAGGAGCAAAAGAAGCACTAAGGCGCGATAAGAAAGCAGGCGAAACAACACAACTTGTGAACAGGCTAAGCGCTGTGAAAAAATTTTTAACCGAATTACAATCGCATTTAGAAACTGAATAATACTTTTGCCGGCAAATATTCTCAGAAACAAATTGTTTCTGTTAAAACACATTTTAAAACAATACGTCAAGATACACTTACATGAGCAATACCAATGAAATTACCAAAACATCACACATTAAATTTGATGTTCACTTAGACAAAGAAAACCTGCCTGTTTCCATCCAATGGGAAGCAGACGATGCCGATATTGAAGGCAAGCAGGAAGCCAAAGCCATGATACTTTCTTTATGGGATGGCTTGCAACAGAATGCATTAAGAATTGATTTATGGACCAAGGAAATGAATGTAGAAGAAATGAATTTATTTCTGTTTCAAACCATAGCTACATTAGCAGATACTTTTGACCGATCTACCGATAACAGAGAGGTAGCAGGAGAAATTAGAGAATTTGCTCACCAGTTAGGCCATAAGCTAAATGTGTTTGGCCCTGACCACAAACACGAATGAACAAGGCTGAATTCTACATCAGCAAATTAAACCTAGCCAGGCATGTAGAGGGCGGTTCTTTTACTGAAACTTACCGAAGTAATCTTATCCTACCTCAGCTTATGTTGGGCAATGCTTTTAATGGCAATCGTCCGGCATCAACAGGTATTTACTTTTTACTGGAATATGGTCAGTTCAGTGCCTTTCATCGCATTGCTTCTGATGAAATGTGGCATTTTTATGATGGCGATACCCTGAGTATTTATGAGATTGATAGCAAAGGAGAATTGCACAAGCACCTGCTTGGAAGAAACATAGAAGCCGGTGAACATTTTCAATGTGTGATAAAGGCAGGCAGTTGGTTTGGCTCTCGCTGCGAGAAAGAAGGAAGTTTTAGTTTGGTTGGGTGCACCGTAGCACCCGGTTTTGATTTTGCTGATTTTGAATTAGCCAAGCGCGAGGAACTTTGCAAATCGTATCCGCAACACTTTCAACTGATTGAAACACTTACCCATCATACTTAATAAACCTTATGCAATAGCAGTTGTCTATACTATCAGTATGCTTTACTTGCCCACAATTTCTCTCATGAATAAAAATATTTTCACCTTCTATATATTACTCCTATTTCCTCTGATACACTTTGCACAGGGCCGCCCCGGCATGGGTGGTCAACGCATGCCTGCTATAGGCAAAATGTATGGCAAAATTGTTGAATCAGGCAAAAAAACTCCGGTTGAATTTTGTACCATTACCTTACTTGGCGCACAAAAGGATACCGTATTTGGCGGAGGCCTCACTCGAAGCAATGGCGATTTTATGCTTGACAAATTGCCTATGGGCAGATATCGCTTACGCATTCAATTTATCGGCTTTAAAACACTTTATAAACCGGTAATGGTTACGCCTAATTTACTAGAGCAAGATTTAGGAAATATTGCAATTGAGCCTGATGCCAGAGCCTTGAAAGAAGTAACCATAGAAGCTGAAAAAAGCAGTGTGGTGATGACCATTGACCGCAGAATTTATAATGTAGAGAAAGATATTTCAACCAGAGGAGGAACCGCTATAGATGTGATGAGAAATGTGCCCGGACTTACAGTTGACGCAGATGGAAATGTGAATATGCGCAACTCCTCTCCTACCATTTTTGTTGATGGCAGACCAACTCTATTAAGCTTGGAGCAAATTCCTGCAGATCAGATTGATCGTGTAGAAGTAATTACCAACCCTTCGGCAAAATTTGATGCATCTACTTCCGGAGGTATCATTAATGTAGTGCTAAAGAAAAACAATAAGCCGGGATACAACGGAATGGTTACGGTTGGTGCCGGATTCCCTTCAAGGCAAAATGCAATGGTTAACCTGAATATTAAAGAAGGCAGATTTAATGTGGGCATGATGTATAATATCAACCGATCGGTAAACGTGGCAAGAGGATATACCAATCGAACATCGCTCCGAAATAAAATTGAAACAGGCTCATTTAAGCAAAGCAATGAAAACGATGCCACCAGCATGATGCAAAACGGAAGACTTGCAATTGACTATAATATTTCGAACCGCGCCACCATAACCGCTTCACAGGCCATGATGTTTGGCTCATATGAAATTATAGACAAGCAACATTTTGATGCCCTTGATTCATTAAAAGAACTGGTATCATACGGTGATAGAACAAATACCCAAAATAATGCCTGGAACAATTACACCTCACAGATGCAGTTTCGTAAAACATTTCCACGCATTGGCCGAGAACTTACCTCAGATTTTACATACAGCCGCAGCCAACGCAATAACCTGAGCAACTTCTCAACTCTGAATTATGATAAAAACAATCTGCTGCTGCCACCAGGCGAAGAATATCAGAAAAACAATGGTACAGGCAATAGTGACAATTATACCTTTCAGCTGGATTATGTGCACCCTATAACCGATTCAGCAAAGTGGGAGTTTGGTGTGCGCAGCAATATCCGAACCGACCGCTCAAAACTGGAGGTATTTTACAGAGACCCATTAAACAGCGCTAATTTTACATCTGATACTGCCCTAACCAGTGACTATAGGATAACTGATTATGTAAATGCGGCATATGCCACATACAGCAGCATGCTTTGGGGCATAGGCTATCAGCTGGGCTTGCGCTTTGAGCAAATACGCTTTAAAGGAGAGTTGCTGAATAAGAACCAAAGTTTTGAATATTATTATCCGGATAGTTTAGGTAACCTGCATCAATCCTTTTTCCCAAGCCTGTTCTTGAGCAAAAAATTTGGTAGCCAAAGCATTCAGGTTGATGGCAAGAACAGCACAAAAGCCTTACATGAATTTCAGCTTAACTTTACCCGTAAAATTAACAGACCCGGATTTATGCAGGCCATGCCTTTTATTATGTTTGCCGATAAGCTAAATTACCGCATTGGCAATCCTAATCTGGCTCCGGAGTTTATCAATACAGTTGAGTTCAATTATAATACCATCCTGCCAACATTCAGCTTCTTTACTTCGGTGTATATGAAGGCCACCGAAAACCCAATTACCAATTTCGCATTTCCGCTTGCATCAGATACCACCGGAAACGTGCTGGTTAATACCTTTATCAATGGGAAAACCCAGTACAATTATGGCATGGAAAACAATGTGCGTTTCAGCTTATTTCAAAGAAAAATGGATGTAAGCATTAACGGAAATTTATTCTATACCATTATCAATGCTTCATCAAATAATACCACCATTCAAAATCAGGGATTCAGTTGGAATACCAAAGCAATGGCTTCATTCAAGTTGCCTAAAAACTTTACTGTTCAACTTAACGGGAATTATGAAGCACCTCGTATTATACCGCAAGGTACCACGCTTGATCAATATAGTATAGACTTTTCACTGAATAAGGAAATCATGAAGTTTATCACTATCAATCTCATGGTGAATGATGTTTTTAACACACGCAGATTCGGAACCTCTTTTGAAAGCGATTTTTTGATTCAGGATATTAGCCGCAGGCGTGAAATAAGATTTGTGCGGTTATCGGTAAGCATACGGTTCGGTGAAATGGATGTATCACTGTTTAAACGCAAGCGTTCAAATCGTGGCGATAATCAGGGTGGCGGCATGGATATGGAATACTAATGAACTGCCTGAGATTACCCTAAATCACGCCAATCTGTTTTAGGGAATCTACTTTTTAACTCTTCAAGTTTAGCTAATCTTTTCTTCAGGAATATCTGGGACTGTGGTGCATCTGCATGAATAACTCTATGTGAGAGCAACCTGTTTAACTCATCCATTTCTTTCACAAAATCATTTGTTGGCTTATCCATACATGCCTCCACAAACTGTCGCCAAACTTCATCAATAGCAAGTTGATTGGGATGCACCAGATCACTTTCAAAGAATCTGTAGTCCCTTAGTTGATCAATAATAATTTCATAAGCCGGAAAATAAAAAGCATGTGCATGCTCCTTGCAAATGGTATGCACTGCCTGCAATAAGATAGCCTTGCTCAGGTTATTCTCTACCAAACCATCACGCACATAACGAACCGGGCTCACCGATAAAATAATCTGTTTTTCTTTCATCAGCGGATGATGCAGCATGTCTGAATATGCACCAACAATTTCTTCAACAGTAAGCAGTCGTTTAGTAAATAGCTCCGCGGGCATTTTATGGCAATTGGCTACTACCATATCGCTCGACTTTAGTTGATAAACCCAAGCCGAACCGAAAGTAATTACTATATGCGAAGCTGATTGAAGCGTAGACTGAGCAGCAGAAATTTCATGATTTAAAATGGCTAATGCGGCATCCGCTGTGTTTGCAGAAAATTTTCCATGATGATGCCAGGAAAACCACAACCCGTTTCCTTCTGTTAAATCTGCAATACTATAAGTCTTTTCCTGAAGCAAATCGGTCATTCCACCTGCTATGCTCAAAGGATTGTATAGAATGCCATGTGCATTAGCAGAAATATGGAACCTGTGCTGACTTAGTTTATTGCCCATCTGCTCAGCAAAGCATGACCCGGAGAGCAAAATAGAATTGCTGTAGTTGATTTTTTTCTTTAACTGCGGAACACTATATTCCAACATCCATTTCATCGTTCAATTATAAGATACTTTCTTAAAAACACAGACACCAAAGCGAGCCAAATTATTCTCCACAGCTGTTTACAACTTTAATATTGGAATTACCATTCAATAATCAATTTTGGTGTAGATGATTTTTGATGTTGTTCTACCCCTTAAACCATAACTATGGCAAAAAAGATCGAGCGAAAAATTTTCGTATTAGACACTTCTGTTATTTTATACGATCACAATTCTATTCATAATTTTCAGGAGCATGATGTAGCAATACCCATTACTGTTTTAGAAGAACTGGATAATTTTAAAAAAGGCAATGACACCATCAATTTTGAAGCAAGAGAATTTATAAGAAACCTGGATAAACTCTCCGGAGAATATACGCTCACCGATTGGATTCCGATAAACGGCAGAGGACGCGGGCGCTTCAAAGTACTGATGGGAGACAAATCAAGTGTGGATGCACAGATTGTTTTTGGTGAACGCAAGGCAGACCATCGTATTCTGAATGCAGCACTTGCCCTTTCAGAGAAGGAAAGTACTCGTAAAGTGGTTCTGGTAACAAAAGATGTTAACCTTAGGCTTAAAGCCAAATCACTTAACTTGGCAGCAGAAGATTATGAAACCGGTAAGATAAAAAATCTGGATACGCTGCATACCGGCAAAACAATAACGGAGGGTGTGAAACAATCCATTATTGACATGATTTATGCCGATGGTTTTATTTCATATGATTTATTATTTGATGAAAAGCCATCAGCCAATCACTACTTTATACTAAAGAATAATAAGACCTCGGTATTATGTACCTACAATCCGCAAAATGAAAGCATTGAAAAGGTAGATAAGCGAAACGCATATGGCATTAAACCACGCAATGCAGAGCAAACATTTGCCATGCATGCTGTGCTTAACCCAAATATTCAGCTGGTTACAATTCAGGGTGTGGCAGGTACAGGTAAAACATTGCTTGCTCTTGCAGCCGGAATGGAGCAAAAACAAAACTTCAGACAAATTTACTTGGCGAGGCCTATTGTACCTTTAAGTAATAAAGACATTGGTTATTTGCCGGGAGATATCAAATCAAAAATTAATCCTTACATGGAGCCATTGTGGGATAATTTAAAGTTGATTCAAAACCAATGGAAGGAAACCGATAAAGAATATCAGAAAATAACCGATATGGTTAACCAGGAAAAACTCCTTGTTACACCACTTGCCTACATCCGCGGGCGAAGCTTATCAAACATCCTGTTTATTATAGACGAAGCGCAAAACCTTACTCCTCTTGAAGTAAAAACAATAATCACACGCGCAGGCGAAGGAAGTAAGATTGTATTTACAGGAGATATATTTCAAATAGACACCCCTTATCTGGATGCGCAATCAAACGGTCTCTCCTATTTGATAGATCGGATAAAGGATAATCCACTATATGCACATATTACACTTGAAAAAGGAGAACGCTCTGAATTGGCCAATTTAGCCAATCATTTGTTATAGGCATTAGAAATAGCAACTAAAGTCCAAAATTGAAGCTAAAGCCAAAGATTAACCCTCCCGGCTGAAGAATGTTAAAATTATCACTTGACTCATCGGTTAATTTTGGTGCATCTTGTCCGGAAACATTATCCTCACCGCTTATATTAATGGAATAGCCCAACTCAATTCCCATGCGATTGGTTTTACCAACCTGCCACGTTCTTATCCAAGTTACATTTATTTGCTGAACAGGTAAAAGATTAAACTTGGCTTTAGAATCCACCTCCTGGCCATTCTGAATGATTTTTACGTTGTCCGGTTCAAAATTATTTAAACCAGTGGCACTGCTGTATGAAATCCCTAAGGCCTTACCTGTTTTTCCGTTTAAATAATACCTTGTACCAATGGCTATTTTATTTCCCCACGAGCCAATACCTGCGGCTCCAATAAAAGAAAAGCGCTCGGCTACAAATTGCTCAAGATTTAAACCAATTAAACCGCAATTGTTATTTAACCCGGTACCAAAACCCAGATAGGTTGTTTTTTCCGGTGCTACTGATTCTTGGGCATGCAATTGCACCAACAGACAATATGCAAAAATAAGGATTGATGTTTTCTTTTTCATGGCATCTGAAATGAACCGTCAAAATTAAGGAACTATCCCGAATTACTTTGGAATGTTAAATTTTTTTTTCAAAGTTTGAACGACAAAAAATAATCTGATTTTGATATGAAAAATCTCATTTTTATTATCTTACTTTTACCATTTTTGGTAAGTGCTCAAAAAAAACTTACGAGTTCCAAAGCCATTCTACCCAGCCATAGCAATGATGTGGATGCCATCAGCATATCAGCAAGAGGGCAAATTGCCACAGGTTCTTGGGATAAAAAAATAAATATATATAAGGATGATTCTACCTTTAATCTCATTAAATCTTTTGAGGCCCATCTGGCTCCTGTAACTGCAATTAAATATAGTCGCGATGGTGGCTTGTTAGCAAGCGGATCCAATGACCATTCAGTTCGAATATGGGATTCAACTTATAAGTTAATAAAGGTTCTTGAAGGACATAACGGCAATATCAATACTTTGCTTTTTGATTATAGCCGCAAATATTTGCTTTCAGGTAGCGATGACCGCAATATTGTGATGTGGGAGTTAGCATCAGGCAAGAAATTAAGAGTAATCAATACCACCAGTTCTGTTAATGCAATAGCCCTAAATCCCCAAGATAATCGTCAACTTATTGTAGCAGGTGCAGAACCAAAAATAAGAGCCATTAGTTTGCAAAGCAATACCATAACAAGAACATTTGATGGACACACGGATATAGTGAATGCCATTGACATCAACATAAGCGGTACCATAATGATTAGCGGCTCTAATGATAAAAGTGCCCGACTTTGGGATTTAAAAACTGGGAAAGAAATGAGAAAATTGCCTGTAGATTGTTGGAAGGTAACAGCAGTAGCCTTGAGTGAAGACGGCAACTATGCTTTTACAGGTTGCAACGATGGCAGTATTAAAGTATGGGAAGTTTCTACCGGAAAACTATTAGCCTCTGCTGAAGGTACGGGTAATTATGTTCGGGATATTAAGTTTAGTAAAAGTACTAATAAGCTTCTTGCAGCCAATATGATAAGAGAAGGTGCTGACTTTGGCGTAAGCGTTTGGGAAACCGGATTAACTCTGCCTGAACCTACCATAAACACTTCAGAAACTGAGGTAGACACGGGCACTGCCAAAATCTATACCCCTAAGCCTGCTACAACCATAAAACCCTCTAATGCAGCACCTAAGAAATAGTTGAGCAACCTTATTGCTTTAGTCTGTATCCAATTTTTTTTATTCATTATAAATAGTGGACAAAAAAATCGTTGCCGCTATTGAACTACAATAAAAAAATATAGATTCGCAGGCTGAAAAAAGACCCATTCTTTCAAAAACAAGCACAATGAAAATCATTACAAACGTTTTACGCGCTTTAGCTCTTTTTGCAACCATTCTGTTTTTTAATTCAGGATTCGCCCAAACCGCAGAAGAAGGCGCTCAATTATTCAATGCCAATTGCACCTCATGCCATGCTATTAATGAAAAAGTAGTTGGCCCTGCGCTAAAAGATGTTCATAAACGCAGAGAAGAAAAATGGCTGATTAGCTGGATTAAAAATTCGCAAAAAATGGTTAAAGCCGGTGACCCTATTGCCGTGCAAATTTATAAAGAGAACAACGAAGCATTGATGACTGCTTTTGAAAACTTAAATGACAATCAAATAAAATCAATTATTGCATACATTAAAGCCGAAAGTGAAAAACCTGCTGCAACTGCAACAACTGCTTCATCTGGCACATCTGTTTCTGCTGAAGGATCTGCTCCTGCAGAGGTTAGCGCAAGTATGAGGGGCAAAATTAACTGGCTACTAATTATCATCTCAGTACTGTTATTCATGGTTATTGCTTTGGTGCTTGATATTCTTGGTTTGGTTGGTCAAATACAAGGAAAACCGGTTATCAATTGGAACAGCATTAACTCTAAAATGGCACTTCTATTCCTTATTGCCGGCATGGGTGCGGTAATTTGGGAATTTGCAGCCCATACTAAACTTACTGTGAATAGTTATGATGGTGCATCTGCTCATAGTAATGAGTATGACAACATGTTCAATATCACTTTCTACCTAACTTTAGTGGTATTCATCATCACCCAGATCTTGCTTTTCTGGTATCTTTTTAAATATAAACACAGTAAAAATCGCAAAGCTTTATATTTCCCTGACAATCATAAACTCGAACTTATTTGGACAGTTATTCCTGCCATTGTACTAACCGTATTGGTTATTCGTGGTTTGAAAACATGGAATGATATCATGTATCACAAAGATGAGAAGGCGCAGTTGATTGAAGTTTATGGTTATCAGTTTGGCTGGAATGCTCGTTATGCAGGTGCTGATAATGTGTTGGGCAAACATGATTTCCGTGAAATAGGAAAAGTAAATGCCCTTGGTGTTGACCCCAAAGATCCGAAAGCGATGGATGATGTTGTTACAAATGAGCTTCACTTAAAAGTTGATCAGCCTGTGATGCTTAAATTCAGAGCAAAAGATGTGATACACTCTGCTTATCTGCCTCACTTCCGCGTGCAAATGAATGTGGTTCCAGGCTTGCCTACCCAGTTTGCGTTCACACCTACCATCACAACTGCTGACATGCGCAGCAAACTAAATGATCCTACGTTTGACTACATCCTACTTTGTAACAAAATATGCGGTGGCGCACACTACCGCATGAAAATGAAGGTTATCGTGCACACAGCAAGCGATTATGAGAAATGGATGAGCGGCCAAGCAAAATTTGTGCAAAACGCTGCTCCTGATGCCGATACAACTTCTACACAAACACAGGTGCTAATTCCTGCAAAAAATAACAAAACATTAGCTAGCAAATAATCATTAACAGTTAAGAAATAATTATAATTAAAAGTATGAGCAATACGCATTCACATCACGATGACCACAGCCATGATGCTCATCATGGTCATCATCAGGAAAGCTTCATTTCGAAGTATGTTTTTAGCATGGATCATAAAATGATTGCTAAACAATTCTTGATTACCGGAATCATTATGGGAACATTGGGAATGGCTATGTCGCTAATTTTCCGTCTTCAATTGGCTTACCCCGATATGAAGTTCCCATTCCTGGAAAGTATTATTGGTCATTGGGGTAAAGATGGCAAGCTAGATCCGAATTTTTATCTGGCTCTTATCACTATCCACGGAACCATCATGGTGTTCTATGTATTAACTGCCGGATTAAGTGGTACTTTCTCTAATCTGCTTATCCCACTTCAGGTAGGAGCAAGAGACATGGCTTCTCCATTCCTTAATATGCTTTCGTATTGGTTCTTCTTCCTTTCTTCTTGTGTATTAACTTTTTCATTATTTGTTGAAAACGGACCCGCATCAGCCGGTTGGACAGTTTATCCTCCCTTATCCGCTTTGCCTAAAGCTGTTCCTGGATCAGGTGACGGTATGACCCTTTGGCTAGTAGCAATGATTCTGTTCATTGCTTCTGCATTGCTTGGCGGTATCAACTACATCACAACCGTATTGAACATGCGCACCAAGGGAATGAAAATGACCCGTCTTCCGCTTACTATCTGGGCATTTTTAATTACAGCTGTATTGGGTTTACTTTCTTTCCCTGTACTATTAGGTGGTTCGTTGCTTCTACTGATGGACCGCAGCTTTGGAACATCTTTCTACTTAGCAGATATTCCTGCTGATTTAGCAGGTGGTATTGAAAGAACCGGTGGTTCACCAATTCTTTTCCAACACTTATTCTGGTTCCTTGGTCACCCTGAAGTTTACATCATTTTATTGCCCGCCCTAGGTATAACCTCTGAAGTAATTGCAACCAACTCACGTAAGCCAATTTTTGGTTACCGTGCTATGATTGGTTCTATTCTGGCTATTGGTTTCCTTTCATTTATTGTATGGGGTCACCACATGTTCTTAACTGGCATGAATCCTTT
Source organism: Bacteroidia bacterium (assembly GCA_044351265.1). Classification (GTDB taxonomy): domain Bacteria; phylum Bacteroidota; class Bacteroidia; order UKL13-3; family UKL13-3; genus JAJTFA01. The sequence goes on from JBILGC010000019.1 coordinate 28,630, forward strand.
CCTTGGATCTGTGTTTATGTTAGGTACTTTGATTATTGCTGTACCATCAGCAGTAAAAACTTTTAACTATCTGGCAACACTATGGAAAGGTAATTTGCAACTCACACCGGCCATGCTGTTTGCTATCGGCCTAGTATCCTTCTTTATCTCCGGTGGTTTAACAGGTATCTATCTGGGCAATGCTGCGTTGGACATTAACCTGCATGATACCTACTTTGTTGTTGCACACTTTCACTTGGTAATGGGTAGTGCAGCAATTTTTGGTATGATGAGTGGAATTTATCATTGGTATTCTAAACTATTTGGTAAAATGATGAATGAAGGATTGGGTTATATCCATTTCTGGTTAACATTTATTTCAGCCTACTGCGTATTTTTCCCAATGCATTTTATGGGCTTGGCAGGTGTACCTCGTAGATATTATGCGAATACCGCATATGATCAATTCAATGTTTTTGTAGACATGAATCAATTTATAACCATTGCTGCACTTTTAGGTGGTTTTGCTCAACTCATCTTCTTATTCAATTTCTTCTACAGTATTTTTAAAGGTAAGCGTGCACCTCAAAACCCATGGAAATCCAATACACTTGAGTGGACAGCACCTGTTAAACATTTGCATGGAAACTGGCCCGGTGAAATACCTCATGTTTACCGCTGGGCATATGATTACAGCAAACCCGGAGCAACTGATGATTTTATTCCGCAAAATGTTCCTGATGAAGGACAAGTGGATGAAATGCAGGATCCGGATCCGGCTAAATTCGAACCTTCACGCACAAGCGCACCCGCTGCTAAACAAGAAGTGGTGATGTTTGCTGCTTTGAAACGCCTGTTCGGACTAGCCAGATCATAATATGAATGAACTATCGGAAAAATCAGAAAGAAGATTCAGACGTTTCGGTATTCTAACCATAGCCTCTGTTTTTATTCTGATTTTTGTTGGTGGTTTGGTTCGCAGCACAGGCTCCGGTATGGGTTGCCCCGATTGGCCAAAGTGTTTTGGCACGTGGGTTCCCCCTACTGATGTAAGCCAACTGCCAGCCGATTATAAAGATAGATTTCGCGTTGAAGGCCATGAGATAGCAGACTTTGACGTGTATAAAACCTGGACGGAATATGTGAACAGATTGATTGGCGTACTCATAGGTTTTTTTATCTTTCTTACAGTGTTCTTTGCCATACCTTACCTGAAAAAAGACAAAAGTATTTTTTGGTTAAGTTTCGCAGCGTTTCTGTTAGTTGGGTTTCAGGGTTGGATAGGTTCAAAAGTTGTAAGTTCCAATTTGGCCCACTGGATGGTATCCATTCATATGCTAATTGCACTGGTAATAGTTGGGCTATTAATCTATACCATAACCCGCTCTCAGAATTTTACGGTTGTGCAACTAAAAGCTGATGCTGCATTAAAACCTTTAATGCTTCTGATTCTATCTGTTTCAGCCATCCAAACTATAAGCGGAACGCAGGTGCGCGAAAACATAGACTCAGTTGCTTTGATTATGGGCGAACAAAACCGCGAATACTGGATCCAAGCCTTGGGTAAAATTTTTTCTTTTCATAGAACATTTTCCATTGTGAGCCTGGTTTTAACGATGTGGATGATTAAGAAGTTTAAAGAGAATTTTGATTCATCTTCATTAATTTACAGGTTAGCACTGTCTACTATCATTTTGGTAGCAATGCAAATTTTAAGTGGTAAGGTATTAGATAATTTGGGATTCCCTAAAATGGTGCAGAGTTTGCATCTATTTGTTGGGAGCCTGATTGCAGGAGCACAATTGTTTGTTACGATATTATTATTCTCAAAAACACAAACCCTGAACAAAGGGTAAATAGATGAACGAAGCAAGAACAATAGCAGAAAAAAACGAATGGATATCAGGTATCTCTTTGTTAAAGCAAAAGGTAACTGACTATAACCAGTTAATAAAAACACGACTAACTTTTTTGGTGGTATTTTCTGCGGTTATTACGTATTTGACTGCATCAACCGGAAGCACAATCAACTGGTTTGAAGTAATGATTCTTGCACTAGGCGGAACATTGGTAGTTGGTGCATCTAATGGAATTAATCAAATCATTGAAAAAGATTTTGATAAATTAATGGTGCGAACGGCAAACCGTCCGGTTGCAACCAAACGTATGAGCAGTACTGAGGCCAGTTTAGCAAGTTTAATTATGGGTATTTCCGGAGTTTATCTGATTGCTGCTTTTCTCAATCCACTATGCGGTTGGCTTTCTCTAGCATCGCTGGTTAGCTATGCATTTATATATACTCCTTTAAAAAGGGTATCACCCATATCCGTTTTCGTTGGTGCATTTCCAGGAGCTTTCCCTCCTCTTTTAGGTTGGGTAGCTTTTACCGGAAGCATCACAACTGAAGCCATAATATTCTTTGGAGTTCAGTTTTTCTGGCAATTCCCTCACTTCTGGAGTATAGCATGGATACTGGATGATGATTACAAGAGAGCAGGTTTTAAAATGCTACCGGTGTATGGCAGAAACAAAAAAAGTGCATTCCAAGTTCTCGTTTTTACTTCAATGCTACTTCCTATTGGATTGCTTCCATTTGTTGAAGGATACACAGGTTCTGTGTCTGCGTTGTTTAGCATTGCGGGCGCTGGTATGCTTATCTGGTATGCTTTAAAACTTTATCGCTCCTGCGAAAATGCAGATGCTAGGAAGCTCATGTTTGCTTCCTTCATATATTTACCGCTGGTTCAAATTGCTTATTTAATAGATAAGATATGATGACACAAAGCATAAAATCAGTCAAACCACACCAAGAACCTGAATACGTAATTAACCCAAAGAAATTTGTATTGTGGTTACTCATTGTGGCAAGCGTCATGCTGTTTGCCGGATTCACTAGTGCTTATATTGTAAGGCATGGTGAGGGCAATTGGCGTGTATATGAACTGCCATCGTTATTTACTACAAGTACTATTATTATAGCATTAAGTTCTGTTTTTATGCAGTGGGCATATATGGCAGCAAAAAAAGACGAGCTTGGTCAAATTAAAATAGCTTTAGGCATCACACTTGCTTTAGGAATTTGTTTTGGTATATGCCAATGGTTTGCGTATGGCCAGTTGGTGCAGAACAATGTTTACTTTACCGGTAATCCGTCAGAATCCTTTGTATATATCATTTCTTTCATGCACTTAATGCACATGGTTGGCGGGGTGATTTTCGTGCTGGTAACATTCATTAAATCCTTAAGATTAAACGTGCACAAGAAAAGCCTGCTTACCATTAATCTATGTAATACATACTGGCATTTTCTAGGCATTCTTTGGGTATACCTTTTTGTATTTTTTCAGTTAAACAGATAAACAAGAACAACAAACCAATATGGCAAACTCAACTACACTAACTACAGGCAAACAAAACATTTGGGGAGGCGGAAAATCTCCTTTCAGTGTTAGCTATGGTAAACTGATGATGTGGATTTTCTTATTGTCAGATGCATTTACCTTTTCATCCTTGCTAACTGCATACGGCTTCATACGCTATAGTTTCCCTTCTTCTCAACCCAACGAGATTGTGAAACCTATGTCGCATGTATCTGATCAGTTTGTTGAAGAGATGCAGCACTCGGGGTTATTCTCCACTGAGCACTGGCCTCTGCCTGAATTGGTATTTAACCACTTCCCTTTTCTTCATGGCATACATTTGCCATTGTTCTTTGTAAGTTTAATGACATTTGTGCTCATTTTTAGCTCAGTTACAATGGTGCTTGCTGTTGAAGCAGGCCACAGAATGGCTAAAAAAGAGGTGGCAAATTATATGGTGCTAACCATTCTTGGCGGTGCAGCCTTCCTTGGCTGTCAAGCATGGGAATGGACTCAGTTTATTACGGAAGGTGCAACATTGCATGGCAATCCTTTTGGCCCCACAGCTTTTGCTGCGCTATTCTTTATTGTTACGGGATTTCATGGTTTTCACGTTTTTTCAGGCGTAGTACTTAATGTCATTATATACATTAATGTATTGGCAGGTACCTATGAAAAAAGAGGTCATTATGAAATGGTTGAAAAAGTTGGTTTATACTGGCACTTTGTAGACTTGGTTTGGGTATTTGTATTTACTTTTTTCTACCTTATTTAATATTTAAATTAAACACACACTACAAAACTTATATTAAAATGGAACACTCAGAACACTTAGAACACACTGAAACACCTTCCAATATGAAGCAACAAATCTGGAAAACATTCTGGATTCTGTTTGCCTTAACCATTGTAGATATTGGTTTATATTTTATGCTACTAAGCACACATTCAATGCTTAAAAACTTTCTTTTTATTGCATTGGGTATTG
>JBILGC010000042.1:0-16128 GCA_044351265.1 Bacteroidia bacterium
CAGCTTTGCGCCTCTGTTTAAACGTGCAACATGCAAATGCAAATACATAGGCAGGCCTTCCTTTATTCTGATGGTTTCAAAAAGAAGGTCGCCATAAAAGAAGGAGCGGTTTATCTGATTTCGGTTAATATCCATTTCCCTTGTTGGTGTATACGGGGTCCAAGTTGCAAAATAAAATCACAATTGCCGGTATCATCTAAACGATAGCTTGCTTTATTAGCCTCCGGTAAAGGCATAATCTTGCCATAGTTTTCTTTTGCAGCAGGCAAAACCGATTGATAAGGCATGGTACTAAAATTTATATTGTAATATGTTTCCATACTTTTTTTCCAGGCCATAAAATAAAAGGGCTCATGCACCACGGCTTTAAAATTTGCAGGTGTTGGACGCTTGGCCTCGCAGGCAAAGGCATCATCATCAGGTGGCACTAGTACCAAAGCCTCTTTTGGCAACTGGTTGTTTATCCATGCATGCATCAGTTGCAAATCCGTTGATGGGTTGTTCCATACGGCATAGCGTTTATTTAATTTATCTGATGGGAAATAACCGGAAGTGAGAATAAATAAAAAACAAGCAAACGCAAATACTGCAGTTAATGCTTTAAAAGATTTGCTTTCTATCCAAGTTTGTTTAAACCACCTGCTTTGCACAATAGCTGATGCCATAATAAAGTTGCAACACATATTTAGCCAAACTGTGGTTTTAAACCACTGCAATTTTCCAATACCCATTACCTGCGCATTTTCTAATAATAGCGCGTACAACAAGCAACCTCCAATGATGATAATGATCCAGCGTTTGCAAGTGTGCAGCACAAATGCTTTGTTGGTTTTAAGTAAAACAAAGCATAAAGTTATCAATAGGCCTAACTTAAAATAATCTACCTGAGGAAAAAGGGATGGTAAATAATGCAGGAAGTTTCTGTTTACATACAATAGCTGGTAATACATGGCTTTATCGTATTCCTGTACTGCTAAGAATTGCTTAGCCAATATAGGTGCGAGCATTGGTGCAGCCGCCACCAAATAAAGCAAACCATAAATTACTATTTGTTTTATATGCTGCAGTTTAAATTCTTTAAGATTTGTTAAACAAAGTATTACAAACCATTGCAAACCTACCAATGCCTGAAACCAAGTAGCCAAACCCAACCAAATAAAAGCCCTGCTGTACTTTTGCTGCAGGTAATACCAAACTCCTAGCGATGCCAAAGACTCAGCAGGTAAGCTGCCAATAAAAAGCGGACCTGCCAGGGTATTTCCGCCAACGGTAAATGCATTAAAAATAGTTAGGGAAAGAAAAGTGCCTAATATACCCGCGGCAACATAACCTGTGAGGTAGCGCCCGATATTAATCCAACAGTATGAAATGAGCCACAAACAAAACAAGTGCAGCATGAAACACGATACTTTAACACCAAAAACAACAGAAAAACAATATACCAACCAAACCCAATAAGCCCTAACGGTAAATGTTTGATCGTATAGTGTAAGAAAGAAATCGCCATGAAACAGTTCAGGATCAAAAAGCCTGTAAACCTGAGGCAGATGCTCTGCTTGGTCTCCTGTATTAAACTGATAGCCTTGAAAAAGCATGGCAGTAGCTGCTAAGGCCAAAGCATATAGCCATGGTATGCTAGGTTCATTATTTAGAGGCGCTTTCACTGCAGCAAATCTATTTGTTGTAAAATGTTATCCAACTATAATGGAAATAACTACATTTGCCCGACTTTAAAAAACTAACCGATGAAAGAAGTATTTATCGTATCATTTGCACGCACACCGGTAGGCGGTTTTGGCGGAAGCCTTTCTTCCCTTAGCGCCATAAAATTAGGTTCAATAGCCATTAAAGGAGCCCTTGAGCGTGCCGGCATTAAACCGGAGATGGTAGAAGAAGTATTTATGGGTAATGTTATTTCTGCAGGCTTAGGTCAGGCACCTGCCACACAGGCCATGATTTATGCTGGCATACCCAATACCGTGCCTGCCACAACAGTAAACAAAGTTTGTGCCTCCGGTTCAAAGGCCATTATCATGGGTGCTCAAAGTGTAATGCTGGGTGTCAATGATGTAGTGGTTTGCGGTGGTATGGAAAGCATGAGCAATGTACCTTATTATTTAGATAAAGCCCGCAACGGATACAGGCTAGGACACGGACAAATTACAGATGGACTGATAAAGGACGGCTTGTGGGATGTATACAAAGATTTTCATATGGGCAGCGCAGGCGAGCTTTGCGCCAAAGAACATAATATTAGCAGAGAAGAGCAGGATGCCTTTGCCATTGAATCTTACAAACGTGCTCAGGCTGCTTATGCAAAAAATGCCTTTGCGGATGAAATTGTGCCGGTTAGCATTGAGCAACGCGGCAAAGACCCGATTGTGGTAAATGCCGATGAGCAATACACCAAAGGCAATTTTGAAAAAATGAAAACACTTAAACCGGTGTTTGATAAAGCCGGAACAATAACCGCGGCAAACGCATCACCTCTAAACGATGGAGCATCTGCTGTGGTGCTGATGAGTGGCGAAAAAGTAAAAGAACTTGGATTAAAACCCCTTGCACAAATAATAGGATTTGCAGATGCTGCACATGCTCCTGAATGGTTTACCACTGCTCCATCTCTTGCAGTGCCAAAGGCGCTTAAAATGGCCGGTATTGAGCATAAAGATGTTGATTATTATGAACTGAATGAAGCGTTTGCAGTAGTTGGCATCATCAATAATCGCATGATGGGCTTGGATGATAAGAAAGTAAATGTTTGGGGAGGTGCCATTGCTTTGGGCCATGCCATTGGAAACAGCGGCTGCCGAATTGTAGGTACACTTGCCAATATTTTACAGAAAGAAGGCGGCAATATTGGTGTTACCGGAATTTGCAACGGTGGTGGCGGTGCTTCTGCAATTGTGCTTAAAAAAGTATAAGTTTCTATTCCTATTTCCAAACAAATAAATCGCTGTTCACACTTGTTGAATGTGCGTAGGTAATTACTAGCGGCAGTTTGTTATTATTGCCCTATGAAATACTTGTTGCTTTTTCTTTGCATGTGCTCACTGCATGTGCGTGCCCAACAGTTGGATTCACTTACACTTGATACGCTATCAGATGCACAGATACGGCTAGAAGGCCTTGGCCAAAGCATGATACAGTCGCTTGATGAAAAACAACGGCTGATGAGTGGTCGCAATTTTCTGATAACCCTTGGAAGAGCACTGCGTATTCGCAACTCTTATTATTTCAAATTTGATTCGGTAAAAGTAATGTCATGCATCTACTCACCTGATAACCATTTTCGTGTTTTCACCTGGAATATTGTTCTCACCGATGAAACTTTTCATTACTACGGTGTGGTGCAGCTAAATCCGGAATACATCAAAACTATTAAAGATACCGCTGGACTCAAGCCCTTTTACCCACTGATTGACCGCAGTAGCCAAATAAAAAATCCGCTTGATACGACCGTTGGGGCCGACTTTTGGTTTGGGGCCAACTACTACAGCATAATTCCTGTTGAATATAAAAAACAAACCTACTACACCCTGCTTGGTTGGAACGGCCATACAAAAATGAGCAACAAAAAGGTGGTTGATTTTCTCTATTTTGAAAAGAACAAACCACTCTTTGGCAAGCCTGTGTTTGATTTGCAAAAGAAAAAACCTTACGCACGCCTTATTTATGAGTTTAGCAATAGTGCCACACAAACGCTCAAATATGTTCCAAAGAAAAAGTACCTGATTATTGAATCCGTTGTTCCTCCGAGGCCTCAGGATTACGGACACCCGGAGACATATTTACCCGATGGCAGCTACGATTACCTGATTTTTAATTCCAAAACCGGTATTTGGGAATTGATGGGCTTGCTACGTGATTTTAACTTTGAGTAATAATTGAGTTTTCGCAACCGCATAAAATACTTGCTGGTGCACAAGGCAGGCCTTAGTAATAAGCAAGCCTTAGCAGCTATTACGGGAGGCAAGGTGCAGGTTAATGGGTCAACGGTATTAAGCAATTTACTTTATTCGTTTTATGACCGTGTATTGTACAACGGAAAATGTATCTGGCCTGAAAATGAATGGAAGTATGCCTGCTGGTATAAGCCTATTGGTGTAGAGTGCACTTTTAAAACCGACAATGCGGATGCTATTAGTCATTATCTGCCCAATGAACTCAAAGATTTATTTTATGTTGGCCGGCTGGATAAGGCATCAGAAGGTTTGTTATTACTAACCAATGATGGCCACATACACGACAAAATGCTGGCCCCCCAAAACAAGGTTTCAAAAGTATATGTGGTAAGCACAGAGCCACCTATTGCAGATGAAGACTTGAAGCGTTTGCAGAATGGCGTAATGATTTTGGGCAAACAAACCTTGCCCTGCAGCACCCAAAGGATTGATAAAAACACTTGGCAAATAGAACTTAAACAAGGCATGAACCGACAGATTAGGCGCATGTGCCACAAACTGGGCTATAAGGTAACTCAACTGAAACGCATTTCATTTGCACACCTGCAACTTCAAAACCTTAAACCGGGTGAATGGCGATGGATAAATAGGGAGGAATTAATGGGAGAAGTTTCCTGAAATAAATTTATCTGCGCAAACTCCTTTAAATGATTTCCTGAAACCACTTCATTTTGTAGAAAATTTCTTTTCGCAAGAGAAGAGAAATGTTATACTATATTATAATAAATACCAGGCCTTAGGCTTTTTCGTGTTTTCAGCGAAAACAGTTTTATAGAAATTCACTTCATTTAATAGTTGCAATTACTTTAAGCTCAATAGCAATTGGCGTAGGAAGGCAATTGATTTCAATTGTTGTTCTGCATGGCGGGTTTTTTCCAAAATACTCAGCCCAAATCTTATTGTACACAGGAAAATCATCCTTCATATTGGTCAAAAATACTGTTACGTCAACAATACTATCCCAATCGCTTCCGCTCTCCTCCAAAATCATTTTAATATTATTGAATACAGAATGGCATTGAGTGGCAATATCATAACTCAGTATTTCGCCCTTTTCATTGAGCGTTACACCTGGAATTATTTTGGTACCTCTTTCTCTGGGTCCTACGCCAGATAAAAATAGCAGTTGGCCTACTCTTTTGGCATGCGGATACAAACCAACCGGTTCAGGTGCCTTGCTTGAATGAATGGAATTAATCTGATCTGTCATAAAGCAAAAATGCAATAATTTTTGTTAGTTGCTAAAAAAGAAAATATGTACCCTGAATTATTTCATTTTGGCAGTTTTACGGTATATGGCTATGGTTTTTGCATTATGCTTGGTGCTTTTTTGGGTTATCTATATCTGCTGCGTGAAGGTAATTTGTATAACCTAAGCTCTGATAAGGCTGCACAGATGGCTATGCTTATTTTTGTAGCGTCCTATCTGGGTGGTAAGGTATTTCTTTGGATTGCATCTTGGGACTATTACATGCAAAACCCTGCTAAAATGTTTGAAATTAATGGAAGTGGTTTTGTGTTTTATGGTTCATTTATTTTTTCTATTGCCGGCTTGCTTGTGTTTTTTAAGTTAAACAAATTGAAGCCGGATGCCATGTTAGATATACTGGCAGTAACGGTTGCTATTGTTCATGGGTTTGGGAAAGTAGGCTGTTTTCTTGCAGGTTGCTGTTATGGAATTTCATGTAACCCATCTGTGGGCGTCATCTATACCAATAGTAAATCTATAGCTCCATTGCATGTTTCACTTTATCCGGTTCAACTTATCGATGCAGCAATTATTTTTGGCTGCCTATTGCTAATACTGTTGGCAAAGAAGAACAAGGCATTAACCGGAAAATATATGCTTATTTATGGCATTGTTTATAGCACTGGGCGCTTTTTTACCGAATTTATTCGCGGTGATGATGGCCGAGGATACTGGGGGCCTTTAAGCCAGTCGCAATGGATTGGTATTGTTGTTATATTGTTTTGTATGGTACTGTTTTTTAGGCAACCGACCTTGCCCAAGTATCACAAATAATGGCAGCAGCTACAGCTGCATTTAGCGATTCGGCTCCTCCTCTTTTCGGTATGCAAATAGGATAAGTTATTAAGGGAAGCAATTCGTTGCTTATTCCGTGGCCTTCATTCCCTATTAATAACATACAATCAGGCTTAAATGAAACATCATAAATTGATTTACCCTGAAGCATAGCCCCATAAACAGGAATAGTGGCATGCAGTTTTATAAAATCAGAAATACGCGCATAGCATACAGCTACGCGTGTGAAAGAACCCATGCTTGCCTGAATAACCTTCGGGTTGTAAACATCGGCACAGCTTTCACTGCAAATTATCCGGGTTATGCCATACCAATCGGCAATTCGCATTATGGTACCCATATTGCCCGGATCCTGAATAGTATCAAGCAAAAGCGTGATGCCTTTAATGGTTAAGGGAAGCTCTACCTGTTCAATCATACAAACGGCAAGAACCTGAGGTGGCGAAGACTGGGCAGAAAGCTGTTTCATCTGTTTTTCATCAACCACTATACACTCAATTGCTTTATGCACATTTATTGAGTTGTTCTGCAGCCACAAGGAGGTTGCAAATAGCGTTTTTACCTTTATTTTTGAGGCAAGCACTTCTGAAACAATCTTCTCCCCTTCGGCCACAAATAAAGATTGCTCCTTGCGGTGTTTTTTATCCTGTAATGACTGAACCAGTTTAATGGTTGATTTGGTTAACATATATTCATCCTTGAAGTTAAGACATTGGCTCTTGCTGTTTGCCGCTGCTTTTATGCAATCCTGCAGCATAAGCAAGAAACTACCACCTAACCAATATCTCCTAATAAAAAACAAAGTTGAGATAGAAAAACCATATAAAAAAGAAACCGTTCGAGATTTAGAAGGTTTATATCGGCAAAAACCCAATAGCAAGTTGTTTTTTGTATTTCGTACCAAGCCATATTTCTATCTCAAAGGTAATAAGGGCAAGAATAATGGCTATCGCAGATTTTTACGAGATAAACTTGGCGAACAAGCTGTACTGCTAGACTCTTCCTATGCCCAGCAAACCACCAAACGAATGGCCAACTACATGAAAAGCAAAGGTTATTATTATTCAGAAGTAACTTATGAGGTTGAAACCAATGTAAAAAAACAAGCCATAGTAACCTATCATGTTATTAAAAATATACAATACAAATTTGGTCCTTACAATCTTCATATTGCCGATAAGGAAATAAATAAGTTGGTAAAAGAGCATATGGAACAATCTTTCATAGTGACCGGGCGCGGCCTTGATCATGATAATTTGTATAAGGAGCAGGAGCGTATTGTAAATTTGCTGAGAAATCACGGATATTTTACCATGAGTAAAGATTTTATTGATTTTGACATTGATACTGCCTTCCCTGATAATTATGTGAGTGTAGGTTTAAATATTCAAAACCCCGGTGATGTGCATAGCCACAAAAAATATTACGTAAATGATGTAACCCTTGAAATAGAAAGAAGTATTAGCGGAAAAACATTGCCACCAAGCGACTCGGTAAAAACAAAACGGTTTTATTATGAACCTAACGGCTACAGATTAAATCCTGAGGTTTTGGATAGAAACATTTTTTTTGATAAAGGTGCGCTGTTTAAGCAGGATAATTTAAACCGCAGTTATGGCCGTTTAGCCGATTTAGGGGTTTTCAGATTCATCAATATTCAACCCAGAACGTTTGAAAGAAACGACAGTGGCTTTGTTAATTACTACACCAGATTAATACCCAGCGGTAAATATGATTTTACAGTAGAACCACAAGCGTTAACCTCAGACCAAAACAATACCGTTGCCAATCAGGGTAGAAACTATGGCATTGCGCTATTGGCTCAATTTATGGACAGAAATGTTTTTAAGAATGCAGAAATACTTCAACTCACTTACCGCGGTTCAATAGAGGCTCAGGGCCAAGTAAAAACAGCCGGTTTTTTTAACAGCACTGAACAAAGTATAACCACAAGTATTATTATGCCAAGAACGCTTTTCTTTCCATCATTTGATAGGAAAATTGGATTTTTGAGTAATAAAACTTCAATAAGCGTTTCGGGTATTTATGAAATTAACACCGAATACCGCAGACAGGTGCTAACTACAGGCTATAATTATCAGCTTAACAGAAAACTTACTACATATAATATTTCTCCTCTTGAGATAAGTTATATCAAAAGCGATATCGTATCTGATGTGCTGGAGGAAAGAAAAAAGGATAATTTATTTCTGCAAACCTTATTTGCCAATAACCTAATTATAAGCAGCCGTTTTGGCTTTACGTATACAGACAAGCCAATAGCTAAAACCGATTTTACAGTGATACGTTGGGATGTTATTGAATTGGGAGGCAACACCATTACATTTTTAAAAGATTTATTTAGCGACAATAAAGATGCAAACGGAAGGTACCGCATGTTTGGCATCAACTACTTCCAGTATATAAAAACTGCTATAGATTATCGTTACAATCATATTATTGATCAAAACAATGCTATTGTATATCGAGGATTTTTGGGTGCAGCCATACCTTATGGAAACTCCCCTGACTTTGTTCCGTTTGAAAAACGATTTTTTGCCGGTGGTGTGAACAGCTTAAGAGGATGGCGCCCCCGCTCAGTTGGTCCTGGATCTTACAGTTCGGCCACCCAACTTGATTATTCCGGAGAACTCAAACTGGAGTTTAACGTTGATTTTAGATTTAATATGTATAACAAATGGTTGGAAGGTGCACTTTTTGCAGATGCTGGTAACGTTTGGAATGTTAAGCCAGCTGCAGAACGACCCAATGCGCATTTTGATTCAAACAGATTTTATAAAGAATTTGCGATAGATGCGGGTGTTGGAGTACGTCTTAATTTTGAAATACTGGTCGTACGGTTTGATTTTGCACTACCAATGCATGATCCGCGTTTTGCGGAAAATGAAAGATGGATTATTAAAGGCATCAATTACGATTGGCTTAAAAATTATACCAATTTTAACTTTGGTATTGGATATCCTTTTTAAACATATACTTTCTGTGTGTTTTAAATATTAAAAAAATAGCTGTAGTCTTCTCTATTCCGAATTCTTTTCAACCCTATATTTTTTATTATGCTCATTTATGCATGCCAGCAATGCTTCATTGTATGGCCCAGGCAGGAGTGCTATATTAAGAGAAGTTAAGACTGAAGAAAAACCCAAAGAAATAAAAAACTCAGTATCATTATTTGTTACAAGTCCATAGAACAATGCTGCACATGAAACCACGTTAATCGCTGTTCCTAAATTCCTTAGACGCCTGGTTTTCTTAAAATTGGCAAAGGCAGCAGGGGTATTTTTAACCATCGACTTTAACTCAAATAAAGTTAATGTAGTTTTGTTTTTTACGGCATGCAAAACACCTTCATGATAAACGTAGCCTAGCGAATCATTGGTTTGGGCAAACAATGATTGTGATAATAAAAACAGGATAATCTGTGAAGTTAAAATTCTAACAAAATTCATTCTTCAAATCTACAACCCATTATAAGATTAGAGTAATTGAAAATTCCTATAAGCCTTTAGCTTTAGCCTCATTCCAAAAGGCATCCATCTCATCTAGGCTCATTTCAAGCAAGGACTTTTTCATGTGTTTGGCTTGCTCCTCTATATACTGAAAGCGTTGTATAAACTTCTGGTTGGTTTTTTCAAGGGCATCATCCGGGTTTATGTTAAACTTGCGTGCCAGGTTTACCAAGGCAAATAGAAAATCACCAAACTCCTTTTCGGTTTTCTCTGTCAAATGATCCTGATTAAATTCTACCTTCAACTCATTCAACTCCTCATCAACTTTTGCCCATACTTCTTTTGCCGTTGGCCAGTCAAAACCAACTTGAGCAGCTTTTTCCTGCATGCGCAGTGCTTTTACCAGGCTAGGTGTGCCTTTAGCTACACCACTCAAAACAGATTTGTTGCCTTCTTTTAGCTTTATTTGCTCCCAGTTTTCTTTTACCTGTTCGGCATTTTCCACTTTCACCAATTCTCCGGCATTATTAGGATCTGCGTATATATGAGGATGTCTTTTAATGAGTTTGTCGCATAAACTATTGCATACATCCGCTATATCATATGCTCCTGTTTCACTGCCAATACGCGCATAAAACACAATGTGAAGCAATACATCACCCAACTCCTTCTTTAACTCCTGTACATCGTTTTTAAGTATGGCATCACTCAATTCGTAGGTTTCTTCAATGGTTAAATGGCGCAAACTTTCATTGGTTTGCTTCATATCCCACGGACACTTTTCACGTAGTTCATCCATTATATCCAACAAACGTGAGAAAGCGGCCAGTTTCTGTTCTTTGGTATGCACAATTTTTAATATTAGTGAAACAAATAACTCTATTCTTTAGCTATAAAAAAATGTTAGCTGTTTAATAATTGTTTAAAATAATCTGCACTGCCCAGCAACCTACTGCCGTACCAGCTAAATAATTCACCATCTACCAGGCGTATGCGCGCTTTGGGGCACATTTGCTTTAGCTCCTCTATATGCTTTTCTTTAAACGGGTATGGTTCTGATGATAATAAAATCTCGTCCGGATTGGCTTGTATGATTTGCTCTACTACCATTTCAGGATAGCGGTTTCCTATTGCCACATTTATCCATCCGCAACGTTTAAGCATATCTCCTATAAAGGTATGGTTTCCGGCAGCCATCCACGGATCTCTCCAAATTAAATAAAGTACGAATTTTTTGTTTTGCTGCACCGGCATTGAATCAAATGACCGATTTATTTCATAAACCAATTTTTGCGCAGGCATGCTGCGGTTGGTTAATTCGCCTATCTTCAGCATCATATCCAAAGCATCAGTTAAATCAGATATATCACTCATCCATACCGGAAATTCTTGCATTAGTTCTTCTATCTGATCCTTTGCATTTTCTTCTTTATTGCCAATAATTAAATCAGGTTTTAACGCTCTAATTTTATCGAGGTTTAGCTTTTTAGTGCCGCCAACCTTTGGTTTACTTTCATGCGCCAAACCGGGATGTATACAAAACAGTGTTTGCCCCACTACAGAATCACCCATCCCTAAATCATACAGAAGCTCCGTTTGCGATGGTACCAGTGATACAATACGCTGAATAGGCAATTGCAAGGATACCTCCCTCCCCATTTGATCGGTAAACACATGTTTCATTGGGTCAAATTTACTTTACTCGCTGAAAATTCTTTTATTTGTTGGTAAAACAAAGCTAAAATGGAAAATCAAAAGCCAAATATTGTGCAGCATGCATTGAGATTCGGATTCATCATGGGTTTATTCAATATCCTTGTTCAGCTGGCCATATACCTCATTGATAAAGCCTCACTTGTTTCATTTTCAATAGGCATTATTACCTTGATAATTAATCTTATTTTGGTTATTTATCCTATTCGCCAATACCGAAAAGAACTGGAAGGCTTCATCTCCTTTAAGGAAGCTTTCATCATAGGCTTAATTGTATTTGCAGGCAGTGCCCTTATCACTACGGTTTTCCAATACCTGCTTTATAACCTAATTGATCCGCAACTGCCTGATTATATAAAAGAAAAAGCCATTGAAAAGACTGTTGATATAATGGAGCGCTTTGGAGCCGGACAGGAAGAAATAGCGAAAGCGATAGAACCACTTGAAAAGGAAGATTTTCATCAAACTCCTTCAAAGTTGGGGTCTTCCTATCTAAGCAATGTATTAGTTGGAGCATTATTATCGTTAGTTATTGCTGCATTAACCAGAAAAGCGCCTAAGAATTCCTCTATATAATGAGCACAAACCCTATTTACGATATATCTGTAATTATTCCTTTATACAACGAGGACGAATCCTTACCCGAACTGAGTGAGTGGATTGCCCGGATTATGCAGGATAATAATTTTACCTACGAGGTACTGATGATTGATGATGGCAGTACCGATCGTTCATGGCAAGTCGTGAATGAAATTAACCAAAAAAACCGCTGTTTTAAAGGCATTCGTTTTAGAAGAAATTATGGTAAATCTGCCGCACTCAGTGTGGGTTTTCATGAAGCCAAAGGACACGTTATCATTACTATGGATGCCGATATGCAGGATAGCCCTGATGAAATACCAGGCCTTTACAAGATGATTGTTGACGAGGGTTATGATTTGGTTTCCGGCTGGAAAAAGAAACGCTACGACCCCATAACCAAAACCATTCCTACCAAATTATTTAATTGGGCAACACAACAAATGAGCGGTTTAAAATTGCATGATTTTAACTGCGGTCTCAAGTCCTACCATTATGAAGTGGTAAAAAATATTGAGGTATACAATGAGATGCACCGCTATATACCGGTTATTGCCAAGTGGGCAGGGTTTAGAAAAATTGGTGAAAAGGTGGTACAACACCGCGCAAGGAAATATGGAACTACCAAATTTGGTTTAGAACGTTTTATAAATGGTTTTCTGGATTTACTTACCATCTTCTTTGTATCTAAATTTGGTAAAAAACCGATGCACTTTTTTGGTGTTCTTGGTACCTTATCATTTACCAGTGGTTTTCTGGTAACCTGTTTGCTGGTAATTGAAAAAATTTACAATGTGGCCAATCATGTTGAGCACAGAAGTGTTACTGAACAACCCTTGTTTTACATTGCATTAACTGTTGCCATTATTGGTGTGCAGTTATTTCTGGCAGGTTTTATCGGTGAAATGATTTCACGTAATGCAAGTGAGCGCAACGTGTATGGCATTAAACAAAAAATAGGCTTAGGTGAGTAAAATTCTTATTGTGGGTCCTGCATATCCGCTTAGAGGCGGTTTGGCAACCTATAATGAAAGGTTGGCAAAGGAGTTTAATGCAATGGGCCACACTTGCCATATTCTCAGTTTCTCTTTGCAATATCCTTCACTGCTCTTTCCTGGAAAAACCCAATATTCAACAGATGCAGCACCGGCCGATACTGCTATCTATTCTGAAATAAATTCTATTAACCCATTCAATTGGATTGGCATTGGCAGAAAAATAAAAAAAGCTGCCTACGATATTGTAATTTTCAGGTATTGGATGAGTTTTATGGCTCCGGCATTTGGCACCATTGCTTCCATTATCAGACTAAACAAACATACTCGCATCCTTACCATTTGCGATAACCTCATTCCTCATGAGCAAAAGTTTTTCGATAAGCCCTTTACTGGATATTTTATAAATAAATGTGATGGTTTTTTAACCATGTCTAAGGCTGTTAAACAACAATTGCTGGATTGGCCGGTAAATAAACCTGTGGTATATTCACCACACCCAATGTATGATATGTTTGGCCCTCCATTATCAAAGGCCGATGCAAGGCAAAATCTTGGACTTGACAATAATACCCCCTACCTCTTGTTTTTTGGTTTCATCAGAAAATACAAAGGCTTGCATCTTTTGCTTGATGCCTTTGCCGATGCGCGTGTAAGGCAATTAAACATTAAACTGATTGTAGCCGGAGAGTTTTACGAAGATGCCAAGCCCTATCTGGAGCAGATTGAAAAGTTAGGCTTATCAGACCGTATTATTTTAAGCAATGATTTTATACCCAATTCAAGGGTGGCAAACTACTTCTGTGCAGCCGATGCAGTGATTCAAACCTATCTGAATGCTACACAAAGTGGGGTTACACAAATAGCTTATTTCTATAACAAACCCATGATTGTTACCAACGTGGGGGGGTTGGCAGAATTGGTTCCTGATAAACGCGCTGGCCTAGTTGTTGAAACCAATAAAGAAGCCATTGCCAATGCCATTTGCAATTTCTATAACCAAAACATGGAAGAGGCCATGCAGAAGGAATTGCTCATAGAAAAACAAAAATTTACTTGGTCATATCTGTGCAATAAACTGCTAACTCTGTAAGTGAAAAAGCTGCACATATGCCATATCTCCAGCGTTCATACCACCACTGATACACGTGTATTTTATCGTGAGTGCGTGAGCTTAGCCAAACACTTTAAGGTAACCCTAGTTGCAATAGGTAATAAAAACATAAATACGGAAGGCGTTGAATGTTTTGCCCTTCCAAAGCCAAGCAATAGAATAAAACGATTGCTGCTTACCACCTTCCGTGTATACCGAGCAGCTAAGAAAACACAAGCCGATGTTTATCATTTTCATGATCCTGAATTGATTCCTTATGCCTTATTGCTTAAATGGCAAGGCAAAAAAGTTGTGTATGATATACATGAGAATGTAACCGAAAGCATGAAAGCTAAAAGCTGGTTGCCCTTAAAATGGCTTTTTATTAAACTGTATTTATTGTTTGACAAACTGGCTGCAAACAACTTTGAACTCATATTGGCAGAAGATGCCTATGCAGCTGTTTATCAAAAGCGATACCCACATAAAAATACAACCATTATCAGAAACTTTGCCCCAACGGAATTATTGCTTGCCTACCGCAAAAGCAAAAGGGATGATTTGCCCCTCAATATATTTTATATGGGAAGCATTGACCAGTTATATTGCATAGAACCTATGCTGCATGCAATCCTGCTACTAAAGCAGAAAGGATATTCACCTTTGCTTAAGCTGGTTGGCTGGGTAAGCCCACAGGTGCAAGACTATATTAAATCACTGCCTTATTATACAGAGGTTGAACCAAATCTTGAATTCTTAGGATATCAGGATATTAAGAAAGGTTATGCGCTATCTACAGATTGCGCCATTGGATTCAGTTTTGTGAGCGATAATATCAATGTGAAAGAATCATTGCCACGAAAAATGTTTGAATACATGCAAATTGGCCTACCTGTTATTAGTTCGGGCTACAAGACCTACCAGAAGCTGGTTGAGGTCCATCAAACCGGATTATGTGTAAAAGATAACAATGCAGCAAGCATAGCAGAGGCAACTGAGCAGCTTTGGAACAATAAAGAAATACTAAACCGATTTACTGAGAATAGCATTGCAGCGGCAAATGCTGGCTATAATTGGGAGAATGAATCGGTTAAACTCATTGATTTTTACGATAGCCTTTCCCGTTAGTATTAAATATTCTTGACTGCATTAAGCCGGTAAGTGCGCAGCAATTATATTTCCTTAATCACCCGACAGTGTCATTTTTCCGTTTAAACCCGATTTATTGGCAATTGGTATATAAAATTTTCGTTAACCGATATTAAAATCCAATTTTTATTCTTTTTTTGCGAGGCAATAATTATTAAACACATGAACAAGGTTCAAAATCAAAAACAAGAAAGCAAATTTCAAAGCATGTTTGCTTCATTCGCGATTCCGGTATTGGTAGTTGTAGGTATTTGCATTTACCTATTTGTATTAGGAAATCCTTCTAATTTTGAAGGTGGCGACCCAAAAAATCATCCTATTCCTGATGGGGTAGGACACGTACTGGGTCTAATCTATAAAGGTGGATTCATCGTACCTATTCTTATTTCTTTGGTATTAATGAGTATTACTTTTTCAATAGAACGTTTCTTAACTATAACGAAAGCATCAGGCAAAGGATCGGCTGAAGCTTTTGTTAGAAAAGTACAGTCTCAGTTAGCGAGTGGCAGTATTGACGAAGCTTTAGCCGAGTGCGACAAACAACAAGGTAGTGTTGCAAATGTGGTAAAAGCAGTATTGCACAAGTACAAAGAAATGTCGGCCAACAAAGAAATGAACACTGATCAACGCGTTCTAGCCATTCAAAAAGAATTGGAAGAATCTGTTTCTCTTGAGTTGCCTATGTTGGAAAAAAATCTGGTAATCATTGCAACAATGGCTTCGGTTTCAACCCTTATTGCACTTTTAGGAACGGTATTGGGTATGATCAAGGCGTTCTCGGCACTTGCCAGCGCTGGCTCACCTGACTCAGTTGCTCTTGCAAATGGTATCTCTGAGGCTCTTATCAATACAGCCTTAGGTATCGGAAATTCAGCTATTGCCATTATTATGTATAACGTATTTACTACCAAAATAGATAAGATTACATATACAATAGATGAAGCCGGTTTTAGTATTACCCAGCAATTTGCAGCTTCAAATAAATAATTGATTGAAATAATCGGATAAATAATCAAAATCCGCTGCTTCAAGTTTTATTATTCAATCATTTAATTATTTAACACATGCCAAAAGTTAAAGTACCTCGTAAAAGCACAACGGTAGACATGACGGCCATGAA
>JBILGC010000002.1:0-113685 GCA_044351265.1 Bacteroidia bacterium
ACAATATGGATTTGATTGAACGTTTCCTTAGAAGAGTGGTGAGTGATGTGTTACAAACATGTAAAACAGAATTGGAAACCATTGGCAGAGACACCTCTATTCTGGAAAATATTATTAAACCATTTCCTCGTTTAACATACGATGAGGCCGTTAGCATTATAAAAGGAGAAAAAGACGTAAACGGTAAAAACGCTATTACATCGCTTGAAACGGAGTTGGAAGTGGTGAAAAAACGTATTGACGAAATACATGCAGAGATAAAAGAGCGTGAAGAGAAAATAAAAACACCAGGCATGAAAAAGGGTGAAATAGGATTTAATCAGGCTAAAATTGATAAGTTAAAGCAGGAGTTGGATGATATGGAGGAGCACGCCCGCAATATTCCGCAATGGCTAAACAGCGCCAAAACATTTGAATACGGAAATGATTTTGGAGGCAGTGATGAAACTGTGCTAACACGTTTGTTTGATTTACCCATTATGGTATACAACTGGCCACATGCTGTTAAGGCCTTTTATTTAAAACGCGATCCGAATGACAGCCGTTTTGCCCGAGGTGTAGATACACTTGCTCCTGAAGGCTATGGCGAGATTGTTGGTGGCGGAGAACGTGAAACAGATGAGCAGTTGCTTATTGAAAAAATTAACGAGCATGAGCTGCCTATGCAGGCTTTTGAATGGTACCTTGATTTGAGAAGATATGGTTCGGTGCCACATGCTGGCTTTGGCTTAGGTCTTGAGCGCTTAGTAACCTGGATTTGCAAATTGCCTCATGTGCGTGAAAGCATTCCATTCCCGCGTATGTACGGAAGACTACTGCCTTGATAAAGCATTGCCTAATACCGGTTTTACTTTTTACAGCAACGGCAGCCACTGCTCAAACATTTGGCAATGCTGATACATTGTACATTAAACAGTTTCAAAAACAGAACAACATTCAGGTAAATGCCTGGAATACCGATGTTGACTTTATTCTTAATCCTCAACTAAAAAATAAAGATTTTTCTGTTCGCATATCTCCAAACGTGCGCAACCAAATTGGATTCTCGTTTGGGTTAAAAAAGATAACACTATTTATAGGTGGCCAAATTCCAGGAACCGATTTAAATATCAACCCATACGGTAAAACCCGTTTTATAGACTTCTCTTTTGGTTATTTTAAAAACCGCTGGGGTGGAGAAATTTATTATCGCAATTTTGATGGACTATATAGAGCAGCTACCGATGCTTCTCCTATAGGAGCATTACCCAATACACGACTTACAAATTATGGTTTAAGTTTATTTTATGCGCTTAACAATCGCTTCTCTTATCGCTCTGCCATTTCTCAGCAGGAACAGCAACGCATTTCATCCGGCTCATTTGTGCTTCTTGGCAATATGCACCACCGCAGCCTGGTTTCCGGCAGTTCTGTTATTCCTTCGGCTATCGATTCAATTGATAACTTTGGTAGCCTCACCGGCTTAATTGATATTCGGTTTTTTACACTCAACATTCGACCGGGCTATGGACATAATTTTGTGTTTAGGAACGGCCTGTACTTTATTTCGCCATCTATATTTGCAGGTGCCGGCATCGGCACATACGAATATTTGGCAAAAGCTGGCCGCTTTACTGGCTTTAGTACAGATTTTGATTTCCATGCCAAACTAACTGCCGGTATTAACCATCATAAGTGGTTTGCCAGCATATTTGTAGTGTATGACCGAAGCCTGAATGTGTTTAATACCAAACAGGTATCATTGCAAACCGTCAGTTATGGCATCAATCTAGGCGTTCGCTTAAATAGTTTTTTCCGCATTAAATGGCTGTAAACAAAAAATATTCCCTTGCTCTTTTGCTGCTCATTTTTTGCGGCAGTGGGTTGTTTGCTCAAAAAAAAGATTTTATTAGGCGAACATTGGATTGGGGATATAGCATCGTTCAGGGCGATTCAGCCAAACCGCATAAAAAATATTTCCTCGTCATTCCCTTATTTTCATATAGACCTGAAACCCGATGGAATGTGGGGGTTTCCACCTCATATATTTTCAGGTCAAAAAATAATGATACACTCACACGGCCTTCTGCAATAAGGGTTAATATGGCCTACACCCAAAACAATCAGTATTCAGTTAGGCCGCAGGTTGAGTATTTTTCAAAGGCAAATAAATTCAATATCAGAGCTCAATATTTATTTACCGATTTTACAGAGTACTTCTGGGGTGTTGGCAATAATATGCCATTAGACAATAGAGAACTTTACAGTTTCAGGCTTCACCGTTTAAATATAAGAGCAGGACATTTGCTTACCACTTCATTTTATGCAGGACTGCAATACCACTATGAGCAGATGTTTGACATTAATGCTCCCATGGCAGGTATCTTACGCTCAGGTAATTTTGAAAGTGCAGGTGGTTACTTGGCTTCCGGCATTGGCCCTACCATTTATTATGATAGCAGAGACAATATCTTTTTCCCGTTTAAGGGCATTTTTATTGAGTTATCAGCCTGTTTTTATAATTCGGCCATAGGCAGTAATTACAAATTTACGGGAGTGGCATTTGATGCACGCAAATACATTCGCCTGTGGAATGAAAATGTGCTGGCTGCACAGCTGATTTGGCAAAGTACTAACGGAAGCGTGCCTTTTAGAATGCTTCCTGCCGTAGGTAATGAAAATTTTATGCGCGGATATTACAACGGCAGATTTCGGGATAATAACCTGCTGACCGCACAGGCTGAACTTCGTAAAACCGTTGGGGGGCCTTTTTCTATAGCAGCTTTTGGTGGCTTGGGTGGTGTAAGTGCAAGCACCAAAAATGTTTTTAAGAATCAACAGCTTAACCTGGGCCTTGGTCTGCGCATGAAAGCCATACCCAGAGAAAGGATGAATATGCGCTTTGATATGGGCTGGATGGGTGATGGCAGCCGGGCAATATATATCACTATGAATGAGGCTTTTTAAGATTTTGAAATGTGTGAATTTTATCGACATTTGCACCCGCTAATTTTTTACACCGCTGAATAATATCATTGATATAAAGCCGCTTCTGCTGGCTTCTAAGACTCCAAACGTTGTTATTACAACACACCATAAGCCGGATGCAGATGCATTGGGCTCATCACTGGGCTTATATAACTTTTTGCTTCAGCTTAATATCCGCTCCACAGTTTTAACGCCTACAGATTATGGCAGCTTTTTAAAGTGGCTACCCGGAGAAAACATGGTAATTAATTTTGAAGATGACATAATACGTGGAGCTGAATTAGTGGAGAAAGCAGATATCGTTTTTTGCCTCGATTTTAACGCCCTTAAACGTATTAACGAGATGGGAGACTTAGTGCGTGCGTCTGCTGCAAAAAAGGTTATGATAGATCACCATCTGGAACCGGAAACGTTTGCAGAGTTTGGTTTACACACCACTCAGGCAAGCTCAACATGCGAACTTATTTTTCATTTCATTGAGCAACTGGGAGAGGTTGAAAAAATAACGCCAGATGTTGCTTCCTGCCTATATGCAGGAATAATGACAGATACTGCTTCATTTAAACACAGCAGCACTTATCCAAGTACACATCGTGTGGCTGCGGTCTTGCTTGAAAAAGGTGCTGTTCCCAATAAAATATTTGAATCTATTTATGATAATTACTCGGCAAACCGAACACGCTTTATTGGTTATTGCCTGAGTGAAAAACTTCAAATACTTGAAGAATATAATACAGCCTTAATTTGCGTAAATGCCGGTGAATTGAAAAAATTTGAAATAATTACTGGAGATACCGAAGGGTTGGTTAACTATGGTTTAAGTATAAAAGGAATTAAACTATCCGTGTTAATAATTGACCGCACCGTACTGCGCAAGATGTCTTTCAGAGCTAAGGGAGGTTTTCCTGCAAACGAGTTTGCAAGACTGCATTTTAACGGTGGTGGCCATTTCAGCGCTGCAGGTGGCGAAAGTTCCGCCACACTAGAAGAAGTTGAAAAGCAATTTAAATCTGCTTTGAAAACATACAAACACCTCCTTGTTTAATTAACTTGCAACCATTAAACTTAAAACACGACTAACAAATACATGAAAAAATCAATTTACCTTTTTGCTGCTGTTGCAGCTTTTTTTGCCTCTTGCGGCAACAAAGTGGAAACTACTGAGTCTGGTGTGCAATATCAGATTTTTGATCATAATGAAAATGAGCGCATGCCACAAGCTGGTGAGATGCTCTTGCTTAATTTCAGAATGACTATTGAATCAATTGATTCACTGATGATGGAAACCTTTACCGACAATCAGCCACGTTATATTCCTGCAGATGAAGCTTCGCTTAAAGAGGTATTTGCAAAGCTGGCCAAAGGTGATAGTGCTGTTGCATTTATTAATGCCGATACACTATATCAAAAAAGTTTTGGAATGCCTAAGCCAGAAAACCTGAAAGATGGTGAACGTGTGAAAATGGTTATGAAGTTGGTTGATGTATTTAATCAGGGAGAGATGGAAAAGAAACGCATGGATCAAATTAATGAGCTTAAAACAAAAGACTCTTTGGCACTATCAGGCTACGTTTCAGCATTACAAAATGTTCAGCAAACTACAAGTGGTTTGCGTTATGTTGCAGAAAAAGAAGGAACGGGGAAACAAGCTAAAAAAGGTAGTCGAGTTACCGTAAAGTACAAAGGTTATTTTATGAATGGCGAAGTATTTGATCAGAACATAGATAAAGATGAGCCGTTTGAATTTGTAGTAGGATTAGGTCAAGTTATTCCGGGTTGGGATGAAGGCTTATCATTAATGAAAGAAGGTGCACGTTACAAAATGATTATCCCTTGGCCCCTGGCATATGGCGAAAGGGGAATGGGTCCGATTTTGCCATGTACCAGTCTTATTTTTGATGTAGAATTGGTTAAAGTAAACTAATAAACATATGAAAAAAGTTGGCTTATTCTTAATGCTTTTTGTTGCTATTGGTGTTCAGGCTCAGAAAAAGGCATCACCTGCTAAAACAAAAATTTTTAATCCTGAACTAAATAAGGAATATACCACCGCTTCTGGCCTTAAGTATAAAATTATTCAGAAAGGAAATGGCCCTAAAGCTGAAGCCGGTGCGATGGTTTTTGTACATTATGTGGGTACCCTTACCAATGGAACTAAATTCGACAGCTCTCGCGATAGGGGTCAGCCTTTTTCCTTTAAACTTGGAACGGGCGGTGTAATAAAAGGATGGGATGAAGGAATTGCCATGCTTAAAGTAGGTGATAAAGCAATACTAACAGTCCCTCCGCAGCTGGGATACGGGGAAATGAATATGGGAACAATTCCGCCAAATTCAACCCTGATTTTTGAGGTGGAATTAATGGATATAAAATTGCCCACTCAACCCTGGAAACTATCTAATACAGATACCATTTCTACATCAAGCGGACTTAAATACATTGTGGTGAGCCGCAATACCGATGCCACAGCTGTGCAGGCCGAATCAGGCAAAACGGTTAGTGTGCATTATACCGGATTCTTGCTTAATGGCAAAGTGTTTGATTCTTCTTACGATAGAGGACAACCCATTGCCTTCCCTTTAGGTCAGGGCAATGTAATTAAAGGTTGGGAAGAGGGTATAAGCCTTATGAAAACAGGCGATAAAATACGCCTTATTATTCCGGCTGAGTTGGGCTACGGTGCGGCAGGAAGACCTCCGGTTATTCCTCAAAATGCAACCCTGCTTTTTGATTGTGAACTTGTAAGCGTTCAATAAGCAGCGCGAGATTGCTTTAACAAAAAGCTGTTGCACATGAGCGATTGTCCACTTATTGATGAGGTAATAGCAAGCCTAGACAATAACTGGAAAGTCGCAGCTAAAACACCTTTTAACTCAAAATTTCCCTGCATCAAATTGCCTTCAAAAAATATTTTTGTTGAGTGTATTGATCTTGTGGAAATAAATAAATCACTTCCAGATTCTGCATATTTTAACAGTTCAGCAGATACAAATTATACTAGAATAAAATTATGGAGCGATGCATGGCAAAACCATCGATCTATTGTTATTTCAAGGTTGCAAGCCTATTCAGGAAAAGGCCGCCATATTCATGGAAGAGATACAGATTGTGTGAGACTTGACAAACAAACATCACAAACCTTTTTAGAAACGCATCACTTGCAGGGAAGTACTTCGGCCTATTATAAATACGGACTTTTTTGTAATGATGCTTTGGTTGCCGTTGCCACTTTTAGCAAAAGTAGGGTAATGAAAAACGGGCCGGTATATTATCGCTCCTATGAATTGGAAAGATTTTGTGCAGCAACAGGACTACGCATAGTAGGAGGGCTTAGCAAACTTGTTTCGCATTTCTTACAACAACACCAAGCCAAGCATCTTATGACCTATGCTGATGCAGATTGGGGAACCGGACATAGCTATGCCAAACTTGGCTTTACCTATGAAGGATATGTTGAGCCTCAATTATTCTACTGCACCAATCACATTCGTTATGCTGCAAACCGCTTGCCAGCGCATATCAATAAAAACAATTGTCTCATTGCATACAATAGTGGTGCATTTAAATATATACTGAATAGATTGTAGTGATACTTTTTACAATATGGCATGCCCCCAATACCTTTGTGTTTAGATTAATTAATAAAAAGTGCAAGCCGTATCTCCTTTAATTGTAGTGCTGGGGCCCACCGCAGCAGGTAAAACAGCATTTGCTGCACAAGTTGCCCATCAGGTAAACGGTGAAATCATCAGTGCAGATTCCAGACAAGTATATAAGCAACTGAACATTGGCACAGGAAAAGATTATGATGCATATGTGGTAGACGGAAAACCAATACCCTATCACTTAATAGACATTGCAGAGCCCACAGAGCGGTATCATGTGCATCGCTTTATGAAAGATTGCAAAGAAGCTATTGGCAAAGTTACTGCCAAAGGACACATTCCCATAATGTGCGGAGGCAGTGGCCTATATATACAAGCTGTTTTAAAAGACTATCAATATACAGCCATTCCTGTAAACCAAATTATCAGAGAGGAGTTAATGGATAAATCGTTACCTCAACTGCAGGCATATTTTAATCAATTACCCAAAACAACCTATGCTCCAATAGCCGATTTAAGCACCACTAAACGCTGCATAAGGGCAATTGAAATTGCTATTTGGCTTGGACGCAATTCATTACCCCACCCACAAATTGTTTTTACAACACCTCTGATTATTGGACTAAAAAATAGCGTAGAAGAAAGTAGAAAAAATATTGCCTATCGCCTAGAGCAGCGTTTGCAAAGCGGGTTAATTGATGAGGTGCAGTTTTTGCTAGAAAAAGGCATAAGTGCAGAGCAACTCATCTATTTTGGGCTGGAGTATAAATTTATTACACATTATTTGCAGGGCCAATTTAGTAAATCTGAATTGACAGAAAAACTTACAACAGCCATACAGCAGTTTGCTAAAAGACAGATGACCTATTTTAGAAAAATGGAGAGAGAGGGTTGTAATATCATTTGGCTCGATGCATCTTTGCCGCTGGAAGATATGCTTCATTCATTCCAGCATCACTTTACTATTTTAATTAAAAAAAATATTTGATTCTTATGTCAGGTTGCGGTTATGTATGTCCGATTTGTGAAGGTAAGGGATGTGATGAGTATGGAAAGCCTTGTGAATACTGTGCTTCGGAGACAACTTCAGCTATAAGTACAGAAGAGTGAATTAAGTAAGTACAGGAAAACAATTCATGCAGCAACTAATGTGCATGCTTTCAATTACAGAGATATTTTCTAAATTCGACTAACTATTCGTTTTTCTTATGAAAAAAATACTTGTGTTCTTAACTGTTGCCTTAGCAATGGATTGCGGTTTGTGGGCACAACCTTGCACGCCTAATCCTGCAATAGGTAGCAACCTCATGCACCCCGATACGCTTCCGTTTGCAATGGTTGGTTATCCATATTATCAGGTGCTTACTTTTAGGGTTCCGAAAGACTCAACACTGGTATACAATGGCTTTCCCGTGCTTGCAACCATAGACTCTGCAAGACTTATTTTTATGGGGGGCATACCTCCGGGTTTTAACTACGAGTGTACCCCTGCAAACTGCACATGGAAAGGCGGAACACTTGGTTGTGCTACTTTTTTTGGCCGCACTGATAGTCCTTCGGTTGCAGGTAAATATCCAATAAAAACTTATATCCAGTCATGGATTAAAGCTGCCGGAACTGATTTTATAAGGGTTGACTCCAGCTCTAATTATAACTTTAGGGTATTGGCATATAACGGTGGCATAGAGATTGAAAAAGCACAAACGCTTAGGGTTTATCCAAACCCTGCCAGAAACTATATTAAAGTTGAACTGGAAAATCTGCAATCAGAACTAAACGTTTTAGAAATGCTGGATATGCAGGGAAAAACAGTTTATAAAAAAGTATTTGGTAAGCCGGCTGATTACTATATCACAGAAGAAATAGCTACCGGCCCCTTTTCTCAGGGACTTTATATTATTAGGCTAAGCAGTGGTGATAAAATTGCTTTGAATAAAATTCAGATCGAATAAAAATCTAATAGAGCAATACTCAGTTGCTTTTATAAACTAATTCGAACCTGCAGGTTAATACTTCTTGGCGGATCAAGTCGCGCTGGCCTTGTGCCAAACTCTCGGTTTGCAATATTATTTACTAGCAACGCAATGGTAATTTGTTGGCTAGCCTGATAGGATGTTCTGATATTGTGTATCCAGTCTCCTGCACCAACATTATTTAAGAAATTTCCTATACCGGGAATAAGCGTATACAATGGCGCATCTATTTTTTCATAAACACTATAGTACTGAGAATTATAACCAATACTCAGTTTTTTATACCTTACTTCAATATCTGCCTTTACCAAATGCCTGTTTCGATAGGTGAGTATGGATGTTCTTTCTTCGGCAGAAAGGCCGTCAAGGCCATTAAAGAAGGCTCGCATATATGGTCCAAAAGATTTTAAATTAGATGCAGAATCCAAATCAACGGGAAAAGTGTAGGTATAGCCACAAAGGGTGCTGATATAAAACTCACCGATACTGCCCTCTCCATCTATTGCAAACTCCATTCCTGCTGTGAGGGTGTTGGGGAAGTTAGTAGCTTTAAAACCTATTTTTCCGGGGAAAGAATAAAACTGTGGGGGCATTACACTGTAATCAATATAAAAGCTGTCTCTTACCCATTGCTTAAACTGAAACTGAATCAAGTTTTGATATTCCTGCCAGAAAAAACAAGCATCTAATGCGCCATTAAAATTACCTATTTTAAACCCACGCTTAATCCCTATTTCTGTATACCATCCTCTTTCACTTTGCAATGCCGGATTGGGAAGTATTTCAAGTGAGGCAACTCGATCCTGAACCAGCCGCTCGGCTATGGTTGCAAACCTAAAGCCTTCGCCATAGGAAGCCCTTAAAAAGGTATTCTTGCTTGCTTGATAGTTTAAACCGGCTCTGAACAAGGGGCGTTGTGTCTCTTCAATTGGGCCTTGTGCATTAAACTCATAACGCAAACCTGTTGAAGTGTTCCAGCGGCCACGCTGATATTCTAGCTGAGTAAAGCCTGCAGCCGAGTAAGCTGACTGATTGCCGGGATAAACATTACCAGTGGCCCAAACCCTGTTTATATAAACTCCACTAATGGAATTAAAGCCTTTAAACCACCTGCGGTTAAAATTCACATCATACGCCTGCAGGTTAGCTACTGCATCATTCTGGCCCGGAAAAGCTACTGTATCAACAAATCGGGTAATATTGTAGTGCCGCATTTTTAACGAAAGGGTATACTTATTGCCGTGTGTGTAAGTAAGATGCGGGTCTAATGACCAGATGCGATAATAATCCTGACCAGTTGAGCCTGCAAATGGTCTGAGTATATTGCTGTCGGCATCTTCCCAAAGAAAAAACCTTCCCCCTTTCTTTAGCATAAATGTGCCATTTACACCGGTAGCCAAACCGGGAATTTTTTGAGACCTGTAGCGGGTTTTAAAATATGTTCGGACCCTGTATTGGTCGTTCTGCTCAATATAACTTCGCTCTGCATTTAAGTTGGTACTCAACACCAAATCAAACTGACCGAATTTTTGCTTGTGCACCAAGAAGGCGCCCGTTGTGAATGGCTGAGAGGTGCGCTCCCACCAAATTGTTGATTTGCGCTTGGGGTTATCAAAAATGCCTTGATACGTTTGTATATAAGTTTGCGGCTTATTGGTGGGCCATCCGGTTTGTAATGCAATGGTTCCGCTGGAAGCAGAGTTGCCATATAAAACAGAACTTGGACCTTTAATAACTTCTATTTGCTCAGCCGCTTCAATAGGCATTAAATCCCATTGCACATCACCTACGTCCCCTCCCATCATCGGCATATCATCCAATAGCACCATTACCCTGCTACCCACGTTGTAGGACCATCCAACACCTCCTCTGATAAGCGCCTGACCCTCCACCACGCTTACGCCCGGCACACGGTTCATTACATCAGAAAGTGTGTTGGCATTGGTATTACGAATCAGCGATGGCTTAATGATGTTTATTGAAACTGCTTCTCTAGACACCTCCTTTTCGTGCTTGCTAGCGGTGATAACAGTTCTACTTAATTCGCTCACAAAGGGCTCCATATATATAATAACTGTTATCTGGTCGTCTTCTGCAAGTCGCACAACTTGTTCCGTGGTGATATATCCTACCGAGTTGAGTTTTAGTAAACGCTTACCAGGCAAAACCGTTATTTTAAAATATCCGTTAGTGTCGCCAATAGCGGCTTTTCCATCGTCACATTTAACAGAAACCATTTTAACCGGCTCACTTGTTCTGCTGTTTTTTACAAGTCCGGCAATAAAGGCCTGCTGTGCCTGCAGAGCATTCGAGATGGCAAAAAGGAATAAAATTATCAGTCTTAAACGCATGGTCTAGAAACCGAAAATACACAAAATCCTTTTATTAGCACAAATTCAGTGAGAGCGCTTCTTACATAACTAAGCAAATAATATTGCATATTGCAATGGTAAATGAAAAACATCAGGCAATATGAGAATCTGCACATTATCCTATGGTTGCTAAAGGATGCCTGTTGGTTGATGAAATTCAAGGAGGGTGCGGTTTTAATGGTGTTACCAACAATCTTGGTTGCCTTACATTTGGCTTGGAAAACACGTAATAACAAAAGGCTTTTTTTGCCCAATATTGCTGTCTGTTTATGGATTTGCGCCAATGCCACCTGGATGCTTGGTGAGTTTTTTCTATTCCGTTTTGAAAAACCGGCATTACTCTTCTTTATTGCTGGCGTGTTGGTAATTGCTTCTTTCTTTTTCTACCGCTTGTATAGAAAAGCAAAGCACCAAAGAAATCATAATTAGAAAAGGCCATGAATATTTTCAATTGTTTATCATTTTCTTAAAAACAAATACTAATTTTGGACGGTTTTGAAGTAAAGATTAATCTAAATAATTAACAAACATATTTTCCCAATCAAACATGGATCATATTAAAAATAAATTTGCAGAAGTTGCCCTGCCAAAAGCACAGGAAATTAAAGCGTTTTTAAAAGAAAATGCAGCACACTCGCTGGGCTCATACACGCTGGATTCTGTGGCTTCAGGCATGAAAGGAATGATTGGGCTCATTACAGAAACCTCTTTGTTGGATGCAGAAGAAGGCATTCGTTTCAGGGGTTACAGCATTCCTGAGTTGAAAGAAAAATTGCCTCGCTTAGAAGGAACAGATGAGCCATTGCCAGAAGGTCTTTTTTACCTTATGCTAATGGGCGAATTGCCTACCTATGATGAAATGTATGAAGTAGGCAGTAACTGGACCAAAAGGGCGGTTGTACCAAAGCATGTTTTTAATGTGATTGATGCCTTCCCGATTAATACCCATCCCATGACTCAGTTCTCGGCTGCTATCATGGCTATGCAAACAGAATCTGAGTTTGCTGCAGCATACCGTAAAGGAGTAAATAAAAAAGACTATTGGGTTTATACATTCGAGGATTCGATGAATTTGATTGCTCGCCTGCCGCGCGTTGCAGCTTATATCTACAGAAGGATGTATAAAAACAATGAGCACATAGAGCCAAACCCTAAACTGGATTGGGCAGCAAACTTTGCTCATATGCTTGGCTACGGAGACAATGATGGATTCAAAGAATTGATGCGCTTGTACATGGTTATTCATGCTGACCATGAAGGCGGCAATGTATCTGCACATACCACACACCTTGTTGGCTCAGCACTAAGTGATCCTTATCTTGCTTTTTCTGCTGCCATGAATGGTCTTGCCGGACCTTTGCACGGTTTAGCCAATCAGGAAGTAATTCGTTGGGTATTGGATTTGCAAAATGAGCTGGGTGGCGGCAAACCAAGCAAAAAAGATATAGAAGATTATCTCAATAAAACAATTGCTGATGGCAAGGTTGTTCCGGGATATGGGCATGCCGTTTTGCGCAAAACCGACCCTCGCTTTACGGCACAAATGGAGTTTGCTAAAAAGCACATGCCAACTGATGAGTTGGTAAATATTGTTTGGGATATTTATGATGTTACCCCGGGTATACTTGGTAATATTAAAAAAATTAAAAACCCTTGGCCTAATGTTGATGCCCACTCCGGTGCACTTTTGGTTCACTATGGCATGAAAGAATATGATTTTTATACCGTATTGTTTGGTGTTTCAAGAGCATTGGGTGTATTAGCCTCGCTCATCTGGGACCGTGCTTTAGGCTTCCCACTGGAAAGACCAAAATCGGTAACAACAGATTGGCTCAAGGCACAAATTGCCAAATCAAAAGCATCTGCTTAAAAAGCATGTTACGTAATTTAGTTTACTTCATCTTATTATTTTACGCTGCAGCCGGACTGTCTATAACACTTTCCGGCTGTGGCTTTTATTCACATACGGGCGCGTCCGTTCCGCCTGATGCTAAAACATTCTCCGTTAGTTACATCTCAAACACGGCTAGCATTGTGGCGCCTACACTAAGTCAGGTGCTTACAGAAAAGCTAAAAACAAAGTTTATTAACGAAACACAACTAAAGTTGGCACAATCTGATGGAGATTTGCAGTTTAGCGGTAAAATAACAGACTACCGAACTGCTCCTGTTGCTGTTCAAGGCAATCAATCAAATGCTGTCAACAGACTTACTATGACCGCTGAAATTACGTTTGAGAACAAGAAAGATGAAACAAGGAATTTTACTCAAACATTTACCAACTTTGTTGACTTTCCTGCTTCACAAAATTTTGCAGCCGTAGAAAACGAATTAATTGCAAAGGTTACCGATATGATGGTAACCGATGTTTTTAATAAGGCTTTTATTAATTGGTAAGGCTACCTGTATTCACAAATTTTTATTTACTTCGCGGGTTGAAGCAGGCCAAACGTGAACAAGTCAGAATTCATTACCTTAGTTGAGCATCCCGAAAATCTAGAGAAAGTGCATATACAGGCACTAAAAGGCATTATTGCAGATTTTCCTTACCTGCAGCAAGCACATAGCATTTTAACCAAAGCGCTTTACTCTCAAAAGCATTATGAGTTTGAAAAGCAGCTCAAATACACCGCTTTAATGGTGCCCGACAGAGAGGTGCTGTATGCTTATATTCATGATATCAAGGTTGAGAAAGATGCACCTACTGTTTCTGTTTTGCCGGAGCTGAGCATCCCTGTTGAAACAGACGAAATAGCTGTGCTGGCGGTGCCGGCCTTAGAACGTCCAGCAATTGAGGTGGCAGAAAGGATAGAAACTGTGACTGAAGCCCCTCAGCTAGTAATTGAGCCAGAGCAGGAGTTAACATTTTTAGAATGGTTACAGCGTAGCGAAAACCCTTCTGGGGTTAAAGCAGAAGACGCTGCTGCTAAAGTTAAGGATACACACACAAGCCTTCCTGATATAGAAAAAGCTGATTTTACTGTTGATGTAAAGGAAGAAAAAGATGCAGAAGAGAATACGGCCAAACCCGCCTCCAATATTCACGATTTTGAAAACATTTTAGATAAATTTATACGGGAAAACCCAAGTATAAGCAGGCCCAAGGCCGAATTTTATAACCCGGTTAATGTGGCCAAGCAAAGTGTTGAAGAAGATGAAGACCTTGTAACAGAAACACTTGCAAATATTTATTACAAACAGGGGCACTACAAAAAAGCTATTCGTACCTACGAAAAATTATGCTTGATTTATCCTCATAAAATGGCTTACTTTGCCTCCCTTATTCAAAAAATAAAAACAGAAAATAAAGATTAATATGTTCGTATTTGTATCTATAGTAATTATTGTAGCATGTATATTGCTCACACTTATTGTTCTAATTCAAAACCCAAAAGGTGGAGGAATAGCAGCCAATTTTGTTGCACCCAACCAAATAATGGGTGTTAAAAGAAGCACGGATGTGGTTGAAAAGGCTACATGGATTTTAGCAGCAACACTTATTGTATTAGCTCTGGGAAGCAATTTCTTTCGTCCATATGGTGAAGCAACCACAAACACGGTTGACAGTAGACTAAAAGAAAACATTGAAAACACAGTTGTTCCTGCAGCTCCTCAACAACAGGCTCCTGCAGCAGCACCTGCCCAACAGGGTGTTCAACCCGACCCGAATGCAGCGCCTGCGCAATAAACGATAATAAATCTCGGTAGTAGCTCTATCGGGGTTTTTTTGTCCTAATAACACCTAATACCTAGCTGTTTAATTGCAATAATTATCCAACACATTTTCCTGATTTGTTTTTTACAGTTTGGCCTTTAGATTTGCAACTGTCTTTAGGGGTGGCTGTAATAAGTCTGAGATAATACCCTTGGAACCTGATCGGGATAATGCCTGCGAAGGGATAAGACGAAAAGCACAGCTTTTCGGTGTGTACATTTAAACGTGTATTCACATCCAAGTGGTAAACAAATATCTGCAGCAACCAACCCCGGTTGCTGTTTTTGTTTAACTGTTTAGTTCTATTTTATGTTACGTTTTTCGTTATTGGTGTGTATGGGTTACTTGCTTATGTGGACCGGCTATGCTCAACCTGTTGCCGATTCATTAACCGGTAAAACCATTCAGGAAGTTGTGCTGGTTGGTATTCGTGCCGGAAAAAACATACCGGTTACTTACACCAATATCACGGCTGCACAATTAAAGCAAATTTACTACGGGGCCGATTTACCCACCGTATTGCAAACCACACCTGCTATACATTCATACAGTGATAATGGAACCGGTATGGGCTACAGCTTTTTCAGGCTGCGGGGCATGGACCAAAGCCGTATTAACCTTACTGTTAACGGGGTGCCTGTTAATGACCCCGAAAATCAAGGCACCTTTTTTAACAACTTTGCTGATTTGGCCAGCAGCGCTCATTCCATTCAAATTCAGCGGGGAGTGGGCACCTCCACCAACGGAACTGCCGCTTTTGGAGGCAGCATTAATATTCTAACCCGCACCTTAACCGATAAAGCCGGTGCAGAAATAAACCTAGGATACGGTTCTTTTAATACACGCAGAATAACAGCCGAGGCACAGAGCGGAAGAATAAAAGATAAATACGCCATGTATGTGCGTCTATCCAATCTGGCAACCGATGGTTTCCGCGAGCGCTCAGGTAGTGAAATTACATCGTATATGTTTAGCGCTGCACGTTTTGGCAGTAAGACGGTTCTTAAACTGAACGCGTGGGGTGGTGATGCACAATCGGAGCTGGCCTATATCGGAACGGACGAAGCCACGTTAAAAAACAACCGCAGAACCAACCCTCTCGAACAAGGTGAGCGTGATCGCTTTCAGCAGCATTTTTTCCAAATGCAATACCAGTACGTTTTCTCAAAAAGGTCAGGCATCAATGCTTCGGCCTATTATGTAAGGGGTATTGCCCCACAGTTTCAGGTCTATTTTGCGGCATCTTCGTTTTTTCCATACTCATTTTACAATATGCCCGAGCCTATTATAGGTTCAGATACCATACGTGAAACCAATGCAATGGTTTCTTACCGGCTTAATCAGCATTTTTATGGAGGGTTTGCCAATTACTTCTATCATGGCGATAAGTTAAAACTAGATGCAGGTATTCATGTATACAGTTTTACTGCAGATCATTTTATGGAGGTACAACGCATGGATATATTGCCAACAGGTTTTTCAGGAGGCCATAGAGTTTATTTTAATACCGGCAATAAGCAAGAGGCTTCTGCATTTTTAAAAGCAAATTATAACCTTACTGCCCGTGCATCGATTTTCGGGGATGTACAAATGCGCTCAGCGTTTTTCCGCTACAGCGCACAAGCCATGCAATATACTGCAGCACCTTTTAGTTCTGAAAATATGCAGTGGATATTTATCAACCCTAAGGTGGGTGCTAAATTCAGTGTAAATGAATATACAGATATTTATGCAATGGCTGGAATAACCGGACGTGAACCCACCCGATTTGATTATTTTCAGGATGATTATGCCACACGCAATGTTAAGCAGGATGATATAAAACCAGAATATGTAACCGATTATGAAGCCGGTGTGCGCATTAATGCGCGTTCGTTGCAATTAAATGCAAATGTGTACTACATGGATTTTACCAATGCCATCATCAATACAGGTCAGGTTAATGACTTTGGTTATCCGATAACCACAAACGTAGCTGCCAGCATGCGCAGCGGATTGGAGCTTGATTTCAGTTGGAAAATAAATAAGTATTTTGAATTAATCCATGCAGGCAATTATAGCTATAACCGCATACAGAAGATCACACAATTCTACACCGACAGTACGTTTAGCAGCATAGGATTTACCTATTCACGAACCACTCCT
The DNA here is from genome assembly GCA_044351265.1 of Bacteroidia bacterium. GTDB lineage: Bacteria > Bacteroidota > Bacteroidia > UKL13-3 > UKL13-3 > JAJTFA01. The sequence continues at coordinate 16,778 of JBILGC010000002.1, forward strand.
GCACTTACCCCATCAGTAATCGTGAACCAAGGTTTAAGGATTATACCATTTGAATGGCTGTATTCTGAAATCAATGCACGTTATGTTTCGCAACAGTTTGTAGATAACAGCTCAACAAAAACGGCAGCAGTTGCAGAATACTTGGTTACGGATTTGCGCCTTGGGTTACAACTTAAACAATGGCTAAAGCAGCAAGTATGGCTTACGTTTAATGTCAATAATCTCTTCAATCAATCCTACAATGCGTGGGGCAACACAGGCACGTTCAGCAATGTGGTAGACTACCGCCCGGACGGAACAACAGCCGGCACGATTACTCCTGTATTTTTTGCAGCACCACCTCGTAATTTCTTTATTACCCTTAGTTGGAAAATATAATTACACATAAAAATAAGGCATATTTGCATAGCTAAACAGGCGCATGTACATTTGCAATCCCGACTTTTCGGGAGGTAGACGAAAGCTAAGTAGTGGAAGTTTAAATTTTTATTTGCGCGGGTGGCGAAATTGGCAGACGCGCTGGTCTCAGAAGCCAGTGGGGTAAAACCTGTAGGAGTTCGACTCTCCTCTCGCGCACACAGTAAGCGAGAGAAACCTGTGCAGCAAGGTACAGGTTTTTTTGTGCAACATAAGGGAGTAGAAAAATAAAAAAAGCCACCTCTTTCGAGATGGCCTGTTAAAACCCTTTATCCTTTCCTTATTTGCCCGGGGCAGGAGGCTCAGGAGTAGTTGTAATATTTAATTTCTTTTTTACTGCACCCATCAAGTTATCACCCTCTGGTTTATAGAGAATAGGTGTGCCGGGGCTGCTATCAAAAACGTAAGCTATGCCCTGTGCTTTTGCTACGTCTGCAATGGCTGCTTTTGCTTTTTCAACTATAGGCTTTAGCAAATCCTGTTCTTTCTTGCGAACATTTTCTTGCGCTGTTTCCTGAAACTCCTGCAAACGAGCCTGAATATCTCTCAGTTCTTTTTGCTTATACTCTTTAATGGCATCATTCATCTTGGCTTCACCCTTCTGATACTCTTCATACTTCTTCTCCAGCTCTGAGCTCATTTTCTTCATTTCTTCCTGAAGCTGCTTGCCAAAAGCTTCCATTTCACCGGTTGCTTTTTTATACTCAGGCATCTGGGTCATCAAATCCTGAAACTCAATGTAGCCAAATTTTTGTGCCTGTACTTTTCCTGGTGTAATTGCTACTGCAAGCAGCAATACAAATGCAAATGTTGTGATTCTTTTCATTGTTTTACTATTACTTATTTTTCTTGTTAGTGTCTTTATCTGTTTTGTTTATGGCAACACCCAATTCGGCTAAAACTTCATCACTTTTGTCATACTTGGCATTGGAGTATAACATTATAAACTCACCCGATTTGGCAAATATAAAGTCAAGCGCGCTTTGTTTGGCAACTTTTTGTATGGCATCAAAAACCCGATCCTGAATTGGCTTTATTAATTCCTGCCTTTTTTTAAATAATTCGCCCTCATAACCAAACTTTTGGTTTCGGTATTCACGAAGCTCCTTCTCCTTTAATTTGATCTCTTCTTCTCGCTTTTTTCTTAAGTCCTCTGTAAGTAAAACCTGCTCTGCCTGAAAATCTCGATACATTTTATCAATATTTTGTTGCTTTTTTTCTACTTCCTTTTGCCAATCCTCACTCAACTGATCCAACTGTTTTTGGGCCGATTTATATTCAGGCATTAAATCCAGAATATACTCTGTGTCTACATAGCCAAATCGTTGTGCTTGTGCAACACAAGTAAGGGCAAGTGCCAGTATAATTAATACTACTTTTTTCATTTAAGCCTTTTTAAAATTGCTGCCCTAACAGAAAGTGAATATTTCCCTTATTGGCAGACCCCTGAAATGGAACATCATCAAACCCGTATCCGTAATCGAGACCAATCATGCCAAACATAGGCAAAAATATCCGAACACCAACTCCGGTAGAACGATAAACAGAGAACGGTGAAAAATCCTCATACCTCGACCATGCTTTGCCTGCTTCAAAAAATACCAATGGGTATACCGTGGCAGACGGATTAAGAGAAACGGGGTATCTTAACTCCATCGTATATCGGTTATAAATAAGTCCGCCCTGCTGCACCACCCTGCCCGCCTGAGGATTAAACACCAAAGGTGTAAGTGAATTATCTGAATAGCCGCGCAGCGCAATCAATTCACGACCATCGAGGCTAAAGCCCATTAAACCTGAACCACCCAGCCAAAAACGCTCAAATGGCGTATAGCCCACGTCTCTATTATATTGACCAATAAAACCAAAATTAGCCCGAGACATAAAAACTAAATTGCCCACCAGCTTGGCATACCAAGTGGCATCAAATTTCCACTTATGAAACTCCAGCCACCTCATTTTTTCTGAAGCATCAATGGTTTTATAATCGCGTCCGTTAATTAACGAATAAGGAGGGGTAAATTGAACTGAAAATGTAATATTAGACCCTTGCCTTGGATATATTGGCTGATCAACTGAGTTTCTTGAGAGTACAATTCTAAAATTGAGGTTATTTGAAGCCCCCGGAGGTATAAAGTTCAGAAAGCTCTCGCCTGTTACGCTCACTTCATTAAAGTATCTCTGATAGGTTAATGAGTATTGCAGGGTGAACCAATCGTCAGGAAATTTTAAACGTTTACCCAAACCAATGGTTGCCCCACTTGTCCAAAGTGCTGTTCTTCTTGAATCGCCAATGCTAAGTCCGTTTGACTGAATAGATAGGAATACCGATGCTGAAAAAGAGTTTGGTTTTTTTCCTCCTAGCCATGGTTCTGTAAAGGAAGCATTATAAGACTGAAAAAATGTACCGTTTGTTTGCGCGCGCAAAGAAAGCCGTTGTCCGTCTCCACTTGGAATAGGGTTCCAAGCTCTTTTGGTAAACATGCGTTTGGTAGAAAAGTTGTTGAGAGAAAGGCCTAGTGTTCCCACAACAGTGCTTGCCCCCCAACCTGCAGATAGCTCAATCTGGTCGTTTGGTTTTTCTTCTACTTTATATTCAATATCAACCGTACCGGCCTCAGGGTTTGGCACAGGGTTTACATTTAATGCCTCAGGATTAAAATATCCAACCTGCGCAAGTTCACGCAAGGAGCGTGTAACATCAGATCTACTAAATAATTGTCCAGGTTTGGTTCGGAGTTCTCTGAGTATAACATGATCACTTGTTTTGGTATTTCCTGATACGGTAACTTTATTAATTCTTGCTTGTGCTCCTTCGTTTATCCTAATTTCAAGATCTATCGAATCGTTTTCAACTAATACCTCAACAGGCTGCACATTAAAAAACAGATAGCCATCGTCCATATAAAGAGTACTAATATCCAGGCCATTCTGATTCATGTGCAATCTGGTATCTAACGTTGATTGGTCATACACATCTCCTTTGTTAATTTTAAGAATACTCATCAATTCTTCAGTGGTGTATTTGCTATTACCAATAAACTTTAGATCCCTGAAATAATATTTACGCCCTTCATTTAATACAATTTTAATATTAAGATTCTTGGGGTCGTGGCGATAAACAGAGTCTGAAACAATTTCTATATCGCGAAAGCCAAGAGAAAGATATTTTTCAATGATGCGCTGTTTATCCTCCTGAAACTTATCATCCTCATACCTGGATTTGGCAAACAAACGGTGGCGAGATTTGGTATCTTTAAATAGCTTTCTGATCTTTTTATCGGTTAGAGCTGTGTTGCCTACAATATCAATTTCGTTAATTTTAATTTTAGGACCCCTGTTCACAGTAATTTTAAGCCTTGCTGTATTTTTTCTCGGGTCATCTAATTCCTGCTCAAATGTTGCATCTGCATCTAAAAATCCTTTTTCTTTAAAGTGGCGTTTTATTTCGGTACGGGTTGCGGCAAGCATATTGTCTGTAATAATTTGACCTGACTTCAGTGAAAGCTCTTCTCTTAAAGTATTTGCCTTACCTTTTTTAAGCCCTTTAATGGAAAAAGTTGAAAGCCTTGGTTTTTCCAGCAAAAATATTTCGAGCGCTATTTTATCATTCTGTATTTCAAAAATCCTGATTTGAACATCATCAAACAGCTTTTGTTTCCATAAATTGGAAATGGCCTTTGAAATGTCATCAGAGGGAATTTTTATTTTTTGCCCTACTGTTAGCCCTGATAAAATTTGCAACACACTTTTGTCGTAAAAATTGGTGCCGGTAATAACAATATTTACTAGCTCATACGTTTGGGGTCTTGAGTAATCTACAATGAGTGGTGCCGAAGGTTGCCCGGTGCTGTCGGCCTGAGCAAATAAGTTTTGAGGCGCAGTAAATGCCGCACAAATAAAAAGCAGATAAAGAAACCCTTTATGCCGGCTGGGCCATTTGTTCGCTGGTTTTTCCAAATCTTCTTTCGCGGTTTTGATAATTAATTATTGCTTCAAACAAATCTTCTTTGGTAAAATCTGGCCAAAGCTTTGGGCTAAAATACAATTCGCTGTAGGCAATTTCCCAAAGTAAAAAATTGCTAATGCGTTGCTCCCCGCTGGTTCTAATCATCAGTTCCGGATGTGGGTATGCTGAGGTTGAAAGATGTGTATTAATAATATTTTCATCAATCGCTTCGGGTATAATTAAGCCCTCGTTAACCTGTTTGGCTATTTCCTTAACCGAATTCACTATATCCCATTTTGCGCTGTAGCTTAACGCTAAAACGAGTGTCATTCGTGTGTTTTTTTCAGTTTCTCTGATTGATTCTTCTAATTCTGCTCTGCATTTAATTGGCAGGTCCTCTATATTTCCGATACTTTGTAACCTAATGCCATTTTTCATTAGGGTAGGCGTTTCCTTTCTGATTGTTGAAACAAGCAGTTCCATAAGGGCATTTATTTCCTCTTTGGGCCTGCTCCAGTTTTCGGTTGAAAAAGCATAGAGCGTAAGGTATTGAACACCGAGCTCAGCGCAGGCTTCCGTTGTTTCCCTCACTGCTTTTACCCCATTTTGATGGCCAAAAATTCGAAATTTGCCCTTACCCTTGGCCCAACGGCCATTGCCGTCCATAATGATGGCAATGTGTTTAGGAAGTTTATTTAGAAGTATGTTCTGCTTTTGACTCATTTAAACGGGCAAGGTGCAAAATTAATAAAATCTTGCACACTTAATCCTACTATAAAATCTGTAGGTTAAACTAATGCCGCCCATCATATACCAGTCATCAAAATCGCTATTTCCTCTTCTATATCCTTCTTTGCTGGTAAATGCTTGCCCTGAAATCTCAACCGAACGATCGCTTAATAAGGCTGCCAATTCACCATTATTCTCTAAGATAGACAATACATTAGGGTAGGTTCCGCTCACATCATCTAGATAATCGGAGTAAAGCCTCCTAAACCCTACATTCCCTTCAAGTGCAAAATGTTTGGTCATACGCCACTTAAAACCCATTCCAAAAGGAACAGAAACAGCTAGTGTGCTGTATTTTTTCCCTTCAGTTTGAATATTGGGTAAATCAATCCAAAGCCCATTAGCATTGGCCTGTGGATTAAATCCCGTTGCTGCAAAACCTGCAAAAATATAGGTAGTATATGGCTTGTCAAGTACGCCAACGCCATACTTAAAAAAATTGAACTCGACAAGCGTAGCCACTTCATAAATGCTTGACCGGAAACTAAGGTTTCGGTATTGATTCTCTATAAAATTCTGATCACTGCCTGATACCATCCCAACCGAAAAAGAGCCTGTAAAAGCAAATGATGGTGAAATATTGTACCGTCCGAAAATCGCTCCTGCAGGATTTATTTCAGTTAAAACGGGGGTTGGTGCAAGGTCTCCAAAATAGTTACTAAAGCCAATAGTTGTTCCAATCTCAATTTCCTGAGCAAAGGCCGAAGGTAGGGCTACCAAAGAAAAGCAAAAGCAGAGAAAGGATTTATGCACGTTAATAAAACGTTAGAACTTAGGGCATTTCATTCCTTGAGGGACAAATCTATACGTTATCGAAATGCCACCCAAAATATAAATATCGTTAAGCGGCATCCACTTTTTGGACCTGCTCCTGCCTTCGGCAAAAGTTGGAAAGCCTAAAGGGTTAACTTCGGCACTACGATCAGCCAGAGCACCAGCAACTTCACCGCTCGCCCTTCTTACCACATTGTTATTGGCAAACTTTCCGCCTATATCATCCAAATAATTTGTAAAGGTATACCGCAAACCCCCTTCGATTCCAAATGTAAAATGCTTACCGAACCTTTTCTTAAGGCCAACACCTAATGGAATTGAAATCTGTGTTAACGCATACTTTTCACGATCATTATATTCAGTGGTGCCTTGGCCTTCTGTTCCAAGTGGCTGTAACTCGTATTCTCTTCCTTTATACGTAGTTCTTGGATTAAAGTTAAAAATTGCCAAACCTGAAAACAAATAAGGGATGACCCTATTTGTGCTATTGTACCCTAACTTGTTTTTAATCAGGTTTAATTCAATCTGGGCTGATACTTCAAAAATATCGCTTATAAAACTCAGATTGCGTAACTTGTCTCTGCTGCTTGTGCTAATGGAGTCTGCTCCGGAAATTCTTCCATATCCGATAAAACCTTTAACAGCCCAGCGCTCATTAATATTATATCTGCCAAGTATTGCTGCTGAAGGGTGTATATGAGAAGGAGATAATTGCTGACCGTTTAAATCGCCATAATACGTTGAAGCTCCCAATAAAACACCAAACTCAATACTTGTTTGTGCACGAATTGCTCCGGGAAGGACAATTAATGTAAATATTTTTAGCAGACTGATTTTAAACTTCATTAAACAATCTAAGGATTAGAGTAAATGATTGGCTAGCCACATTATTGATCTGATTAATAAAACCTAGGACACCTAATCGCTTTTCCAAAACTGCGGCCCTTACTTCCTACCTGTTTGCCTAGTCTATATGCAATGGTTAACGAGCCAATAACATATAAGTCGTTAATATTTAAAAAGGCGCCTCCCATTTTTCCTCGTAAATCTCCAGGATTTTTATTTGCTAGTGCTCCACTGTAGGCATTAATTGTACTCGTTGGGAAGGGAGTATTGGCCGGATCCTGATATACATCTGTACCACCAATATCATCTATATAGGAAGTAGATGTGTATCTTAATCCAAGGTCAAAACCAACCATATAATTTCTGAATAAATAATATCTGAATCCTACGCCCATAGGTAAACAAATAGCTATATTACTGTAATCCACTCCAGATAATTTAAGCTCCCTTAGACTCTGTTCCTGTCCACTCGGAAGTATTGTCTGAGGCTTATAATAAAAAGCCCCAACTCCTAAATAAATATAAGGAATCAGTGGATTCTTTATTATTCTTCCTGAATTCCTATCTTCAATCAAGTTAAACTCTAAAACGCCTGAAGCTTCAAGAATATCTGTAAAGAAATTCCAATTCCGTTGATTTTGCCAGGTACTTTTTGTGCTTAAAGCATCGTCACCGGATACCCTTGCATATACTCCATTAGCAGTTATTGCGAACCTATCTCCTAAATGATACCTCAAGAAGACCCCAGCACTATATCTAGCCGTAGAAGGGGTGAATTCGTTTACTACATCCCCATAGTAATAAGCTCCTCCAATGGCAACACCAATATCTGCTTTTTGAGCAAAAAGGAAATTTACGCTGCTAATCAACAAGATAAACGACAGATAAGGCTTTTTAAAAGTCATTTTTAACTAAATTCTTATTTACATCAAAAGTAGCCTAATTATATGAAAACTCAATGGTTTTTTTGCTTCTGAAAAGAATCATGCACTAAATATTTCGATTATCTAATCCCCACATAAGCTTTTTTCTTAGGGTTTTAAGATAATTTTCCTGATTAAGCCTTGCTATCTTAAAGTTGAAATCCGCCTTTTTTATAGCCAACTGTGTGCTTGTGTTTATCGTTTCAGACCTGGAATCTAATGAGATGAGAAAAGAGGTGCTTCTACCCTCAACTTCGAACGTAATAACTTGGTTATCTGGAATTACCATTGGCCTTACATTCAAGTTATGGGGCGCAATTGGTGTTATGAGAACACTTGATGAACCGGGATATAAAATTGGTCCTCCGCAACTCAACGAATAACCAGTAGATCCTGTTGGTGTTGAAATAATTAATCCATCTGACCAATAGGAATTTAAAAACTCTCCGTTAAGATAGGTGTGTATGGTAATCATAGCGGAGCTATCCTTTTTATGAATTACAAAATCATTCAATGCGTAGTTGGCTCCCCCAAACATTGCTTCACCTGATATGAGTTGAAGACATGACCGCTCTTCAATTGCATAATGTCCCTTCAGTACCTGGTCAACCAACATATCAATTGGAACCTCCGCGTCTGCGGCCAAAAAGCCAAGTCGACCTGTATTTATCCCAAGCACCGGAATGGGCTGCTTGTGAACATAAGCCATTGTATCCAATATGGTGCCGTCTCCACCAAAAACAATGAGAATATCCAAATCAAGTTTTTTAACCTCGTTGGCATCTGCAAAAGTTTGTGTTTGATTTACCTTGATACTATTGGCTACGCATTGGGCCAGAAACAACTCTTCTGTTGCATAATTAACCCCACGCTGATGGAGAGAATTATAAAGTTGCTGAATCTTTTCTGCAAATTCTTTTTTATAAATTCTGCCATATATACCAATTTTCATAATTTAGGTATTAAGGTACTTTAGTAACCAATCAAGCCTGCCGGACATATCAGATGGTGAATCAGAAAATTGATGAACGGAAGTAATAACGTAACCGTATCTTTCCAGTGCGGCAAGAACACTCTTCACCTCAGTTGTATTAAGTTTTAATGATGCGGTTACTTTACTACTTTCCTTATCTGCCGGAAATAAAAACAAGCCAATTATTTTTTGATCATTGTATTCAATAATCCTGGAAAGCTCTGCTAAAGAATAATCTCTTGCGTGAAACTCTAGATTAATTATCGACCCGGGCTGAGCAAGTGATGATTCTCCTAATGTGCTTAGCAAATGGGATGAAGTAACAATGCCTTCATACTTGCCTTCATCAGATTGCAAAACCGGTAAACAAGAAAGCCCTGAAACCGAAAATAGTTTAATCAATTCAAAAATATGATCGCGAGATTGAGGCAGCTTTATCTGATAAGGCTTGATATATTTATCAACTTTATCTGATTCCTCTTGATCCCTGATATCATCTATTAAAACCATGCCCAAAACCTTATTCTCGCTTACAACAGGCAGTTGCTGCTGCTTCCAGTCTTCAAAAAATATTTTTGCGGCTGAAATTTTATCCTCCTTTTTCAGACAAAACACTTCGTTAGATAATAAATCAGTTAATATCATTGTATATTAAACAGAAAATACCTTTGCCAGAAATGTATCAACGATATGATTAAACTCAGACGGCTTTTCCATCATAGGTGCATGCCCGCATTGTTCTAAAAAATATAGTTCTGAGCGTGGCAACAACTCATGGAACTCCTCTGCCACTTCCGGAGGGGTAATGGTGTCCTGTTTGCCCCATATTAAGCATGTTGGTTGTGTAAAGCCCGGTAAATCTTTACGCATGTTATGGCGTATTGCAGATTTTGCCATCGTTAATATGCGTAAAACTTTTCCTTTATCCTGAAGTGTATCATATACTTCATCAACCAAATCATCAGTAGTTGATGCAGGATCGTAGAAGGTTAATTGAATACGCTCTCTTAAATAAGCTTTATCACCTTTCTTAGGGTAAGAAGCCCCAAATGCACTCTCATATAAACCCGAACTTCCGGTTAGCACCAATGAATTCACCTTTTGCGGGTATTTTTTAATAAACACTAAACCAACATGGCCTCCTAATGAATTGCCTAGAAAATTAACTTGCTTGAACCCTTTATAATCAATAAATTCATTGATAAAATTGGCTAAACCCTCTACGCTTAATGACAGAATATTCATCTCAAAAATCGGCATGAGTGGTATAACGACCTTATATTTTGGAGAGAAATGATTTAAAACATCTTTCCAGTTGCTTAAAGCCCCAAATAATCCGTGAAGTAGCAAAAGAACCTCTCCCTCTCCTTCCTCAATATATTTAAACTTGCCTTCTTGTTTTAAGTTAACTTCCATCAATAATTATTACGGGTGAAACAAAGATATAAAAATTAAACACTAGCAAGTGTTTTAACTTCTTTTAAAAAATTCTGAATAATCTTCATACCATCTTTGGTTAAGCACGATTCTGGATGAAATTGGATGCCCCAAACCGGCAAGCTCTTATGCTTAATTGCCATTACCTCATTATCTCGGGTCCATGCCTGCATTTCCAAAGAATCACCCAATTTTGTTAGGATCAAAGAATGATAGCGGGTGGCAGAAAATTCATTCATGCCATCAAACAATTGTCTGTTAGAACAATAAATAGTATCAACCTTACCATGTTTGGGTGCTGTTGCTAAGCCAAGCTCCGCTCCACAAAACTCACCAATTGCCTGATGCCCCAGACAAACCCCTAAAACAGGATAACTTTGAACAATAAATGGCAAAACTGTCATTAGCAATCCTGCATCAGCCGGCCTGCCCGGACCCGGAGATATAACCACAGCATCAGGCTTTATCTCATCAATTTCCTTCTCTGTTAGCACATCGTTTCTCATAACAACGCACATTGCCCCGGCCTGCAACAAATAATCACACAGCATGTATGTGAAAGAGTCGAAGTTATCTATAAGTAAAATTTTCACGTTTATAAGAAATTTGATTCCTTAATATAGATGGTTTATTTACTATTAAGAAAATCTATAAATTGCGAACCTATTATTAAATAATTAAAATGCCTACCATTAACTGGTTAAGAAAAGAATTTTATTACGGATACGATAGTGGAGACGTATTATCTGTAATACCAAATTGGAGAAGATTTAATGAAGAGCGCATCATTGGCGGCTCATACCGAAATGTTTTTTTGAAGGGCGCTTTACCCTACCTGAAGCCTAATTCTAAGGTAATGGAATTGGGGCCCGGAAGAGGTTCTTGGAGCCGCGCTATTATGCAGTATATTCCTCAAGGGAAATTAACCACGCTCGACTTTCAGGATGTAAGGCAATGGCTACACCCGGAGAAATACAATATGCGTATGGATAATATTCAAGTAAACGATAACACGTTTAGTGCGGTTCCTGATAATTCCTTTGATTTCTTCTGGTCATTCGGAGTATTGTGTCATAATAATATACACGACATTAGAGAAATATTAAAAAACGCATTGCCTAAAATGAAAAAGGGGGCTTATGCCGTTCATATGTATGGTGATTGGGAAAAGTTGGAGAAATGGGGATGGAGAAAAGGGAAAGTACCTCTTGAATTTAAAAACAAGCCTGATGATGAAATTTGGTGGCCAAGAAACAACCAAAAAGAAATGACTGCGGCAGCAGAAGCAGCTGGTTGGGAAGTGGTTTCTCCGGATTTAGGAATTGTAAAAAGAGACTCCATTATTTTACTTAGAGCTAAATAATTTGCTGGCGATTTTAACCAAACTTTGGAAGCTGATACCGGCACATAGGCTACAGAACCAATGGAATAAAGCCTTCCTTGCTAATGATGCCCTTTTTGAGTCGTCAACCCACTTGCATAAGGGTGCTCAAATTTTAAATCTCCAAAAAGATAAAAGGCAAATTAAAATTGGGCACAATACACATATAAGAGGCGAGCTGTTGATTTTTGCTCATGGAGGCGAAATAAACATAGGTAATTATTGCTATGTGGGAGAAGGAGCAAAAATATGGTCTGCAAAAAAAATAAAAATTGGTAGCTATGTACTCATAGCACATGGGGTAAACATCCATGATAATATTTCTCATCCAATAAATGCTGAGTTAAGGAGAAAACATACAGAACAAATTATTCATCAAGGTCACCCTAAAAAAGATATTGAGTTGAAAGAAAAAGAAGTTTTAATTATGGATGATGCATGGATCGGATTTAATTCTACCATACTGCGCGGAGTTACTATTGGGCGAGGGGCGGTAATTGGAGCATGTAGTGTGGTTACTGAAAGTGTACCCGATTATGCCATAGTTGTTGGAAATCCAGCCCGAATAATCGGATACGCAAATAAGCAGGCATGATAAAAACACTTAAACATACTCTTGTTCCTTTAAGAAAGTTGGTTTACATGCTTACGGGCAAAAAACCTTGGAGCTATGGCTACAATGATACACGCTGGGCAAACATAGCACAGAGTATACGCAGCAATTCACTTTTGGCCGATTTCAATAAAGGCTTTATTCCTCAAGAATTTGGAATTGGCTTTGATGAACGAGTTGTTGAATACCCCTGGATATTCAGCAAAATCAAAAAAGATAAATCTACGTTCTTAGATGCAGGATCAACCTTCAATTTTCCCGAAATTATTTCTCATCATAACTTGGCTGATGAAACATTAACAATTTTCACCTATTACCCTGAGCCAAATAATTTTTATCAGAAACGTGTTTCTTACGTTTATGGTGATTTGAGAGAAATGCCTTTCCCCTCGGCTTATTTTAATCAGGTGGTTTGCCAATCTACCATTGAGCATGTAGATATGGATAATAGCATTTATGGATATGAACTGAAAAAAAACGAAAATGAAGCTGTTAAAAGTTATGAATATTTAAAAGTGGTCGATGAACTGATTAGGGTGCTTAAGCCAGGAGGGCAGTTATTACTGACCTTTCCTTACGGCAAATTCGAAAATCATGGTTTTTTCCAGCAGTTCGATTCAGAAATGGTAAATCGGATGGCGTTGGAGATGCAAAAATATGGCAGCTTTAAAGACGAGTATATAGCTTATTACAAAAATGGGTGGAAATTTGAAACTGCAGCGGTCTGCAAAAGCTTTGTTTCTTTTAATCCACATACAGGAAAAGGTAAAAGCAACGATGGGGCTGCACATTGCCGGTGTGTGTGCTGCATAACATTTATTAAACAGTGATACCATGACGTGGGAAGAGGCTGTAAAACAATTGCGAAGCAAACCCGAAAATCATCAAAGCATTTTAGATAATTACTTTGATGAAGATATCTTTACGTCAGTTGAGCGCTTCTATCAGAGCGATGAGTTTAAAGCGCTTATTAAGCTTATCCCACCTAGCGCTAAGACGCTTTTGGATATTGGTGCCGGACGCGGTATTGCATCCTATGCATTTGCTAAAAAAGGATTGCAGGTAACAGCATTGGAGCCGGACACAAGTAATGATGTTGGCTCTGGTGCCATTAAAAAAATTGCATCTGATTGTAACCTGCCCATCCGGGTTGAAGAATCTTTTGGGGAAAAATTACCATTTGAATCTGATAGTTTTGATCTTGTTTATGCAAGGCAGGTTTTGCATCATGCTCATAACCTTACGCAATTTTGCAAAGAGGCTGCACGTGTGCTAAAACCCGGTGGTTTATTTATTGCCACGCGTGAGCATGTTTTAAGCAAAGAATCTGATTTAGCTGTTTTTCTCGCTCTGCATCCGCTTCATAACCAATATGGCGGTGAGCATGCATTTACATTGAAAGAATATTTGGGAGCTATAAAAAGTGCCGGACTTCAGTTAAAAAAGGTTTTACATCCGTATGCCTCTGTTATTAATTACGCTCCCCTCACAGAAGTACAACTAAAAAATCGCTTTGCTGAATCTGTTTCCGGTGTTACCGGGAATTTTTTTGCTAAAGCTATAGTTGGAAACAAAAATTTGTTTAGCGTATTAACATACCTTAAAGCGTTAAGGTTTAAACAACCCGGAAGGCTTTATTCATTTATAGCAACAAAATAAGTATGCAAAAAATAACTGTAACCGGTGGGGCCGGTTTTATTGGTTCACATCTTGTAGATCTATTGCTGGCCGATGGCCATAAAGTGTTGGTGTTGGATAATTTTTCTTACGGAAAAAAACAATTTTTACCTGTTGAAAATAATCTGCTATCTGTTGCTGAGGGAGATATTACGGATAAAGAATTCGTTAATAAACAGATAAAAGGTTTTGAGCCTGAAATTATTTTTCATTTAGCCGCGTTGCATCATATACCAACATGTGAAAACAAACCTGATGAAGCTTTAAAAATAAATATTGAGGGCACACAACATGTTTTAAATGCAGCTGCAGCCTGCACCACATTAAAAAAAATAGTGTTTGCATCTAGTGGTGCAGTATATGATATAGTTGACACACCGCTGCTAGAAAACCAAACACCAACAATACCCTATGATATTTATAGCGTATCAAAGTTAAGTGGTGAATACCTGATGCGATTGTGGGCAAATAAGTTCGGAAAACAGGCTTTGGTAGCAAGGATATTCAACACCATTGGCGGACGAGAAACCAACGCGCATCTTGTTCCTGAAATTGTTGAGCAGCTACTTGGCGGAAAAAGCACTATAGAGCTGGGGAATCTTGAGCCCAAAAGAAGCTATATTGATGCAAGAGACACCTCAGCGGGTTTATATGCTTTAAGTAAGATTAAATCAGATAAGCCCTTTGATGTGTTTAATATGGGAAGAGAAGATGAGTATAACGTAAAAGAAATTGTGGAAATGCTTGGAATAGCTCAGGATAAACCCATAGAAATTATCCAATCTGCGGCACGCATGAGGAAAGTTGATCGCCTTAAACAGCAAGCATCCATGCAAAAAACCAAAGCGGCAACAGGCTGGGAACCCAAATACAGCGTTCAGGAAGGACTAGCCTATGCTTATACTTTTGATAAAGAGAGGTGCTTAAGATAATGTCTCAAAAAAAATTACATATCTGCTTAAATCTCATTGCCGACCCTAACTGGCATGCAGGTAATATTTATATTTTTAATATCATTCATGCATTATCCAAATTACCTGCCAAAGAGCGTAACGAGATTAAACTAAGTATTGCCACACGTAATCTCAATGATATACCGGATGAAATAAAACATAAGGTTGATTATATCTATAAGGAAACCCTCTACCATCTGGCATTTTATAAGATATTAAAAATGCTCCCTGCGTTCTGCAGAATTAGTATTTTTAATTTCCGAAAGATTGACTTTTACTACCCCGGGGGCAACCTTCCGCGCAACTGGATTTTTAAGTGGGGTGGTTGGATTCCGGATTTTCAGTATCGCTATTTACCTCAACTTTTTTCTAAAGAAGAATATGAAAGCAGAGAGTCTCGCAACGCCTACCTGGCTGCTCAATCTCCTGTTTTGGCTTTTAGCAGTAAAAATGCCATGGAAGATTATCTGAAGTTTTTTCCTCAGCATAAAGGCAATGAATTTTTGCTGCGCTTTGTAAGCAATGCTAATGAAGATTGGCTAAAAGACAACCCTGCTGAAATACAAAAGAAGTATCGATTGCCTGATTCCTTCTTTATGGTTTGCAACCAGTTTTGGAAACACAAAGATCACCCTACCATTATTGAAGCTATTTATAAACTCAAGCAAAAGGGTATCATTATTCATGTTGTTTGTACTGGTGCAACTGAGGATTTCCGAAATCCGGAATATTATCCCGGCCTGCTAAAAAAAGCGAAAGCGTTAGGGGTTAACGAGCAGTTTATTGTGCTGGGTTTTATCTCTCGCAAAGATCAGATTCAACTCATCAGACGAAGCCTTGCAATAATACAACCCTCATTGTTCGAAGGATGGAGCACGGTTGTGGAGGATGGCAGATCATTGGGCAAGCCAATATTTCTAAGCAATTTTCCTGTTCATGTTGAACAAAACCCTCCATATACGTGGTATTTTAAACAGCAAGACGCAGATGAGCTTGCAGCCCTCATTGAAAAACATCTGAACGAACTGAAACCCGGACCTGATACGCAAAAAGAAAAAACTGCATTTGAAGAAAACATCGTAATGATGACTGAGTTTGGCAGACGTATAATCGAAATGGCTCGCTTAATTTAGTAAAACAGGAATAATATCAATTAAGCGCCTCTCATAGGTATATTCTGTTAGAGTTCGTATTTGCCCTGCCTGGGCAATAGCTTTCATCTTTTCCGGATTATTTAATAAGTATTGCACTTTATCTGCACATTCTTCCGGTGTTTTATAAACCACCACCTCTTCGTCCGGAACAAACAATGCATCCATATTCTGTTTCCAATCGGTAACCAAGCACGCCCCTACTCCTGTTGCCTCCCACAATCTGATATTGCCTCCATAATTTAAAGCAGTGTCAATATGTGAATTTAAAGTGATGTGTGAATGGGCAAGCGTCTGATACATTTCCAGCCCAAACAAATTACCTTTATTAATACGCCATAAGTTTAAAATATCTCTAACATCCTGCAACTTTCCTTGCTTTAGTTTCAATAAAATATTTTTAAGAAGATATGGTTTATTATCGTCAAAAGAAGCAAGCCAATAATCAACCTTGTGTCTTCTGGCAACTGCGCCCAACACGCGTAAACGATTATGGTGGCCATTGTTTCTCAAGGTTAATGACCCCACAAAGCTGATATTATATTTCTTATTAGCCGTATCAATTTTGTTTAGTAGTGTTTTTTCAAAGGCAAACTGAAAAAGGTGCGTTTTAAATCCCTTAGAATGATAATACTGTAAAAAATGCTCGCCACCCGAGAGCATCAAATCGCAGCCTTCAAAGCGCTTGGCATCACAAATACCAATTCCATCCCAACCAATTACTTTTTTTATACCCGGACAACTTTTTCTTACTTTCTTTCTAATATCGGGATTTACATAAACGTAATCGTTGGCAAAGAATATTTCGGGGGCAAATGCCTTAATCTGTTCCAGAAAAATTTCTTCAAGCCAGTTATCATTATTAAAATTTACATTGTTTTCCTGTGCCCATTTTTTCTGTGCAAACTCATTGTTAATGATTACAAGTTCTACATCAAATTGCCCTGTTTTCTCCAAATTTATCTTCCAGTAATCAGCCCAGCCAATGCCTTGTTCCATCATTTTAGCATATTGCCAAGCATAGGGCTTATTGGCAAGTCCCTCCTCTTGCTTGTATAGCCTTTCCAGATACTCCGGATAAAATGAGGCCACCTTAAATAATTTAACCTTGCCCACTTTTTATAAAATTATTTTCAAACCATAGGTAATGCACATATTTCCAGAAATTACCTGTGCTATTCCAATCCCAAGATTTGTTTTTGTAACGTTTTTCTGCCTCCTGCTTAAGTGCCTGATGATTGACAAACGGGCTTGGTTTATTAAGCTGCTCCATTAGCCAAGGAAAAACAGGCCCGTTAAACCATTCAGGCATGGGTGCGTTAAATCCAATTTTTACACGAGAAGCGCGTATGCTTTCCGGCATATATCCCTTCATTGCCTCTCGGGCAATTAATTTGGTGTAGCCGTTTTGTATCTTACTGCTACCGGGTAAAGAAAAAGTATATGCCACCAAACGCCAATCCATAAAAGGCATTCTTACTTCAATACCATTTGCCATGCTCATTCTATCAAAATTTCTCAAAATGGTAGGTAACACATCTGCATGAAATAATTGATATAATTTACGGTTAGTTTCATCCATGTCTTGTGGGGCCTCCTTCGTTATTGGGAAACCATCGTTTACTTGATAGACATCCTTATGAATAAAAGATTGCCAGAACGAGGCAGACCATTGGTCTTTCCAAGACTTAAGTGTTTTAATTACTTGACGATATGGAGCAAAATCCGGGTGATAGTTTAGCTGGGCAGGTAAACTATTTTTAAATGCCTCAGCGAATCCTGTGTATGGGCTTTTGCCAATATATTGTTGGTATGCATTTAGCAAGTTTAAGTTTTCGTGCACACCACCAATCCATGAAGGCGCATTGCTTAAAAATGCACCATCGGCATGCAAATAACCGCCCATCAATTCATCAGCACCATGGCCATCTAGTGATACTACAATATTATTTCTTCTTAGCTCTCTATAAATTAGCCAAGGAGCAATGGGAATGCCTACATACACATCATCAAAATCATACAATACACGGTCCATCATCTCCAGCGACTCTTCTTCTTTCACTTCAAAAAAATGCCCTTTTACCTGATTATATGCTACAACCTCTTCCGCTTGCGGCCGCTCATCATTACTCTTTCCCGGAAATGTTGCAACAAACGTTTGCTGCCAATTTGCCGCCATTCTTTCATCACCTTGTTGTGCACCCATTTGTGCGAGTGCAGAAACAACCGCACTTGAATCGAACCCACCGCTTAGACTTGAGCCAACCGATACATCACTGCGCATGCGCAGTTTCACTGCATCAAAAAAAAGGTCTCTGAAACGGTTTGCTTGCGATGCCAAATCTGGCGGAACAGCTTGCAGGTGTTCTGCTGTATTCCACCAGCGTGTAATTTTAATTGTTCCGTTTGTTATCCATGCGCAATTACCCGCTTGAAGTTTATGTACATTTCTGAACATTGTTTTAGCGGAAGACTCTACTCCAAATCCTGTTTTTAAAAACTGAATGGCGCTTGTTTCGTCTACAGCAGGTGTATATCCGTCCAGGTGTTTAAATGCTTTAAGCTCTGATGCAAAAGCAAACTGTTGGCTGTTTAATAAAAAATGAAAGGGTTTAATGCCAAAGCGGTCTCTGGCTATAAAACAAGTGTTGTTTTGGCTATCAAATAAGCATAGTGCCCACATGCCATTAAACTTATGTAACATGTGCTCTTTCCATTCATGATATGCCGCCATTATCACTTCTGTATCACCATTGGTTTTAAAGTGGTACCCCTTTGCAACAAGCTCTTCCTTTATTTCAATAAAATTAAAAATCTCGCCATTGAATACAATGTGATACCTATTATCTGCAAAGTGCATGGGCTGATCGCCCTCTCTGCTCAAATCAATAATAGCAAGTCGTCTGTGTCCAAGAGCAAGATTCTTGTTTTCATTAAGCCATATCCCTCTGCCATCCGGACCACGGTGTTTTAGGCTATCGGTGAAGCGAATAATGCTTTCTTCTGCTACCTGCAACCCGTTAAAATTCCATATGCCTGCAATGCCACACATTTATTTTAATTGTTTAATTTTATTTGCAACGTGTGCAAAGAGCTTAAAGAAGAGCTCTTCGTGTTCTTTACCGTATGGCAGCAAACGTGTAATTAAAAAGATGAGAATTAACGAGCTTACAATCATAAATAGATATACCAACAATAAATCTATCCAGCCTTGAATTAAATATGGCTGAAAGAATGTATAAAGCGATGCCCAGGAAATGCCAATTAAAATTGGTACGACAACAGCACTAATTACTGCAGATAGAGGTATCGTGTTCTTTACTGCTGTGTGCATTACCCTTGAAATACTAATTAGCTGTGAGAGAGCAGCAAGAAGCACGCTAAAACCTGCACCCTTCAAACCATACTTAGGAATAATGAACATTGCTGCTGCCACATTTACCACCCCGGAAATTACTGATATGTAGGTTATCTTTTGGGTTTTGCCTACACCAAGTAAAAAGAAATATCCTGCACTTGTTGCTGATCCAATTGCTCCGGCTACACACATTGTCTGTAATAATATTTCGCCATCATTAGCTATCATTACATTCTTCATCCATAAATTGATTAGAGGATGAGCCACAGGTATTATAGAGCAGAGCAAACAAACGGCTAAGGTTGTCAGTATCCAACTAGATTTGATGAGAATATTTGCCTTTCTTTCGTAAGAATCATTTGATAATGCGCTGAATGTTGGAAAAAGCACTTCAGATAATTTGTATACAATTGAGTATATTTTGCTTTCTATGTTTTGTGCAACATTATAAATGCCAACTGAAGCGGCTGTAAGATAAAGCCCTAATATAAAGCGCTCTGCCTGCTGGGTAAGTATACCTCCTATTTGTGCAAGAGTTTGCCACCCTCCATAATGAAAAGATTTTCTCCAAGCCTCCTTATGAATTTTGGGTGATAAGTTAACTGAAGGTAGCAGAATTTTGGCAATAATGAACCAATATAAAAACGTACAAATCTGGCCTCCAATGGTACCAAGGGTATAGCCAAATAAATTGTTTTCATATTGTAAGATAATATAGGTAAGAATAGCTGTGGTTGTAAGTGATAGAATATTGCCTGTGGCAACCATTTGGAAACGCTGCAGCGCCACCGGGATACCCATAAAAGATGCAGAACATTGATTAGCAAGCCATCCAAATGCAACCAACCTAATGCTAACTGATATTATTTCATTTAACTCCGGCCTGATATTATCGCCAAAAAATAGAAAAAAGATGTATTGGCCACCAAAAAAAATGAGCATAAAACCTATAAAACCAACAACCAAATTCATAAAGAAAGTTGTGCGGATGTATGATGCTGCGCTTGCATAATCTCCGAGATGAATAAACTCAGATACATATTTGGTTGTTGCCTCTCCAAATCCAAGATTGGCAAGCGTTAATGGCTGAACAATTACCAATAACAATGCAGAAATACCATAGGAATCAATTCCAATTTGTGCTACAACATAACGTAGTAAGTAAAAATTAATAGCTAAACCAACCAAAAAACTTACCAGATTGAGTATAGAGTTTTTAATTGTTTTTATTGCCAGCGTGGTATCAGCCATAATTTTTTGCAAATTAATAATATGTTTGATTGTTGTAGCATATTTGCCATATGAATATTTCAAGCTCTAAGATTGCTTTTTTCGTTTTTAATAAGTTAAGAAAGTGGGTTGATCATCACAGAAATAAACTCAGACAGCATAAGAATATGGTGGCGCTTGACATGATAAGAACAGTAAACATTTGCCCGGCTTGCAAAGGCAGCAGGGTTTTTCACTTAGCAGATATTCCTTATTCTGAAACTTTTTTAAACAAGTGGAACGGCAACGTTAGCGATTTTTATAAAATAGTACACCACGACTTTTTGCATGAGTGCTTTCCGTATGAATTTTGCGAAGAGTGTTTATTTTCTTTTCAAAGTGCTACTAAGAAAGGGTTTGCAGAGATGATAGAAAATAATTCTTTGGTGAATGAGCGGGTATTACTTTCATACGAAAAACAAACACAGGTAAGTGTAAATCTCGAGCTTATTCAGCATATTTTATCGGAGAATGAAAACCTGAGCACTATTGAAGGGCATTACAAATGGCTTATTAACGAAATGAAACCCTTTATCTTGCCTGCAAGTAAAATACTTGATTTGGGATGTAACCGAGGAACATTTGCAGAAGTTATGCGAAAAATCTACTTGGATAGTGAAGTATGGGGCTGCGAAATTAATCATACCTATGCCGCTGCATGTAGGAGCAGATATCCGGATTTAAATCTAATTGAAGAACCATTATCGGAAAACAAGAAACATGACTCTTTTGATTTAATTTTTTGCAGTGATGTTATTGAGCATATCTGGGACCTTGATGGCTTTATTAAAAGCATTAAGAATAATTTGAAGCCCTCAGGAAAAATAATGTTTGTTACACCTAATTTAATGTGTGCAAATGCTGTACGGGGCGGAATAAATTGGTGGGGCTATATGCCACCGCATCATACACAGCTTTTTTCTGCAAAGTCATTATCAAAACTGCTTGCCCGTCATGGATTTAAACAAAAACAGACCTCTGCATTCGGTGATGAATTTGCAAGTGTTTTCCAATTAGATCAAGTTAATTTAGACAAGCCCTCAATTAACTTTTCTGAAACAAAATCTATTTGATCATTGGTTAATTCTGCATACATGGGCAAGGATAATAATTTATCCATCTGCCCTGATGCAACGGGGAAATCCTTGGGTTGATGCCCCAAATATTTATAAGCTTTAAGGAGCGGCAGGGCAATAGGATAATGAATACCTGTTTCTATTTCCATTTCCTTTAATCTCTGTTGCACCATTTCCCTGTTTGATACTTGCACCACAAATAAATGAAATACGTGGCGGCCTGTATCGGGTATAACAGGCAGTTGTATGCCTGAATTTGTCAGATTTAACAGATAGCGCTCTGCATGCTTTATACGAGCTTGTGTCCATTGTTCAAGGTGGGGTAGTTTGGCTGAAAGAATGGCTGCTTGTATTCCATCCATTCGGCTGTTTCTTCCTTCTATGCCATGGTCGTGTTTGCCTAGGCGTCCATGATTTGCAATCATCCTTGCCATGGTTGCTATGGCTTCATCATTGGTTGCCATGCCTCCGGCATCGCCATAAGCACCTAAATTTTTTCCCGGATAAAAACTAAACGAAGAGGCATGACCGATAGTGCCTATGGTTTTTCCTTTGTATGTGGCACCATGTGCCTGCGCACAATCCTCAATTACTATTAGCTTGTGTTGAGCTGCTATTTGCATAATGACGTCCATATCTGCCGGGCATCCATACAAATGCACAGGTATGATAGCCTTTGTTCTAGGAGTAATTTTCTCAACTATCTTCGTTACATCAATGGTATAATGGGATGGGTGGGAATCAACAAAAACAACTTTTGCCCCAACAGTAGTTACACTCTCTGAGGTAGAGATCCAGCTGTTGGCAGGAACAATTACCTCATCCCCTGCGCCAATCTGATAAGCTTTGAGCAAAATCTCGAGAGAATCTGTGCCATTGGCACATGCTATTACATGGTTAATTCCCAGATACTGCGCAAACCCTTCCTCAAAAGAGGTGGCATACTTTCCGCTAATAAAAGCTGTTTCGCCAATAACGGCTTGAATGCCTTTATCAATTTCTTTTTGAATACTCTGGTATTGAAGTTTTAAATCAACAAATGGTACGTGCATGTTATTCTTCCAATAAAATTTCTATATGGGCTCTTTTACTTAGTTTATTAAAAAGCTCCAGTTGTTGTTTAACATAGTCTGTTAAATCAGCTGCCGCATTTTGGGCATAGTGGCTAATTATTCCCTGAATAGCATTTTCATGGCCATATCTTTTTAATCCCCATTCATTAATCTTATTTGCGCTCTTTATAGGCGTGCCATATGCTGTAAGAAACGGTGGAATGTCTTTGTTTATGATAGACCCCATGCCAACCATGGAAAAACTGCCAATTGTGCTTCTTTGGTGTATAATGCTCGATAAGCCAATATTGGCATATGGCAAAATATTTGTATGTCCGCCTATCTGTGTATTATTGGATAAGATCACGTTATCATGAATAATTGTATCATGGGAAATATGGTTATAGGCCATAATATAACAATGATCAGCAATCTTAGTAAAAGCAGTAGAAGTTGGCATGTGAACAGTTGTAAATTCTCTAATTACATTATTGGAGCCAATAATAACCTCCCTTTTGTGCGACTCCTCTTCAGAAAAGCCGTTTATTTCATGTTTCTTAACACTATGCTGGCAGAGTTCGCCAATTACAGTATGCGAGCCAATAAAATTATTGTTACCAATGATTGTTCCTTTTTTAATTACAGCATAATGGCCAATATAATTGTTATCTCCCAGCTCAACCGCACTGTCTATAAATGCTGTTTTCTCAATGCGATTCATGCCCTATCGTAAATTTTTTGAATGGCCTCTATTGTTTTCATTCCCTCGTCACCCTCTACTACATTATGTCTTTCATTCAATAATTCCGCAACTACATCATGCACCACTTTGTCGTGGTTGGAACTTGTGCCTTGGTATTTGCCGTAGGCATTTGGCTTATCATTAAACTCTATTTCCTCCGGAAGCGGATATGATTTCACATCCCAGAATTCTATTTTATTCAAGTATTGGCCCCCAATTTTAATGGTTCCGTTTTCGCCAATAATGGTTATGCTGCCTTCATAATTTTTATTATAAACGCAAGTAGTCCATACAATTGAGCCCATAACTCCGGAGTTGAAGGTGACCAAAGATTGGCCGCAGTCTTCAATCTCAATATCATGGTTCTTGGTTTCAATTTGTGTTTTTGCATTCACAATATCGCCAAACCACCAAATTAACAAATCTATAAAATGGCTAACCTGGGTGTGTAATGCCCCACCTTCTAATTTTTTGCTACCCCTCCAATTAGAATCTTTATAGTAACCCTGATGACGATTCCACAGCACGTTGCACTGCACCATAAAAATTTGCCCTAGAAAGCCGCTGTCAAGTGCTTGTTTGGTTAATGCAATAGGCACATTATAACGGTTTTGTTTCACAACCATCAACTTCACATTATTCAACTTTGCAGCTTCTATCATTCGGTGACAATCAGCAACATTTAATGCCATTGGTTTTTCTACCAGTATATTCTTCTTAGCATTCGCTGCTTTAATCGCCATCTCTGCATGCAAACCATGAGGCGTACAAATATTAACCACATCGGCATCGCATTTAGCCAGCATGTCTTCATAATCGGTATAATAGGTAATACCGCCATAGGTTTCGGATAAGGTTTTAACCTTTTGCTCATCTGTATCGCATAGCGCAACAATCTCTGCGCGCTCCTCGGCATCTGTCACTGCAATATGGCGAGAACCAATGCTGCCACAGCCTACAATGGCAAATTTTATCTTATTACTCATCGGCTCAATATTCGAATTTTTAACTTGTTTAATCAAGCTATTTTATTAATAATTAAAAAGAATTAAGGGTTTTACTTAATACTATTTGAATAATACACTCAAAAATACACTTATTCAAATTTTACTTGCTCAACTAATATCTTCTTTAACGCATCCAACGTCTCTTGAGTAACCAACTCATGCTTTTTATTTAACAAAAACACCTTACTGTTTTCAAACCTGTTTCGCACGTATTTAATCATTTTGTAAGGTGGGGCCAAGGCATCGTTTTTACCAACAATCAGTATCACTTTAATTTTATGCTTGTTTGCTAGTTTGGCAACGTTAGCTAGATTTGTTCTGAGTTTGCGTTGTGCAATCCATGTTTTATAAACCTTTGTCATACGTTGTTTTTCACCAATATTTTTTAATGAAAACAGGTATGTCGATCTGTTTAATATTTTCCATCTGTAAAGGCGTTGCAGCCAATTAGATAAAACAGCATAGTTATTTGCAACATGTCTAAAAACCAATAAACCCAAAATGGTGCCTGTTGTAAAATTCACTAGTTGATTAAATTCAATTGTTGGGGGCGATAAAAGAATTAAACGTTCTATTTTTTCAGGAAAAGCACACACGATTGCCCGCAACATTCTGGTGCCCATGCTGAATGAGCAAACTGTTAACTTTTTTAAAACCAACTCTTCCTGAGCGGCTATGCCCAATACAATATCTCGTAAATCCATTTCAGTAAAATCTCTTGGCTCCCTCCATTCAGAAAACCCATGCCAGAAAAAGTCAATAGCAATGAGTGTATACCTATCTTTTAACAATTGCCCCACGGGGGCATAGGCGCTGCCGGTTTGATCGTAGCCATGAAAAGCAACCATTATTTCTTTTCCGCTGCCATAGCGGTAATAAGAAATTGGTGAGTTGTTATATAGATAATTTTTTTGCTCCAAATCGACCCTGAATATACAACCTGTTGACTAATCTTTTATGCACAACTCTTTTCGGTTTGAATTATTCGTTTATTTTTGCCCAATTTTCAGACATAGGTAACTTGTCCTGTCGGGGAAGGTTTTAATTTAACTACCATTTGCTCATGCCCAAAGACCCCAGTATCAAATCAGTACTTATTATCGGCAGCGGACCTATTATTATCGGACAAGCCTGCGAGTTTGACTACTCAGGCAGTCAGGCAGCCCGTTCGCTGAAAGAAGAAGGAATCGAAGTAACGCTTATTAATAGCAACCCGGCTACCATCATGACGGATCCGGTTACTGCCGATAATGTTTATTTGCTTCCATTAACTTCAGACTCTATTGATAAAATTCTTACAGAAAGAAAAATTGATGCCGTGCTTCCAACTATGGGTGGGCAAACCGCACTTAATTTATGTATTGAATGCGAAGAGCTAGGTATATGGCAAAAACATGGGGTAAGATTAATTGGCGTTGATACTAAAGCCATCGATACGGTAGAAAACCGTGAATTGTTCAGGCAGAAGATGATTGAGTTGGGCATTGCCGTTGCCCCTTCTCGTACGGCAAATTCTTTTCTTGAAGGCAAAGAAATTGCTCAAGAACTTGGCCTTCCAATCGTTATCAGGCCTTCATACACATTAGGTGGCACAGGTGGCGGCTTTGTGCTAAAAAAGGAAGAGCTGGATGCTGCCCTGCAGAAAGGCCTTTCGGCCTCGCCAACCCATGAAGTGCTGGTAGAAAAAGCAGTATTTGGATGGAAAGAATACGAACTGGAACTGTTACGCGATAAGGCAGATAATGTAGCGGTTATTTGTGTTATCGAAAACTTTGACCCGATGGGCATTCATACAGGCGACTCCATTACCGTGGCACCTGCCATGACTTTAAGCGACACCTGCTATCAACGCATGCGCGATATGGCCATTCATATGATGCGTAGCATTGGCAATTTTCATGGTGGCTGCAACGTGCAGTTTGCTGTGAACCCCGAAAATGAAGATATTATTGCCATTGAAATCAATCCGCGTGTATCACGCTCTTCGGCACTGGCATCTAAAGCAACAGGTTATCCTATTGCAAAAATTGCTTCCAAGCTGGCTATTGGCTATACGCTGGATGAATTGAAAAATCCGGTCACAAAAACCACTTCGGCATATTTTGAACCCGCATTGGATTATGTGATTGTAAAAGTGCCTCGCTGGAATTTCGATAAATTTAAAGGTGCAGATAAGCGATTGGGCTTACAAATGAAATCGGTTGGTGAAACCATGGGCATAGGCCGCACATTTATTGAAGCCCTTCAAAAAGCCATTCAGTCTCTTGAAATAAAACGCAGTGGCCTAGGTGCAGATGGCTACCAAAGTCGTAACCTGGAACAGATTGTAGAGAAACTTAAAAACCCATCTTGGGATAGAATATTTGCCGTTAAAGATGCTTTAAGCTTGGGTATGCCCATTTCGTCTATTGAAAAAATTACAGGTATTGATCGCTGGTTCTTAAACCAAATTAACGACCTGGCACTTATTGAAGCACAAACCAGAAGGTTTAATTTAAAAAATTTACCGAAGCAGTTGCTTATAGATCTTAAGCAAAAAGGGTATACCGATGTGCAAATTGCACATCTGGTTGGAGGCGATATAACCGAGGATGATGTCTGGAACCTGCGAAAAGACTATGGAGTTAACCGGGTATACAAAATGGTTGATACCTGCGCTGCAGAGTTTCCATCACCAACAAACTACTTTTACTCTTCTTTTGATGGAGAAAACGAAAGTGTAGTTTCAGATAAGAAAAAAATAATCGTACTCGGTTCGGGGCCTAACCGTATTGGCCAAGGTATAGAGTTTGACTATTGTTGTGTGCATGGGTTGCTTGCTGCAAAGGAATGTGGTTATGAAGCAATCATGATAAATTGCAACCCCGAAACGGTGAGTACAGATTTTGATATGGCCGATAAACTTTATTTTGAACCTGTATTTTGGGAACACCTGCGCGAAATTATTGAGCTTGAAAAACCGGAAGGCGTGATTGTGCAACTGGGCGGCCAAACCGCGCTTAAACTGGCAAAAAAACTACATGAAGCCGGCATTAAAATTATTGGCACCAGCTTTCCCGACATGGACCTTTCAGAAGATCGAGGATCTTTCTCTGATCTATTAAAAGAGCTAGGCATACCATACCCTGATTATGGAGTCGCAGAAGATGCCGAAGAAGCCATACAGGTGGCAAACAAGGTTGGATATCCTGTTTTGGTTAGACCATCATATGTGCTCGGTGGCCAAGGAATGAAAATTGTAATTAATGACGAAGATCTAGAAAAAGCTGTTATAGAACTGCTAGGCGATTTACCGGGTAACCGTGTACTCATTGACCATTTCCTTGATCGAGCAGAAGAGGCAGAAATAGATTTGATCTGTGACGGAACAGACGTGCACATTGTGGGTATGATGGAACACATTGAACCTGCGGGTATACATTCAGGAGACTCCAGTGCGGTGTTACCTCCATTTAGCTTAAGCAAACAGGTGCAGGACCAGATGGAAGCCTATGCAATTAAACTTGCGCACAAAATGAATATTCGCGGTTTACTAAATATTCAGTTTGCTATAAAAAACGAAAAGGTTTATGTAATAGAAGCCAACCCGCGCGGCTCACGCACGGTTCCTTTTATCGCCAAAGCCTATCAAATTCCATATGTAAACATTGCTACTAAGATTATGATGGGTACTCATAAGCTCAAAGATTTTACTTTTGAAAGAAAGTTAACAGGATACGCCATTAAAGAGCCTGTTTTTTCGTTCAATAAATTTGAAGGCGTAAACAAAGAGTTGGGGCCGGAAATGAAATCAACAGGAGAGGCCATTCGTTTTATAAAAGATTTACAAGACCCCATCTTCCGTCAGTGGACAAAAGAAAAAAGCATGTATCTGAGCAGATAATTTTGCTCCAAAAATTTTAACAATGAAAGGCCCTATAGGTGTATTTGACTCTGGTTATGGTGGGCTCACTATCTTGCGTGAGTTTGTGAAACACCTCCCTCAATATGACTATATTTATCTGGGCGATAATGCGCGGGCTCCTTATGGTAATCGCTCCTTTGATACTGTTCATCAATACACATTGCATTGCGTGCGCCAATTGTTTGATATGGGTTGCCCGTTGGTAATATTGGCCTGCAATACTGCATCGGCAAAGGCCTTGCGCACCATACAGCAAAAAGATTTACCCCATATCGATCCCTCTAAACGTGTGCTGGGCGTTATTAGACCCACTACAGAAATAATAGGGCAATTTTCAAAAACGGGCCATATTGGAGTGTTTGCAACAGCCGGCACCGTGGCTTCGGGTTCTTATGTGGTAGAAATTGAAAAGTTTTTTCCGCAGTCACATGTTGTCCAAGAGGCTTGCCCTATGTGGGTGCCATTGGTAGAAAACAATGAGTTTAATAAACCCGGGGCCGATTATTTCATCAAGCAACATATTGATGCGCTGCTCCAAAAAGATCCGGATATTGATACCATTGTGCTGGGTTGCACCCATTATCCTTTGCTTGAAGAAAAAATCAGATACTTTCTACCGAAACACATAGCCCTACTTTCTCAGGGACATATAGTGGCCAATAGCCTAAAAAACTATTTGCAACGACATGTGGCCTTGAAAGAGAAACTCTCGCTAAACAATACCGTGCGCTTTTTTACCACCGATGATGCAAATATGTTTAACACGCATGCCTCCGTGTTTTTTGGTCATGAAATAAGCTCGCAGCACCTGTCTTTACATATGTAAATGATTTACTAACTTTGCTGCCTCAACGGCACATATACTATCATGTTCAAATTTTTATTATACCTATTTCTGTTCTATGTGATTTTTCGTTTCATATTCGGAAGATTATTTGGCATCACCGTAAAATCAAAAGTTTATACATATGGCCAGCAACGCCAGCAAAACCCTCATAAAAAGGAAGGCGAAATACGCATTGATACCAAACAAACAAAATCAAGTGGCAACTCAAGTAATCTGGGCGAATACGTAGACTACGAAGAAATAAAGTGAAAAAGCTAAATATTTTAGCCATTGTTCCCTACCCTTTTTTGCCCCCAACCTGTGGTGGCGACTACTCTTCTATGAGGCTGTTTAATGCTTTGGGCAAACAACAGAATGTTACATTGTTTACCTGCGAACCTTTCAGCTCTGTTGCCCACCTGCATTTTGATTTCGAGATGATTTCGTATGTGAAATTTAAACCACAACGATACATTAATTTGTTTTTAGTTTATGATTTGCTCAGGCTCATTAAGAGTAAAAAGATTGATACCATTTTCATGGAACAGCCATGGTTTTGGGGCATGGCATTTTTTCTGAAACTCTTTAGCGGAAAAACCATGGTAATGCGCTCAAATAATATAGAGTTTTTGCGTTTCAAATCCGTTAATAAATGGTGGTGGTGGTTTTTGTTTGTTTATGAACGCTGGTGCCTGCGTGGCATGGATTATGTGTTTTTTGTTACCGAAGAAGACCGCAACAGGGCTATAAAGTATTTTGGAATTGATGAACATAAAACATTGGTAACACCATATGGAATAGACCGACAGGAGCCCCCTGCAAATAGCAAACAATCTTGTGAATTGATTAGGTCCCGTTATAACATTAAACCGCATCAGCGGATATTATTATTTTTTGGCTCGCTTGATTACCCGCCCAACCGTGAAGCACTTGATGTAATGCTAAAAAAGGTTTTGCCATTGCTTGAAAAAGATAGATATGTGTTTATGGTTTGTGGGCGCAGAGCGCAGCCCGATTTTCTTGCAGACATAAATGGGAATAACCAAATTATTCATGCCGGCTTTGTAGAAGATATTGATCATTATGTAATGGCTGCTGATGTAGTTGTGAATCCGATTTTAAGCGGTGGGGGCATCAAGACAAAAGCTGTTGATGCGCTGGCGCTAAACAAAATTGTGGTATCAACTCAAACTGGCGCAGAGGGCATCGATCCCAGTATATGCGGCCAAAATTTGATTGTGATTTCAGACAATAACTGGCAATCTTTTGCAGAAGCAATAAATATTCAGATAGATAAAACGCCTGTAATACCCCAAAACTTCTACTCCCACTTTAGCTGGAAAGGAATTGCCATGCAAATGGGGGATAAAATAAATGCGCTTATAAAATAAGGATTGAAGACTACCAGTCTTCCTCATCAACAAAAACGGGATCTTTCATGGCCTTTACAAAGCCATTAATCATCTTGTTCAGCTCTTTATCGGCATAACGCAATGTCTGGTCACTACCTTTAATATTAATGGTAGTCGTATAGTAATATTCAAAATAATTTCTGGTTGCCTCACCCGCATTGCCCTTAATACCCTCATGCACCAGATTGGTGATGGAATAGCGGTAGCGCCCCTCTTTAATCCAGATCGTCATTTTAAAATTGTAGCGACCTATTGATTTTTTTGTGTATTTATTAGAGTATGAATACGCATCTAAATACCCATTAATTACCAATTTCTGGTTTCTCTTATCTGATTGATAAGATGGTTTACCTCCAAACTGTTTCTCTGCCCATTTTTTTGCCCGCGTGTAAAGAGAGTCAGAAGGACTTTCTTCTTGCTCAATAACCCCCGTATAGGTAATAAGGTTGGTTACAGAATCAACACTGAGCTTAATTCTTTCATAGGGTTTAGCAATGGGTGCTGCAGGCTGCTGCTCTGCGCCACCTTCGGCAACTTGACTAGAGGTTGAGTCTGTTGCTCCAATATCAAATCCCGGTGAGGCGGGGTCTTGAACCTGGGCCATTGCACAATAAGAAAATATGCTACACGCTATCAACAGTATTTGTTTCATTTCTTTAATTCGGTAAGTTTATATTCTTGGTTTTACTAAGAGCCCCAAAAATAGGGAATCATTTTATTTTTCATAACGCCATAGTATCGATATTTTTGACACTTGATAACATTTGCGCAAGCCGCTTGTTTAATAAATAGTGCAGAAACACGTATATACCATTTCAGAAATGTGCCGAAAGGCTGAAATAACACAAGTGGTTATTTCACCCGGCTCTCGCTCCGCTCCGCTTACCTTGGCATTTGCTGGCAATCCTTACTTTACCTGCCACTCCGTTACCGATGAGCGAAGTGCCGCATACATGGCATTGGGCATAGCTAGACAACTGAGGCAGCCCGTTGTTCTTGTTTGCACCTCAGGCACTGCCGCACTTAATTATTTTCCTGCCATTGCTGAAGCTTTTTTTCAGCAAGTGCCTTTAATTGTGCTTACCGCTGATCGCCCTCCGCAACTCCTGCATCAGCAAGACGGGCAAATGATTGTTCAGAAAGATGTTTATGGAAACCATGTGCTTGCATCGTATGAATTACCCTGTTATTTGCACGGAAAAGAAAACGAGAAAGAAACAGCAGGCATAATAGCCAAAGCAATTGCCGCTTCATGCAGCCCAATGCAGAGAGGCCCTGTGCACGTAAATATTCCACTAATTGAACCGCTATATGAGACAATATCCAAAAGCTCACCCTATACATCATTACCGGATATTGCCACTACCCATTTTCCTGAATACAAACTTGGCTATGATGTTATGCAGTGCTGGGAAAATAGTAGCCGTGTGCTTGTTTTAGCGGGCGCTGCAGAGCCTGATATAGAACTTTTTACTACTCTTAATTTTTTATCTGAAAACCCTAAAGTAGTAATTGCCTCCGATATTGTTTCTAATCAACACAGCATAGCAGATGTCAGCTGTTTCGATTTTATAATTGGGCATGCCGATGAGAAGCTATTGAAAATCCTTTCTCCTGATTTGCTTGTATCTTTTGGCGGACCCGTATTGTCAAAAGCTGTAAAAGGGTGGCTGCAACAACAAAAACGGATGGCACACATTCGCATTCAAACACATCAACCGCTGGTTAATACCTATCAAAATGTAACCCATGCGATATATGCAAAGCCTGCTGAGGTCTTGAAACAATTGTCTCTGCTTCCCGTTCAACAAAAAAATGAAACTTGGAAAAAGCTATGGCAGCAAACCGATGCGCTAAGCAGGCACCGAATCAACTCTTTTGTTAATCTCAATAAAAACAGTGAGCTTGCTATTACAGAAAACATTTTACAGCACTTACCGGATGGCGTAGATTTACACCTAGCCAACAGCAGCACTATCAGATATGCAAGTTTGCTTGGTATACACAACCATAGTTGGATTGTGCATGGCAATAGGGGCACTAGCGGTATTGACGGATGCTCGGCTACAGCAGTAGGTGCAGCATTGGTAAATAACAGGTTAACGATTTTACTTAGTGGTGATTTGGCATTTATGTATGACAGCCACGCATGGTGGATTGATGAAATTCCTGATAATATCAGAGTAGTTGTAATTAACAATGGTGGTGGTGGCATTTTTAGCCTTATTCCCGGTCCTAATATCAATAAAAAACAAACCCGTTTTTTTACTACACCACACAAACAAAACATTGAGCAAATAACTTTGCAATACGGAATGGAATACTACTTTTGCCGCGACTTGTCCGGTTTGGAGCAAGTGTTAAATCGCTTTTTTGACCCAAGAGGTAAAGCGGCAGTACTCGAAATAAAGACCAACATGAAGGAAAACGCAAAAGCATTTAAGGCATTCGGAAAAATAAAATTACTATAAAAATGGAAAGCAAATACGCATGGCAAACCATTAAAGAATATAAGGAAATTAAGTTTTCTTTCTTTGAAGGCATTGCCAAAATAAGCATTAACAGGCCCGATAAACACAATGCCTTTACTCCGCTGACAGTAAAAGAAATGAGTGAGGCAATGGAACTTGCCCGCCAAGATGAAAACGTATATTGTGTAATACTAACCGGTGAGGGCGGTAATGCTTTTTGCAGTGGTGGCGACCAAAGTGTGCGTGGCCATGGCGGCTATGTGGGCGATGATGGTGTGCCCAGATTAAACGTGTTGGATTTACAAATGCAAATTCGCAGAATACCCAAGCCGGTTGTAGCTATGGTAGCAGGTTGGGCTATTGGCGGAGGCCATGTGCTACATGTAATTTGTGATTTGAGTATTGCAGCAGAGAATGCACGATTTGGGCAAACAGGACCAAAAGTAGGAAGTTTTGATGGTGGCTTTGGGGCAAGTTATTTGGCCAGAATTGTGGGCCAGAAAAAAGCCAGAGAAATTTGGTATTTATGCGGCCAATACAATGCACAAGAAGCTCTTGAAATGGGTTTGGTTAACAAAGTTGTACCGCTGGAAATGCTAGAAGATACAACCATTGAGTGGTGCAGAAAAATGATGGATAAAAGCCCCATTGCTTTGCGCATGCTTAAATCTGCATTTAATGCAGAGCTTGACGGGCAGGCGGGCATACAGGAACTTGCCGGAAATGCTACCTTACTGTACTATCTAAGCGATGAGGCCAAAGAGGGAAAAAACTCGTTTTTAGAGAAGCGCAAGCCCGATTTTAAGAAGTTCCCTAAATTTCCGTAAAAGCTATTTGTGTGTTTTGGGGTTGATTATTTAAACCCTATGGATGAAGGGCCTTTTTCAACCCTAGCTGCTTTCTCAAGAACCTCTTCTTTTAATTTGTCTTTATACTTTTGCATCTCATGGGCCAAATGCACAACGTGTGTGGCCAATATCTGAACTGCAAGTAAACCGGCATTTTTTGCATTGTTAATGGCAACTGCTGCTACAGGAACGCCTGCAGGCATTTGCACAATAGATAACAAAGAATCCATTCCATCAAGTGCTTTTAGTTTTACCGGAACACCAATAACAGGTAGAGAGGTAACAGAGGCAACCATACCCGGCAAATGCGCGGCACCGCCTGCTCCTGCAATAATTACTTTTAGGCCACGCTCTCTGGCTGTTTTGGCATACTCCATCATACGCTCAGGGGTGCGGTGGGCAGAAACAACCGTTATCTCATATGCTACTTTAAAAGCATCGAGCACTTTTGCAGCTTCTTGCATCACTTCCAAATCGCTATCGCTGCCCATAATAATGCCAACTGTTTTACTCATGATATGTTGCAATTTAAATTGTACTGCGAAGTAAGGGTTTTAATTTGAAAAAGGATATGCCGCAAAAAGCACAATAAGCTAGGCTTAGGGATGACAACGAAAAGCCCGCAGCCAAAACAAAGTTGTGGTGATGACTTGCAGCGCGCAGCCCGGCCCCTAAATTGCTTATAAGGCCTGTGTGCAAGCGCATCAATCTGGGGAATTAATGATTATTTACTCGCTACGAAAGTGAGTGTTTGATGCACTTGTTGTGCCGTTTGCCTGGCTTGAGCCAGTGTTGGCGCAATTATGGTTACATGGCCCATTTTACGGAAAGGTTTGCTTTCTTTTTTATCGTATAAATGCACATACACACCTTGCATGGCGCTAACCTCTTTAAGCCCTTGCAACAGATAGGTGCCGTTTACACCGGGGCTGCCTAGCAAATTCATCATTACTGCAGGTTGAATTAAATCTGTGCTGCCTAAGGGTAAGCCTGCCAAAATTCTTACCAACTGCTCAAACTGTGAAGTGTAGCAAGCCTCAATGGTGTGATGGCCTGAGTTATGGGGCCTTGGGGCTACTTCATTAACCAAAATATCTCCGTTTTGAGTTAAAAACATCTCAACGGCAAATACCCCTGCACTGTTAAATGCCTGCACGGTTTGATGGGCAATGGCTCTTGCTTTTTGTGCAGTTGCATCATTGATTGTTGCAGGACAATCAAGAAGGGTTACAAGGTTGGCCTCGGCATCAAACACCATTTCAACTACCGGCCAGGTAAGAATATTTCCTTTTTTATCTACCGCTACCATAACGGATAACTCTTTTTGGCAGGGTATGAATTGCTCCAGCACGCAAGGGTCTTTAAATGGCACGTGTTGCGTTAATGCCAACACTTGAGCAGTAGAAAATATATTTACACCTTTACCATCATATCCTTCGGTGCGCGTTTTAGCCACCATTTTTTCACCTCCCAACTGTTGAATGGCTTGTGGCCACTCATCTGGATGATTAACCAGCACAAAAGGCGCTGTGGGAATTTGGTTTGCAATAAAAAATTCTTTTTGAAGCCCCTTATCTTGTATTACCTGAAGCACTTTGGGCGATGGTATGATTTCCTTGCCTTGTTGCTCTAACTCTAGCAGGGCCTGCACGTTTACATGTTCAATTTCATAAGTAAGCACATCGGAAATGGAGGCAAGTTCTTTTATTTGTGTTGCATCGGTTAGTTTGCCATGTATGTGTTTTTGTGCCAGCAATGCGCAAGGGCAATCAGGCGCATCCAACACATTAAAATTGATATTAAGTCTAAGTGATTCTTCAATCATCATTCGACCAAGCTGGCCACCACCAATAATACCTATTGTTTTTTTTAAGGGGTTTTGAACATCCACGGCACGAAGGTAAGAAAATTTGATGGTTGCAATAAAAAGGCCGATTAGAAGCCTTGTAATCAGGCAAGATTGTTTAAGTGATAATAACTAGTAATAATTAAGGTAAAAGACCAATCAACCATTTGGCTTATAAACTGCTAAAGATTGCTAAGGTATTCTTTTAAAATAATTTTAAACCATGATGTGAAGTGATGCGGGTGGTGATATACTTCATTAATCAGGTCGTCTATTTTAATCCAGCGGTAAGTTGCCACCTCCTCCGGATTTATTTGAGGTATGCCGTTAAATTCTCCTGTATATACAAAGTCTAGCTCATGCTCGGTTAATCCGTTTTCAAAAGGAGTACGATAAATAAAATGAAACTTCTCCTTCAGCTCGCAATCAAAGCCCATTTCTTCCATAAGTCTGCGGTGTGCGGCATCTAACGTATTTTCATTGGCTCTGGGGTGGCTGCAACAGGTGTTGGTCCACAGGCCGCCTGAGTGGTACTTATTAAATGCGCGTTGCTGCAACAAAAGCTCTCCGTTTTTATTAAAAACAAAAACAGAAAATGCACGATGAAGTAGCGCCTTTTCATGAGCCTCTTGCTTAGCCATTAGCCCAATCTCATTATCTTGCTCATCTACTAATATTACAAATTCATCTGTTTTCATTAGGCTTGAAGTTTTTGCTTTTCTGCAGGACTCAGCGCTTCGCTTGTTAACAGATAATTTATAATTTTATCCTTTAGCGTTTTGTCTTTAAGCGAAGCAACGTTGTTTAGCAAAAACGTTTTGTCTTTTGAAAGATGCTGATTGTATTGCAAAAAGACCGGTGAGTTAGATTGAATGCTGAAGCGCAGAAAAACCAATTCAACAACATCAGGTTGAAGCGTAAGTGCTTTTTCCAGCAATTCCTTGCCCTGATTAAAGGAGTTTAACTTTGACCATGGGTTAATATAATGCTTGGCCATAATCATCTTTACCGCACCCACATAACCCATAAGCAAAGGATCGGTTGTTTTTATCTTTTCTGCCTGCACAAGAAACGTTTTGCCTGCGGCAGATTTATAAACTACCTCATCATAGGCTTTGCGTGCATCTTGTATTGAAAATGCCTCTGTATCCGCAAGCATAATGGTTAAAAATAGCATAAATGCAGCAACTCTCATCATAACAAGTTAAAACTATGCCTAAGGTATGAGCCGAAAAACAATGCTATTTTCTTCTTATCATCTATTCTAACGCGCTCATTCATGATACGCTGTGGTGGCATATTCATTATTTTTTTAAGCAGGTTTGAATAGTAGATATAAGCCACATATACGCCAAAGCGCGCATCTTTAGGTAAACGCTTAATGCCCTCCAGGCCTAATTGAAAATCGTGCTGTATATCTGCTTCTATTTCTTTTTTTGTTTCTTCATTAAAGGTGTTGTGTTGCAATTGAGGGAAATAAGCTCGACCCAGCTGCTGCACATCGTCATTAAAATCACGAAGGAAATTTATTTTCTGAAAAGCAGAACCCAGCTTCATAGCATAAGGAGTAAGCTCCTTGTATACCTTCTCATCGCCCTCTACAAAAACTTTAAGACACATTAAACCAACCACCTCGGCAGAACCCAAAATATATTCTTCATAACCTTTTTGATCGTAGGCCTGCTTATTCAAATCCATTTCCATGCTGTGCAGAAATGTTTCAATTAACCAGGGGTCAATATGGTATTGCCTAACCACCTGCTGAAAACTGTTTAACACAGGGTTTATGCTAATGCCCCTTTCTATGGCGGTCCATGTTTCGTTTTTAAACTCTTCCAACAAAAGCCCTTTATCATAATCATGAAAAGTATCTACAATCTCATCGGCAAATCTTACAAAACCATATATGGCATAAATGGGGTTGTGCAATTTTTTTGCTAAAAATTTAATGCCTAAAGAAAAGGATGTGCTGTAGGCATTGGTTACCATTTTGCTGGTGCGTATTGAAACGGAATCAAATAATGCTTTCATGGTTTTTTATAAGTTTAGTTGGCAGCCATGCTTGTAGCATGTGCCTTTGTTAAAAATTCTTTTTCTATTTGTGCTGCTACCACTTTGCCGCTTATAATACTTGGCGGCAAGCCGGGGCCTGGCACGGTAAGCTGGCCTGCAAAAAACAGGTTGCTAATTTTTTTGCTTTTAAGGCTGGGTTTAAGTATGGCTGTTTGCGAGAGGGTATTGGCAAGGCCATAAGCATTGCCTTTAAAGGAATGATAATCGTTTACGAAATCTCTGAATGCATAAGATCTTTTATACACCACATGTTGCTTGATACTATTGCCTGTTAGTTTTTCAAGCCTTTGCATCAGCATATCAAAATATTGTTCTCTTACCTCATCGGTATCCTCAAGGCCCGGTGCTACCGGTATTAATAGAAATAAGTTTTCCTGCCCCTGTGGCGCAACATTGGGATCTGTAATAGAGGGAACAGAAGCATAAAACAATGGGTTGGCCGGCCACTGCGGGTTTTCATAAATCTCCTTGGCGTGGGCATTAAAATCTGCATCAAAAAACAGATTGTGGTGCCTAAGGTTATTTAGTTTTTTGTTGAGACCAACATAATATAACAAGCAGGAAGGCGCCATTTTTCTTGAGTTCCAGTATTGCTCGGTATAGTTTCTTTTATCTGCCGGCAGCAAGTGCTGGTCAATGTGGCGATAATCTCCTGCACCCACAATTACATCGGCTTCAAATACACCTTGATTGGTAACTACTCTATTGGCTATTGTGCCATGTGTTTCTATTTTTAAAACCTCATGACCCAATTTAATTTCTGCACCCATTTGGGTTGCAATTTTTTCAAACGCTTTTATTATTTGGTGCATGCCACCCATGGGATACCAGGTTCCCAAACTCATATCGGCATAATTCATTAGGCTATATAGCGCTGGGGTATTGCCCGGCATAGCTCCTAAAAATAAAACAGGAAACTCTAACAATTCAGTTAAAAACGGGTGCGATACAAATTGCCTAATATGCTTTTTCATACTGGTAAGCACGTCCATTTTAAGCAATCCTTTAAGCAGGCGCATATCGGCAAACTCAAGCAGGCTTAAGCTAGGCTTATAAACCAAATCGTTAATACCCACCTGATATTTATATGCTGCTTCTTTTAAAAACTGCCTAAGGCGAAGGCTGCTGCCTTTTTCAAAGCGCTCAAACAATTGCTCAAGCTCCTGCATATTGGCAGGAATATCTACCGCTTCTCCGTTTTTTGCAAAAACCCTGTAGGATGGATTAAGCCTTTTTAGCTCGTAAAAATCGGCCGTAGTATGACCAAAATCATTATAAAATCTTTCAAAAACATCTGGCATCCAGTACCAACTTGGGCCCATATCAAACAAAAAGCCCTTTGCATCAAACACCCTTGCTCTACCTCCGGCCTGATTATTTTTTTCAAGCACGGTAACCTGCATTCCCTTTTTAGCAAGATATGACGCGGCAGAAAGGCCTGCTACTCCTGACCCTATGACAATAGCTTTTTTCACAAACGGTGGTTTGTTTAATTTTTAGAACATACAAGTTAGACAAAAGTTTGGTTATTTGTTAAAACTCCGCTATGAAGCCAAAAGTGGGCAAGAAGGTGTCGTTAACATTATTTAACACAATCGGTATGGCATTGCTGCCATTTTGCCGCACCGGTTTTCCATCATTTGTGGCCCAACCGCTATTATCTGCCGTGCGCTGAAAGGTGAATTGAGGCGTGGCCGGATTTGAATTGCGGGTTACATTCTGAATATCTAGGAATATGTCAAGTGTTATGCGCTTAAAATTAAACTTCTTATCTACCCTAATATCGGTTTGGTTAAAACCGCCAAGCCTAAGCGTGTTTAAATCACCGTAATTAAATGTACCTGTGCCGGTTAGTAAATAATTTTGCTGTGAGGCGGCTAGGTCAAATGGTGTGTATGGAGAGCCGCCCGCAAAACGATGCTTAACACCTATTTCCCAGCCATGCGGTAGTTTATATCCGGCTATGGCAGAAAGCAGATGCCTATTGTCCCAGGCAGATGCTATGTAGCGTCCATCTGTTCCGCTAAATTGGCTCACAAATAAGGTGTAAGAAATGGTGGTATAGAAATTTTTGGTAAGCTTTTGCTGAAAAAACACTTCCGCACCATAAGCACGGCCTTTTCCGGAACTAATTGTTTTTTCATTGCCAATGGCACCAAACTCAGTGCCCTGATTTGCCAGCGATATACCTGTAGCAGCCGATACCGCATACTGGTTATATTGCTTAAAAAAGCCTTCAACGGTTATTCTGGTGGCATTGGTTGGCAAAAACTCAACCCCCGCCACATAATGGTTTACTGCCAAGTATTCATTGTCTTTGTTTACCAAATTGCCGGTGGCATCTCTAAAACCAAGCACAGTATAAATAGGTAGTTTATAATAACGGCCAATAGTTGCATTAATATTCCATTGCTCAGTAAGGGCATAGCTTGCAGAAAAGCGTGGCGAAATCGTGCGCCAAAACTCATTTCCGTTTTTGGTAAAGGTATTGCCATCAGCCCTTACGCCAAGGGTTAGTGAAAGCCTATCACCTGCAAGTTTACGGTTTGCCTCGCCAAAAAATCCGTATCTGAAAAACTCAATAGCCGAATTAAGTTGAACATTTAAGGCAGGTATACTATCTGCTTGGTTGGTGCCTTTAATGGCATTTCTAACACGTGTAAAACCTTCGTTGCTAAATTTAACATACTGAAAAACCCCGCCATAACTATATTTCCAATTACCAATGTATTTATTTACATCCAGTCTGAATTTGTTTTCTATTTCTCGTGAGCGAATTTTCAATACACGGAAAGATTCTTCATTATGCCTGCCATCTTCAAAACGGTCAAGTCTGTTTTCAAACATGTTTCTGCTTGCCGAAATATTAAGTACTCCGTTGTTAATGCGCCTTTTTACCAAGGCACCAAAAGTATAATTCCACTGATTAATTATGGGGTTTGAGCGAATGGCATATTCCTTTTCTGGAGTTGACTCCTTAGGCACAGCAAAACTAAATTCATCTATAGCGCCCACACCTAAGGTAGTTAGGGTTGTTTTATCGTTGAGGCGTGTGGTTGTTTTGTATTGAAAATCCCAGTAGTTAGGCCTGATGGGCAAATCAATAGCCTGAAACAAAAATTGAAGATAGCTTCTGCGTGCCGATGCAAGAAAGGTGGTATTATTGGTTAGCGGCCCATCAAGGGTTAAGCCAAACTCTGATGCGCTTAACCGTGCATTGCCCTGCACCCGCTCTTTGTTTCCTTCCTTTTGTTTAAATGCAATAACCGAAGAAAGCGCATTGTCATAACGTGCACCAAAACTACTTGAGCTTAGGGTTACATCTTCAATAAAGCTTACGTTTAAAATACCCTGCGGCCCGCCCGTACTGCCTTGTGTAGAAAAATGGTTGATGACCGGAATTTCTATTCCGTCCAGATAAAAAACATTTTCATTGGGCCCGCCACCGCGTATTATAATGTCATTTCTAAATGCGGCACCGCCTGTGCTTCCGCCCACGCCCGGCAAAGCCTGAATAACACGTGAAATATCAAAATTGCCCCCGGGGTTGCTTCTTATTTCTTCGGCCGTAAGGCTTTGAACCGAAAGAGGTGTTTCTGTTTTTTTGCCAAAGGTACGGCCCTGCACCACTACCTCGTTCAGGTTTTTAGATTCGGGCTCTAACTCAATATTGTAATTAAGAATATTGCCAGTGGTAACCACGGCATTAAAAACAGTTTTGGGTTTATAACCAACGTATTGAATAAGAAGATTATACGATTTGGGTGGAATATTGATGATTTTAAACCTGCCATTTGCATCGGTTTGTGCGCCAAGGCTTGTGCCCTCAAGCGTAATGGTTGCACCTATTAGCAACTCCTGCGTGTTGCGATCTTTAACTTGGCCGGTAATGGTGCCGTATTTTTGGGCAAACACTTTTGCATGCAATAGGGTTATAAGAATATACAGTTTAATTATTTTCATTGGTTGAAGGTGGTTACATCCTATTAAAAGATTTTATCAGGAAATTGTTTAATAAAAAATATAAAGTTGAACTTTGATGATCTTTAAACACGCGCACAAACTATAAACATACCGCTTTTAATTACATGAAACACATCCTCATCATCGGTTCGGGCATAGCAGGCATTGCCACATCCATTAGGTTGGCTTGCGCAGGCTATCGTGTTTCGGTTTTAGAAGCCAATGCCTATCCGGGAGGAAAACTATCTGAGGTAAATGGCAACGGCTTTAGATTTGATGCGGGCCCTTCCCTATTTACTTTGCCGCACCAGGTTGATGAATTGTTTACCCTTGCAGGAAAAAACCCTGCTGATTATTTTAATTACATACAACTGGAAAAAGCGTGTTGCTATTTTTTTGATGATGGCATACGCTTTGCAGCCTACCATAATCAGGAGTTAATGGCGGCCGAACTAAAATCGCAATTGGGTATTGCTGATGTGTCGCCCTTTTTTAATCATTTAAAAAATGCGCAATTCCGCTATGAGCTCACTGCGCCTATTTTTATAAAGCACAGCCTTCACCGGATAAACAGCTACACCAAACTCCAA
The DNA here is from genome assembly GCA_044351265.1 of Bacteroidia bacterium. Taxonomy (GTDB): domain Bacteria; phylum Bacteroidota; class Bacteroidia; order UKL13-3; family UKL13-3; genus JAJTFA01. Next base: position 59,098 of record JBILGC010000002.1, read on the forward strand.
ACCCTAAAAGGTATAGCAAATGCATGGCGAATTGGCCTTTGGGGCAGCATGAATGCAGAAAACAAACGTGTGCTTAAAAGCCCCCATCTGGTTCAATACTTTAACCGCTTTGCAACCTATAATGGCAGTAGTCCCTACAAAGCCCCTGCCCTGCTCAATATGATACCACACTTGGAACATGGCATTGGATCTTTTTTTCCGGTGGGTGGTATGCACCAAATTACACAAAGCCTATTTAAACTGGCAAAGGAGCTGGGCGTTTCCTTTCATTTCAATGCTCGGGTTGAGGAGATTATTACAGATAAGAAAAGAACAACAGGTGCAATAGCTAACGGCAAGCCTATAGCGGCTGATTATGTGGTGAGCAATGCCGATGTGCATCAAACCTATCGCAGGTTATTGCCCGGGCATAAAGCCCCTGAAAAAATTCTGAAACAAGAAAAATCATCGTCTGCACTTATTTTTTACTGGGGCATAAGCAACACGTTTGCGCAACTGGATTTGCACAATGTGTTTTTTTCATCAAACTATGAGGCAGAGTTTGATTGCCTGTTTAATAAAAAAACCATTTTCGCAGACCCAACTGTTTATATAAATATTACCTCTAAATACGCTCCGGCAGATGCTCCGGCAGGTTGCGAAAACTGGTTTGTGATGATAAACGTGCCCAACAACAGTGGTCAGGATTGGGATACCGAAATAAAGAAAGCAAAAACCTATATCATTAAAAAATTATCGCGATTGCTCCATACAGAAATTGAACCATTAATTACATATGAATCTGTTTTAGATCCGCGAAGCATTGAGCAAAAAACCGGTAGTTTTGCAGGAGCGCTTTATGGCAATGCAAGCAACAATATGTTTGCTGCATTTTTGCGTCATAAAAACTTTAGCAGCAATATCAAGGGTTTGTATTTTTGCGGGGGCAGCGTGCACCCGGGTGGCGGCATACCGCTTTGCCTAAACAGTGCTCGCATTGTGGCACAACTTATAAATGAAGATGATGCATGAATAAGAAACAAGCTTCTGCTGTTTTAGTATTACTAATTTTATATGCCGTTGGCGCAATTGGCTCCATTACAGGCCGGTGGCAGGTTATGCACCTAACGCCCATAAACCTGCTTATTAGCACAGTCATTTTGTTTGCGTTTCATCCGGTAAACGAAAGGGCTTTACTCGTTTATGCGCTGGTGGTTTTTGTGTGTGGTTTTTTAATTGAGTGGGCCGGGGTAGAAACAGGCCGCATTTTCGGAAGCTATTTTTATGGCAATAATCTTGGTATAAAACTGTTTGATGTGCCGCTTATTATTGGTATAAACTGGCTGCTGCTAAGCTACTGCTCATCTGTAATTGCATCAAATATTGTTGGCAATAAAAATGCTGTATTGCTTTCAGCTATTGGTGCCTTAATGATGGTGCTTGTAGATTTTTTTATTGAGCAGCGTGCCCCTGATTTTGATTTCTGGTATTGGCAAAACAATGTGGTGCCTTTGCAAAATTATACTGCATGGTTTGCTTTTGCTTTTGCATTTAATTTTCTGTTTTTTAAACTTCACATCAACAATAAAAATCCTATTGCGCCCGTGCTTTATTTATTGCAATTGCTATTTTTTGTAGCATTATTTTTTCTTCTTTAAGGGTGTTGCTACTTTCGTTTAGGATGAGCGAAGAATCAAAACTATTTAGCATAAAACAATGGGCAGAAGACGACAGGCCACGCGAGAAGCTATTGATGAAGGGAAAGACTTCTTTAAGCGATGCCGAGTTGTTGGCCATACTTATTGCCACGGGCACACGTGAGCTAACCGCATTTGATTTGGGGCAGCAGGTACTTAACCTCTCCAACAACAACCTTAATGAGTTGGGAAAACTTGGCATAAAGGATTTACAAAAAATTAAAGGTGTAGGAAAAGCAAAAGCCATTACCATTGCTGCCGCGCTGGAACTTGGCCGCAGAAGAAAAGAAACAGAGCCGCTGCAGCGCAGTGCATTTACCTCCAGCAAAGATGCATACCAATACTTTGAGCCCATGCTGGCCGATTTGAAACATGAAGAGTTTTGGGTATTGCTCCTCAATCGTTCCAATAAATTTATTGGCGCAAAACGTATTAGCGAAGGCGGGGTTAGCGGCACGGTTGCCGATCCGAAAATTATTATGAGATACGCCATTGATGAACTGGCCTCTTGCATTATCCTTTGCCACAACCACCCCTCCGGCTCAGTAAAACCAAGCGAAGCAGACCTGCGCTTAACCGATAAAATCAGGCACGCTGCAACATTGCTCGACATTCATCTGATAGATCATATTATTATCGGAGAAAAAACATACTTCAGTTTTGCAGATGAGGGCAAACTCTAAACCGGTGTTTGATTTGAGCAACATTCCCCTATTTTTGCTACTACATGGCAGGTGTTTTACACAACATACGCAAACAAATCAGAAAGCATCCCTTTCTGCATAAGTTCATCAAGTTTTGTTTTGTTGGTGCGGCCAGTGCAATGGTAAGTTTATTTGTTTTCTGGGTGTTTTCTATGCAGTTTCCGCAATACAATCTTTTAGGTAAGGCCATTGGCTATGCAATAGGTTTTTTTGTGGGCTTTACCCTTAATAAATTCTGGACTTATGTTGATCGAGCAGATGATGGAGAAAAATACCTGATGAAGTACGTGATTGTTTATGCGGCCACTTTTTTGGTTTACCTTATTTTTAATTACACCTGTGATCATCTTTTGCGCCTGCACCAGCCCGTTTATTGGGTGCTGGACTGGCTTCAATTGCATGAGGTTGCAGAATGGGCTTATAGGTATGATACAACCGTATCAAATGCAGCATCAATTGTGGTTAATGCCGTGTTAAATTTTTTGGGAACCAATTTTCTGGTGTTTAGGGTGCCAAAACCCGAAGAGCTTTTTGATTAATCTTTCTTCTTCAATTTCTTCTTTTGCTGGGCGCTCATGCTATTAATTCTCTTGTAATATCCTGTTTTGCTAGACTTAACCCAGATGGTTATTTTTTGGCCTCTCTTTAGCTTGTCTGATTTAAGCTTATTCCAAGATTTTATTTCTTTCGGGGTTACATCAAACCAATCTGCCACATCTGTTAGAATATCTCCTTTTTTTACGGTATAGCTAACCCTTTTCTTATCAAACTTCGTTGTTTCACCGGGCGCTTGTTGCTCGGCTGTTTCTGTTGGTGTTGAGGTTTTTGTTGTATCTGCTTGTGCCTGCTGAATAGCAACCGGAGCAAACTCTGTTGGTTTGGGTAGCGGGTTGTAAACAGTGTCTTTTAACAGCTCAAATAACTTTCCTTTGGTTTTGGGTAAATAAATCCAATAGCCATCTACGTTGTAAGGTATAATATCCTTTTTAAATACAGGGTTAAGCTTACGAAGCTGCTCCAGTGGAATATCTATGGTTGCAGATATTTGCTGAAACGAAAGCCACTTGTTTACCAAAACACTGTCGTTCTCATTAAACAGCTCCGGATAAACAGGCTTTATGCCGTGTTCCTTATAATAATTCATGATGTATGCCGCAGCAACAAAACGCGGATACACATCTCGCGTATTTTCAGGAATAAAGGGGTATACATCCCAAAAATAAAGGCTGTTGCCTGCCATGCGTATGCATTTATTTAGCATTACCGGAGAGCATGCATAAGATGCAATTACCAGTGGCCACTGTTTATAAATGCTGAACAGGTCTTTGAAATGAGTAACCGCAGTTGTTGTAGATTTTCTGATGTCTTTTCTTTCATCAACAAAAGAATTTACCTTCAGCTTATACATTTTTGAAACATTGTACATCATCATCCACATACCTGTTGCGCCATAAGGATTTTGTGAAAGCGGGTCAAGCTCAGAAAGTGCAACGGCAAGATATTTTAAATCGATTGGAAGATTTTTTGCGCGAAGCGCCTTTTCAATCATCGGAAAATAAACCTTGCTCATGCCAATAATCTCTCTGGTTTTTTCGGGGTTTTCCAGATAAGCATCAATATGTTTTTTTACTTGTGGATGATAGCTTAAATCAACTGGCGATTTTAAAACGGCAAGCCGGGTTTGGTATTGCTCTTCTGTGCCGGTTTTTATCTGCGCATTGCCGTTAAAAGCCAAAAGCGGGCCAATTAAATTTAATAATAATAAAAGTTTTTTCATCACAGAACTACCTTCAGAATTATAGTGTTTGTGCAAGAGCAAGAAGTTCGTCCTCGTAAAAATTATTGCCCATTAATTGCACGCCTATTGGCAGCCCGTTGCTGTGCGTGCCGCAAGGCACAGAAACCGCTGGGTGGCCCGATATATTGGCATGAACAGTAAAAATATCGGCCAAATACATTGCAATCGGATCAGTTGATTTTTCGCCTGCTTTAAATGCGGGCGTTGGTGTAGTGGGTAAAAGAATAAAGTCAAATTTTTCAAACAGTTCATTGGTTTTTTGCTGCACCAGTTTTCTTACTTGTTGTGCCTTGCTGTAGTAGGCATCAAAAAAACCCGCTGATAACACAAAGGTTCCTAGCATAATTCTTCTTTTCACTTCAGGGCCAAAACCTTCACTACGCGATTTTTTAAAGGTTTCTTCTAAGTCTTTTGCCTTTGGGCTTCTGTATCCATACATCAATCCGGAAAAACGCGATAGGTTTGAAGAGGCCTCTGCGGTAGTTAGCACATAATATATAGGCACCAATACATCTAAAAGCGGAAAACTTATTTCTTCAATATGATGCCCTTGTAATTTAAGTTTTTCTATGGTTGCCTCTACTGCCTTTTTTACTTCCGGATCAACTCCTTCGTGATATAACCCTTCCTTCATTACCGCAATCTTGGCGCCTGTCTTTGTTGTGGTTTGTTTAAACTGCGGAACCGGCTTGGCGGAGGTGGTTGCATCATGCGGGTCAATTCCGGCAATTACCTCCATAATAGTTTGCATATCTGAAATGCTTGAGGTAAGTGGCCCAATCTGATCAAATGATGAAGCATATGCAATCAGGCCATAACGCGATACCCGGCCATAGGTTGGTTTAAGCCCGTAAACACCGCAAAAAGCGGCCGGCTGCCTAACAGAACCTCCCGTATCAGAGCCTAATGTAGCTAAACACAAATCGGCTTGCACAGCAACCGCTGCGCCACCGGAAGAGCCTCCGGAAACATGCTCGTTGTTGGCAGCATTAAGCACCCTGCCAAATGCTGAATTTTCATTTGATGCACCCATAGCAAACTCATCACAATTGAGTCTGCCAATAATAATCGCGTCTTCAGCCAATAGCCTTTCTACAACAGTAGCTGAATAAACAGACTCAAACCCTTCAAGAATTTTAGAAGAAGCAGAAGCCTTGTGCGCTTTATAACAAATATTGTCTTTAATGCCAATAACCATTCCGGCAAGTTTACCTGCCGTACCATTTTTTATTTTTTGCTCGATGTGCTCTGAAGCATGTAACGCCTCTTCTGCCCAAACCTCCAAAAACGCATTGAGTGATTTCTGTTTTTCAATATTCTCCAGATAATACGAAACAAGACCACGCATGGTGATCTTGCCTGCCAATAAATCGGCATTTATTTCTTTAAGACTGCTATATCTTTTCACCGATTATTTGCTTTCTTCCTTGTCTTTTTCTTTCATGCCCTCCTCTATCTGTGATTTCACATTTTTCTTTGCATCATTAAATTCTCTGATGCCCTGGCCTACGCCACGCATTAATTCAGGAATTTTTTTGCCGCCAAACAACAATAATATAGCAAGGATAATTAGTATCCATTCTCCACCGCCAAGGTTTCCTAGAAAAAGTAATGTCTTCATTTGTTAAAAATAAATTAGCGTACGAAATTAATTTTTTATTTGAAATAAATATATGTGACTAGAGCTGCACTTGTTTTTTTAGCTGCGCCACTTCACGAGCGTTTAACTCACGCCATTCTCCGCGTTTCATTCCTTTTTTGTTAAAGCCTGCATAAACTACTCTATCCAACTTATCTAGCGAATACCCTAGAGATTCAAAAAGGCGGTGCACAATTCTGTTTTTTCCGCTATGCAACTCTACCATCACTTCGTTTTTATGTGCGGGGTCTGGCATAACAACCGCATCAGGCTTCATAAAACCATCTTCCAACTCTAAACCATTGGCCAACTCCCACAAATGCTCGCCTTTAAAATTTTTATTAAGTGTTGCTTTATATACTTTCTGTACTCCGTATTTGGGGTGCATCAGGCGCTGAGAAAGCTCGCCATCGTTGGTTAAAATTAGCACACCTGTTGTATTCCTATCTAATCTTCCGATGGGGTAAACCCTTGGCAAATCATGTCCAATAAGCAAGTCTGTTACAATTCTTCTCTTATCAGGATCGTCTAAAGATGTAATCGTATCTTTAGGCTTGTTCATAATGATGTAGGCTTTTCTTTCGGTTGATAAGCGCTCGTTATTAAACTTCACTTCATCTCCAGGCCTTACCTTTTTGCCAAGCTCTGTTACTATATTGCCATTCACGCTCACCAGCCCTGCAGCAATCAACTCATCGGCTTCTCTTCTGGAGCAAACACCTGCATTGGAAAGATATCTGTTAAGCCTTATTTCACCATCAAAAGATTCGGGTTGATTATCATTTTCTTTGCGCTTTTTTTCATAGGATTTTTGATAACCCTTTTTATAAGCAAACTTATTGTCGGTATTCTTTTTTGAAAAGCTTCGTTTTTCTGAACTCCTTCTTTCGCCTTGCTTATCTCTGCCAGATTCAAATATTGGTTTGCGGCTATCTGTTTGTTTGTTTGTGCGGTTGCGCCCAAATGGCTTTTCTTTCTCGTTTTTGGAGGCTATTCTCTTTTCTGCCAAACGTGCCTTAGCTTTATCTATGGTGTTGGTGCGGCCTGCTTTTTCTGTAGGTTTTCCAAATCTGGTTTTTGCTCCTTCTTGTTCTGGTTTATTCTTTGAAGAAAATGACGGTCTGGTTTTTTTAAAGGGGCCTCTTTTTTCTTCCTTAAATCGGTTATTGCTTTTGGGGGCTCGGCTGCTGCTTTTTGCCTGACCAAATTTTCCGGAAGGTTTTTTAGCTCCTTGGGGTTGTTTTCTGTTTTTCATGTGCAGAGCAAAGGTAGGTTATTTTTTATGCATGCCTTGTTTTACTTAACACGCATGGGTTTGTGGTTAATCTCATTTTTCAACGAATGTGCACAGCAAAGGCTTTTCTTCTAAACTAAAGTTACTGCTAATGAGCGTTTTAGATTCGACCCTTTTATTTTGTGTCTATTAAATTATTTCGGGCCGCGGTATCGTTTGTGTTTTCCGCTATGCTGGAGCGCTCTAATGCAAAAAAACAGGGTAAATTTGCCTTGCAGCAATAATCACCCTAGCAATTGATCAACTATCAGCGTTTTTTTCTTCAAAACGGGCTTACCGTAATTCATCACCACGACCCCAATACAAAGCTTTGCGTACTGAACATTCTTTACAAGGTTGGTTCAAAAAATGAGTTGCCCAACAAAACAGGATTTGCCCATTTATTTGAACACCTCATGTTCGGGGGGTCAGTAAATATTTCTGACTATGATGGTGAACTTCAAAAAGCGGGCGGTGAAAACAATGCCTTTACAAGCAACGATATTACCAATTATTACCTTACGCTTCCACAGCAAAATATTGAAACGGGCTTTTGGCTGGAAAGCGACCGCATGCTTAGCCTTGATTTCAGTGACCATTCGCTTGACGTACAACGCAATGTGGTAATTGAAGAGTTTAAAGAGCGTTACCTGAATCAACCATATGGAGATATTTGGTTAAAGCTATTGCCCCTGGCCTACAAGGTTCACCCCTATAGCTGGCCAACCATTGGTAAAGAAATAGGCCATATTGAATCGGCAACTTTAGATGATGTAAAAGATTTCTTCTTTTCTTTCTATGCTCCCAATAATGCAATTTTGGTTGTGGCCGGAAACATAGATATTGAACAAACAAAAGCGCTTTGCCAAAAGTGGTTTGCAGAAATTCCGTCTAGAGAGGTTCGTAAGCCTATTTATGAGCAAGAACCAAAGCAAACAGAGGCTCGTTTTCTAAGCATTGAAGACGATGTGCCGCTACATGCCATTGTTAAAGCATACCACATGCCTGCTCGCATGGAAAACGGTTATTACGAAGCCGATTTGTTATCAGACATGTTGGGCTCCGGCCGCTCGGCAATCCTTTACCAGGAGCTGGTTAAAAAGCAGCGCATATTCTCTGAACTAGATTGTTACATATCGGGCGATGTTGACCGCGGCTTGTTTGTTATTGAAGGCAAGTTAATGAAAAATGTTACGCACGAAAAAGCAAACGAAGAAATAGAAAAAACGCTGCGTTGGGCGTTAGACAATGTTGAAGAAAAGGATTTGCAGAAAGTGAAAAACAAAACAGAAACCACCATACGCTTCAATGAAATTAACGTGCTAAACAGGGCCATGAAGTTGGCATATTGTGAAATGCTGGGAGATATTGAACTAGCAAATTCAGAGGCAGAACAATACCTGAAAGTGAATTTAAAAACACTTCAAGCCTTGGGTAAAGATATGCTCAGAACCGAAAAATGCTCCACACTTTTTTATATAAGCAAAAATGCCCATTAACAGACTGTTAGCCCCGGCCGTAAAAGAGATAGATAAGGCAATAATTAAGCCTGCTGTTTGCTTAACACTGCCAAACGGAATCAACATGTATTCGGTTAACGACCCAAGTGTTGATGTGCTAAAAATTGAATTTGTATTTGATGCAGGCGCCCGATTACAACCTTCACCTTATGTGGCTAGCGCAACAAGTGCTTTACTGGTTGAAGGGACCTCAAATTACACCTCTAAAGAACTAGCAGAAAACCTTGATTTTTTTGGCGCATACCTACAAAACCGTTCGGGTAGTGATGATGCAACACTTACGCTATTTTGCCTGCCCAAGCATCTGGAGTCTTGTCTGCCTTTTGTGGTTGATATTTTGACAAATGCCAGTTACAGCGAACAGGAACTTATTACACAAAAGGAGAATGCCATACAACGTTTGATGGTGAATGAAAGTAAAACTTCATATCTAGCAAGAAGATCGTTTTATGAATCGGTTTTTGGAAACGATAATCCATACGGAAGACTTGTATATCAACAAGATATAAATAATATTTCACGTGAAACACTTGTTTCATTCTATGAGGAGAAATATAAAACCAAACTAAAATACCTGATAATTTCCGGATCGGTTGGAGGCCAGGTTATTGATAAAGTTGCAACAGCGCTTTCGAGCTTCACAGGGCACAGCCAAACCGAATATGCATATGCCACTGCGCAAGAAGGTGCAAAGAAGGTAGCTATTCATAAAAAAAGCTCGATACAATCTACAATTAGAATTGGGCGGAAACTATTTAACCGAAACCACCCGGATTTTAGAAAAATGCAACTGCTTAATTTGGTTCTGGGCGGGTATTTTGGTTCTAGGCTTATGTCTAACATCAGAGAAGATAAAGGTCTAACCTATGGCATTTATTCCTCGCTGGAATCCTATCTTTATGATGGGGCATTCTACATCGAAACAGATATTAATAATGATCTGGTTGAACTTGGCATTTCAGAAATATACAAAGAGCTGCAGCGTCTTCGCGTGCAGCCTATTGGGGACAAAGAGCTGAATACCGCAAAAAGTTATATGTTGGGTTCATTTCTAAGAAGCCTTGATGGGGTTTTTGAACAGGCCAACCGCCAAAGGGTTTTAATTGATTATGGCCTAGGCGCTGAATATTATGAAGAGTTTATTGAAATAATTAAAAACACCGATTCGTTATCGCTTTTAGAATTGGCAAATAAATATTTAAAACAAGAGAGTTTTTATGAGGTTGTTGCGGGTAAATAGCGTTTGTGTTTTTGCGTGTTTACTCCTTTATTCATTGTGTGTTTGGGGTGTACAACCCCCAAAAATGAGGCGGGTGTGTAGGCTGGGGCCGAACAATTCCTTGTTTTTCTATTGCTCTACAGATACCTGCCAGCTTTTTAAGAGCTATTATATTTGGGGCAGAAATGGGAATAGTGGGCCCTTCCTACTAATTGATTCCCTGGGCACCAAATCGGCCGATTCATACTTACACATTGGAGCCAACCCCGTTGGTAATACTACAAACTGGAGCTACTTCATCCAATATCTGGACTCTTGCACCACAACCGGTTCTTTTTCAGATACTATGGCGGTAGATGACACCCCGCCCGATACACTTTTTTTAGACTCCGTAAGCGTGGATATAGCAACAAACAGGGTTAAGGTAGGGTGGCGAAAAAGCCCAACACCGGACTTCTTTAGATACCTGCTGTTTTATGATAGTCTAGGCATTAAATGGATTGAGGCGGTTCCGGGTATACTCAGAGATACGTTTGCAACAGATAACAATACGTTCTCAGATCCCAGGTTAAGGCCTCTAAAATATGATATTACGTCCATAGATAGTTGCAACACCAGGCCACAGGTTTTTAATATTAAACCGCACATTACCATATATTTAAGTGGAAATGTTGATACTTGTAAAAAAACCACAAGCCTGCAATGGACTCATTATGTGGGCTGGCCTAAAATTAGAAATTACTATATTTTTAGGCAAATTAATGGTGGTGGCTTTAGGTTAATAGACTCACTATCAGGCAATTTAAACAATTATCAGTTGCCCATCGCATTGGGAGATGTAAACGACTTTTTTGTACGAGCTTACAAAGATACTAGCATTGCGGTTAGCTCCACTTCTTCTCAACTTACGCTACAAACAAGAAGCAGAAAAGAACCGGAAAACACGATTTTGATTAATATAAGTGCTGTAAACCCGGATGCTAATGAAATTAAAGCCGACATGCTTATTGTAAACAATGAAGAGGCAAAAGAAATCAATATTTGGTATAACACCTCTTTAAATCGGGCCAATTATTCAAATATTGCAGCAATACCAAGCCTTGGCCAATCAGGAAGCATTTCAAAAGTAATTGTCTCCCCCGACAGGACAGATGGCCTACATTTCCGCCTCGAAAGCGTTAATTTGTGCAATATTATTTATGAAAACAGTGTTATAATGCCACAGATGGCTCTTAAGGTTGTTTCTGATGGCAACGAGAATATGCTTACCTGGAACAGATATTTTGGTTGGCCTGCCGGTGTTTCTCATTACAGGGTTTATAGAGGAACGGATGATGATTTTGGCAAAAGGTCCTATATTTTAATAGATTCGGTGCCTAGCACCGATAGCGCTTACAAGGATAGCAGCCCCCCTGAAAAGATGGGTAGTTTTGGGCTTTGCTACTTTGTAGAGGCGGTACAGGCGCTTCCGTCTCCTACAGATCCCGGCACTGCCAGGAGCTTTTCCGATTGTCTTATTGGAGAAATGGTTGTTTTTGTGCCAAATGCCTTTAGACCTGAGGGTGTAAACAAAATCTTTAGGCCCGAAGGGGGGTTTATAGATTACACAAACTCATCAATGGAAATATTTGACCGCTGGGGAGGCTTACTCATTTCTAGAAAAGATATTACAGGAGGGTGGGATGGAAAAGACGCCTCAGGAAATGCATGCATTGGCGGTGTTTACTATTATAAGTTTAATTTAATTAGTCCCGATGGCAAAAAACAAACAAAAGCAGGGTTCGTTACCCTACTCAACTAGTCAGATCTCCTTCAACTTTATTGATGTGATTCCTTTTCTTCGTAGCAGACAAGAAATCAGAAAGTGGATTTTCTTATGTATTAAAAAAGAGAATAAGACACCCGGAGAAATCTCATTTAATTTTTGCAGCGACAGGCACCTTCTAAAAATGAACAAGAAATACCTTAAGCACAATTTCTACACCGATATAATAACCTTTGACTTTTCTGAAAACAATCTGATTTCGGGAGATATTTATATCAGCAAAGACCGTGTTAAAGAAAACGCAGCAGAACTAAACCATACGTTTCACGTGGAACTAAGGCGCGTTATGGTACACGGAGTATTGCATCTTTGTGGCCACAAAGACAAAAGCAAGGCAGACAAGGAAAAAATGAGGAAGAAAGAAGACCAATGCTTATCTTTGCTGCATTAGCATTCCACGTTTCACGTGGAACGAAAAATATTTAATTTACTGATTTTCAAATGTTTAATGTATATGATGTCATTGTAATTGGTGCCGGACATGCGGGTTGTGAAGCCGCAGCAGCAGCGGCCAATCTTGGATCTAAGGTGCTCTTGATTACAATGGATATGAACAAAATAGCTCAGATGAGTTGTAACCCGGCCATGGGGGGAATAGCTAAAGGTCAGATTATTAGAGAAATAGATGCGCTTGGGGGCTATTCGGGTATTGTTTCGGATAAATCAACTATACAGTTTCGCATGCTGAACCGCTCTAAGGGTCCTGCCATGTGGAGCCCCAGAAGCCAAAACGACAGGATGCTTTTTAGCCAATATTGGAGAGAGATTCTCGAAGCTACGCCCAATGTAGACTTTTGGCAGGATATGGTTAAAGAATTGGTGCTTGATAATGGAAAAGTTTGTGGTGTAATTACAGGAATGGGTCAAAGAATAAGCTGCAAAGCCGTGGTTCTTACAAGCGGTACATTTCTCAATGGCATCATTCATATAGGAACCAAACAATTTGGCGGGGGCAGAATAGGGGAGAAGGCCTCAACAGGAATTACCGAGCAGCTTATTTCTTTAGGTTTTGAGAGCGGAAGAATGAAAACGGGCACACCACCAAGGGTAGACGGAAGATCGTTGAATTACGATAAAATGGAGCGGCAAGATGGCGATGAGAACCCAAATAAGTTTTCTTACAGCAATTTAACGTCTCCTGTTTCCAACCAGCGCTGCTGCTGGATTACCTATACCAATGAAGCTGTTCATGAGGTGTTGCGAACAGGTTTTGACGAGTCGCCAATGTATGCCGGCAGAATTCAAGGATTAGGTCCACGATATTGCCCATCAATAGAAGATAAGATAAACCGATTTGCTGAAAGAAATCGTCACCAGATTTTTGTTGAACCCGAGGGTTGGAATACGATTGAAATATATGTGAATGGTTTTTCAACCTCCTTGCCCGATCATGTTCAGATGAAAGCGCTGAGACTTATACCCGGTTTTGAAGATGCAAAAATATTTAGACCGGGCTATGCGATTGAGTATGATTATTTTCCGCCAACCCAATTAAGGCTTACTCTTGAAACCCACTTAATTGAAAACCTGTTTTTTGCCGGACAAATAAATGGTACAACTGGCTATGAAGAGGCTGCTTGCCAAGGGTTGGTTGCCGGAATAAATGCGCATTGTAAATTGGCCGGTAAGAACGAATTCGTTCTTAAACGCTCTGAAGCATACATTGGTGTGTTGATTGACGATCTGGTAAATAAAGGTACCGATGAACCCTACCGTATGTTTACCTCTAGGGCTGAATACAGAATAATGCTAAGGCAAGACAATGCCGATATCAGATTAACCGAAAAAGGTTATAAGCTTGGTTTGGCTAGCGATTTACGCATGCAGGCTGTTGAAGAAAAAGAAAAACAAACCGCTGAAATTATTTCTTACTTTAAAAAAACATCTGTTGTGCCTGCTGATATAAACCCTCTGCTTGAAGAGTTGCAGACCGCACCCATACCTCAAAACTATAAGCTTGATGCAATTTTAAGCCGACCACAAGTTGATATGGCAAGCCTGCAAAAACTACCCCAGGTTAGTTCTCTTCTTCACGCCTATGCTGATGTGGCGGTTTTGCAGGCGGAGGTGTTAATGAAGTATGAAGGCTATCTCGAAAAGGAAAAACAAATGGTTGATAAAATGAATAGGTTAGAAGAAATAAGAATCAATGATAATTTTAACTATAATCTGGTTAAGTCTATTTCCCTTGAGGCACGAGAAAAGTTGATTAAGCAAAAGCCGGCAACCCTTGGACAGGCAGCCAGAATAAGCGGCATATCGCCAGCTGATATTTCTGTTTTATTGGTTCATTTAGGGCGTTAGGCGCATTACTGCCGATTATTTTATTTATTTGCTGCAATGGAACATCTTTCCTTTTGTCTTGTATGTGGCGGAAACCATATTTCGAAAGAGCTTTCTTGCAAGGATTTTGTGGCAAGTACAGATACCTTTGATTTGTGCAGGTGTGCCGATTGTAGCTTTCTGTTTACCAACCCCAGGCCTTCTGTACAGGAAATTAGCCCCTATTACCAAAGCGACAGGTATGTTTCTCATGCCGGCAGTAAAGATGGTTTTAGTTTTATGTACAGAGTATATGATGTGGTTAGAGACTATAGCATTGGTCGCAAACTAAAACTAATCAAATCGTATCATCCTTCTGGCGATATCATGGATTTGGGTTGTGGTTTGGGGTATTTCCTAAACGCGTTGCATAAAGACGGCTCATTTAGGCCTATAGGTGTAGATGTTAGCGAAGACGCTGTAAACTATGTAAAGCAAAATTTTGGGTTAACGGTAAGTAGTGAAAACGAATTAGATTCCTTTACATCTTATTCCTTTGATGCGATAACGCAGTGGCACGTGTTGGAGCATGTGCATGCGCTTAATGAACGCATGCAACAGTTAAGGCGTTTGCTAAAAAAAGACGGCACACTTTTTATAGCAGTGCCCAATAGCAATAGCTGGGATGCAAAACATTATGGTGCATTTTGGGATGGTTATGATGTGCCAAGACATCTATATCATTTTAACAAACAAAGCTTTTCATTGCTTATGCAGAAGCATGGTTTTAGGATTGTGGAAACACGGGCAATGATTTTTGATGCGCCATATATTAGTATGCGAAGTGAGGTTCACAGGGGTAATTCTGCAGCGTTTTTGCGTGGCGCAGCAAGTGGTATTTTGTCAACGGTGAACGCTTGGGTAAACGGCAATTACTCTAGCTTATTGTTTGTGGTAAAAAATGTTTTATAAACTCTTGGTTAAGCGTTTAAAAATACCGGTTGTTTTATTGTTTGTAGGCGTGTTTCTTGTTTGCGGATGCGCCCAAATTGTGGCACCAACAGGTGGCCAAAAAGATACGCGGCCTCCAAGTGTTATAAAAGAGGTGCCAGAAAATGCAAGAGCTGGTTTTAATGCAAACAAAATTGTGATTGGCTTTGATGAGTACATCCAGCTGCTTAGCCCTGAAGAGCAAATCGTTATTTCTCCTCCTCTTGAAGAAAAGCCCGAATATGAAATAAGCGGCAAAAGCCTCATTATACGATTTAGGTCGGCACCAAGAGCAAACACTACTTATACCATTAATTTTGGGAACGCTATTGCCGATAACCATGAGGGAAATGTTTTGGGCGATTATAGATATGTTTTTTCAACAGGCAACAGCATAGAGTTTGTTTATACCCAAACGAAAGTTTTACTGATTCTTCTATCTACCTGAACAAGCCGGCCTATTTTGCTAAAAGTAAAGATGGGGGTGTTTTTAGGTTATATAATCTACCCGATAAAACATTTAGGCTCGTTGCATTTGCTGATGATAATAAAAACCTGAAGTATGATAAAAATGAGGCTATAGCCTTCGTAAATAATCCTGTTTTTACCAATGATACCTCCAACAATTATGAATTAAAAATGTATCAACCTGACATGTATGATGCGGGAAAAATAATTGATACATTCAGCCGAGAAGAAAACAGGTTTACTTTTCTTATATATAAACCCAAAGAAATTATACCAATACCAACAAGCAAATCGGATTTCTTCTTACGTAAAACCACTGGTAAATCAGATATTGATACAATTTACTTATATACAAAGCCTGGCGAAAAGGATAGTTTATGTTTTAATTATAATACCGACATCGTTTGTATAAAAACAAAAAAATCTGCTAAGAAACCTTTATTTTATTCAGATACACAAAAGAATGTTGAGTTGAATGATACGCTAATTATTTCATTGTCTAATCCTTTGGCTGTTATAGATACAAGTAGGATGATATTAATAGAAGATACTATACAGCGTATTTATAAGTATAAAGTGGACACAAATAATTTTATTATAAAGATCTTGTACAGCTGGAAAGAAAACATGAAGTATGCTTTACTGTTAAAAGACTCTTGTTTTAAAGATGTTTACGGCCAATACAGTAAAAAACAAAGTATAAACTGGGTTTCTAAAAACATGAAAAGTTATAGCACGCTAATGGCTAATTTTATATATACAGGAACCAATCATAATCTACTTATTCAATTAATAAGTGCCGATGAGAAAAAGATATTTAAATCATTTTATTTAAATAATCAGTTGAGTTACTTTTTTGATTATCTGCTGCCCGGTTCTTATAAGATTAAAATAATTGATGATAGAAACAGAAATGGTAAATGGGATAATGGTAATTATACAATCCAAAAACAACCGGAGGCCGTTTTCTATTACCCTGAAATATTTAACTTAAGGGCTTTTTGGGATTTAGAGCAGCGTTTTGATTTAAATAGTGTTATTAAATAATGTGTATAAGATGTAATTTTATACTTGTATTGTTAATTACAAATGTGTGTATAAAAATATTGTCTAATAAACCCAAGGTTACCCACTTAATAAAAGACAAGTATCTACATTTATAATAGGTTTATTTTATCCATATTTACCAGTGAGTTCTATTATTAACATTGTTTATAAAACAGCATAAATGCTTGATTTTTAAATAACATCTATGTTAGTAAACTGTTAATGCAAGTAGGATATCATAAAATACAAAGATTTACAAAATATGATTTCAACCAATTCACAGCACCTATTACAAATACAATCTTTTATAGTTTTATTGTCTTAATGTGTGTGTTTTTAGGTATAATTTTAAATTGTATTAGTTTTGTTGATTGAAATAATAGCAAAATCACTCCGTCTTAATAATGATTGAAAAGTTAAAGCAGGTAATTCGGGAAATAAAAGATCTAAGCATTAACAGTGCCGAGGAGCTAGAATCCTACAGGATTAAATATTTGGCGCGAAAAGGAATAATTAACGACTTGTTTGACGCTTTTAAAGCTATTACTAATGAACAGAAAAAGGAGACAGGAAAAGTGATGAATGAGTTAAAACAAACGGCAGAGTTTAAATTTAATGAGTTACAGGCAGTATTTGGTAATAAACAAAAAGAAGAGCAAGTTGAAACAGATATAAGTTTACCTGGCGAACCTATTAATCTTGGAGCACGCCACCCAATTTATATATTTCAAAACAAAGTGTTGGATGTTTTTAGGAAATTAGGCTTTACTATTGCTGAAGGGCCTGAGATTGAGGATGACTGGCATAATTTCTCAGGATTAAATTTTCCGCTAAACCATCCTGCCAGAGATATGCAGGATACTTTCTTTGTTAATGAGGATTTTTCTTTGCGCACACATTGTACTAGTGTGCAGGTAAGAATAATGGAAAAACAAAAACCACCAATAAGAGTGGTAATGCCTGGCAGGGTATATAGAAATGAAGCAATATCTGCCAGATCGCATTGTTTTTTTCACCAGATAGATGGTGTTTATATTGATAAAAATGTTTCATTCGCTGATTTAAAGCAAACCTTATACTTTTTTGTGAAAGAGTTATTTGGCGAAGATTATGGAATACGTTTCAGACCAAGTTATTTTCCGTTTACTGAACCATCTGCCGAAATGGATATTGCGTGTATTATATGTAAAGGTTCCGGATGTAATATTTGTAAACACACCGGCTGGCTTGAAATTTTAGGTTGTGGTATGATAGATCCAAATGTTTTACAAGCAAACGGAATTAATCCGGATGAATATTCTGGTTTTGCTTTTGGAATGGGTGTGGAGCGAACCACTATGATGTTATATGGAATAAAAGATATTAGGGTGCTTAGCCAAAATGATATACGTTTTCTTAGCCAATTTTCATCGCAATAAGACAAAGTAAAGCTAAATACTATCTGTACTGTTTATCTGCGCCTGAATAGCTTTTTCTAATGAATCCATAGTAACTTCATCCTTATTTAGTTGTTGTTCTACAGCCGCTTTTTCTGTTTGGTTTAATTCAGGATTATTGGCGGTTTTAGATTGTCCGCAAGACATAGTTAGTACAAATAAACATGTAAAACCCAATAAATATATTTTATACATTTTTAGTTAATTTAATTATCTTAAAACAAAATTCTGACCCAAGTAAACCTTTCTCACTATTTCATCTTCTGCCAACTCTCTTGCGGTACCCGCCTTAAGCAGTTTTCCTTCAAAAAGCAAATAAGCTCTATCTACAATTGATAGTGTTTCGTGCACATTATGATCGGTTATTAATATGCCTATATTTCTATGTTTGAGTTTGGCTACAATATGTTGTATATCTTCAACCGCTATAGGATCAACCCCCGCAAATGGCTCATCCAATAAAATAAATTTAGGATTAACCGCCAGCGCCCGAGCAATTTCGCAACGCCTTCTTTCACCACCACTCAGCACATTACCTAAATTTTTTCTTACCCTGTTTAAACCAAATTCTTCCAGTAATTCCTCCATTTTTTGGTTTTGTTCCTGTTTGGTAAGCTTGGTCATTTCAAGCACCGCTTTCAGGTTGTCCTCTACACTCAATGTTCTAAAAACAGATGCTTCCTGAGGCAAATAACCAATTCCTTTCTGCGCGCGTTTATACATCGCAAGATGTGTAATATCCTCATCGCCCAACCAAACACTTCCTTCATCCGGTTTAACAATACCAACAGTCATGTAAAAAGAAGTAGTTTTACCTGCGCCATTAGGGCCAAGCAAACCCACACACTCACCCTGATTAACATCAAATGAAACATGGTTAACCACTGTGCGTTTTTTATATCGTTTAACCAGACTTTCTGTTTTTAATAACATTTGTTGTGCGCTATTAATATGCCCTAGCGGCAATACCCTCCATAAAATTAATGAATGCCCTGTTTACTACTTTATTGCCACCTGGTGTTGGGTAGTTGCCACTAAAATACCAGTCGCCTTTATGTTCTGGACAAGCCATGTGAACATTTTCAATACTTTGATAGATTACCCCAACTTCAGCCTCAATATCATCGGGCGTAACAATTTGTGCCACCTTATTACTAATCTCCTCATCGGTAAAAAGCGCATACAAATCTTTTAAGTAATTTACCATTTGTTCTTTGGGAATATTTTCCTGTGCCTTACATTTTTTATAAACATCCTCCAATAATTGCTCTCTGCCGGTTTCTTTTAATAGTGAAAGCATGGCCTGAAATGCCACGAAATCCTTAAGCCTACTCATATCAATGCCATAACAGTCCGGATACCTGATTTGAGGCGCACTGGAAACAATAATGATTTTTTTAGGATGCAAACGATCTAAAATGCGCAAAATGCTTGTGCGAAGCGTAGTGCCGCGCACAATAGAGTCGTCCATTACAACAAGCGTATCCGTGTTGTTGTTGATTATTCCGTAAGTCACATCGTAAACGTGAGCCACCATATCCTCGCGGTGCTGGTCGTCTGTAATAAACGTACGTAACTTGGCGTCTTTGACGGCAATTTTTTCCCTGCGGGGCTTCAACTCTAGCAGCCGTTTTAACTCTTCTTTATCAGGGTTTGCCCCCATTTTAAAAATTTCATCTGCTTTGTATTGGCTTAAATAGTCCAACACACCGTCAATCATTCCGTAAAAGGCAGTGGCCGCAGTGTTGGGTATATAAGAAAAAACAGTATTTTTAATATCGTGATTGATGGATGAAAGCACCTTAGGAGTAAGCAGGTATCCCAGCTTTTTCCGTTCTTTATATATATCTCTATCGTTGCCGCGCGAGAAATAGATTCTTTCAAAGGAGCACTGCTTTTTATCTCCGGCAGGAATGATGTTGGTTTCGGTAACAGTGCCATCTTTTTTTATAATCAGTGCATTTCCCGCTCCCAACTCTTTTATGCTACTGATGCGCACATTAAAACCGGTTTGTATAGCCGGCCTTTCAGAAGTTACCACAACTACTTCATCGTCCTGATAATAAAAACATGGTCTTATCCCGTTGGGGTCGCGCACAATAAAAGCATCCCCGTGGCCAACTAGGCCCGCAAGCACATAACCCCCATCTACTTCTTTCAACGAACGTTTTAGTATATTTTCAATACTCAGGTTAGCCGCAATGTGTCGGGTAATTTCTTTATTGTTTAATCCTTCTGCTTTGTAATGTTCAAAAAGCGTCTGATTTTCTTCGTCAAGAAAATGCCCAATTTTTTCCAGCATGGTAATAGTGTCTGCTTTTTCACTTGGGTGTTGCCCAAGCTCCATCAGCAAATCAAACAACTCATCAACATTGGTCATATTAAAATTACCCGCAAGCATCAGGTTTCTGGTCATCCAGTTGTTTTCTCTGATAAAAGGGTGACAAAGATTGCTTTCGCTTCCACCATAGGTGCCATAGCGCAAATGGCCAAGCAAAACCTCGCCCCCAAAGGGAGAGTTTTGCTTAAAGTAAGCAGGATCCTGAAGCTCTTTTTTTGTACCCGACTCGTTAATTTTCTTGCTTATTTTACCGAAGATTTCAGCAATTGCACTACTACCGCTTGCTCGTCTTCTGAATAAATATGGGCTACCCGGCTCGGGGTTTAATTTTATTACCCCCACACCCGCACCATCTTGGCCCCGGTTGTGTTGTTTTTCCATTAGCAGGTAAAGCTTTTTAAGGCCATAAAGCGTTGACCCGTATTTCTGCTGATAGTAATCAAGCGGTTTAAGAAGCCTGATAAAAGCTATGCCGCATTCGTGTTTTATTGCATCACTCATAATGGAGAAGCGAAGGTAAGGATATGCGGGTTATTTTTTATTTTCTTCAACAGCTGATTGTAAAATCTTTAAAAAGTCTTCAGGCCCCTTGTAGCCGGGATCAATAATGATTCTCATTTTACGGGGAAACAAATAATAAGTTGTTGGAAAACCGGTTGATTTCCCCTGCGATAGCATGCCATAAAGCTGCGGCCCGCCAACCGTGTCGGTTTCTACATAATACGCCACATTTTCAATTTCAGGGTTAAACTTAATGGGCACAAAATAGGTATTGAGTAAAGCAATAATATCGGGGTTGCTGTAAGTGTCTCTATCCATTCTTTTGCACCACCCACACCAATCCGTGTAGGCATCTACAAGTGCAATTTTTCCTGTTTGTTTTGCCAGTTCATACCCTTTATTCCACTCATACCAAATAAGCTTTTGTGGTTCGGCTGGTTTGTTCTCGGCAGAACCTGTGTTTTTGCTTTTTTGAGCATGGGTAACCGGTGGGCAAAACAAAATTAAAACGATTGCTAAGCGAACAAATTTTATCATCATTCAAATGTATAATCAATAATCATACCTCAAAATATGATTTTAAGCCGTCTAAATAAAAAATACCTCAGCAAGGTTTTTGTTATTCTATTAATTTCGCCCCTTGGCAATGTTAGCAGCAGGAGACATATTATTACAAAAACTCGATTCGTTCATCAGAAGGTATTATAAAAACCAATTGATAAAAGGCGTTAGTTACACCGCAATAGCCATTCTAATAACTTTTTTGCTGGCCGTAGCAATGGAATATTATGGCCACTTCGGCACAATAGTAAGGGCTGTTTTGTTTTATTCTGTTCTGTGTACATCCGTTTATTTTATTGTGCGGTTTGTTTTGCTGCCACTGGCACGTATGTACAGGCTGGGAAAAATTATTAACCACACACAAGCGGCACAAATTATCGGAAAACACTTTCCGGAAGTGAATGATAAACTTCTTAACACCCTTCAGCTGCAAAACGAACTGAAAAGCAGCCAAGATGCCGGATTGTTGAAAGCAGCAATTGAACAAAAAACAAACCAGCTTAAATCCATTCCTTTCTCTGCCGCCATTGATATAAAAAAGAATGTTCGATATGCCCGATATGTTTTGTTGCCCATTATGCTCTACGTTGCGATATATTTAATGGCCCCCGGCATGATTAGCGATGGCGGAAAACGGGTTATTGGCTACAACCAGTCGTTTAAGCGCACAGCCCCGTTTCGTTTTACTATAACCAACCAAAACCTTAAAGCAGAGCAATTCTCTGATTTTAATTTGGAGTTAAAGCTTGATGGCAGCAAGCTTCCGGACGAGGTTTATCTGGTAAGGGGCGATCATAAAATAAAAATGCAGAAGCAAGACAATACACACTTTAGCTACTTGTTTAATACGCTTAAGCACTCAGAAGAGTTTTATTTTGAGGCCAATGAGTTTTCCTCAGAAATATATAAGCTGGAAGTGATTTCAAGGCCCAAAATTGTTGGGTACAAGCTGCAGTTGCAATACCCAAAATATTTAAATAAAAAAACCGAAACCCTAAGCAACCCGGGTGATATAACTATTCCTGCCGGCACAGTTTTAAATTGGCAATTTGCTGTACAACAGGCCAAACAAGTAGTTTTGGGGTTTAATGGCGTTACCGCTAAAGCACAGCAGCGGGAAACAGATGTATTTACTTTTAGTAAAAAGTTATTTTTATCTACGGCTTATTATATAAAAACAACCAATAACACTATCAGTGCAGGAGATTCCTTAAGTTATCAGATTAGCGTGTTGCCCGATGCCTACCCGACAATTTCAGCAGAAGAAAAATCAGATACGCTAACCGGCAAGCAGATTTATTTTATTGGAGATGCTGCTGATGATTATGGATTAAGCCGATTGGTATTTTGTTATCGATTTATTAAATCCGATGCGAATGATAAAATTATAAGAGGCATAACAAACAAAACTATTGCGGTTGAGAAAAACTCAACAACACACCGGTTTTATTACCAAATGAGTTTAGATGAAATTGGTATTGCCCCTTCGGACGAATTAGAATATTATTTTGAAGTGTGGGATAATGATGGCGTGCATGGGCCAAAATCGTCAAAGAGCAAAATCATGATGCGCAGGGCCCCCTCTGTAAAAGAGTTGGAGCAAAAGGCTGAAGCGAGCAGCAGTATGCTGAAGGAGAAAATGGAAGAAGCTTTAAAAGAATCAAAACTTATGCAGCGCGAACTGAAGGATCTGGAGCGCAAAATGCTTGAAAAGCGCGAATTGTCTTGGGAAGAAAAAAAGAAACTGGACCAGCTTATGGAGCGCCAAAAGAAACTAGCAGAAAAAATTGATCAGATAAAGCAAGAACAAAAACAACTCTCACAGCAAGAAGAGGAATTTAAAAAGAAAAGCGAAGAGCTTTTTCAGAAACAGCAGCAGATAGAGAAAATGTTTAATGAGGTGATGAATGATGAAATGAAAAAACTCATTAAACAGCTAGAGCAAATGATGCAATTACAAAACAAAGATTTGATTAAGCAGGAGATGGAAAAAATGCAAATTAACAACAAAGACGTAGAGAAAGAATTGGATAGAATGTTGGAACAATTTAAAAGACTGGAGGTAGAGAAAAAGCAAGAAGAGATTATTGAAAAAATTGGCCAATTACAACAAAAGCAAGAGGAGCTGTCAAAGAAAAGCGATATATTAAGCAAAGAGCCAAATCTGGGTAAAGAAGAAAAGCAACAGCAATTGGAGCAACTAAAGCAGGAACAAAAGCAAAACAAAGAAGCATTCGATGACCTAAAAAAGCAGCTAAAAGAGTTGGAGCAAAAAAACCAATCGCTAGAAGAGCCAAAAGAAATGGAGAATACTGATGAGGAGCAGAAGCGGGCAGATGAACAGATGAAAGAGAGCGAATACGAGCTGGACAAAAAGAACAGCAAGAAAGCCGCAGAAAAACAAAAGCAGGCCTCCGATACCATGAAGAAAATGGAGGAGAAAATGAAAAGTGCAGCAGAGAAGGGAAACGAAAAAGAAATAGAACTTAATGCCGAAGCGCTTCGTGAAATACTGGAAAACACCATACAGCTTTCCAAAGACCAAGAAAAGTTAATGGAAGAGCTTAAGCTGATAAATGGCTATAACCCACAATTTGTGGATATGGCAAAAGAACAAAAACGAATTAAAGACAATGCAAAAATCATTGAAGACAGCTTATTGGCCCTAAGCAAGCGAGTGCCGGAAATAGGCTCTTTTATTAATCGTGAGGTAACCAAATTAAACGACAACTTGGATAGGAGCGTAATTGGTTTTGGAAAAAGATATTTCGGTGAAATTCGCACAAGGCAACAATACGCCATGACGCATGCCAATAATCTAGCAATGATGTTAAGTGAGGTGCTTAAGCAAATGCAAAATCAAATGAGCGGTGAGGGCCAGAAGGGTGGTAAATCTAAACCTAAACCAGGTAAAAGCAAAGGCAAGGGTATGCAAAAGGGCAAGTCAATGAGCGAGCTGAAGAAGATGCAGGAAGAGCTGAATAAACAATTGCGTGAAGGACTAAACAAGCAACAACAACCCAATGGCCAAAAGCCTGGAGGGCAGCAGGGAGTGGGTAGTCAGGAGTTTGCAAGAATGGCGGCACAGCAGCAGGCCATTAGGCAGCAAATGCAAAAAATGATGCAGGAAATGGGGGCAAAAGAAAAAGAAGGAATAGGCGGCAATAAGGCTGTACAGGAAATGCAAAAACTGATGGAGCAATCCGAAAAAGAGCTTTTCAACAAACAACTTACAACCGAAATGTTGCAGCGTCAGCAGGAAATATTAACCCGCATGCTGGAAAGTGAAAAAGCCGAGAAGAAACAGGAGCAGGAACAAAAACGTGAGGCCGAACAGGCAAAAGAAAAACCAAAATCCACCCCACCAGATTTTGAGCAATACATTAAGCAGAAAAACAAAGAAAAAGAACTGCAACAAACCATTCCTATTCAGCTTCAGCCCTATTATAAAGAAAAGGCCAAGGCCTACTTTAATAAAATTGGAAGCAAATAGATTCCCAGATTTATAACGAAAAAGCCCGCGCACTCTTGCAACGGGCTTTAAAAGCACAAATAAATTATTAGAAGCGCTCAAATGCGCTGAAAAAGAAGGAAGCCTCACGTGCTGCATTTTCATCACTATCGCTGCCATGTATGGCATTTGCGTCTATTGATTTTGCATACAGATTTCGGATAGTGCCCGCTTCTGCTTTTTGAGGGTCAGTTGCTCCAATTACATTTCTGAAATCAGCAACTCCATTTTCTTTCTCAAGTACTGCCGCTACAATAGGGCCAGAGGTCATAAATGATACAAGATCCTTAAAGAAAGGACGCTCACGGTGAATATCATAAAACTCTCCGGCTTTTTCATCAGAAAGGCGTGTATACTTCATAGCTACAATTTTGAAGCCTTTTTGAATAATGTGGTCAATAATTTTTCCGGTATGTCCGTTGGCTACGGCATCCGGCTTAATCATGGTAAAAGTGATTTTTCCGCTCATGTTGTGTATATAAATTTCTGGCGCGCAAAAGTAAAACAAATGCGCGGATTAACAGTAAAAAGTCTTTAATAAATAGGATTTGGCCTTATTATTTAACCTTTGAGCTAAGCGGGTTTCTGACGCCTTTCATCTCTATCAGATCGGCTTTGAGTGAGCCCACCCAAATTTCTGATTGTACGCGCAGCGGTATTTTATTTTCATCATCGGTCACCCACATGGTAATGGCTTCTTGGTCTTTAAACACGCGCCCTTCTATAACCTGCGGCTTAACCTTAAGTGCATTATAGCGGCCCATTTCGGTATCTATGGTTTCGCGACCTAAAAATTTGAATCTAAATTCATAGTTTTTATGATCAAGATAAAAGGTAACCGGAAAAACATCACCCGGTTTGGCATTCACCATATCCATCGTGCGCGCGAAATAGATTGATGAAACCAAGTCTTTGGTTCCTTCCGGGATGGCCAATTGGCCTCTACGGCTGCTGGCAATGCGCCTGCGGTGGTCAAATATAATAAAATCACTATCGCGGTACCCACCCTCACGCACATTTTTAGTTGCCTTCCAAGGTACCAATGCATCTACATCCATATATGATTCGTACTCATCTCTAACTTTGAACATCACATCTACTAGCCCGGTTGATTTTCCATGAACTTTAATGCGATAGGTTTGCCTGTCATTCACCGTATGAGCTTTATCATCTACTTCAAAGTATGCATTTCCTCCATTAAGCATTCCATAATGTATACGATATGTTAAGCGCTCGCCAAATGTAAATGCTTTGTTTGGCAGGGGTTTAATTTCATACAACACCTCATCGGTTGGGGCATTTTGGTTTTTTCCAATGTTTCCAATTGCCAGCAGTGTGGCTAAAAATATTACCTTTTTCATCTGTTGCACATTATGGTTGCCATAGCTAAAACAATATGTGTTCCAAAAATCTTAAAACCCCAATTGAGACTAAATATTAAACTCAATTCCTTGTGCAAGCGGCAATTCTTTGCCGTAATTAATGGTGTTGGTTTGTCTGCGCATATATGCTTTCCAAGAGTCGCTGCCTGATTCCCGGCCTCCGCCAGTTTCTTTTTCGCCACCAAAAGCACCACCAATTTCCGCACCGGATGTACCTATATTCACATTGGCTATACCACAATCAGACCCTGCAGCCGACAGAAAGCGCTCCGCCTCCTGCAAATTATCGGTAAATACAGCGGAGCTGAGACCTTGTTTAACTCCATTTTGTAAGGCAATAGCGTCTTCTGTGTTTTGGTATTTCATGATGTACAATATTGGTGCAAACGTTTCTTCCTGCACGATATGAAAATGGTTTTCTGCTTCGCAAATGGTTGGTTTTACATAGCATCCTGATTCATACCCGGTGCCACCGAGCACCTCGGCACCACACAATACTTTTCCCCCTTCTTTTTTTAGCGTTTCTATGGCGTTCAAATAGGCCTTAACTGCATCTTTATCAATTAGCGGCCCCACTAATATCCCTTTTTCTAATGGATTGCCAATGGTAAGTTGCCCGAAAATGTGCACCAGTTTGTTTTTTACGGTTTCATACAAGCTTTCATGAACAATTAACCTGCGCGTAGTGGTGCAGCGTTGGCCTGCGGTTCCGGCTGCACCAAAGGTAACTGCCCTTAAAGCCAAATCAAGATTTGCATTTGGAGTAACAATAATGGCGTTATTACCGCCCAGCTCAAGCAAAGAACGGCCTAAACGCTTGGCTACCTCCGCACCAACTATTTTGCCCATTCTGATCGAGCCTGTTGCCGAAACCAAGGGAACGCGCGAGTCGCGAGTCATTAACTCACCAATGGTATAATCGCCATTGATTAGGCAGAAAACCCCCTCAGGTATATTATTTTCTTTAAGTACCTTATGCAACAAGTTTTGGCATGCTATGGCAGACAAAGGTGTTTTTTCAGAAGGCTTCCAAACACAAACATCTCCGCAAGCCGCTGCAATCATTGCGTTCCAGCTCCAAACGGCTACCGGAAAATTAAACGCAGAGATTATACCAACGATGCCTAGCGGATGCCACTGTTCATACATTCGGTGATTGGCCCGCTCAGAATGCATTGTTAAGCCCGTAAGCTGACGCGAAAGCCCAACTGCAAAATCACATATATCAATCATTTCCTGAACCTCGCCCAGGCCTTCCTGCAGGCTTTTTCCCATTTCATAACTTACCAGCGTGCCCAACTCCGATTTGTATTCGCGCAGCACATTTCCATATTGTCTGATAATTTCTCCGCGTTTGGGTGCAGGAACAAGGCGCCAGGCTTCAAATGCCTTAGAAGCAGCCTGAATGACATTTTCGTATTCAGCAGGAGTAGTATAGTTTACGGCAGCAATAAGTTTGCCGTCAACAGGTGAAAAGACTTCTTTCTGAATGGCGGTTTTCTCCGAAAAATGTAAAGCTCCTGTCGAGGTGCCATGGTTTATCGGCAAAATGCCGAGTTTGTTAAGAATAGGGGCAATCATTTGTTTCTATTTGTATACAAAAGTAGGGTTTGGCATTCAAACTGTATACATTTTTCACAAGGCACCTTGATATGTTAATTAGGTCTTTATCCAAAAAACTTATCTTGGTACAAAAATTCAATTCATTGAAAATTTATAAATACGTACTCCTGTTAATTTTTATTAACGTAACATGTGGTTCTTTTGCGCAGGAACTCGACCTAGACTCCATACGAACGGGAATGCTTACCTACATGAACCAGCAGCGCGCCTCTGCACAGATGGAAGAAGTTGTTTCAACGCAGGTTCTTGAAAACGCATCCCAAGACCAGGCCAATTACTGCAGCGAAATTAAACAAGAAACCAATGTGCAAAAGGAGCTTAAAAAAAGCACTACAGCGCTTCGGGTGTCTTTTCATGGAGGAGTTAAAGATGGCCTACCACAAGAAATAATTCTTGCCGAAGCAACAAACGGCAAAGGTAAAACCCTGAGCGAATCTGAAATATTGGATAAGCTTTTTAAGAAAATGGGTAAATACCGCAAAATATTTATTCGTGCCGATCTATATTATGTAGGTGTTGGGGCTGCTTTTGATCCGCTAACCAATAAGATCTTTGTCTCAATTGTGCTGGGTGATATTAATATATTAAATAATACAACCGCCCATAGTAAAGAGCTTGATAAAAATTACAAAGTTAGCTCGCATGGCACCCATTGGTGGTTTAGGAGACTGGGGTGTAAGCTAGGCTGTTTGTTTGGCAAGTGTGATGATGGCAACGTTTGTCCCAACACCGAAGAATATAAAACATTGTACAGCACATTTGATATGGACAAAGCCTTTTACATAAAAGAAAGTAGGCTGTATATGAAGGCAGACTACAAGAAATATTTTATAGGCGATGAAAACAACCGAACCGCCCCTAAGCTTATCACAGATGGAAACGACCGCTTGCTTGTTTACATTATTGAGCTTTCTCAGTTTCCCTGCGGAACTTCATATAATATATCTGCCGGAGGCTCTTCGCAAGTGGATTTATCAATAGGGCTTAAGCCTGTTACGCTAGCTCAACTTAAGGCAAAAGGGGATGTGCAAATTGATAAACTGCCCGTAGGTTTTTCTGAAAACTTTGAAATAGGAATTAAGGTAGTTAAATATTGCGATGAAAAAGTGAAGTGTAATGTTTGGAGTTTTTATGACAAACTAAATAGGCTGCAGCCTTATTTTACTGCTCCGAGGTATGAGGATTTGCCGCTCTTGCTGGATACACAAACAGCCAAAACCCCCGAACCCTATGTTGAACAAAAAAACCTGTCGTTTAAAATACCCTTTGAAAGAAATAAGTTTGAGTTTAAACAGGAAGATATTTCTCCCTTTATTGATAGTTTGAATGAGCCGAGATTTACAATAAGCAATATTCAGATTGTTGCGTTTTCATCAGTAGAAGGCGATTCGTTAAAAAACCAGCAATTGCAGGAAAAGAGAGCAGCCAGCATTGTTAAAGTATTGGAGCAACAGCAAAGCGGCACAAAAATAAAATATACTGTAAAACAAGGCAATGCTTGGGATATTTTTAAGAAACAGATAGTATTAACAAATTGGTATTACTTGGCCGATAGCTCACAAAATTATGTGCGTAAACGATTGGATGCCGATACCGCGCTGCTTCGCAAACTTGAGCCGCTTTTAAAAGAAGAGCGATTTGCCACCATTGAAATGAAGGTGGTTTTTGATTTGAAAAAACTTCCGCCAGATGAATACTGGACTTATCGGTTTAATAAAGCGCTGGAAAGAAAAGATATTAAACGCGCGCTGAGCAACCAAACGGCCATCATAAAACTAGTGCAAGAGGGAAAAATGGATTATAACAAGTTTATGGCCATACAAATTCCGCAGGAGCCTAAGTATATTAATATGCTCAACAACCAATATGTAATGATAAAAAATGAGAATGAAAAAATAGGCAAGTTTGAAGAGCTAAGAAAAATTGATCCCAATTACCCATTGGCCAAATACAACTTTTTAGCACTTAAAATAAATGCAGCTGAAAAAATGACTCAGGAACAAAGAAGAGAGGAGCTGTTTACCCAAGCCTCATTATTTGCGTCAATTAATGCAACAGCAATTCCGTCTAATATTAGAAGCACCCTTGTGTCTCGCTTTTATCCTGTATTAAATGAAAACAAAAAACAAAAAAAGCCGGATACATATAATACCGTAAAAGAGATTTCAAAAAATAGTCCGGTAATTGAAGCGCTTGCAATTGCAGATTTCTATGCCGGACAAAAACGCTTTGATATTGCCGCTCAGATTTTGTTTGATCATTATAACGAAATTCAGGACGCTGCCATGTTAAAAGAATATAGCCTACGCCTACTTTATTTTTCCAAAGCATCAGGAAATGCCGAGTTTGATAAACAAATGCTCAACATATTCAAACGCCTACAAAAATCAGAGCCCGAATTGTTTTGCAAGATTTTTAACGAGAAACAGGTATCCTCAAAGTTCTTTGAAAACCTGCATATTAAAAAACTCTACTGCGACCAGTGTGGCTCAAAATAGGCGTTAATTAATCTTCGCCTTAAGTTTTTCTTCGCCTATTTTGTATTCCCACAATAGGCCATTCTTTTTATCAAAGCAACTAAATTGTACAAAACGATTTTTTCTTTCGCCTCCAATCTTTAAAACGCAGTAATTATTCTCTGCAACCAGTGTGCCCGATATTCGCATGGGATTATTCGCCTCGTTGGTTTCTTTGATGTTGCCCGGCCGGCTGCTTATGGCAGACGAGGTAAGCTCTAAGAGCGCATAACCCAAATCGTTTTCGCTTTTATTATAGGAAAGTAACTCTGTGTGGTGCCTGTCACCGGTTAAAAAAATCACTCCGCTAATTTTATTCTGAACAATGTAATCTAACACCTTTTTTCTTTCAGCTTTGTATTGGTTAAAAGATTCTTTATCGGTATTATCGTTCAAAAACTGTCCGCCAACACAAATAAATTTAAATGTAGACCTACTATGTGAAAGTTGATAAAAAAGCCACTCTATTTGTTTTAAACCCAATTGTGTTTTGTTGGGATGAAGTGTTTCGTCTAAATCACTTTCGTCTCGCCACCAACGGTTATCAAGTAAAATAAAATCCGCATCTGCATAACTAAAAGCGCTGTAAACACCTTCATCATTTTCTCCGTATTGTTTATTGCCCCAGTAATCGGTAAAACATTTTCTGCTTGTTTCTTTAAGGCCAAACCCTTTGCCGCTGTTATTGTCTCCAAAATCATGATCATCCCATATGGCATAGTGGTTTCTGCTACCCAGCAAGGGTTGCAAATTTTTATCGGCACGTGTGTGCGCATATCTATATTTTATTCCACTTTCAGAGGAGTAGTCAGCTTCACGCAAATACACATTATCGCCCAGCCATAACATAAAATCAGTTGGTTTTTCTGCCATACGTAAGAATATGTCTGTTCCTTGCCCGTAAGGTTTTCCCGGACGGTCGTAGGCTGAATCATTAACATAATTGCAGGATGCGACAATAAAAGAAAAATCTGGAGCAGGGCCACGCCATTCCCACAAAGCTTTAGTTTTAAAAAACAAATCGCGCGCTAAAGCAATAGGCTTATCATCTATTAGAAGATAGTATTTGTAAACACAGCCGGGTTCAAGGTTTTGAGGAATAAATTTAACTACGCTTCCATTGCTGCAATTTGGGTCTAAGATGTGACGGGTGATGCGGCCACCGCGAACGTATACATTTAATGGTGTATACACAAGCGTTACGGTTTTTGCACAGGAAACTTGAACCCATATTAGCACTTCGCGGTGTTCGGCATAGCCAAGCATGGGGCCTGAAATGATTTTGGAGTCACCGGGCGTTTGAGCAAACAATTGCAAACAGTTCAGTAATAAAATCAAAAGGTAAAAACGTATCATATTTCGAAAAGCAGTTAGCTTTTTCAAATAAACACAACAAATTGTATCAAAATCAAGCATGCGCGCAGTAATTTGATTATATGTTGAAGATATTGTAGATTAACATATCGGCATCAACCATCAAAGCATATTAAACCTTTTAGACAGCCCGCCTTCTAATCCCCCAAAAAACAATATGAGATTTATTTTATCACTCGCATTTTTTCTTACAATTTTAAATCTGTCAAACGCGCAAAATGAATATATAGGCTGTGCTTCAGAATTCCCCCACATGCAATGGGAGGATGCGCTCCAGGGGTTCATCAAAAACTCTTCAGCAGAAAATATGCATGGCAAAACCATGAATAACCATTATACCATACCAATAATTTTTCATGTTATTCATGGTGGAGAACCGCTTGGTACCTATCCCAATATTTTATCTGGACAACTTGCATCGCAAATAGCAATTATTAATCAGGATTTTTCCGGCAATGCATATAATGCATCAAACTATCCTGCGGCAGCGTTTGTAACTTGGGCAATTAATCAGAATACACCCCAAGCCAATTTAGACCAGAATGGCCGAATTAAAATAGCAGATTTTAATATTGAATTCTGTTTGGCCACAACTGATAACAATGGAAACATATTAAGCGAGCCTGGTATTAATAGAATTAATTATGTGCAGAAGGGTTGGGTAAACCCAAACCAGTTCGCTACCCAGATAAGCATGAAAAGCTATCTTGATAGTATAATAAAACCACAGAGTATTTGGGATGTAAAAAAGTATTTGAATATATGGATAACCGATAAAAGCACATTACTTAATTATGCGGGCGTTTCCTCTGTTCCGCCCTTAAGCGGTCTCCCTGATTTGCCAGGAAATGCTACGGATACTACAGATGGTATTTGGTGTTTTACCAAAGCCATTGGCTCTTACACACTGTTTCCCTCAGGCACGTATATTTCAACATTTATTGATGGAAGAACCCTTACTCATGAAATTGGACACTATGTGGGTTTACGGCATATTTGGGGAGATGGTGCATGTGGCAATGATTTTTGTGACGACACTCCACCTGCAGCATCAGAAAATACAGGCACACCTACTTATCCATATAATGCAGGCTCATGTGCATCGCCATCCAATAATCCGGATGGTGAAATGTTTATGAATTTTATGGACTATACCAGGGGGCCAAGCAAATACATGTTTACTACCGATCAAAAAACCAGAGCACAAATGGTAATGCTAAATAGTCCTTTAAGAAATAAGCTGGGCACACATAATTTATGCAATACAATAAGTGCAATATCAGAAGTGGCGCTGCCAACCCCAATTTCAGTATACCCAAATCCAGCAAATGGCCGGGTACACATTAGTGTTGGTAAGCAGCAGATATTACGCACAAAGATATTTGACAAAACGGGCCAATTATTAATGGAAACGGAAGGCAGCACCATTTCGGTTCAAGACTTACCGACAGGATTTTATTTTATTTCAGCCGAAACCAATGACCAAATTTCTACTATTAAGTTGTTTATTAAATAACCCTAAATAAGGTTTTAATTACTTTGATTAGCCTTAAACGCATAGAAAACATTGCCTTTTGGTTTATATATTGCAAGCCAGTATAAGGTAAAAACACGCAAAAACACCTTTATGGCCAGTAAAAAAACATGGGCTGAGAAGCTAAACGAAAAGAAAGAATCCGTTGTAAAGCGCATTGATTTTGGCTTTGCCGACATGCCGGCAGGATGTGTCATGCTTATATCAACACCTGCAATAATTGAAAGTTATATTCGAAAAATTCCGAAAGGGAAAAAAGTAACGCTTCAAACGATGCGAAAAGATTTAGCAGAAGAGGCCGGAGCCGAATATACATGTCCGCTAACCACCGGCATTTTTTTGCGAATAGTTGCAGAAGCAAATTATGAAAAGTATGCAAAAACTAAATCGCTTAGAGGTGTTGCACCGTTTTGGCGGGTTGTGCAACCCGGCTCACCCCTTGCAAAGAAATTAAGTTTCGGGGAAGCCTTTATTAAAAAACAACGTAAGGCTGAAAATATAATAGATTAGAATCTTGAGGTTATTTACATCAGTCCATTTACATTAAATAGTTATTTGGCTATACTGTTAAGGGTAAAGCAAATCAATTATATGATTAATTTATTCCTGAAGGGCATTATTTTAGTTTAAAACATCCCAAAATGAAGAAGCATTATTTTATTTTTATTTTATGTATTGTAGGATTCAACCGTTTGCGCGCTCAGACACTTGATTCGCTTCTAGCAAGCAAAATGCAAAACACCATAGATAGTATGCGTCTTGCTACTAATTTAAAAGGCATTTCTGCTTGTGTGCTCTATCCCGGTAAAGGGATGTGGGAAGGCGTATCGGGTATTTCGCATAATGGACAACCAATTGCAACGGGAATGCTTTTTGGCATAGGCAGCAACACCAAATTATTTACCGGAGTACTATTGCTTAAACTGGCACAAAATAATGTCATCAGATTAGACGATTCTATTTATAAATATTTGCCAACCTATAATTATATCAACCCGCATATTACCATCAGGCAATTGCTTAATCATACCAGTGGGCTGTTTGACATAATAAGCACACCCGGATACATGGATTCTATTCTATCTAATCCTAATCGTTTGTATACACCTACTGAACTAATGTCTTGGTTAGGGCCTCCTTTATTTGCCCCCGGAAAAGGATGGAATTATTGTAATACCAACTATATACTAGCGGGCATGATAGCAGAAGCGGCAACCGGAAAAAGCTATGGTAAGCTATTACGTGACAGTATTCTGAGTCCGCTGAAATTGGATAGCACCTTTCTTGATGTTTTTGAAACAGTTTTATATCCGGTAGCACACCCTTGGCAGGGAGCAAATGATAATTTTGGTGTGCCAAGAAAGGCGCTTAATAGTGCAGCTTGGTCGGCTGGTGCCATGTATTCAACTGCAGCACAGATGACGAAATGGTATGAATCCTTGATGGGAGGAAAGGTTTTAAGCCCCGCCTATTTTAAAGAGCTCACCACGTTTGTTGGTCAGGGAAAATATGGAATGGGCATCATAGAATCTATCGTAAACGGAAGAACAGTTTGGCAACATGCAGGCACAATTTGGGGCGGTTACAACTCATCTATGATGTATGATACAGCAACAGGAATAATTATTTGTGTACTTATTAACCAACTTCCTGCACAAGCTTATCAGATTTCATCACAGCTACTATTGGCTACAATCTCTCAAACTGTTGGAATAACAGAGGCATTAAACACAAGCCTTAAAATAGATATTTACCCCAATCCAACATCGTGCGTTTTGTATATTGATATTTCCGGTCAAAAACTGCAAAGCGCAGAATTGTATAATATGCAAGGTAAACGCATCAACGTCTTTAACCAATCTTTGTTGCCAGTGGAGGAGTTATCGGCAGGTGTTTATTATTTGGTTATAAATACCAGTGGAGGAAGTGTGGTTAAAAAATTTATCAAGCAATAACACGCAGTACAAAATAATTACTTCGGTAAACATGAATAAAAAACATCATTATAGCTTAACAACAGAGTGGACAGGCAATACAGGCAACGGCACTTCAGGCTATCAGGCTTACAGCAGGAAGCACCGCATCTGTATTAAAGGCAAACAGGATATTATAGGCTCATCTGATCCGGCTTTCAGGGGTGATCTTTCCTTGCATAATCCGGAAGAGCTGCTGCTTGCTTCGCTATCAGCATGCCATATGCTTTGGTATTTACATTTATGTGCAGATAACGGCATTGTAGTAATCTCTTATGCAGATGAGGCCACGGGAATCATGCAAGAAAACGATAATGGAAGCGGGGCTTTTGCCGAAGTTTTACTTCAGCCCATAGTTACTATAGCAAATCCGGATTTGATTGCCAAAGCAATAGAGCTGCATGTACAAGCAAATGCCATGTGCTTTATTGCCAATTCTGTTAAGTTTCCGGTTTATCACAAACCAATCTTAAGTGGGGTATAGAATACAGCAACACTATAAGCACTGTTGTAGAGAAAGAATAACTGTAATTTAAAAACCAACCAGGGTAATACCTGCCGAAAACTGTCTGATGTCGGGTGCCTTTGCGGAATCAAAGTAGGGGGTAAGCGTATAATTAGCAAAAAGGCGTAACCTATCATAACCAAATCTTAATGTTCCATCTAGTCGGAAGGGGTTTAAATTAAAATCTGTTTTATAATGTGTTGTTCTTTCATAACCACTATCAGCTGTAACTGTTTTGAGTCGGGTTGTGGCCACATAATTTACAATAACCCCTGCTGCAATATGAAATCCCTTGTGTGCTTTTTTCTTATTTCCAGGAGCCAATTTTAATAACAAGGGAACCGTAAGATTAAAAGTATTCAGTTCGTTTTCCGAAAGTTTATTTCCGGAGTCAACAAATGCAAGTTTGTTGGAATCGGGCTTCATAATATTGTTAGAACCAAATTCCATCCAACTCCATTTAATTCCGAATCCTGTTGTGATGGCTAGCTTGTTTCGAATAATATGACCATCTAGTTCTGGCAAGTTTATACCAATGAACCATGAGCGACCAAATTGTGTGTTCAAATCTGTATAGCCATTGTTCATTGTAAAATTCAAATCAGGGGTAACCAGCCCATTTATTCCTGTTTCAATTCCTCCCCAAACGGCTTTCATGTCGCGCCTTTTAGAAGGATTGGTCCTTTGGTAGCTTTCTTTATCTTCCTCTTCTTCTTCCTCTTCTTCAAACTCAAAATCTTTTTTACCATCAATTATGATGAACTTTTTTCGACCTATTTTAACATGTACCGTATCTTTATCGCTCTCGTTTTCATTTTCTGCGTTTGTAGCAAATTCGTGATTCTCTGTTAAGCCATTAATCTGAGCCATGCCACTTACTGAAATGTTTTTGTTTTCAGGGCTTCCTATATATTTAATATTTGAAACGCCACTGGCGTTGGCAGACAAACGTCTGATGGCTTGAATTTTTATAGACGATGCGCCATCTGATGATGCGCTGACTTCTTTAGCTTGCAAGCCTCCTGCTTTTATCTTTGAAGCACCGCTGGCCTGCACAGAAAATGTCTCAGCAACTCCGGTTAAGAGAATATCGGTTGCGCCATCCGCATAAACCTTTAATTGGTTTACTTTCATGTTCATCTTGATTTGGGTTGCTCCGGTACCCTTTATTTGCATCCGCTCTGTGTGCAGCGTATCGTTTATTTTTACACTCGAAATGCCGCTGCACTCCAACTCTTCGAGGGCTTTGAAATAAATTTTTATGTTATTCTCCTCGGCAGTGTTTTTGCCTTTAATATTGAGTATACCATTTTCAGAAGTTATTTCAACTCCGGTTTTTTCATCGTTATTATTTACCAAATAGTAGGAATGACGGCCTGCCTGAATGAGCTCAACATCGACAGATCCACTGATGCGGATTTTATTGAAATCAGCTAGCGTCCCGCTTGTTTGTGCCTTAATTGATGTTGCAATTAGTAATGATGCTCCACCAAGAAGGAGTATCAGAAGAGTTTTGACATGTTTCATAAAAAGTAATATTTAGCTATCATACGTTTGTATTTAAAATAGGTTACATAGGGTTGATAGTCTTGTTTGTTTTTTTGCCCATTTGAAAACTAAACCCGTTTGTACTAATATCAATACCCTCTCTTTTGCCTTGATGATTATAATTAAGCACCACCTGAATATTGGCACGGGTAATTTTATTAATAAAAGCAAGAGCAAGCCATCCGGCATCTTCTGCTTTAAATTTATCTGATGCTTTATTTTCTTTTAGTACTTTTTGTTTCTGTGTCTTCACTTCTGCATAAATCAAATCGGGCAAGGCTATAAATTCATCTTTGTTTTCCGGCTTTTGCAGATAGGCAATTGGGTTAGGATGCTCCGGCATGCCTACTATTTTCAAAACGTTTTCAGGCCTTGTTATTAATCCCGTTTTTGGAGTAATCATTACGTGTCTTAGCTCATTGTTTCTCTGAGAATTTGATTGCATAAGCACTTTATTATCTAAGCCCGGCATCGGTTCAATTGTTGCATCAACATCATACGGCTGTTTGCTAACATTGTTTTTTTCTTGATTACTCTTGTGGTTTTTTAAACTGATTTTTGGGGCGTTCTTTTGCTGTGTCTTTTGGTTTTGCAATGCCGGTTTTGGCCTGTTTTCTGCAATAGTATCGTGCGTTATTACACCGCTTTGTTTTAAAAGAAACCAACCAATGCTACTTACTAAAATCAATGCTGCTGCTAATTGCACCCAAACCGAGTAAGAGAAGGCAATAAGCGGTATCGTTTTCTTTAACTCGTGTGTATTCGGATAAACAACCGTTAAGTCAGGCGCAATGCGTGTTTTTTCAAACAACTGCAATTCGTTATTAAGTTCGGGATATGCAGCCATTGCGTGTTTCAGCTTTTCTTTCTGTTTACTGCTCAATGTGTTTTCAACAGCACCAACAAGCAAGGGGTTATGGCTGGCTTTTGTTTCGTTAAACAGTGGTTTTTTTAATGAAGACTTGTTGAAGGTTGGCCGGATCTCTTCTTTCTCTAGCACCATTTCATCAAGGTTTTCCAGCTCTATTTTAATCTCAGGGTTTTGATCAAGGAATAGCATTAAGTCGCCTATCTCAGCATCGCCAAGTTTACCATCAAGGTAATCCATCAACCATATTTCGTAATTGTTTTTGTTTATCATAGCACTTTATCCATGCTCCCTATATATTCTTTCAAAAAAACACGCGCCCTGAAAATGTAAACTTTAACTTGTGCGGAGCTAAGGCCGGTTATTTCACCAATTTCTTCATACGAATAGCCTTCATAATCTCTGAGCAAAACTACAGAACGCTGAACCGGATTTAGTTTTTGTAGCCCTAATTGAAGTACCTTCTTTAAATCATTGTACTGATTATTGTGATGAAAAACACTATCGTGTTCTGTTTCCAGGGTTAATGTATGTTTATTCTTTCTAATCTCATCAATCATGGTATGGTATGCAGCAGTAAACAGATAAGACTTTGCCTTATCTGCACGAATTTCATGTACGCGTTGCCAAACCTTTTCAAAAGTATCCTGTACCACATCTCGCGCCCGTTCTTCATCCTTTACGTTTTTAAGAATGAACCGAAACAGGCCATCGGCATACAAATCTACGCACTCATTAAATTCTGATGCAGTCATGTGGTGTAATCTATCATACGGATGAAGGTTATATTAAGTTACACCTCAGGATTAAAAACGCATAACCAATTGATAAACAAAGTAAAAAATTACGGAAGAATGCGCCTGGCATATTCAGGCTTAAGAAAATAAGCCATTAACCGAATGGGTATATTTAATTCAACTGTTGCGTAAGAGTAGCGGCTGTGTTGAGCCAGCAGGTGAATTACGATTGCATCTGGTTTAATATAGAATTTGGTATCAAGTTGGTTTCCGTATGTTACTTCATTACCTGGTGTGGAGCTGCCGTTAGAGGAATTAACAACAACAGGAGTTGTAGATGAATAGGAGCAAGAAGGTATGGTTTTTATGCGGTAACGATTGGCAATCATGATTACAAAAGTTACCAATGAGTCATACCTTTCTGGAGCAATAATATCTTTTAACGCTAGTAATTTTCCTTTGCTGCTATCCAGCACGGCCATAACGGTTTCCATTTCTGATTGTGGTTTTTTATCGCATGCATTGTACGGGCAGCCGGTAAAACTATAAATGCCATTTTTGGCAAACGTACAGCCCGCCATTATGGTAAAACCCAGAACAGAGTCGCCATTATATTGTCGCTCTTCATAAAACGCATTAAGATTTACCAGATGCTGCTCAAATAAAAAATGATGTTTGGTCAACGCATTTATGAGCAACTTGTTTAGTTCATCTTTTTTGACCTCTTTAGGGAATAGCGGCAGCATAATATAAGAAGAACAGTCTTCTCTCAGATATGAATCTATGGTGTAGTTTTTAAGCCCATACTGCGCGTTAGTGAGAATGGTAAGCAAGAGGAAAAAGGCCAACAAAAAGTTTCTCATGGCAAAAAGCTCAGTTGTTTTTTAATTAAATCCTTTTTGGTAGAATCTGTTAGTTGATGATAAGATTGTATGAAGATATTTCGATAAGTTGTTTGTAATGCAAAATGTTCTATCAGCTGCGTGGCCGGGCCGGATAGCCTTCCGTTGGTGCTTGTAACCGCATCTAGCAAATTCGCTGCTAATTTTGAGTTGCAGTGATTAAGTGACTTGAGTGAAGCGAATGCGTTGTTTCTGGTTCTAAACTCCCATGCGTTGCTGCTAAGCCAAACCAGAGCATCAAGATTCTTTTCCTTATCAAAATTATATGAGGCGGCCAACTCGTGCCATTTTACCCTGAGGTTGTTGGTAGTGCCATCTAACCCTTTTGTTTGAATTAAAAAGTTTTGTGCTTCTTCAGGATATGCTTTACACAACTTTTCAAGCGCTGCCCCCACAACATCATAACTTGAATCGGTTAGACTTTTTTTAAGCTGTTCTTTCCAGAAAACATCATCTGATGCATGTTTGATGGCAGCCAGTTTGGGTCCGCTATGGTATTGTTCGAAAACTGTAGCAACAAATAATGCCGCTTCCTTATCAGCACCAAGCTGGTTTATGGCTTCGGTTTTCATCGAATGAAACGTTTCATTCTTCAAAACATCCAGTAACAGAGATCTTTTTTTATCGAGCGGAAAATCTTTCAGTGCCAGCAGTGCATCATATCTGTCTAACATGTTAGGGGCTTTTGTAAGCTGAGCCTTCAGCTCATCAAATCCCTTTTTAAATGTAACTGATTTTAGCACCATGCTGTTTGGATCAAACAAAACAAAGGCAATATCTTTTTTGTTCTTGTTATGAATTTTCACCACCTCAAAAGCCTCATCAACCCACTCGGTAACCATATCTGATGAACCATCGGCATAATGTACCTCAATGTTTATGGGCATTTTAAATAAGCCCACCACCTCATCACGTAAATGCGTTTGTTCAATAGCAATTTCTGTAGCTCTAGACCCATCTTTATAAAATAAATCTTCATAATGCACAGTATAGTGGGGCTCTCCGCCACGCAAAATCCATTGGTCGAAAAACCAGCTAAGGTCTAATCCCAGTTTATCTTGAATGGCTTGCTGCAAATCATTGGTTTCTACATTGGCATAGGCATGTGTTTTCAGATAATGATTTAAAGCACGTTTCCACTGCTCCTCACCAAGCACATAGCTGAGCATACTAATAACGGCAGATCCTTTTGGGTAAACCCTTGCCGTGCCCGCTTGTGTATGTCTGATGGGGTTTCTGTCTTTTTTGCTCGCTTCAATCGCACTGTTATGCTCACCCCTGCGTTGCCAGTTATAATCATCTTCTCCAAGTATTTCTCGGTTAAACATTTTTGGGTAGTAGGTGGCATAACTTTCCTGCAACCAAGTATCACGCCCATCACGCGCAGTTATATAATCTCCAAACCACTGATGTGTTAGCTCATGACAATTTACCCCTACATAATTTCTGTCTTTAAATGCACGTGTATCTATATTAAAAAAATCACCGAAAATAGTGGCGGTCGTATTTTCCATGGCACCATACAAAAAGTCTTGCACCATAATTTGCGAGTAGCTTTCCCACGGATACAAGATACCGGTTTCTTTTTCCAAAAAATCAACCATGCGCTCAGAGTAGCGATAGGTTGGCTCCATTCTGTCGGCAAACTCCGGGTAGTAATAAAATTTCATTGGCACACCTCTGGCGCTTTTGCTTTCCTTTATCGCATATTTACCAATGCCAAGCATTAGCAAATATCCCGCATGAGGTTTCGTCATGCTGTAGTGCCAGGTAATGGTGTTGTCTTTATTACTTGTTTTTTTAAGTAGGGTGCCGTTTGAAAGAACCTCATATTCCTTGTCAAATGTAACTACGGTTTCAGTAATGAATTTGTCATTCATATCATCATACATCGGAATCCAATAGCGGTTATCAATACCTTGCCCTTGTGTCCAAATTTGCTTGCGCACTGCCCAGGGACTTTGCTCAGGATTTTCAGCGGCATTCCATCCTATAAAATAAATTCCTTTGCGCGGGTTAACTTCATATTCGAAAATAATTTGTCCGTTTTGGTCCCACCGGAGATGAGTTGGGGGTTTCACCCAAACACCTTTGGCGCTGCTTTGAAAGGGAAGCGGTTTGCCATTGATGGTGGCTGTTTTAATGCGAATACCCGGTGCGTCAAAAAATATAGAATCAACCTGTTTTTGCAACACAATAAAGCTATGAGTAACCTTGCCCTTAACCAAACTTGATTTTGGTTCAAACGAAACCTCTACCTTCATTCTGGTAATATCCAGTGGATGCTCGCGATAGGTGGTCTGATCTTTTAAATAGCTGCGGTAGGTATTTTGTGCAAATACACTATTACAGCTAAGAGCTAATACGAAAAGAATTTTTTTATACATTATTATGCAATTTAAAACGTAGTTTCTTAATCAATACTTAAAAACAGAGGGCGTTAATATTGACCGAAGCAAATCCAAATATGCGCTTAAAATTTGATATTTCTAACCACCTTAATCGGGTTGAGCTTGTTTAGGTTAAGAGAAAAAGAGATTCGCTCTCCATAAGATTTTCCGGGGTTAACGGTATTTCCTTTAAAGTACTCTACAATCTCACTGGATGCAACCATTGGGAAATTAACACGTAAAATTTCATTAAACAAAACCACACTAAAACCGGCAGTATACAAAAACTTGTTTTCTAGAGAAACAGTGTTGCCGGAATTGGTCGTTGTAGATATTTCATATTGTATAAATGCCAAATCAGCATACAAGCGTAATGGCAAAATGCCCGGCAAGGTTGTTTCTAAATTTGCAGATGTTGCCCAGCGGTTTGACTGAGCTATAGGATAAAGCTCTTTAAAATTTAATTCACCAAACATCAGTTGTTGAGCAAAAATGCTGTTGCTGCCCACAAGTGGGCTTCCTTCGCCACGACCAAATTGCGACTGGTCATATAAATAATCGGTATAACCGGTTTGGTTTCCCGCCCGGTAAAGTACACGGGAGTCACCACCTTTGTAGGGCTGAATAAAAGCTCCGGCAAAGGCCCTAGCGCTAAAACCCTTTTTGGGTTTTTCGTAGCTAATTGTGTATTTAGCTTCTGTCTGTATTTTCTGAAAGGGTTTATCTATGCTGCCCCATTGGTAGGTAATATTTGCACCATAAGGATTAACGGATCGATCGTATTCATAACGGTATGAGGCAGTCGCAAATGAATTTGCATCATTTATATAGCGCAGTAGCTGTGAGGTAATTTTATCTTCAGTTGTGAACGTAAAGCGCAGATGTAATAATTGTGAAACACCGTTTAATGCGTTTTTGCTGTTGAGTCGAACAAGTGCAGAAGGCTCAAGTTTTTCATAAACTTCAGTTCCGATAAAAGTGCGGTTATATAAGGTGCCATCTGCCCCAATATCCGGTCTAACATAATCACCAAATGTGCCAAAGCGAGCCGCTTTAAGTGTAAATGTAATGTCTTTTATGCCCAGCTTATTTATAATAGCAAAGCGGTTTATTTCAGCATAGCCTGCTAAATCACGCGTGCCAAACGCGTACATAGGTACCAGCAAAAAAGTAGTTTTTTTTGCGGGTAGCAAACCGTTGTATAGTGCTGCACCAAGCATGGTTTTGTTATATAGGTTGGCACCTATTGCCGGACTGATGAACATGCGGTGTGTGCCAGGCTTTTCTATATTTCCTATCCATTGCAAGGTGGGTGTGTGCCATGTTCTAAATAAGCCATGGGTTCTGCTAAAGTTGTTGTTGCGATTAAAGTCTGCTGTGTGCTCATAAGCATCAAGCACCAAATAATCAGCTTGCTGATGAGGGAGTGTGAACGATGTGTCTTTACCGGTAAAACCCTTATGCCATGTGGTGTTTACTATGCTGCCGTTTTTAAATGAGCTTACCGGGAAGGGAGCTCCAAACGCACTGCCGGCAATAACAATTTTACTTGTTGCAGGGTCATATGATTTTATTTTTAATTCGGGACATTGTGTTTTTGCCATAAGCCCGTCAAAAAACCAGCTCAGGGTTTCGCCAGTAAAACCCTCGGCATGTGCCCTGAAATCATCAGGAAGGGGGTGCTTAAATTTCCATTTTTCATAATAAGCCTTCATCATCTCATCAAACCGATTTGAC
Organism: Bacteroidia bacterium; assembly: GCA_044351265.1. Lineage (GTDB taxonomy): Bacteria > Bacteroidota > Bacteroidia > UKL13-3 > UKL13-3 > JAJTFA01. The sequence goes on from JBILGC010000002.1 coordinate 102,958, forward strand.
CCAAGGTAATTTTCGAGGTGTATGAAGTTAATGGCGCCTTTGGCATAAACCATTGCACCATAGTTTTCGCTCGTGAAAGAATCGCTTTTAATATTCACCGGCTGGTCATCATTCATTCGTGCATGAATGGCATGGTGTAACTGATAAAAACCCAGTCCGCTAAACTCTTCTTGTATATTGTTTCCTTTTAAATTGCTTAATGTTATACCGCCATGTGCGGGCACCTTTTTTTGATAGGCACTGCGCATTTCATAATAGTTATTTATACTCTCGTCCATCCATGGATATAAGCGCTCGTTGTTTCCCAAAATGCCGTAAAACCAGTTGTGTCCAACCTCATGCACAATTACCTGCTGCTCTACCGTGCTCATATTGGTTATGGTGGGATACTCCATGCCACCGCCCGCCAACAGTGGAGTGTAAACGCCTGTTGCCTGCGTAAAAGGATATTCGCCTACATGACCAGAATAAAAAAGAATGGCTGAATCCACCCAGTGTACCACACTCTTTTTAGGATTGCTGCTGTAAAACCAGGTGGTAACTTTTTTGCCGCTTTGCGGCAAAATCACCTCGCTTCTTTCCACTTTAAATCGCTTATCGCAAAACCATGCAAAATCATGAATGCTGTCTTGCACATACCGGAGTGTTTTATAGGTTGCCGAAGATGGCGGATTTTCGGGAGATGTGATATTGCCTTTTACTGATGTAAATTTCTTTTTACTTAGCTCAAATAGTTTTTGCAGCTCATCTGCATTTGTAAGGTTTCCGGTGGCGGCAACAATATAATTATCGGGCACAGAAATGCTAACATCAAACGAACCAAACTCACTGTAAAACTCTCCTTGGTCTAGATACGGCATGGGATTCCAGCCGTTTACGTCATATACTGCCGGTTTAGGATACCATTGGGTAATACAGTACAATTGATTTTCATGACCCATGCGTGAAAAAACCTTCGGTATTTTAACTTTAAACGGGGTTGAAATGTTAACAGATTCGCCAGACTTAATAGGTTTATTAGGAATTAGAATAGCGATATCTATATCACTGGTAAGATACCATTTAATTGTTTCACCATTAATTTCAAACCTTAACGAATCAATGTATCCCCTTTCTGTTTCTTCGGCAAAATAAAAATCAGTTTTGCCATTTTTTATCTGCTGTTTGGCAAAGGCTGTTTCATTGTTTTTATAAGCATTAGGCCACAGATGCATATAAATGGTGTCGAGCAAATGAGGAGAATTATTGGTATACCTGATTACCTCGCTTCCGTTAAGTTCATTGCTTACATCGTTTAGCTTAACATAGATTAGGTAATCAACCCGCTGCTGCCATGCAGCCTGTTTAAATATCCTTTTTTGCTGACCTAAAGAGGCAAGAGGTCTGAGGCTTAAGCATAAGAATAGCGTTAAATAAAAGCGCATAGGCAAAGAAGCGTTGAGAAGTAAAGAATAATGCGCAATATTACTTCTTATTATCATTATTCTGCTTAAATACCGTCTTAATAACCGCCCTTTTCCAAAATGCACGAATTATGCAGCCAAATAAATAAGCACAATAGCATGTTTATAACCCTCTTTTAAAGATGAAGGTATCCCCAATCTGTTTGTTATATTTGTTAGGTCAATGTTATAAATTATGGACGCGGATGATTTTTTAGACGAGGATACGCTTTCTCATGCAGCGCGGTTTGAAAAGATGATTAGAAATAAATCAAAAGATTATTTTGATGCCGAAACCCTTGAATCAATAAGCGAATATTACATCAATCAGGATAAGTTAAAACAAGCGTTGGAGGTTTTATATTATGGGGAGGAGTTATATCCCTATTTTAATGGTTTTGCTTTAAAGAAGGCAGAAGTTTTTGGATTGATGGGTAAGTTTGAAGATGCTCTTGAAGTGCTGGAGAAATGTGAATTGTATGAGCCATTTAATCCTGATTTGTTTTTACTGAAAGGTGAAAATCTTCTCAACCTTCAACAGTTTGAAGAAGCAGAAGCGTCTTTTGCTAATGCAATTCTACATGCAGACGACCGAATAGACATGCTTTTTGAAATAGCTTATGTGTATGAAGACTGCGATTTACAAGGCAAAGCCATTGAGTATTTTGAGGAGATACTAAAATCTCAGCCGGATAATCAGCAGGCCCGCTATGAAATAGCCAATTGTTACGACTTGCAGGGAAGGTTTGATAAGGCTGCCGATGTTTATCAGGAATTAATTGAGGCCAACCCTTTTTCATGCCCTGCATGGTACAGTCTTGGTATAGCCTACAGCAAAATGGGTAATTTTGAAAAAGCCATCGAAGCGTATGACTATTGTCTGGCCATAGACGAGGACTTTATGCCCGCCTCCTTTAATAAGGCTAACGATTTGGTGGAGATGGAGAGGTATGAAGAGGCCGTTAAAGAATTTTTGTCCGTAATTGAAAAGGATGGACAGGACGCCATAACTTTCTGCAACTTGGCAAGCTGCCTTGAGAGATTAAACCGAGATAAGGAGGCCATTGATTACTACAAGAAAGCAACGAGCCTTAATCCAAATATCGGAGAAGCCTGGTTTGGTATGGGTATTATCCATGATAAATTAAACCAAAGCAAACAAGCGCTAAACCACTTTAAACGTGCCTTGCTTCTTGAGCCGGAAAATGAGGAATACGCCTTGGCCTTGGCTGATGCCGAGTACAGGAGCGGAAACCTGCAGCAGGCAGAGGAAATTTTGCGTTCTTTGATTGATGAAGACCCCATGATAGTAGAAGCTTGGCTGGATCTTTCATACATCACACACATCGAGGGCGATACCGAAGCCGCCATTAATTTACTGCAGCAGGCACTAACCTATGACGACCATTATTTATATTACTACAGACTAGCCTGTTATGAATTTGAAGTTGGCCGAAGAAAGGAAGCCTTATATCATCTGGAAACTGCTCTGGCAATGAATTTTGAAGAACATTTTTTGATTTTCGAATTTTCGCCACATTTGCAAAAAGATGCTGATGTGCTGCACGCCATTGAGCTTTTCAGAAAAAACAACTAAATGAAAAATTTTAAATTAAAGCAAATTCCTGAAAGAAGCACCAAACCCCGGGAAAATGGAATTACCATGGTAATGGATAAGGGCCTAGGTCTCAATGAAATTGAAAACTTCTTATCGGTTTGTGGTGATTCTGTAGATATTGTTAAGCTTGGCTTTGGCACAGCATACGTAACGCAAAACCTGCAGCAAAAAATAAAACTCTACAAAGAGGCAAACATAAAAGTTTACTTTGGAGGCACCCTCTTTGAAGCCTTTATTGTGCGCAATCAGTTTGATGATTACTTAAAAATGCTTGAAAAATTTGGTCTTGAGCATGCCGAAGTATCGGATGGCTCCATTGAAATGCCCCACGAAATAAAACTATCCTATATCAATAAGCTTAGCAAACACGTAACGGTACTAAGTGAAGTTGGAAGTAAGGATGTGGAGAAAATAATTCCACCATACCAGTGGATAGAATTGATGAAGAGCGAACTAAAAGCGGGTGCGTGGAAAGTGATTGCAGAAGCGCGCGAAGCGGGCAATGTAGGTGTTTATCGCAGCAGTGGAGAGGTGCGTGAGGGGTTGGTTCAGGAAATTTTAACTAAAATACCCGAGGAAAAAATTATTTGGGAAGCACCGCAAAAAGCACAGCAAACCTATTTTATTAAACTTGTTGGAGCCAATGTAAACTTAGGCAATATTGCCCCTAATGAAGTAATACCATTAGAAACCCTCAGGCTTGGATTAAGAAGCGATACCTTTACCTTTTTTCTTAATAAAGGCGCTAAGTTTATTTCAAAAAAGAAGTAAACAGAATCAAAAAATAACATTACCAACATGACACTACAGGAACAAATCAATGCCGATATCATTACAGCTATGAAGGCAAAAGACGAAGCCTCACTGCGGGCATTGCGTGCACTCAAGTCTGCATTATTATTAGCGGCAACTGCAGAAGGTGCAACCGGAGATAAAATATCTGATGAGCAGGCAATAAAAATCTTTCAGAAACTGGCCAAACAGCGCAAAGAGAGCATGGAAATTTTTTTACAAAACGGCAGAACAGAACTGGCATCAAAAGAAAAAGAAGAATTGGAAGTGATTGAAAAATATTTGCCAAAACAAATGAGTGAGGAGGAAATTAAAGTTGCCCTTTCAGCAGTAATAAAAGAAGCCGGAGCTAATTCTGCGGCAGATTTCGGAAAGGTGATGCCACTGGCCATGAAAGCCTTAGCAGGCAAAGCCGATGGTAAAATAATTTCTACACTGCTAAAACAACTTTTGGGCTAACATAAAATGAATAAGTTTGCAAAAAGGGGCGCAACATGTTGTGCCCCTTATGCATGTTTAATGAAGAATACGTATGACAGATGAAGAGAGAATTAAGAAGGCGTTTGAAAAAAAGAATTGGCCGGAAATAAAGGTAACCGATAGCTGGGCCACTTTTAAAATTATGGCCGAGTTTGTTGAGGGTTTTGAGAAGATGAGCCGCATAGGTCCATGTGTTTCTATTTTTGGTTCTGCCAGAACCAAAGCCGACAATCCTTATTACAAGCTCGCAGAGGAAATTGCAAACAAGCTAGTAAACGCTGGTTTTGGGGTTATTACAGGAGGTGGTCCGGGTATTATGGAGGCTGGCAATAAAGGCGCATTTGAAGCCAATGGCAAATCGGTTGGCTTGGGTATAGAGCTGCCTTTTGAGCAGTTTGTAAACCGCTATGTCGACCGCGATAAGATGATTAATTTCGACTATTTTTTTGTGCGCAAGGTCATGTTTATGAAATATGCACAGGGTTTTATTGCCATGCCCGGTGGTTTTGGCACACTGGATGAATTATTTGAAGCTTTAACACTTATACAAACACATAAGGTTGCTCGTTTCCCAGTAGTGCTGGTAGGCACCGAATTCTGGAGTGGATTGTTAGACTGGATTAAAGCAGTAATGCTGCAGAAGGAAAAAAATATCAATCCGGAGGACCTGTTTTTGTTCAAGCTCGTAGATACCGCAGATGATGCCGTAAACTACATTTTGGATTACTATGCCGACATGGCTATTTCACCCAATTTTTAAAAACTATTCTGTTATGTCAACACTTAAAGAAGATGCATTAAAATACCATAGCAAAGGCCGCCCCGGTAAAATTGCTGTTATACCCACCAAACCCACCAATACCAAACGCGATTTGAGTTTGGCCTATTCTCCCGGAGTTGCAGAGCCTTGCATAGCTATTGCCGAAAACCCTGAAGACGTATACAAATACACCGCAAAGGGCAATCTCGTTGCTGTAATCTCTAACGGTACTGCAGTGCTTGGTCTTGGCGATATTGGAGCCGAAGCATCAAAACCAGTGATGGAAGGTAAGGGTGTGTTGTTTAAAATTTTTGCTGACATCGATGTGTTTGATATTGAAATAAACACCAAGGATACAGAAGAGTTTATTAAAACAGTTAAGGCTATTAGCCCAACTTTTGGTGGCATCAATCTGGAAGATATTAAAGCCCCTGAATGTTTTGAAATTGAGCGAAGGCTAAAAGAAGAGCTTGATATTCCCATCATGCACGATGACCAACACGGTACAGCCATTATTACAGGTGCCGCCCTTCTAAATTCGCTTCAGCTGGTTAAGAAAAAAATAGACCGTGTTCAGGTGGTTTTTAATGGTGCCGGAGCTTCTGCCGTTTCCTGCGCAAAGGTATTTTTAAGCCTTGGTGTGAAGAAAGAAAACTTGATTATGTGCGACAGTAAAGGGGTAATAAGAACAGATAGCCCCAATCTTGATGAAACCAAACAGTTTTTTGCCACCAATAAAAAGCTAAGTACGCTTGCAGACGCCATGAAAGGTGCCGATGTCTTTGTAGGCCTTTCAAAAGGAAATGTGGTGAGTCAGGATATGGTGCGAAGCATGGCAAAAGATTGTGTGGTATTTGCATTGGCAAATCCCGATCCGGAAATTTCTTATACAGATGCCATTGCCTCTCGCCCTGATATTATTTTGGCTACCGGCCGCAGCGATTATCCAAATCAGGTAAATAATGTGCTCGGCTTTCCTTTCATTTTCCGTGGTGCATTGGATGTGCGTGCCAGCAAAATAAACGAGGAAATGAAGTTGGCTGCCGTTCATGCTTTGGCGCAACTGGCCAAGGAACCGGTGCCTGAAATTGTAAATATGGCTTATAATGAAAAGAGCATTCAATTTGGCAGAAATTATATTATTCCCAAACCTTTGGATCCGCGCCTTATTACAACGGTATCACCTGCGGTGGCAAAAGCAGCAATGGATTCTGGAGTAGCCAAAAAACAAATAACGGATTGGGAAGCATACAAAACAGAATTGCTTACACGCCTTGGTAAGGAAAGTAATTTTATTCGTGTAATAGGAAGCAAGGCACGCAAAAATCCGAAACGTGTAGTATTTGCAGAAGCCGATAATTATAAAATTTTAAGAGCAGCTCAAATTGTAAAAGACGAAGGGATAGCTCATCCTATATTGCTTGGAGATAAGGTTAAAATTGAACAAATTATTCAAGAGAATAATATCAACCTTTACGGTGTGCCTATTATCAATCCGCTAGAGGAAGAAGAGAAAAGAAATGCATATGCCGAAGTTTTTTATAAGCGTAGACAAAGAAAAGGAACAACCCTGCATGAGGCAAAGAAACTCATGCGCGACAGAAATCATTTTGCGCCAATGATGGTGGAGCTTGGGGAAGCAGATGCCATGATATCTGGATTAACAAAAAATTACCCAAGCACCATTAAACCCGCTTTGCAAATTTTAGGTAAAGAAGAAGGAACTAAAAAAGTAGCAGGTATGTATATCATGCTCACACAAAAGGGCACTTTGTTTTTCTCTGACGCAACAGTTAATATTAATCCTCATGTTGATGAAATAGTGGATATAACTAAACTCACCTACGATGCAGTAAAAAAGTTCAATATCAATCCACGCATCGCCTTACTTTCCTATTCCAATTTCGGTTCTGCCGAGGGTGAAACCCCAAGAACCATGGCAGAGGCTCGCAACATATTAAAAGAAAAATATCCGTATATGGTTGTTGATGGTGATTTGCAGGCCAATATTGCACTGAATCAAAAACTACTTCAGGAAAATTTCCCATTCAGCGAGTTATGTGGCGAGCCGGTTAATACCTTTATTTTTCCGAAACTTTCGGCAGGTAATATTTCCTATAAAATGCTACAGGAACTAGGCGCAGCAGAGGCTATTGGTCCGGTGCTGCTCGGCCTAAAAAAATCTGCACATATTCTGCAACTGGGAAGCAGTGTTCGCGAAATTGTGAATATGGTAATTATTGCTGTGGTAGATGCACAGAGCAAGGAAAATTAAAAGTTGCAACATAATTTTAATAAACTCAGGCGTTCAACGCCTGGGTTTTTTTATGCCTCTATTCTTTTCTTTAGTAACCCTTCCATAATGGTAATAGGCAGAAGCAAACAGGTCAATGCATAAATGGTATCTTCAACAGGAATGGTGTATAACCTAGGCCCCAAAATCTCTTCTGGATTATACCAAACAACCGGCTGCGGTGTAGCAGCTCCTGTAAGCACACCGTTAACAACACAAAAGGGTATTAAATGTACCAAGTAAGCAAGCCAAAAGTAGCCCATCCACGGGGTTTTAAGAAAAAGATAATGGATGAGTAACAGTACCGAAGCGATAAGGGCGTTATAAAAAGTATACGTTTTTTGGGTGCTGAATAATGCGATAACAAATGTAAGCACCAGAAAAAACAAGGTAATATGATGCTTGGTATTTTTAAAAGGCTCCTCTTTGATGTAGGCTTTAATACAGGCATAAATAAAAACAGAGGCATAGGGCACCACCACAAAAAAACTCCATTCTTCCAAAGGCAAATCATTCAGGCGAATATGCCAAACAAAAGTTGGGTTAAAGCCCCAAACACCTGTTCGTGCAAACCAACCATCCCATAAAATAAAAAGCAGTCCGTTTAGCACTATCCCTGCAAACAAAGGAGCCCAGCGTTTATAAAAAGCAACCTTTTTGTCAAAGCTTAACAAAAAAGGAAAAACAAAAGAAGCCAGCATTAACCAGGCGTAGAGCGACATGGGCTATTTGGTGGAGTTAGGATCTTTCCAGTATTTAAGAGGCACCACAAGCATCCCGAAGTTTTCTCCGTGTTCCTTTCCCAAATGTTTGTGGTGTAATTTATGCGCCCTTCTGATAGCGCGTACATAACGATTATTCCAGTGGGTCCAGATTTTAAAACGTTGATGTATGATGATATCATGCACCAGGAAATAAGCAAAACCATAGAGAGAAATGCCTATGCCAATAAATAAACGAAAATCATGATGCATGATGCCTGTTATATAGCAGTATGCACTAGGCACAGCAAAAATTAAAAAGAAACTGTCATTCTTTTCAAAAAAACCCGGCTCAACCTGGTGGTGGTCTTTGTGTAAATACCATAGCAGACCATGCATAATAAATTTATGCGTAAACCAGGCCATAAATTCCATGAACCAAAAGGTTAGAAAAACTATAAAAATATTGAGCCACATAACTATTTAACCAAAGTAGGTAAAAATGGTTTCATAAAAAAATGCCTGCGCATCTAGTCAGGCATTTTTACATTATTGTCCTTGTGCCAGAGAGTAGCCTTTTTTCTCTCCATAGGTTCTGAGCACTTCGTGAGAAGGGATATAGAAATCTTGGCTAACCAAAGACAACAAGGCAAAAATCTCCTGCTGGCTCATTTCACCTTCAACGCGAACCCTATAATGGTTTACACACTCTGTAAAAACCGATCCTGTAGGCCATACCATGGTACCGCGATTTGAAATCATGATTAACTTTTGATTTGCGCCAAGGTGAGGTTTAAGCTTATCGGCAATTTCAGGGCCCAATAAAGATGTTTCAATAAAGAAATCAACTCCTGCAATTTTTCTGGTTTGACTATCTTTAGTAGTTTCCATCATTCTTTGCTTAGCAGGTTTGGCAGGCTTCACAAATAGTTTTACATCGTTTTTTGCTTCACGGGGTTTAGAAAACTCCGGCTTTTGGCCAAGATTTTTTATAATTGCATCAGCAAACTCGTTGGTATTAGAAGGAGCAATGGTGCGGTCGCCAAAATCTGCCGTATGCGTTCCTTTTTCAAGCGTGTAGCGCAATGCATTCTCAATTTCGGCTGCGTGCTTTACATATCCAAGGTGGCGCAGCATCATTAAACCGCTAAGCAATAAAGATGTTGGGTTGGCAAGCAGTTTTCCTGCAATATCAGGTGCGGTTCCATGCACAGCCTCAAAGATGGAAATATTATCTCCAATGTTTGCAGAAGGAGCAAACCCCAGTCCGCCAACTAGACCTGCACATAAATCACTCATTATATCTCCCTGCAGGTTGGTGAGTACCACCACCTGAAACTCATGTGGCCTTGCCACTAGTTTCATGGCCAGGTCGTCCACAATAATATCATTGCTGTTTATTTCCGGATATTCTTTTGCCACCTCCTGAAAGGTTTCCAGAAACAATCCATCGGTAAGTTTCATGATATTGGCTTTATGCGCGCAGGTTACTTTTGTAAAACCTTCTTTGCGGGCCATTTCAAAAGCAAAACGAATAACCTGCTCTGAGCCGGGTCTTGAAATAATTCTGCGGCAAATGGCTACATCATTGGTGTTCAAATGCTCTATGCCCCCATAGGTGCCTTCAATATTTTCTCTTACAATGGTAATATCTATAGGAATACCAGCTTTACTAAAAACAGTATCTACTCCGGGTAATGATTGAAAATGCCTGCGATTGGCATATGTGCTCCAGGTTTTACGCGCAGTTACATTAATGCTCTTCATGCCTTTTCCCTTAGGGGTTTCCATCGGACCTTTGAACAAAATTCCCAACGATTCAACTACTTCTTTGGCTTGCGGAGTCATGCCGGTGCTGTGTCCTTGCTCAAAATAGGTTTTGCCCATTTCAATAAATTCATATTGCAGCGGAACTCCAGCAGCATTAAATATACCCAATACGGCATCCATAATTTCCGGGCCAATGCCATCACCCTTTGCAACTGCTATTTTCATATAATTAATAATGTTTTGCTGGTATTAAAATTGGCGCAAATGTAATTCCGACATATCTTGCCTCAAAATGAAAAATAGAATAGTTTAATAATTATTCATTAAAGATGCCGCTGCACCCCATTTTACTGATGATTGCCAAAGGCGAAAGCGAAACGCTTGATTTTAAAAAAACCATATCAAGTGCCGCTAAAATTGCCAAAACCATGGCTGCATTTGCCAACCACAAAGGCGGTACGCTGCTGGTTGGGGTTAATGATAATAAAACCATTTCAGGTGTTAAAAGTGAGGATGAAAAGTATATGCTCGATTTGGCTGCTGCCTTTTACTGCAAACCAGAAGTAAAGCTGGAGCTAACAGAATGGGAGCTAGGAAACAAAACAGTAATAGAGGCAAAAATCAATGAAGGTAAAGATAAGCCATACTATGCAAAGGATGAAGACGGAAAGTGGTGGGTATATGTGCGGGTAAAGGACCAATCATTGCTTGCCAGCAAGGTAGTGGTTGATGTGCTTAAGCGCCAATCAGCTAATCAAAACACGCTTATTACCTATACCAAACATGAGCAGTCTTTGCTTCATTATCTTGATAAGAACCATAAGATAACCCTTAAGCAGTTGTGCAAGCTATTAAACATTTCAAGGTGGCGC
>JBILGC010000045.1:0-15839 GCA_044351265.1 Bacteroidia bacterium
ACAACACCTGTTGATTGACGGTGAGTCAGGCACCAGAATACTTAACATATTCAATCACCTTGCAAACGGGTAATACCACATAAGGAATATTGGCCAGTGGTGGATTAGGTGCCACTTGTCTTGAAATGCGCATGAAACAATGGAGTAGTTTAAATCAAAAACACTCCATTTATTAACAGTTGTAAAATAAACTTAGACTCTCGAATTGTTATGAAGTTTCGAAAAGCCACCGCAACTGATGCGAATCTTATCTATCAATGGGCAAATGACCCGGGTGCCCGTAGCAACTCGTATTCAAACAAACCCATTGAATATGAAGATCACTTAAAATGGTTCAACAATAAAATAACCGATCCCAATTGCACTATCTACATATTCCTGAATGAAAATTATGCTGAAATTGGGATGGTTAGAATAGAAGTATCCTCATTAGCTGAGAAGGATTCAACAATCAGTATTATTATAGATGCCCAGCATCGTGGAAAAGGCTACGCACAACAAATGATACGTGAAGCTTCGATCGACTTTACTGACAAAACAAGCTGTAGCATCACCGCCTATGTTTTTGCCACAAATATGGCTTCGCTAAAGAGTTTCCAACAAGCAGGGTATAAAGTAATAGAGCGCCTAGTAATAAAAGAAGTTGATAGTTATCTACTAAAATTCATGAGATAGAAAATGCAAAGTAAAGATCTCAACAATTTAATTAGCCCCGAGAAATCACCATTTATAATTGCCGAAATGAGTGGCAACCATAACCAATCATTGGAGCGGGCATTAGCTATTGTAGATGCAGCTGCAGATGCGGGGGCACATGCCATTAAACTACAAACATATACAGCAGATACCATCACCGTAAAAGGTGCACACACCATTACAGATGAGGGCTCTCTCTGGAAAGGCAAGGAACTGTATGATTTGTATAAGGAAGCGTATACACCATGGGAGTGGCATAAACCCATTTTTGAACATGCTGCTAAAAGAGGTTTAATTGCCTTTAGCTCTCCTTTTGATACCACAGCCGTTGACTTCTTAGAATCACTAAACGTTCCTCTTTATAAAATTGCCTCATTCGAAAATACTGACCATATACTCCTTAAAAAAGTAGCTGCTACAGGAAAGCCTGTTATCATGTCCACAGGCGTATCTTCATTAGGCGATATAGAAGAATCGGTAAGTGTGTTAAGGGACAACGGATGTAAAGAATTGGTATTACTCAAGTGTACTAGTACTTACCCTTCAACCCCAGAAAATACAAATCTTAGAGCCATTCCCATTCTGTCGAAATTGTTCAATTGCCATGCAGGCTTATCAGACCATACCATGGGTATTGGTGCAGCAGTTGCAGCAACGGCCTTAGGCGCAACAGTCATTGAAAAACATTTTACCTTACGTAGGGCTGATGGCGGGGTAGATAGTGCTTTTTCGATGGAGCCAGAAGAAATGAAACAGTTGGTTATCGAAACCGAAAGAGCTTACCTTGCAATGGGGAGACCTTTTATCGGCATCCAAGAAATTGAACAAAAAAGTAAGGCTTTCAAAAGATCACTTTATGTAGTAAAAGATATGGCTGCAGGAGACTACTTTACATCAGACAATATAGCATCCAAAAGACCAGCCAATGGACTGCACTCACGTTACTATAATCAGGTAATCGGCATGAAATGTAAATCCAACATTAAAAAAGACACCCCACTTAGCTGGGATATAATACAGACAGAAAAATGAAAAAGTCTCTTGCAATCATAACAGCACGTGGAGGCAGTAAACGCATACCACGCAAAAATATTAAGCCCTTCTTAGGAAAGCCAATAATCAACTACTCCATTGAGGCTGCAATTCAATCGGGGTGCTTTGATGAGGTAATGGTGTCAACGGATGACGATGAAATTGCCGCAATAGCTGTATTAGCCGGTGCTGCTGTTCCATTCAAACGTTCAAAACAAAATGCTGATGACCACTCAACCACGGCCGATGTAATTACTGAAGTGTTAAATCAGTATATAAATAACAGACAAAATTTCGATATTGCTTGTTGCATATATCCAACAGCACCCTTTGTTACACCTGCAAAATTAAAATTAGCACATCAGAAATTAATAGCTACCAACGCAAAGGCAGTGGTTCCTGTTGTGAGGTTTGGTTTCCCCATTTTGCGATCAATTAAAATGGAAAACGAACTGGTAAGCATGAACTGGCCTGAATATTTGAATACACGTTCGCAAGATCTTCCTCCAGCCTTTCACGATGCGGGTCAATTCTACTTTTTTCAAGTTGATAATTTTTTGAACGAAAAAAAAGTATTTACAGACAATACAATCGGAATAGAAATGCCCGAATCGGAAGTACAGGATATTGACAACAAAGAAGACTGGGAAATTGCAGAAATGAAATACACCATGCTGCTAAAAAACAAAAAAGAAATTCATGAATTATTGTAAGCTTTGTTTACAACCCAATACTCGCCCAGGTACTATTTTTACTGCGAATGGTGTATGCCCAGCATGTGCATATCATGCCACATTAGGCGATATAGACTGGGATGCACGATTTGAATTTCTAAAAGAAAAAGTAGCCTTTGGCAAGCAACATAGTCAATCTGGTTATGATTGTATTATTGGAGTAAGTGGAGGAAAAGATTCTACCCGACAAGCACTTTATGTGAAAGAACATTTAAAAATGAATCCTCTGTTGGTTTGTTTAGGCCCACCTCCTCAGCAGGTCACTCAAAGGGGAGTGGATAACACGAGTAACTTGATAAAACTCGGATTTGATTTAATATTAATTAATCCGGGACCCGAAACGTGGAGAAGACTGATGCACCATTCATTTTATAAATATGTAAATCCTTTTAAATCAACAGAACTTGCTTTGTTTGCTAGTGTACCTCGATTGGCCATAGCATATCAAATTCCATTAATTTGGTGGGGAGAAAATTCTGCATTGCAGTTGGGTGAATCATCGGTGATGGGTAAAGATGGTAGTGATGGCAATAACCTAAGAATGATGAATACACTCGGAGGAGGAGATATTACCTGGATGATTTCGGATGATATTAAAAAGCAGTATTTGATACAATATACCTACCCGACAGAACAGGAGTTGATTGATGCTAATATTCGAATTACCTTTTTAGGATATTTTTGGAAGGATTGGTCTTTGTTTCTGAATGGAAGCTATTCAGCCCTAAGGGGACTGGAAATTCGTGACAATACTCCAGATGAAATTGGCGACTATATGGGCATAACTGCACTTGATGAGGATTGGACACCCATGAACCAAATGATAAAATACCTGAAATTCGGCTTCGGGCGAATCACCGATTATGTAAACGAAGACATACGTAATGGGCGAATGACTAGAGAAGAAGCAATAGATTTGTGTGAACGATATGATGGAAAATGTTCACCTCGATATATTGAAAGCTTTTGTCAATACATCGGCATATCGGTAAATGAGTTTTGGGTACAGGTTGATAAAGCCGTTAACCCACTTCTATTTAAGAAAATTGGTATTGGTAGATATAAAAAGAAATTTACTGTAGGAATTGGCTTATGAGCAACAACCCCGCAATCGTAATAGTTGATTATGGAGTAGGCAATACATACTCGGTAGGCAATGCCATCAAATTTCTTGGTTATAAAAAGCTTCAGATTAGTGACCAAGAAAATAGTATACGTAATGCAGATGTTTTAATATTACCGGGTGTAGGTGCATTTGACGAAGCCGCTCGCAACCTCAGAAATCGTATGCTACACAACCTGTTGAATGAAGAGGTCTTGGTGAAAAAGAAACCTATCCTTGGCATTTGTGTTGGCATGCAATTGTTGGCCGAAGGATCGGAAGAAAACGGCTGGCATGAAGGATTGAACTGGATACCCGGTAAAGTAAAAAAATTAGAATTACCCCCCTCCTATGCCGTGCCACAAGTTGGTTGGAACAACATCTTATTCAGCAAACGCGATCCTCTTTTTAGCCGAACGGCTGAAAGCCCCAATTTCTATTTTGACCATAGCTACCATTTTGAAACAACACCTGAACACCGTTTAGCGTGGTGCGACTATGGAATTGAAGTAACTGCAGCCGTACAAAAAGAAAATATTTTTGGTGTTCAGTTTCATCCTGAAAAAAGTCAAACCAACGGATTAAAGTTGTTCAGAGGATTTTTTAACGCCATCTAACCATGCTCAAAAAACGCATTACAGCAAATCTGGTAGTTAAAAACGGAATTGTCGTTCAAAGCATCGGCTTCCGAAAATACCTGCCGGTAGGAAAACCAGCTATTGCCATCGAATTTTTAAATCAATGGGGTATTGATGAAATCATCTTAACCGATATTTCAGCATCGGCACGAGGCAATGGGCCTGACTTTGACATGATTAAAAAAGCTACACAAAAATGCTTTGTACCATTAACCATTGGCGGAGGTATCACACACATAAACCATATTAAAGAGTTAATGAATTGTGGTGCTGATAAGATTGCGCTGAATCAGGCTGCTCTTTGTAAAGCGGAACTTATTACCGAAGCAGCCAACATATTTGGTAACCAATGTGTGGTTGTATCCATAGATGGCATAAAAACTCCTGAAGGGTATCGGGTATATGATTACCTGCAAAAAAAGATTACCACACATGAACCCGGTTCATTTGCACGTTTAACGGAAGAGGCCGGTGCAGGTGAAATTTTAATTAATTCGGTTGATCGTGATGGCTCTTACTTAGGGTACGATTTGGATTTGGTGAATAAGGTATGTGCGCATGTTCGCATCCCCGTAATTGCCTGTGGCGGAGCAAAAAATGCTACACATATGGTTGACGTGTTAAAACACACCAAGGCAACAGCAGCAAGTGCCGGAAATTTTTTCCATTTTACCGAACACAGCGTAAACATCACCAAAGCACAAATACAAAAAGAGTTAGACGTTCGGCTGGAAACACATGCCAATTATGCTGAGAACTCTTGGGATACCAACATGCGACTAGTTAAAAAAGGCGATGAAGTTCTTGAACACATGTTGTACGTGCACATAGAAAAAGAATTGATATGAGATTTTGTAAACGTTGTCTGTATCCTGAAAACCATCCCCTCAACATTACTTTTGATGTTGAAGGTATTTGCAGTGGTTGCAGGGTGCATGAAGAAAAAGACATACTCGACTGGACATTACGTGGAGAGAAGTTAAAAACCATACTGGACACATACCGAAATACTTCGGGCAATAACTACGATTGTATCATTCCGGTAAGTGGGGCGCGTGATTCCTATTTCATTGTTCATATCATTAAACATGTGTATGGCATGAACCCGCTCTTGGTTACCTACAACAAACATTACAACACCGATGTGGGCGTGCGCAACCTGGCCAACCTGCGCATTCAATTTGACTGCGATATCATGACGTTGACGGTTAATCCGGAAACAGTGAAAAAAATAACACGCGCCACCATGCGCAAAATGGGAAGCATATACTGGCATTGTCTGGCCGGTCAAACGGTATATCCGGTTCAAGTTGCAGTTAAATTTAAAATACCCTTAATCATTTGGGGTGCGCATCAGGGCATTGATCAGGTAGGCATGTTTTCTCATCTGGATGAAGTAGAAATGACACGAAAGTATCGCAAAGAACACGACCTGATGGGATACGAAGCGGAAGATTTTATAGATGACTTTGATGGTATCACCCATGAAGATATAACCCAATTCATGTACCCTGAAGATAAAGAAATAGAACGGGTGGGTATTCGTGGCATTTACCTGAATAATTACCTGCGTTGGGACAGCAAAGCCCAGCACGAAGAAATGATCAGGCTGTATGGCTATGAAAGTCGTGAGCAAACCCGAACCTTTGACACCTGCAATGATGTTGACTGCTGGAACTATTCAGATGTCCACGATTATATTAAATACGTAAAACACGGATACAGTAAAGTAACCGACCATACAAGCCGCGAAATACGACTTCGCAGGATGACTCGTGAACAGGGCATTGTCTTAGTGAAACAATACACTCCGGTTAAGCCTAAAAACTTGCATCTTTTTCTCAATTGGATGGGCATAACAGAAAATGCGTTCCACTTCATCATTGATCAGCATCGTAACCACGAACTGTGGAAGCGTAACGAAAATTGGGAATGGGTACTGAAAAAAAATATGACACCTGAACAATTGTCTGACCTAGATCAGGCCAGATTAAACCTTCTTGAATCATGGTCCGATTTTCCTACAACACACGAAGGTACAAGTACAGATAAGAAAAAACAATATATCTTAATTGGCAAAGGATATTAATAAACAAAGTAGATTCGTGAAAATAATCAAAAAAGTACCGATAAGCGAAGACGTACTCAGGATGGTTTCCAGCTTTTTCGGATCGAATATGTTGGTTTTGATCATTCAGGCTGTTTCAGGGTTGCTTGTTACCAGAATGGTCTCTCCAGAGGATATGGGAAATTACCTGACTGCATCCATTCTCCTGACCTATATCCCTTTCCTAACCCTAGGCATCAATAATGGACTAAACAGACAATTACCGTTTCTTACAGCCAATGGAGAAAACGATGAAGCTATCTCATTAAGCAATACGGCTTATACATGGTCTATAATCACAGGAATGTTGATTCTGTTGATTTCATGTATTCTTAGTATTCATTCCTTTTATAACTTAAAAAACGCATTAGGTGTAGCTTATTTAGGGGTAGGGATAACAGCAGCTTTATTGCCGTTAACGCAAATGATTGAATCCACTTATAAAACGAATAATGATTTTTCAAATTTATCAAGATCCAGATTGTACACCTCGCTACTGGCCATTTTAACTATCCCGATTGTGTATTTCTGGCAGTTTATTGGTTATATCATCAGAACATCCTTTCTCTCAATCTCCAACATATTTTTATTGATTTCAATTAGAAAAATTCAATTTAATATAAGATTTAAACAAGCAGATTTTATACAACTATTCAGAGTAGGCATGCCAATTTTTATTTTTGGTTATTTCCATAGTATTTATTTAGGCCTTGACAAGGTATTTATCGCTCATTATTTAACTGAAAAGGAAATGGGACTTTATGCACCGGCACTGCAGGTCTCAGCAGCATTAGCTGTATTGCCCAGTTCAATTTTTCAGATTTTATATCCAAGAATGTGCAGAAAATACGGGGAGACCGGGAGGGTATCGAGCTTATCTAAGATGGCCTTTATGCCAATAATCTATCTTGGTTTTGGTCTAATCCCATTTTTTACTTTAGGTTATTGGCTTGTGGGCCCCTTTATAGAATGGGCCTTACCTAATTATGCATCAGGAATACCCGCTGCAAGGTGGATGGTGGTTACTATGTACATCTGGTGCCTAGGTTCAGCTCAGGATGTACTAACAACAATAGGAAAGTTTTTCCCGTTTACGATTGCATTGGTTGTTTCGGGCATTATATATTTTATTACCTGCTATTATTTAATAAGAATGGATTGGGGGCTGTCTGCTGTGTCTGCATCATTTGCATTAAGTATGTTCACATTTAATGCTGTTGTAACATATTCGGTATATCTAATTATCAAAAAGGATCGAGCATTAATAGCAAATGAAAGATAGGCCTGAAATTCCAATTATTATAGAAATTAAATCTATATTACATAGCTACTCGTATAAAAATATAACGTTAGATCGGATATATAGAACACAATTTATATTAGATTATTGGGCGGGAAGGTATACCAACAACAGTTATTCTTTTTTTAACATATTCATCAACCGATGTTATTTACTTCTTAAATTATTTATTAATAAAATTAAGAATAGCTCTAATCATGAAACACTAGAAAATTGTTTACTGTTAGAAACCATGTCAACACAAGATAGACTCAGAGGTTTTTGGTATCCAATCTTTGAGAAAAGTCCGAATAGGTTCAAAAAAACTTTGGTATTGTCTTGTAATGGTATAGAACAATATGTCAATGACTCTAAAAAAATAATCTATACATCTAGATTAAAAGGCAACGCGCTTGAAGTATTAAAATGGGATAATAAAAATCGTAAATTTTTACAAAAACAAATTAACGCTATATGTGCTAAACACAATTTAAGCAAAAGTAGCACATTTGCCATCTACAATACAATCTTAGCAAGCGTAATACTTATTGAACAGTATCATCAATTATTCAAAGTTGATAAACCTTGTGGCTTCCTGACAATTGATGACCAACATGTGCATGGTGCGGTTATTTGCAACATCTTAAATTCTTATAATATCCCTACATATACCCAAATTCATGGTGCAATTGGCGTGCAATCAATGGTTGATTTCATACCAATCAATGCCAAATATGTATTGTGTTGGGGTAACTACATGAAAAAGCTTTTTCTTAATGAAGGGGTTGCGGAGTCGAGTCTTATTGTCACCGGCTGTCAAAGAGCTCGAAAACAAACTAAACTATCTACTGAGAGTATTTATGGGATAAAAAGAAAAATAGGGATAACGGTAAATGATTTAAGAAAACCAATAATACTCTTTGGATTTACCAGACTTATTACCAAAAACTGGATTCAAGATATAATTGAACTTAAAAAAGGTCTAGGTTATGAGTTTCAACTTACAGGACGACTTCATCCATCGACAACATTAAGTGAAGTAAAAGAGATCAAAAATGTTCTAGGCAATGAGATAATTATCTTAGAGAGCTCAGATCTTAAACTTAAAGAACATATCTCAATTGCTGATTATATAATAATTGATAGCAGCACATTAGGGTTTGATGCTCTTATTCAAGAAAAAACTGTCATAGTGCTTGATTCCAATACAGAGTTAAAAACACAGGATGTGATGTATGATTTACTCCGCGCTAATGCAGCAATACTTTGCAGATCAACAAAAGAAGTAGTAGAATTTCTCCATTCTGAAAAAACACAATCTGATTTAAGACTAAATAGTGCAAATTTTGTTAGAAATTATATATCAAATTATGATGAACAGGCTGCAGTTAAAATTATAGAAGAGATTGCAGCAAAAACAAAATAAGCGTCACATATAAATTAAACATTATAGTTTCACTATATAATTATTTATTATTCGATTAAACATATATGAAAGTAGTCATTTTTGCAGGCGGGCTCGGTACCAGAATTTCAGAAGAATCGCATCTGAAGCCAAAGCCATTATTTGTGATTCTGATCGGCAACCAACCAATTGCGCGCTGGTGATGGTGGCTAACAAAAGTAATATCCCTACATTTACCTTTATTCATGGGGCTATTGACCCGCCTGACAATTACATTCCTATTCTTACGCAATATATTTTCTGTTGGGGCAATTATCATGTAAAAGTTCTGACTGAAGTCAACACTCCTAAAGAAAAAATGATTGTCACGGGTAACACTAATCTAACCCGCATATTGGAAGCCGATGCATCAGAAGTGAGGAAAAAACTCCATATCACATCAAACAATAAAAAAATAATCGTACTGTTCACAAATAATATCGACCCAGTTCTTCAGATAAATTTGGCACAATCGTTTATTGATTTTTGTAAAGGTAATAACCAAGTAATTGGGATAATTAAATTACATCCGCTCGAATCGCTAAACGATTATGCAAGACTGGCATTTCCTGAACAAGTCCATATTTATCTGGCATCCTTGTTTTCGCTTGACGAAGCCCTTGCCATTGCTGATGGCGTTATGTCACATAATAGCCTCGTAGCAATTGATACCTTAATTAAACGCCAACCACTGGCCATACTAAATACCATAAATTTACCTCTTGGCATAGCTGAGCGGTTGCATTTGGAAGCAAATGTGCCAATGGTTTCAAATCAGGATAGTTTTAATCGTTTTGTGCAAAGCCTTTCAGAAAACACCTACTCTTTCGAACAAAAAGAAAAATTCGTTCACAACTACTGTTCAGCCTTCGGCAACGAAGCAGTAGATAACTCCATTCACGCATTACTTTCCAACACATAAAATGAAAAAAATTCTTTACTCCTTATTTAACAGCAGCGACATTTTCAGGAAACTTTTTAAGTCCTATCTGCTCAGCCGGAATATTCTGCTCGTAAATTTTTTCGACAAAAAAAGGCAGGACATTTTTAACTTTATTAAAAACCCTGAACTCCCCATTAATGTAACCATTTCACAATACGAAGCATACATTGTTTGTATGGCAACCCAGGCCATCGGCAAGCTGGATGGCGACATTGCCGAAATTGGGGTTTACCAGGGTGGATCTGCCAGGCTTATCTGTAAATACAAAGGCAATAAAGCATTTCATTTGTTCGACACCTTTGAGGGACTTCCGGAACTGAATAAATTCGACACCTCCAACGAATTTCACAAAGGTCAGTTTAACGATACCAGTTTTGAACTGATTGGGAAGTTGCTAAGCGATTATCCCAATGTAAACATTCGCAAAGGCTATTTTCCGGATACAGCAGGTCCTATACTCGATAAAAAATTCTCACTGGTAAATCTCGATGTGGATTTGCACAAGACAACACACGATGTCCTGGATTTTTTCTATCCTCGTATGGTGAAAGGGGGCATTATCCTGTCACACGATTATGTAAATGCAGATGGAGTAAGAAAAGCCTTTGATGACTTTTTTGCAGATAAACCTGAACCTATTTTGGTAATTTCAGATACACAATGTTTAGTGGTAAAAGCATGAAGCAAGACAATAGCACATTTTTCATTGAAGCCTCCGACTATCACTACGGGAACAAAGGTAATTGGAAAGTATACAAAATGTCCAACGGCCATCTCACCCAGTTACCGGAACCTAGGCAGGAAGACCTTAATACCTATTATCCAAAAACCTATTATGCCTTTCAGCAAAACGAAACCCAAAACAACGGACTTAACTTGAAAAGGCCTAAAGGTATGCTCTGGGGGCATTACCTAGCCATCAGACGCGGATACCCGCTAAGCATAAGAGGAATTCCATTAATTGCTAGTCTCACCAGTTTATTTCTAAAAAGTAAAACTTGGCTTTCAGCATATTATGTGGTTGATGGCACATTTATCGACTTTGGAAGTGGTTCAGGAGACTATCTTCATATTATGAAATCGGTGAGTTGGAAAAACGTAATCGGTATTGAAATAAGTAGCGATGCTTGTGAAGTTGGCCGCCAGAATGGTTTGAAAATGATTAATGGCGGAGTAAAAGAATTGGGTGAGTTAAAAAACGAAGTTGACGTTATCCGCTCATCTCACTCACTTGAACATATACTTGAAATTGAAGAGTTTTTTATCAATGCCTACAATGCATTAAAGCCAGGTGGGCAATTGCTGATTGATACGCCTAATGCTGCCAGCAAAGGTTTAAAAATGACAACAAATTATTGGTATTACTTAGGGATGCCTGTGCATATCCATATCTTCTCACCTGATTCCATTAGGTATTATATGGAAAAAGCAGGATTCGAAAAAATCCGTGTAAGCTCCTATTCTCGCTTCCATAGTTTCAGGTTTTCATACTTGGCTAAAAAGAAAAAAATTGTGTCAGGTCAAATTGATTCTTATCTAAATAATACACCAGCTGAACGCTTTTGGGCAGGTATCATGTGTTTTATCCCATTTTTAATCTCACTTGTAGGCACCAACGGTGACTGCCTAATCGCTTCGGCACAAAAAAAATCAAATGAATATACTCGTAACAGGAGGAGCCGGGTTTATTGGCTCGTATGTATGTAAAGCCTTACTAAAAAAAGGACACCATGTAATTGTGCTCGATAACCTCGACCCTCAAATACACGGTGAAGATGCCCAATGGCCTTACTATATGCCAGAAGGTACCGAAAACTACATCGGTGATGTGCGCAACCGCGAACTGGTACGCAAACTATTGGCTAAAAGCGATGCTGTTATTCACTTGGCTGCCGCAGTTGGTGTAGGGCAATCCATGTACAAAATTGAGCATTATTGCTCGGTGAGCGTAATGGGTACCGCTATTCTCTTGGAAGAAATTATTCCCGTACGTGAAAGAATAAGAAAAATAATTGTAGCGTCTTCCATGTCTATTTATGGAGAAGGACTCTATAAAAAAATTAGCGGTGAATTGGTGATGAATCCACACACACGTCCGCTTGCACAAATGGAAGCCGGAAAGTGGGAGCTGTATGGAGTAAATGGCGAAGAACTTATTCCGGTTGCTGTAACAGAAGAAAAACCATTGAAGCCGGAGTCCATCTATGCCGTAAACAAACGAGATCAGGAAGAAATGGTACTTTCATTTGGCAAAGCCTACAAAATTCCTTCCGTAGCGTTTCGTATGTTTAACGTATATGGTGCGTATCAGGCATTAAACAATCCCTATACCGGAGTAGCGGCCATTTTCAGCAACAAGCTTTTGAATGATGAACAGCCTATGGTATTTGAAGATGGAAAACAAAGACGTGACTTTGTACATGTAGAAGATGTGGCCAATGCCTATGTGATGGCAATTGAAAACAGTGGTGGAGACGGTTTGGCCATGAACCTGGGAAGTGGCAGAAGTATCTCCATTAGTGAAATAGCCGTTTCTCTTGCTACCATTTTAGGCAAAGACATTCAGCCCATCATAACAAACAAATTTCGTGATGGAGATATCCGAAATTGTTTTGCAGACATCTCACTTATAAAATCAAAATTAGGATGGGAACCCAAATGGAAGTTTGAAGATGGTGTAAAAACCATGACCGATTGGCTAATTTCTGAAAAAGCCAACGCCAAAAAAACTGATTCGCTTGAGGAACTCAAAAAAATGGGACTACTAAAATAATTTATATGAAGAAATCACCCAAATTGCTCATTATTTCACAAGCCTTGGCTCCATCAGTAGGAGGAAGTCCTATCCTAATGAATAATTTATTCTCTTCCTATCAGGGTGAAGTATATGCCATATCCGGATATCCGGGAGCAAGAATCGATAAAGATTTTGAACCAGCTTTTAAGACGAAATATTTTAATCCGCCAGAAATACCTTTTATAGGAAAATATATAAAGCGATACCATGATAATTTATTAAAATATGTGCATCCCATTTTAATAAAGAGAATGGTTCGTGAAATAAATAGATACAAGCCTGATATTGTATTTTCTCATTGTCCGGATATTGATTACTTCATTTGTGCTTATCAGGCAGCACAAATTAGTAAATTGCCTTTCTACAGTCATATGCACGATTTGTGGGAGGAGAACCATGGACCCGATAGTTACATTGGGAGAATGGCCATTCGTTGGGAGAAAGAAATTTTTACAAATTCAACCCGTGTCTTTTGCATGACATCTGTTCAACAGGAACATTATTATAAGAAATATAAAATCAAAACAGACCTTCTTCCACATACCATACCGGATAAAATACTAGATGAAACGCCATTTATTTTTAATGATACAACGTATAACAGTCTGCTTTTTACAGGCACTGTTTCCAAAGTTATGAATCTTGACTCGTTGAGAGTATTGTCTGATGCAACATCAGAACTAAAAAAACACATGAAAATTATTCTTTGCACCTCTGCAACCCATAACGAATTTAATAAATGGAACATCAAATCTAATGATTGGGAAATAAAATGGATGTCGCGCAATGAGGTGCAGGAATTACAAAAGCAATCAGCAATCCTATTCGCACCATTATCGTGTAAAAACGGTGGAATGGACGAAATAAGAACGGTATTTTCCACTAAGATACTTGAGTATTTAATCTCAGGTAGACCAATTCTTGTCTTCGCACCTAAAGGTTCATTCCATGAAATAAGTGCAACACAAGGTAACTGGGGGTTGGTTGTCAATGAAGATAATCCAGAAAAACTAATTAAAGAGGCACTACACTTACTTAATGATAAAAAGTTGCAAAAACAGCTTGTAGAAGGTGCTTTCCGCGAAGCTCAAAATAGAAGATCAAGCATTTATTCAAACAAATTAATGGAATGGATTGGCGAGGACATCCAACAAAGAAATTAAATAAACGATGTGTGGCATTTGTGGGATTATAGACTTTAGGCAAGCAGGCAATGAGCATCTGCTTAACCAAATGACTGACTCCCTCAGTCATCGAGGCCCTGATGAGAGAGGAATACATATTTGGGAAGAAACATCTGCCTGGGTTGGTTTTGGACACCGCAGATTATCTATTATAGATCTTTCTACTTCAGGCAATCAACCCATGTTTTCTGATGATGGTGATTATGCGATTGTGCTAAACGGAGAGATATATAATTTCAGAGAAATAAAAAAAGAGCTGGAAAAAGTTGGCTTTCGCTTCCGTTCAGGTTCAGATACAGAAGTAGTGCTTAAGGCCTATATCTGCTGGGGCACTGATGCCGTGCAAAAATTTATCGGCATGTTCGCCTTTTCTATTTATGATCGAAAGCAAAATAAAGTGCTCATATTTAGGGACAGGGCCGGAGTAAAACCGATTTACTATTATTACCGGAATAACATATTCTTGTTTGCATCTGAGCTAAAATCTTTCCACTTTCACCCCCGTTTCGAAAAAAAAATCGATACCAATATAGTTGCCGATTTCCTAAAACATGGATGGATTCCTGCCCCACATACCATTTACCAAAATTGTTTTAAGCTTAAGCCCGGTCATTTTCTTGAATTAAGTTTGGAAAATGGCGATTTGAAAACAATTGAATACTGGAATGTACTGAATTACTGCACCGCTTCACCAATAATTGCTAGCGAAACTGAAATACTAGAGCAGATAGAATCACTCATGCACTCTTCATTTCAATACCGAATGGTTGCAGACGTGCCGGTAGGCGTTTTTTTAAGTGGTGGTTATGACAGCACTGCGGTAGCTGCGCTTTTGCAAAAAAACAGCACACAACGCATCCGTACTTACACCATTGGATTTGAAGATTCCGAATTTAACGAAGCTCCTTATGCAAAAAAAGTTGCTGATTACTTAGGAACAGAGCATCAAACCTATTATTGCTCTCAGCGAGATGCCATTGATTTAATTCCCTCTTTACCACACTTCTATGACGAACCCTTTGCAGACAGTTCAGCATTACCTACTACCTTAGTGAGTCGTGAAGCTGCAAAACACGTAAAAGTAGCTTTATCTGCGGATGGAGGAGATGAATTATTTTGTGGCTATCCCCGCTATTACGAATCACTTCAATCTTATTCCCGCGCTGCCGATATTGGTGCGCCCTTTGATATTTTACTCTCGGCCGGAGCCAGATTAGTGAGCAAAATATTACCTAATCATGGGAAACATGCTCATACCATTCAAAAATTTCTCAAGGTAAGTAAAATGCTAAGCACTCCCGATTATGCTTCCCGTTTTCGATACAGGATTGAGCCATATCATTTCAAAGAATTTGAATTAAGTAAGTTGATGCATAATACCTTCAGCCCGGTTACTTCAAACTATGATGAATTTTGTGTTTTTGATAAGAATTCAGATATCTTAAATGCTATTATGGGTATTGAATATAAAACAACGATGGTTGATGATATGCTCGTGAAGGTAGACCGGGCAAGTATGTCGCAACACTTAGAATGTAGAGAACCTTTTCTTGACCACCGTTTAACAGAATTTATGGCGAGTGTACCATCTAAGTTGAAATTAAAAAATAATGCCCCTAAGCACTTACTTAAGAAAATTGTTCACAATTATGTACCCAAGAAAATAATGGAGCGTCCTAAGATGGGATTTGGAATCCCAACTGAAAAGTGGCTAAAAAAAGAGCTAAAGCCAATGGTTTGTGACCTATTACTAGACTCAAATATGCCATTCATCAATAGAAATGAACTGAACAAGTATATTCATAACTTTTATTCCAATAGAGAACCTAATGCCGAAAAAGTTTGGTTCTTATTAATGCTGGCTTTGTGGTATAATAAGTGGG
>JBILGC010000087.1:0-5165 GCA_044351265.1 Bacteroidia bacterium
TTACAAATCATACTAAAACAGCAAATGAAAGATAACTAACACTGAAAAGGATATTTTGAAACATTTGTTAAAATTGAGGCGATGCTTTACTTTGCTGTATGCGAATATTATCATTTATAAAGGTCATTATAAGCATTGGTATACTGCTTTTTGATGGATATACCTCCATTCTCATAGCCCAACCTCCCCGCTCCTACACATCAAGTGAAATCTTATTGCAACTAAAAAAGTTAAACACGGTAGGTTCGGTGCTGTACATAGCTGCCCACCCAGATGATGAAAATACCCGATTGATTGCCTACCTAGCCAACGAAAAATGTTTGCGTACAGGATATTTAAGTTTAACCAGAGGTGATGGTGGACAAAACCTGATTGGTCCGGAACAAGGTATTGAACTGGGTGTAATTCGGACACAAGAATTGTTAGCTGCACGCAGAATTGATGGAGGCGAACAATTTTTTACGCGTGCGTACGACTTTGGTTTTAGTAAATCTCCTGAAGAAACTTTACAAAAATGGAACAAGGATTCTGTGTTGAATGATATGGTTTGGGTGATACGCAACTTCCGACCGGATATTATCATTACCCGATTTGCAACCGATGGCAGTGGCGGACACGGACACCATACGTCATCTGCTATTTTAGCCGAAGAAGCTTTTGATGCCGCAGGCGACCCAACGCGTTTCCCCCAGCAATTGCAGTATGTAGATGTTTGGAAACCAATCAGGTTATTTTGGAATGTAAGTATACGCTTTCAGAACCCGAATGCTGATATGAGTCCTTATATTAAATTGGATGTGGGTGGTTACAATCCGTTGTTGGGTAAAAGTTATGGAGAAATTGCGGCTGAAAGCCGCAGCATGCACAAAAGTCAGGGATTTGGAAGCGCTCGTCAACGCGGAGAATTTTTTGAATACTTTAAACCAATCAAAGGCGATACGGCAGGACTGAATGATATTTTTGAAGGGATTGATTTTAGCTGGAAGCGGGTGAAAGGCGGTGAGAAAGTGAATGAACAATTAAACAATCTGATACAAAATTTCGACCTAAATAAACCGTATGTCACCACTCCAAAATTGTATCAGATTCAACTTGAAATTCTGAATCTCAATACGAAATTAATTACACGCAAATTTGCTGAATGTAATAAGGTAATTCAACTCACGAATGGAATGTTTACCGAACTCATAGCTGATAATTATTATTATTCATCAGACGATACGGCAAAAATCATTATCAACTGCATTCACAGATCCGATTTCGCTACATCTATTGCATTATCAAAGGGATTGAAAGGTGATATAAAAATAGCATCTGAAAACCTTAAACGAGATTCATTGTATTCATTTAAATCCAATCTATTTTTTAATGAAATGTACAGTGAGTACAATGGAAATTACTGGCTGAATAAACCAGTAAAAGCAAATCTCTTTCAAACCAAAAAACCGGAATTAATTGGTATTCCTGAAATGTATGATTACCCAGTTGTCAACTCACTTATCTTTCAGCCATCAAAAAACATAGTGAATTCTCATTTCAATAATCTTATGCTCCATTACAAATGGACAGAACCGGAAAAAGGTGAATTATACCGCCCGGTGGTGATTGCTCCTCCCGTAATGATTAATCCGCAAATTAAGCTGTTAACATTTACCGATAACAAAACAAAAGAGCTCCGTGTAAATCTTAAGGCCGGAAGAGATACTGTAAACGGCTTGATTCAAATTGCATTACCAAAAGGTTGGAATGTTGTGCTTAAAGGAAGTAAGTTTAACAATCAACTCAAAGCACCAAGAGTGATTGGCTTTACCTTTAGCTTGGCTAAAAAGGGAGAAATTGAAGAAATTGCATTAGAAATCAATCCATATGAAGGTGC
Source organism: Bacteroidia bacterium (assembly GCA_044351265.1). GTDB lineage: Bacteria > Bacteroidota > Bacteroidia > UKL13-3 > UKL13-3 > JAJTFA01. Next base: position 1,877 of record JBILGC010000087.1, read on the forward strand.
TCAAGACACCACAATCAACATCAATGCTTTAGTTAACGGACAATCCTACACCAAAGGCATCAAAGAAATTAAGTATGATCATATTCCCATTCAAACCCTGTTCCCTGAAGCCGAAGTAAAATTGGTAAAGTTAGATGTGGTGAAGAAAAGTAAACGCATAGGATATATTCCCGGTGCGGGCGATGAAGTGCAAGCGTGTTTAATACAGCTGGGCTATGAAGTCATTACACTTACAGATGATAAACTCGCTAACGAAAATCTGAATCAATATGAAGCAATCATTGCAGGTGTGCGAGCTTACAATACCAACAACAAATTGCTTTCATTCAAACAAAAACTGATGGATTACGTATCCGCAGGTGGAAACCTAATTGTGCAATACAATACCAACAGTTGGGCCGGTCCATTGAGTAGTGATATTGGTCCGTACAAATTTAAGATTACCCGTAACCGCATTACCGATGAAGAAGCGAAAGTGAATTTCTTGCTGCCTAATCATCCTGTTCTGAATACACCGAATAAAATATCTGATAAAGACTTTGAAGGATGGGTGCAAGAGCGAAGTATATACCATGCGGGTGATTGGGACAGCAATTATGTTGCCCCCATCAGCATGACCGACCCTTATGAAATGACAGTGGGTGGCATATCTCCTAAAGGCAAGCCGGAGAATGGAGCACTGATTATTGCTAAACACGGAAAAGGGAATTTTGTGTACACAGGGTTGGTGTTTTTCCGCCAACTACCAGCAGGAATTCCGGGAGCATACAGGCTGATGGTTAATTTAATTGAGTTGGGGAAACCATAGAATCCGGTTAATAAATTCGTAACCAACTGTATCAAATTCTTAGCCATAATTAGAATTTGGCGCGCTCACAGCACAAAACAACCTTGCATATCTTCTTACAATCACCTCATCAAACCCTGCAACTTTTTCATACTTTCGCCCCACCATGAACTATCAACAAACGCTTGATTATTTATTTTCAAAACTGCCTATGTTTACGCGTATTGGAGCAGCTGCGTTTAAAAAAGATTTAACCAACACCCTGGCCTTGTGCGGAGTTCTTAATGAACCGCAAACTCAATTTAAATCTATACATATAGCTGGCACCAACGGAAAAGGTTCCACCTCACACATGCTGGCTGCCATTCTTCAAACAGCAGGCTATAAGACAGGATTATATACTTCGCCACACCTAAAAGATTTCAGAGAACGCATACGCATTAACGGTGAAATGATTTCGGAATCTGAGGTTATCGCATTTGTTGAAAAATACCGGTATCAATTTGAATCTATTGAACCTTCTTTTTTTGAGTGGTGTGTAGCCCTCTGCTTTTATTCTTTTGCCAAACAACGTGTTGATATATCCGTAATTGAAACCGGTCTTGGTGGCAGGCTGGATAGCACCAATATCATTAGCCCTCAGCTATGTGTTATTACCAATATCGGGTGGGATCATATGGATATGTTGGGTGATACACTCGGTAAAATTGCTTTTGAAAAAGCAGGCATCATCAAACCAAATATCCCTGTTGTTATTGGTGAGCAATTAGACGAAACGGCTGGTGTATTTACAGAACAAAGCGAAAAATGCCATGCTCCGCTGGTGTTTGCGCAACAACAAATCTTTCTTGAACATACACGATTTGAAAAAGGTATTTTGTTTACCGATATTATTGATAACGGAAAATTGTGGCTAAGTAATCTGCAATGCGACCTAGGCGGATATTATCAGCAACATAATATAATAACCGTATTGGCAGCAGTAAGGCAATTGCAAAAGTTGGGTTATCACATAACAGATGAACACTTATACAATGCATTACGTTCGGTAAAGCAGCTAACCGCACTTCAGGGTCGCTGGCAAACCTTAAGCACAAACCCACTTACCATTTGTGATACAGGACATAACATAAATGGCATACAATACGTATTGCAGCAAATTGATGCTACACCCAAAAAACATTTACACATGGTTATTGGCATGGTAAAGGACAAAGACATACAGAAAGTTTTGCAGCTGCTTCCCTCCCATGCTACCTACTATTTTTGTCGTGCCAATATACCGCGCGCCCTGCCTGAAACAGAACTGGCTGCTGCTGCCCATTCATACGGATTAAACGGCCTATCCTATCCTACCGTAGCCGATGCACTTGCTGCCGCACAAAAAAATGCGCAAGCGGATGATATGATTTTCGTTGGAGGAAGTACATTTGTTGTGGCCGAAGCCGTTTAATTTTTATACATTCACCTTATGAAAAAAATCTTCATATCCGTTACTTTACTTTTTGCTCTTTCAACTTTACAGGCTCAGCAAGGCCAGGATAAACCCAACCCCGCAAAAACCGAAACTATCATTTATAGTAATGCCTCTCTATCTATTAGGCAGGGTGAGGATAATGACAGCATCAATATATACCCCAAAATGGGTGCAGGAAAAATGTGGGTGGTGCAATACGGCTATCAGGCTCCTGAGTATCCGCAAATGACAGATGATGAATATTATGAATCGCTTATGTTTCAAATTGCACCACCAAAAGGCAACCGGTTTGTATTAAAAGATGCCGATCTAGTAAAAGCCAATACTGTTTTTCAAAAATCTTGTTTCTGTGCCGACAGGGGTTATTTTAAAATAAGCAAAGGTACCATAAGCGGCACCCGCATAAACAGCACCACGTGGAAAATTACGGCCAGTTATACGGTGCCATCAAAAAACGGCTTATCAATGGGGCCTCTTACCAAAAATTTCACTAGCCGTTTTCGCATACAATCACAAAAGTAACATGCACATCAGAAAAGCCGAGCCTGCAGACGTTGGCATCATCCTTCATTTTATTAAAGCCATTGCCGCTTATGAAAAATTAAGCCATGAGGTAGAAACAACTGAAGAAAAATTACATCAAACACTGTTTTGTAAAAACCCTTATGCAGCAGTATTGCTGTGTTTTGAAAATGACCAACCCGTTGGCTTTGCCCTTTATTTTTATAATTACTCCACCTTTAGAGCCAAGCCCGGCATTTACCTGGAAGATTTGTTTGTAGAACCGCAACACAGAGGCAAAGGCTATGGTAAGGCTTTGTTTCAGGAGCTTATTGCAATGGCCAAGCATAACCAATTAGGGCGTGTGGAGTGGAGTGTACTCGACTGGAATAAACCTGCTATAGATTTTTATAAGGCAATGGGTGCAAAAGCTATGGATGAGTGGACTGTTTATCGTATTACCATATAAGCATGCAAATAAACGTATATACAGATGGCGCTGCAAGAGGCAATCCCGGCCCCGG
>JBILGC010000088.1:0-5084 GCA_044351265.1 Bacteroidia bacterium
GGTTACGAACACAAATTTGTTTTAAGAAAGATTATTTCTTCTGCACCTTCCGGGGAAGTGATTCCTGCTGATAAAACCAAGAAAGGTTCAATTTTCACTGCCGCAGATCTTAGTGCTACTTTAAGTACTTATAACAAGGCTAATTGCTATATCGCTGCTTGGGTTCATACTCCAGGTGGTGCTGTATTAAATTGCCAAATGGCTAAAGTTGGTGAAAATAAAGCTTGGGACTAATCTCATGCCTTAAAGAAGTTAGACCTATTCAAAGCAGCCGTGCCAATTTGGTGCGGCTGCTTTTTTTTGTCACATTTCATGAATAAAATGGCTGCCGGTTGGTATTATTAGATTAATTGATAGATTTGGATAAGAATTAATTAATTTTTAGCTATGAAAAAACACTTTTTAAAATTGACGTCAGCTATGCTGATGTTGTCTTCATTTATTTTTCTTGGTTGTTCGAAAGATGATGATTCATCAGGAGATAACAACACCCCATCAGTTACCATAGAGCAAAAAAATAGAGCTTTGGTAATTGATATTACCGGCACATGGTGTCCACCATGTGGTGCTTATGGCATACCCGGATTTAATGATGCCATTACCAAGGGTAAAGATAAAATGGTTCCATTTGCCATCCATATTTCTGATCCGTTAACGGTTGCAGGTATGACTCCAATAGCCAGCATGGGTAGATTCATGACCACTTCAGTTCCTAGAATTGCCGTTGGAAATGGTCTTGCATTCCCTGCAGGCGTGTATACCGATATTGGCTTAACAGGCGACAAGATTATTGAGTCGGTTGATACTTTTATTGCCAATAACTCGGTAGTAGTTGGTGTTGCATTGAATAATCTAAAAGTTGATGGAAGTAATATTTCTGTTGATGTTCATTCTAAGTTTTTTAACACTGCAGCAACAGGCGACTACCAGATGGCTGTATATTTTTATGAAAATGGGGTGATTTCATCTCAGAAAATGTCAGGTCAGCCTGATAATCCAAATCAACAGCACGACCACACCATCAGAGCTATTGCCACGGCAAGCGCATGGGGAGAAGCGATTAGTGTTTCAGGTGATACACGTACTAAAACCTATACTGCTCCAATGAATGCTGCTTGGAATTCTGCAAACATGGGAGCTATTGCTGTTATCTGGAAGAAAATTACTTCTTCAGATTATCTTTATATAAATGGCAATATCAAATAGTTAAATTGTTTTAATATTATTAAAAAGGCGGAGCAGCAATGCCCGCCTTTTTTAGTATACTTTTTACACAAAAAATGCCTGAAATAATTCAGACGGCATTTTAGTTCAATATTATAGTAATTGTTTATTCTTTAATGAATTTTGTTCTGAATAACTCATTACCGGAGGATATCTCAATCAGATACAAACCACTGCTAACATTCGATAGATCTATTTCCAATGGTTTACCATTGTATACAACTTCGGTTTCTAGAACTTGAACTCCTGCTGCATTTCTAATGGTTACTTTTATTTGCTTAGATATTGTATGGGTTAGAACAATAAAGAGGCTTTGATTAACCGGATTAGGGAAAATTTCAGCTATTGCGTTTTGGTTCAGATCAGCTATTCCTACAGGCCAAAACATTGTAATATTTAATGTTTGCTGATCACCTTTGCATCCATTTATGGAGGTTTCCTGTACCTTAACGCTTGCAGCATTAATAGTACTATTCCACTTAACATTAATATTACTGGTGCCTAAACCTGATTGTGCAATGCCATTGGCAATAATCCAGTTAAAAGAGGATCCTGTCAATCCGGTAACAGCGTACGAGTGTGTTGCGCCAACAGTTACAGAATCTTCGCCTATAATAACACTTGTAAGTGGTTTGGGGTTCATTCTAATATTCTTCTCATTAGACTTGGATGAACAAATTCCATTGATGACACGCACAAAGTACAACCCACTATCTTGCGTAGAAAGGGTTTTATTTGTTTCTCCGGCAATTACAATATTGTTTTTATACCATTGATTGCTTGTGTTGGAACTTGATGTTAAGATAACCGTACCACCCTGACAAAAAACATCATTGCTCAGATTGGAAGTTATTGTAGGGGTTGTCGGCAAACTATAAACGTTCATAAGTAGTGCATCGGAGAATGTACCGCACCCGTTGCTGTTTATTGTTCGTACTGTATAGTTGCCACTGTCTTTAATAAACAATGTAGGGTTCGAAGCACCTGAAATTAACTGGCCATCACGATACCATTGAAATGAAGATACATTATTTGTTGAGTCGGTAAGAATCATTGAACTATCGCCCTTGCATAGCTGAAGTGGTCCTGCATTTCTGATGTTAGGTTTGTTGGGATTGGGTAAAACAGTAATATAGGATGTTTTTGTAATACTATCAATGCCACTTGCATTGCTAACCCTGAGTTTAACAGCATAAGTACCAGGAACAGCATAGCTTATAGATCCAGGGGACGAGGCGTTTGAACTACTTATATTAGCTCCTGTAAATGTCCATTGCCATGAAGTTGGAAAGTTTTGAGTAGAGTCATAGAATTGAATATTTTCATTAACGCAAGCCGTTCGTTTTGATGCAAAGAAATTAGCTACTGGCTTAGCAGGTGTACCATATAAGGTAATATTATCAAGATAAAGATTATTGCTCTGGTTATTATATCCTTCAAATCTGATGCGGATATTGTTTAAGTTTGAATAAGCCGAGAGATTGATAACAATCCTACCTGTATCTCCCCACTCTGCGGCATTTGCAGGGCTAAAAAAGTTTACTGTAGCAGGCGCAGTACTGAAATTGTTAGTGCCGGTTGCACCAAAGGTAGCAAGTCGTGTAAAGTTTAGTCCGCAATTGGTAGAAATGAATATTCTCAATGAATCTGATGAAGGAAAGTTGGGATCAGTGGTATAAGCATAATTAAATGTAAGTCGCACATTGGTATGACCTCTAAAACTTAGAATAGGCGATGTGAGCTGGTCCAATCTGCCTACACCTGCCATATTATAGAATGGCAGGCAATATGCTTGGTTACCAGGGTTAGTACCTGTTACGTTTGCAAACCTCCATGTAGTGTCATTATTTGGATTTTGAACAACCCAGCTTGGTAAGCTAGGAGAATTTGATTCGAAAGTTTCGGTAAAAGGCAGATTCTGGCCTCCAACGGTAATATAAGCAAACTGATAAACTGAGTCGCTGCCTAAGTTATTACTTACAAACAAAGCAACAGGATATTTGCCTGGTTGGCTATAGCTGATGCTTGGATTTGCAGTTGTTGCAGTGGATGGTGTGCCTCCTGGAAAATACCATCTGCGCAAAGAAGGACTACCTGCTGATGCATCAGAAAAGTTCACGGATTGACCGGTGCATATTTCCCTGCTTAAAGCTGATATCATTGCTTTTGGCTGTGCAATTTGGCCACTTATAATAAGAGAGTATGCCTGAGAACCTCCTGTTAAAGTACTTTTATGACTGACCGTTAGCAGATAGCTGCCGGCTTGAGGAGTGGCTAGATAAATCTGCTCCACATTATCTCTAATATTATCTCCGGTTGTGGCAACTGAATTGGGGCTTGCCGGGTTTAAAATATAGGGTTGAAAAATAGTATTATCACTTGTTCGGGTAAGTTTGATATCGAGGTCATTTACCAACATTCTATTGCTTGGATCAAGCGATGCTGTAACAGGTGTGCCTGGTCTGTCGGTCCAGCTGATAGTGATACGCAGTGGTTTTGCTCCGTCTGTGGTTATGCCTTGAGAATAGGTACTGCCGCTATTCAACGTCCGCTCCAAAATCAAAGAGCCTGAGGAATCACTGATTAACTGAACAGCTTTTGCGGTGTTGAGTAAGCCCCAGCCAAACTTGTAATCAGGGCCTGCATTTCCGGCTTCGTCTGCTGTATGAATGGCTAAGCCTTTAAGTGTGGCTGATCTCATGAAGGTTTTCTTTACATTGTTATAGTGCTGCTGCACCAATAATAAAGATCCTGAACCATTTGGTGTAGCCATTGATGTGCCTTGGTATGTATCATAAGCCGTATTCGATGTTGATATGCATGAATAAATGCTTACACCTGCTGCCACAACATCCGGCTTTATACGACCATCATCTGTTGGTCCCCAACCACTAAAGGAACTCATCACCACATCAGAAACCTGAGCCCATCCATTATTAATTTTGTTAACAGCACCAACGGTTAAAACATTTTTTGCATTGCCATAAGTTGGGATGCAATCAAATCCGGTGCTTCCACCATCAAGTCCTGGAGGCGTGCCGCTTCCTGGTGTGCCATCCGAATATTCCCAAGAACTGCCAGAAAGGTAATCGCCCCTGTCATTTCCTGCTGCTTTGCAGATTAGGTAATTTGGATTATTGAAAGCTATCTGATCCCAGTCACGTGCCTGATTGTCATAAAATCCGAATTTCCAATCTTCTGTATTAGAAATAGATGGATCCCCAAACCAAACCCATGTAGTTCCTTGCTGATCCCAACCGGTAATTGTTCCATAAGAATGGTTTGATACAAGCATGCCTGCTCCTGCTGCACTTGTCATTTCGGCATCATCATTATTCCAGTCATATGCCCTAAGAGGTGCTTCGTATGACATACCCTTGGCATTTGCTGTAACTCCACCGGCAACCATGGTGCCGGCTACATGCGTGGCATGGTCTGATAGTGCGGTTGCACCATCAACCTGAACTGCTCTGGTTTGAAATTCCTGATGGCTGGTTCTAACAGCTCCACCATCCCAAATACCTAATCTGTTATTCATACCGGCACCGGTAAGTGAAGTGCCAACCGTACCACCCGGCCAAACCTTGTTGGTAGAGATGGTTCTTCCGGCTCCTAAATTGTAAGTTTTATCGAACAGCATTTTGCCTTTTTCATCAAACCCTGCAAATTCAATGATGGTGCCATTAGGTAGTTCTTTTCTAAGTGACATGCCTTTTTCTTTAGCTATGGCTTCTGCTCTACTTCTTTGGCTTTCAAATTTCTTCTGAAAGGCCTCTTCCATTTTTTTATTCTCAATCAGTTGTTCTTGTGAATACATTTGCTGGGCCATTAAAGTACCCGCAGAAAGTAAAAGTAAAAAG
>JBILGC010000015.1:0-39941 GCA_044351265.1 Bacteroidia bacterium
TTTATAGAGGCATGGCGAAATGGACAAACCGGTTATCCACTGGTGGATGCCAGCATGGAATGTTTACGCCAAACAGGATACATTAATTTCAGAATGAGGGCTATGCTGGTAAGTTTTCTTACTCATAATTTATGGCAGCACTGGGATACTGGCGTTCATCATCTTGCATCTCTATTTTTAGATTATGAGCCGGGTATTCATTATCCTCAATTTCAGATGCAGGCAGGTACAATGGGCGTGCACATCATAAGAACATATAATCCGGTGAAACAGGCGAAGGAAAAAGACCCTTCTGCAGTATTTATTAAGAACTGGCTTCCTCAATTAGCTGCTTTACCTTTACCATTTGTGCATGAACCTTGGGAAATGACTTTGCAGGAACAGAAAAAATATGGGGTAGCGCTTGGGGCAGATTACCCTAAACCTATTATTGATTATAGATCAAGTGCAACGGAGGCTTCCAGACGTTTATGGGAAATGAAGCGGCAAAAAACAGTAAAAGATAATAATGCTGATGTGCTACAGAAGTTAAGTTTACGTAAAACAGATGAAGATAATAATATCAAAAAGCAAAAAAGTGTAGATTTAAATTTTAAACTCTTTTAGCCATGAAAGCCATAATTGATTTAGGAACAAATACCTTTCATCTTTTAATTGCCAATCTAAAAGGGTCGGAAATTGAGATTATTGAACAAATACAGATTCCGGTTAAGATTGGTGAATGTGGAATTAATAGTCAGCAAATAAGTGAAGCAGCATTTAAAAGGGGGATACAAGCACTGGAGGGGTTTAGTGAAGTGCTTAAAAAGTATAATATAACGCAGATAAAAGCATTCGGTACATCAGCCATCCGGGACGCGGGGAATGGCTCAATCTTTATTCAGCACGCAGCTGATTTGGGCATTCCAATCGAAGCTATTTCCGGAGATGAGGAGGCACTACTTATTTATGAAGGGGTAAAACACTCTTTTGCATTACCTGAGCAAACCGTACTCATTATTGATATTGGTGGCGGTAGTGTAGAGTTCATTATTGCGTTTAAGGATCACATTTTATGGAAAGAAAGTTTTAAACTAGGCGCAGCCCGTCTTATCGAACGTTTTCATTCAAATGACCCTATAACAAGTGATGAGGTAATAAAGCTATCAGCTTTTATTGAGGAGTCGTTAGTTCCTTTATGGCAAGCATTGCATCAATATCCTGCTGAAATACTAATTGGATCGGCAGGGTCTTTTGAAACGCTTGTTGAGGTGCTTGAAAAGGATTTGAACGAAAAATGTCCTTTAGTATCCATGCATGCGAAGTATGTATCTACTGAACAGCTTAATCAGTTCTGTGATTTAATGACGCAGTGCAATACCAAGGATCGTTTATTATTAAAAGGGATGGCTTCTTTCAGGGTTGATATGATAGTGGTTGCTGCCATTTTAATGAATGTAGTAGCAAATAAAGCATCTATCAGACAAGTCATTTCATCAGCATATTCATTAAAAGAAGGGATGCTATTTTCTTTGCGTTAACTCAGTTTGATAGTTTTTCCTTCGGTTGCCAATTCCGTATTCTCAAATGCTGATTTTGCTTCATTTAGCAATACGCTTAAGTCATCATATCTTGAAGAGAAGTGCCCTATGAGTAATTGATTTACTGCAGCAGCTGCGCCAATCTTACCTGCTTGCAATGCAGTTGTATGCATAGTTTCTTCTGCTCTGTTTAGCTTTTCATGTAAAAACGTTGCTTCATGATAAAGCAGATTAACCTTGTCTACATAATTAATGGTATCAGTATGGTAGCAGGTGTCAGAGCAATAGGCATAACGTATGGGTTCTCCATTATCAAATGTGAGCTCATGATTAGGGATAATTAACTTTCCCTCTGCACCAATAAAATCTTTGCCTCTTTTCAGTTCATGGTAATACGATACAGGTATCTTATGCCTTTCACAAGCTTCTGCATTCAATTTTCTAGGTCTGTTCATTTCTTCGAATAAAAAGCCTGTGGTAGCAATGCGATGATACAATGGGAATGAACTTACACGCAGGCGATCATTTTGAAATATAACTTTCAGTTCTTGGTCTTGTGTTAGGTGGTTGATAATTTCAAAATGCAGTTTTGTGTCACTGCGTTTTAAAAATAAGTCTAGTATTTCAAATAAAGAGGCAGGACCAAAAATATGGAGAGGATTGGTTCTTCCGTTTAGGTTCATAGTAAAAATGAGTCCCGGCAAACCTAAAATATGATCACCATGTATATGGCTAATGAAAATATAGTCAATTTTCGATTTCTTAATTTTGTATTTGCTCATTTGCATCTGCGCACTTTCTCCGCAATCAATGAGCATATGGTGCTCAAGAAAATTGAGGTATTGTGCAGAAGGGAAACGGTCAGGGGTGGGTGTAGCCGAACTGCTTCCAAGAATGGTTAATTCAAAACTCATGCCTTTTATAAGTCATTCTCCATATCAAGATATTGTTTTTCCAGCTGATCCATAAAAACAAAGTCTATGGCTTCCATATCTGTAGGTATAAAGGTGATATCAGCTTTGTTAAATAAGCGGGTAAAATAGTCATCGGCATGAGTTAGGATAAGCATCCCATTGGTGTTTCTTAAATCCAGCGCAAGTTGAATCAATTCGCGGGTTCCTTCTGCATTGCACTCCTTTACGCCTTCAATATTTACAATTACGTATTTACTATTACTGGCTACCTCATGCAATACTTTTTCACGAAGTTTATGACAGGTATGCTGATTCATTAAGTTAAGGTCTGTTTTAATCAGCGAATAATGCTCATTTTTCTCAATTGTGTAATTCATAGGGTAAATTTAACTCAGCATTTATATTTTTACAATCTTTTTTAAATAAAAATGAGCAGTAAAATAGTATTTATTACTGGTGCTTCATCAGGTTTAGGTGAAGCAGCAGCTAAACAACTGGCTTCAGAAGGTTATTCATTAATATTAGCCGCCCGCAGAATTGAAAGGCTTCAACAGTTGGCCGATGAGCTTTTCCAAATTTTTGGTGTATCATGCTACTGTATGCAGTTGGATGTGCGCCAAAGAGACAAGGTTCAACAGTTGATAAGTCAATTGCCTGAGAAGTGGAAGAAAATAGACGTATTGATTAATAATGCAGGTCTTGCAAGTGGTTTGTCGTCCATAGAAAATGGTGATATACATGATTGGGATGTAATGATTGATACCAATGTAAAGGGTTTGCTTTATGTAACGCGTTATATACTGCCACTGATGATTGAAAATGGAGGAGGACATATTATCAATATCAGCTCAATTGCAGGTAAAGAAGTGTATGCAAACGGCAATGTATACTGTGCAACAAAGCACGCTGTTGATGCACTAAATAAGGCCATGCGCATAGAACTTGTTAAATATCCGATTAAGGTTACTGCAATAAATCCGGGAGCGGTTGAAACGGAATTTAGTATTGTGCGCTTTCACGGAGATGAAGAACGAGCTAAAAAGGTTTATGAGGGTTTTGATAATCTTGTTGCAGGTGATATTGCGGAGGCAATCAGTTTTGTTTTATCAAGGCCTGCACATGTTAATATTAATGAGTTAACTATTATGCCAACAGCTCAAGCAGTAGCAGGACTGATTCATAGAAAATAATTATCTGGGAGTTGCGTTCTCCAGACTAATATTCTCATCACCATTTTGATAAGGCACATAGGTTACTATTAACTGAAACATTTCATCTGTAGTTCTCATACTCCCATTTCTTTCGCGGATTTCCTTTGGCGGTTGAAAAGGATTGTTGGGATTATCAGCAGTATTGTCATACACTCCTTCTACATAAATTTTTGTTCCTCTGGGTAAATGGAGAAGTTTTTTGAACTGATAAAAATATTGCCACCTGAAATCCCAGTTGTTTATACGAATCAGCGGAATAGTATCTCCGCTTGGTTTAATAGCGTAAGCAAGATAGTTTTTGCCAATTAAGTGCATATGTGGAACAATGCTGATGAGTGAGATATCTTCTGGTAAAATGGTTTGTATGCGAAATGTTTTCATGCTTCCTGCAGGTATAATGAGCTCAGGTTCAACCTGTGCAATTCCTAGTGTACCCATTTGAAATTCAGCAACCGGTCTGGATGGGGGAGTTGCGCTAAAATAAATTTTGTAATAAGAGGAGTCAACTGCATCTATCGGTGAGGGTCCATAATGCATGTCGTTCAAATAAAATGCATTTTTCTTCTTTAGTTTATAACCACCAATTTCTTTAGGATAAAAGCTAAACAATGCACCCGGTAGGTAATTGCTTACACTAGGTGTCATGGGTGCATAGGTGTGGTCGTCATGAAGCAATCCCAGTTGTTTGTGAATGGTTTGGCTGTTGGCCTGATCCTGATTGATATAAAAATTACCTTCGTAAAGATTTTTCTTCTTGCGTTCATCATATTGTATCAGGTGAGTGTTAACATGGTGCACGAGCTTTTTATTGCCGGGCACAAATTCGATGGCACGCACATAAGTATCCTGTGGTATTTCAAAAGGTATCTTCATGACCAGAAATAAATCCTTATTATTTCCTTTTATGTTGATTTTAGGAACACTAACAATTAAATCAGGTTTGCCCAGTTGCACGTATTGCTTTACAGATTCAATAGTGTATGTTTTTAGACTGTCGCCAACAGGCATGCCGGTATCAACCCATTTTTCAATAAATCGTATTTCTTCATCCGAAAGCACCATTTCATTTGCAAAATGACTATAGGTTGGATCGGCTGGCCAAGGTGGCATTAAACGTTCCTTAACCATATATTTAATAAGCTTTGCCTTTTTTGCAACATCCTCATATGTTATTAGGCTAAAGGGAGCAGCTTCTTCAGGCATATGGCATTTGCTGCAATATTTATGAATAATAGGGGCCACATGCTCTGAAAACGTAATATTCTCCTTGTCGATATTGCGCGTGCCTTTATTGCAGGCTGCAATAGAAATAAGTGATAGAATTGAAATGATTATTCTATAAAACATCCTATGGCTTTTGTTTGGTTAATCTGAATAGGTTTGTTAAGAATAAGGGCCGACAAAGCATCTTTTAAATCATGCTCTGTTATTACACTTCTCTTTTTACCGAGTTCATAAGCCCAATTATCAATACGCCCGTTGTATCTCAGCTTCTCATTTTTGTCTACAACAAATGCTTGGGGTGTAATATTCGCATTAAAATACTTTGTTAATCGAAGTTGCCTATCATAATAAATAGGGAATGAAATTTTATATTTCCTTTTGTAGGTATTCACTTCTGCCTCGCTGAAATCTTGGCCAGGTATTACGCCAATCATTTGTACACCTTTGTTGCTGTATTGTTTGTTTAGATTATTTAAAGTGAGTGAGTAACTTTGGCATAGTGGACACTCCGGTGAAAGAAAAATAAAAACAGTGGCTTTATTTTTTTGCAGGCCACTTAGTTTTGCTGGCTTACCCTCAACTGAGGTTAGGGCATCTTTTGGAAGAAGTCCATTAATTAGAAAGCCCGTAAAAATTATGAGCAGTGATTTCATGCCATACAAATATGATAAAACTATTTTGTATCTCTGTGTGTCTTTTAGTGTAAAATAATTTAAAAATAATGATGGTCTTTAGGAATCATGTATTGCTTTTGTTTGTTACGCTTATATGGCAGTTCTCTTGCTCACAACCGACCAATCCAACTTCAAATATTAATAATACAGAAATGATAGAAGAAAATGCAAGCAAACCAATGGATATCGCTGTGTTTGGAGGGGGTTGTTTCTGGTGCGTTGAATCAGTATATCTGCAACTACAGGGAGTAGTGAAAGTGGAGTCTGGATATAGCGGTGGTGATGTTAAAAATCCTACTTATCGTGAGGTGTGTTATGGTAAAACAGGACATGCAGAAGTTATACGTATTTTATATAATGCTCAGGAAATAACTTATAAAGATTTATTACAGGCATTCTTCTTGAGCCACGATCCTACAACTTTAAACAGGCAAGGAAATGATATTGGTACACAATATCGATCTGTTATTTTTTATTCTAATAAGGAGCAACAGGAAGAGGCGGTTTCATTAATAAATAAATTAGATAAGTCAGGGGCCTTTAGCAACAAGATTGTTACGGAGGTTTTACCGCTAGGCGAATTTTATGTAGCAGAAGATTATCACCAGAATTATTATAACCTTAATAAGGATGAGCCTTATTGCCAATTTGTAATTAGGCCCAAGCTTGAAAAATTTGAGAAGATTTTTAAAGAAAAATTAAAACGCAAAACGGGCGATTAGGTATCTTCTCAATTAGAAAACTTTTGATGCTATAGCTTTGGTAGTTTCGCTAAGCCCCATGGTATAGTAATGTAAAACGGGCACACCCATTTTTTTAAGCTCAATGGATTGTTGAATAGCCCACTCAATTCCAATTAGTTTTACAGCTTTATCGTCTTTGCATTTTTCTACGGCATCAACCAAGGTTTCAGGTAAATCAATATGAAATATTTTAGGCAATGCAGTTAATTGTTTCTTGGTGGTAAGCGGTTTAATACCCGGTATAATTGGGATGTTGATTCCCATATCACGGCATTTAGAAACAAATTCAGCATATTTCTGATTGTTAAAAAACATTTGGGTTACAATGTAGTTTGCACCGGCATCAACCTTTGATTTAAGCCATTTTAAATCGCTCATCATGTTAGGTGCTTCAAAATGTTTCTCCGGATAACCAGATACACCGATGCAGAAATTTGTTGGAGTTGCGTTTTCCAATTCTTCATCCAGATAACGTCCACTATTCATACTTGTAACTTGTTCCAGCAATTCAAGAGAGTTTTTATTGCCATCAGGCTCAGGAACAAAACTTGGTTCATTCTTAATGCCATCACCTCGCAAAGCCAATACATTTTGTATGCCCAAAAAATTAAGGTCTATCAATGCATTTTCAGTTTCTTCTTTGTTAAATCCACCACAAATTAAATGAGGTACGGCTTCAACTTTGTATCGATTCATGATTGCCGCACAAATTGCAACCGTACCCGGGCGTTTGCGTGTATATACTTTATCAAAGCTACCATCTTTTCTTTTACGTAAAATATATTCTTCCCTATGATAGGTTACATCAATAAACGCAGGCTTAAATTCCATCAAAGGCTCAATGCCATCAAACAATGATTTAATGTCCTTACCTTTTAAAGGAGGTAAGATTTCTATAGAGAATAGGGTTTCGTTTTTATGCTGGTTTAAAATTTCCGTTAACTTCATAATGCTGGCAAAAGTAATGAACTAAGTGGGTTCTGAAAATGAATTGGTTTAAAATAAAAATGAGCATCCAATAAAGGGAATAAACATATCGGTTTTAGAGCTCTTGGTTTTATAACTGATTCTATTGTTAGAATCAAATGCTACGGACTCAGGATCAATATATGTTGCATTGCCTCCATATTGATAATTTAGTTTGAGTTCAAATCTAAAGTGATGCCCATTAGAGAAACCTAAACCTCCGCCAAATCCATAATACCCCACTGTAGATGCCTCTAAAGTTCTTGAGGCATTGTCGGTTGTAATGCTTCCCTGAACATTTGGTCTAGGAGTTTTGGTTATGGTTACATTATTGGATCCGCTAAAAAATCTAAAACCTGCATTGTATTCAACGAAAGGATAAAATTTGTAGCTCAAAAATTCACATCTGCCTGAAAGGCCTATGCCTATCGCTCCGGAAGATACCCTTGACTCAATATCATTTACGTAAAAGTCTTCTGTTTGACTGAAATTCTCAGTTTTTGCACCAAACCAAATGTGTTGAACTTCCAAGCCCAACAGAAAGGGTCTCACATACTCTCCAACCAGCAAACTATGAAAAGGATTGTATGCCAGTTTAACCGACATACCGTAACCCCAGTTGTTGCTTATATCCTTGAATTCGCCATGAGGCAGGCCTAAAATGCCACCAAAGTTCAAAATTACATTATTCTTAAGCGCTTCAGGGCTTGAAGTTTCGGTACTAGAAACGGGAGAGGCTACATCAGCAGGAATGGTATTTGCCGGTACTGAATTTTTAGGTGTAGTAGTTGCCGGTGCAGGGCTGGCTGGAGTAGTTGGGGAGATAGGATTGGAACTGCTGCGACTTGGAGCAGGTGAAGTTGTTGGTCCTGTAGTTGTTTTTTTTGCACCCGGATTTGTAGGTGCAGGTTTTATCCTTGGGTTTTGTGCAGATAAACTTATTGTGCTGAAAATAAGTAAACTAATGGAGATTATTTTCATTTGGGTTACAATTGGCGGTCGAATTTAAATAAAAATCGTGCCATTATCATTACTGTTAAATCAAAGACTTATGAAGGTTATGATGCCATTTTGACAAGAAGCTCGCAATTGGCTTTATTTATGCCTATAAATAGCACTATCGCTATTCACAATATTGTATTATTTTTACAGCCCTTAAGTCGGAATTATTAAATGATTGGAACAGTATTTAAAGCAATAACAAAGGTATTTGGAAGCAAGTCGGAGAGAGATCTGAAAGAAATAACCCCGTTTGTATCAGAAATTAATCAAGCATACGAAAAACTTCGTACGCTTTCGCATGATGAGCTGCGTGCCAAGACACTGGCTTTCAAAAAACAAATAAATGAATATCTAACAGATATTGATGCTGAGATTAATACATTAAAGGCAAAATCTGAGGACGCTGAACTAGACCTTAGTGAGAAAGAAGTTGTATTCAAGGAAATAGATACGCTGAGGAAACAACGAGATGAGTCTCTTGAAAAAGTGCTGATGGATATTCTGCCTGAGGCTTTTGCTGTCGTTAAAGAAACCGCAAGGCGGCTATCGGAAGATAAAGAACTGGAAGTAACAGCAACAAACTTTGACAGAGAATTGAGTACCAGAATCAAGCCTAAAAAACCTGTTGTAATAAAAGGTGATAAAGCGATTTGGAGCAATAGTTGGGAGGCAGCAGGAAACCTTATTGCCTGGAATATGGTGCACTATGATGTGCAACTTATTGGTGGTATTGTGCTGCATCAGGGTAAAATTTCTGAGATGGCAACCGGTGAGGGAAAAACCCTTGTATCCACATTGCCTGCTTATTTAAATGCGCTGGCCGGACAAGGCGTGCACCTGGTAACAGTAAACGATTATCTTGCCCGAAGAGACTGTGAATGGAATGGCCCCTTATTTGAGTTTCATGGTTTGCGCGTAGATTGTATAGATTATCATCAGCCGAACTCAGAAGAGCGCAGAAAAGCCTACATGGCGGATATTGTTTATGGCACCAACAATGAATTTGGTTTTGATTACCTGCGCGATAATATGAGTCGTGATACATCAGAACTTGTTCAACGCAAACACCACTTTGCCATGGTTGATGAAGTTGACTCTGTTTTGGTTGATGATGCCCGAACACCGCTTATAATTTCCGGACCTGTACCTAAAGGTGATGACCAGCAATTTTATGCACTTAAGCCAAGAATAGAGAAATTGGTGCAGGCCCAAAAAACGTATTTAAATACTGCATTGGCAGATTCTAAGAAATTAATTGCATCAGGAAACGAAAAAGATGGTGGGTTTAAGCTGCTACAAGCATACAGAGGCCTGCCAAAGAACAGCGCCCTGATTAAGTTTCTGGGCGAGCAAGGTATGAGAGGGGTTTTAAATAAAACCGAAAATTTTTACATGCAGGATCAATCAAAGGAGATGTATAAGGTTGATGCTGATTTGTATTTTGTTATTGATGAAAAGCACAACAGTGTTGAGCTAACGGATAAAGGAGTAGAGCTGATAACTGCCAACGGAGAGGATCAGCATTTCTTCATTATACCAGACGTGGGAAGCGAAATAGCAGAAATAGAAAAATCAAGTCTTACAGATGAAGAGAAGATTAAACGTAAGGATCAGCTCATGCTTGATTTCTCAGTTAAATCTGAGCGTATACATGCCGTAAATCAATTGTTGAAGGCATATTGTGTCTACGATCGTGATGTGGAATACATTATAGCTGATGGTAAGGTTAAAATTGTAGATGAGCAAACCGGTCGTGTGCTTGAGGGCAGGCGCTACAGTGACGGATTGCATCAGGCCATTGAAGCCAAAGAGAATGTAAAAGTAGAAGCTGCCACACAAACCTATGCCACCATCACCTTACAAAATTATTTCCGCATGTATCATAAGCTGGCAGGTATGACTGGAACTGCTGAGACGGAAGCAGGTGAGTTCTGGGAAATTTATAGACTGGATGTAGTTGTTATTCCAACAAACAGATCCATCTCACGTAAAGATGAAAATGATGTAATTTATAAAACCAAACGTGAAAAATATAATGCCGTTATTGATGAAATTGTAAAACTGATTGAGCAGGGCAGACCAGTGCTGGTGGGAACAACTTCTGTAGAGGTTTCTGAGTTGTTAAGCCGCATGCTTACACTCAGAAAAATTAAACACAATGTATTGAATGCTAAACAGCATCAGCGCGAAGCAGATATTGTAGCAGAAGCAGGCCAAAAAAGTGCAGTAACAATTGCAACCAATATGGCGGGTCGTGGTACGGATATAAAACTGGGTGTAGGTGTAAAAGAAGTTGGGGGCCTGGCCATAATTGGTACAGAGCGCCATGAATCACGGAGGGTTGACCGTCAGTTACGCGGCCGTGCGGGCAGGCAGGGCGATCCGGGTTCGTCCAGATTCTATGTTTCACTGGAAGATGATTTGATGAGGCTTTTCGGAAGCGAGCGTATTTCATCCATTATGGATAGGCTGGGCATGAAAGAAGGAGAAAATATTGAACATTCTCTGATTACAAAAAATATTGAACGTGCACAGCGAAAAGTAGAACAAAATAACTTTGGCATACGTAAACGCTTATTGGAGTATGATGATGTGATGAATTCACAGCGTGAAGTAATTTATACAAAAAGAAGAAATGCACTCTACGGTGATAAGCTAGGTCTTGATATAAACAATATGCTGGCTGATTTAACACATGAACTGGTAGAGGAGTATCAGGATCAGAAGAATTATCATGAGTTTAAATTTGAATGCCTCCGTTTATTTGCCTATGAACCTAAAATTGATGAGGGACAATTTTTAAACGGCAAAACGGAACAGATTGCCGACACCTTATTTGCTGAATTATTAGTGCATTATAATCATAAAAAGGAAAGCATTGCAAAAGATGCATTCCCTGTGGTAAATGATTTGTTCAATAGTAGAGGTAGTCAGATTGAAAATATAGCAGTGCCTTTTACAGATGGCATCAGGGGTATGCAGATACCGGTAAACCTTAAGCGTGCTTATGAAAGCAATGGCAAGGATTTGTTTAAAACCTTTGAAAAGTTTGCTACACTTTGGATTATTGATGATGAGTGGAAGGAAAACCTCAGAGAAATGGATGAATTGAAGCAGTCTGCACAGAATGCAGTATTTGAGCAAAAGGATCCGTTGCTTATATATAAACTCGAGTCATTCAATTTATTCAAAGCTATGTTGAGCAGAATAAATCGCGATGTTTTATCCATGCTTTTTAAAGCCTATATACCGGTAGAACGTTCAGAGAATTTGCAGGAAGCTCAGGTGCAGCAACGCAGGCAGGAAAGGCTTCAAACCAGTAGAACAGATGAAATTGCAGAGGCACAAAGGGCTGCAGCACTTGCTGCGTCAGGGCAGAGTAATGAAGCAGCTAAACAACAACAAATAAAGGGAGTGGTTAAAATAGGAAGAAATGATCCTTGTCCATGTGGCAGCGGCAAGAAATACAAAGCTTGCCATGGTAAAGAGGAAGCATGATGAAAGATAAATTTATGGAAACGACAGAAATATCAACTTTGGCCGGGCATATCGAACATACTATGCTCAGGCCTGATTGTAATCAGCAGGATATTATTAGCCTTTGTGAGCAGGCAATAGAACATCAATTTTATGCAGTGTGTGTGCCACCATATTATGTTCAGCTCGCTAAAAAAACAATTAAAAAGGCACCGGTTAAAATTGTTACTGTTGTAGGTTTCCCATTGGGCTACTCAACGGTTGCATCAAAGGTTGAGGAAACAAAAAAAGCTATTATTTCCGGTGCAGATGAAATTGATATGGTAATGAATATTGCTGCATTTAAAGCAGGCGATTATGCAGCCGTTCAAAACGACATTCAAGCTGTAATTACAGCTTGCCATTTACAGAATAAGCAATGCAAAGTAATTATTGAAACTGCTTACCTCAATGATGAGGAAATTGAAAAAGCATGCAGGATTTGTATTGATTGCGAATCTGATTTTGTGAAAACCTCTACAGGTTATGCTCCGGCAGGTGCTACCATTGAAGCGGTAGAGTTGATGCGAAAAATTTTGCCTGCTAAAATTAAAATCAAGGCTTCAGGTGGAATAAAAGATAAATTGTTTGCTGAGCAATTAATTAAGGCAGGAGCAACCAGACTTGGTACTTCATCCGGTTTAGAATTGGTAGCTTCCGAATCATAACTTATGCCATACAATACACTGCATCTCCGAGCTAAGATTATTGCAGGCATTATACTTTTACTAATCTGCAGCAAGAGTTATAGCCAAACTGCTACAACCATTACAAGCGATCCTCAGGTTGATTCTTTAATTCAAAAAAATATTGAAGGGAATAAACTAGCTGAAGGTATTCCCGGTTTTCGTATTCAAATTTACTCTGATGCTGATAGAAAAGGCGCAACAGATGCACGTAATAAATTTTTGCAATTATACCCAGACGCTGATGCTTACCTGATTTATCAGCAGCCCAATTTTAGGGTGCGTGTTGGTGATTTCAGAAACCGTTTGGAAGCGCATGCGCTTTATAAAAAGATGCTGGAGGAGTTTCCAGAGGTTATTATTGTGCCTGATAAAATCAATTTACCAAAGCTATAAATCAACTCATATTTACTTCGCTATTAGATTATGAAACTAGTTACTTATTTACATCAGAACAAAACCCGCTTGGGTATTTATTACAACGGCATGATTGCAGATATGCAAACGGCCGATAGCAGTTTGCCTAATAATATGCGTGACTTTCTTTTTGCAGGTGAATCAGCTATGCAAAAAGCTTTACAGATTGATGCGGATATAAAATCAGGGAAACTAATGCCAAACTTAATTTCCGAAACCGATGCAGAATTACAGGCCCCAGTTCCAAATCCAACTTCATGTAGAGATGGGTATGCATTTCGTCAACACGTAGCTGCTGCGCGCAGAAACAGAGGTGTGCCCATGATACCTGAATTTGATCAATACCCAATTTTTTATTTTACCAATCATAATGCCATTCAGGGTCCTGGAGATATTTATTGTATGCCTGATCATCTTAACAAATTGGATTTCGAATTGGAGGCTGCTATTGTAGTTGGTAAGAAAGGAAGAAATATTAAAGCTGCTGAAGCTGATGCTTACATTGCTGGCTTTATGATTATGAATGACATGAGTGCTAGAACACTTCAAATGGAAGAAATGCTACTCAACCTTGGTCCGGCTAAAGGAAAGGATTTCTCTACCGTTATTGGCCCTTACTTTGTAACTCCTGATGAACTGGAAGCATATAAAATACCCGCTAAATCAGGTCATGTGGGCAACAATTACAACTTAAACATGAAATGTTGGGTAAATGGCAAATTGGTTAGTGAGGGTAATGTTGGTGATATGGATTGGACATTTGCCGAAATACTCGAACGTTGTGCCTATGGAGTTGACATTTTACCTGGTGACGTCATTGGATCAGGAACTGTTGGAACTGGCTGTTTCCTTGAACTTAACGGTACTGGTTTATTGAATGATAAAAACTATAAACCGAAATGGCTGCAAGAAGGCGATGTGGTTGAAATGGAAATTACAGGTCTAGGTCACTTAACCAATACCATAAGAAAAGTTGATACTGATTTCAGCATTCTCGCATTAAAAAAGCCTGCTCAGGCTTAAGCGCATTGAAGTAAGTGATTACTCCGTTTCGTAAATAATTAAACCTGTGCGCAACTTGGGCTCAATCCAAGTTGATTTAGGAGGCATAATAAGGTTGTTTTCTGCAACACTCTTCACCTCTTCAATACTGGTGTGGTAAAGTGTTACAGCCAAATCAAACTCTTTTCTATCTATCGTTTCCTGCAAAGTGAGAATCCCCTTACTGCCATCTATGAATGATAATCTCCTGTCAGTTTTGCTATCTTTTATGTGAAATATTCTTTTGAGAATAAACTCTTCCACTACACTTACGTCAAGGTTCTCTAGTATGCCTTTCAGTTCATTCGTAAAAGGCGCCTTTAATTTGAGCAAATATGCTGTGTGATTAAAATAGATGCCAAATTCTTTTGGCTTTAGTGGCTGAACGGGTAGGTTTCCGCTTGGAATGATGTCGAAGTATCTGGCAATTTCCTGCATGAATTGCGGCTGGTGTACCAGTTCATCTTTGACGAGTCGGTGATATTCCAGAATATGAAGTTTACTAAATGGAATCAGGCAAACAGGAAAAAAATTGAAGCTTTCGTTCCCGTTAAACAATGGATTTATATTTCTCTGATGATCGCAATGTGCTGCAGCCCCGGCACTTCGATGATGCCCATCTGCAATGTATAATATGGGGATGTTTTCAAATTCGCCTTTAATCAATTCAATATCTCGCTCACTATTTACAACCCATAGATTATGTTTTAACTGATCGCTGCTTATAAAATTGTATTCAGGTATATGATGTTCGATATAATGATTAATTAGGCTTTCAATCTTGGAAGAGTCGGGGTAGGTTAATAAAACAGGATTACCCAATTGCTTAAACCATCTAATATGATCGGCTAGTTCGTTTTGTTTCTCGGTTAAAGTATTTTCATGCTTCAGAATCCTGTTCATATTATAATCGTCAACACTTGCTGTTGCAATAATTCCGGTATAGGCATTACTTCCTTTTATTGTTCGATATATGTAGTAAGAATCTTTTTCATCCTTAATAAACCAGCCTTGCTCCTTAAATTTATTAAGGTAATCAAGTCCTAGAGGAAAATGCTTTTCAGGATTTTTCTTTTCTCCCTTAAAGTGCAGGTATGGCTTAACAATATGAAGGTAGCTGTATGGGTTTGCTTCCAGCTCTGCAAAGGATTTGTCTTTGCTAGAAGAGTCGTAGCTGGGTGCAGAAATAAATGCTACCTTATCTTTTGATGGACGTAAGGCTTTAAATGGTTTTACAATAGCCATATGTGTATCGAGTATGAGATTGTTAAGGGTTATTTCTTGAAGTACTCAATCACTTTTTCAGCCAATTCAATACCAATGCGATTTTGAGCTTCCTGTGTACTGCCTCCAATATGCGGACTTAAACTTACATGAGGGTGTTTTAATATTGCCATATTAACAGGAGGTTCTTTTTCAAATACATCTAAGCCTGCAAAAGCTACATGGGCGCTGTTCAAGTTTGCCAGCAAATCTGTTTCACTGATTACACCACCTCGGGAGCAGTTAATCAAACCAACGCCTTTTTTCATCTTACTCATCTTAGCTGAATCTATTATTGCTTTGTTGCCTTCATTAAATGGTATATGGAATGTAATAAAATCAGCATGGGCAATAACCGATTCTTCACTCACCGTATTAATTGTTAGTTTTATTCTTGAATTTTGACCCAGCGCAGGTAACTCTAGGCTTAAGTCTACAGCATTCACATATGGGTCAAATACCAGCACTTTCATGCCTAGACCTACGGCAATTTTAGCTACTTCCTGACCAATGCGACCAAATCCGTAAACGCCCATTGTTTTACCTTTAAGTTCAATTCCGTTTGATGCAGTTTTTTTAAGGTTTGCAAATTCTGTATCTCCTTTGTCAGGCATTACACGATTGGTTACTTGAAGAAATCTGGTGCCTGTAAAAATATGAGCAAATACAAGCTCTGCTACCGATATGGAAGAGGAGGCGGGGGTATTAATTACTGCTATGCCTTTATTTTTTGCATACGCTACATCAATATTATCCATTCCAACACCACCACGACCAATAAGCTTAAGCCCTGGGCAGGCATCTATTAAATCTTTTCTTACCTTCGTTGCGCTTCGCACAATAATTGCATCATACCCCTTTAATTTATGAGCTAACTCTTCTTGAGGAATCTTATTGGTATCTACCTCGAATCCTGCTGCTTCCAGCATCTTTTTTCCTGTGGCATCAATGCCATCATTAGCAAGTATTTTGGTCATAGTTAGTTATGGATTTAATGGTTATTGGTTTTATGAATTTGCTTTTTCTTTTAGTTAAATAGCATTTTAATGTCTTACTGTTTAATGAAAACCATATTCTTAAGCTAATCGAGTTTCACGATAGAAACATTGTTTTTGTTCAAAGCTACAATTAAATGCTCAATTAATTCATTTAGCGAGCCTCTAACTTTAATACAAAATTTCATATTTTGTTTCGGGAAAATGTCTTCCATGCCCTTCTGCAATATTTGCAGTAACCAACCTACTGACTCTTATAATTTGGCGTGTTAATCGGAATTCTTCAATTTTGGGAAATATTTTTGTTAGGTTACTAACTTCACTTCTTGTCTCTCTTAGTATTTTGTAAGGATTTAATTCTTCGAACGATTCAAAAACTCTTTCCATTCGCCATCATTATTTATTCTGATATAAAGCTATAAAACTATTAAGCCCGAGAACCCTTAAGTGCCTCAAATTCCTGCATTGCATTCACAAGCACCTGCACGCTTTCTAGCTCGAGAGCATTGTACAAACTTGCTCTTAATCCACCAACTGAACGATGACCTTTTAATCCGCTTAGATTTCTGCTTTCGCAAAATTTAATGAATTCAGCTTCGTGTTCCTTATTGGTCAATACAAAATTAACATTCATGCGGCTTCTGTCATCTTTTTCAACAGTACCGGTAAACAAGCTATTCCGGTCGATTTCGTTGTAAAGCAAATCTGCTTTAGCCTTATTGCGATCGCCCATTGCTTCCAGCCCAATTGATTTGATCCAACGCAGGGTATGCATACAAACAAAAATGGCAAACACACTCGGTGTATTATACATGCTTCCATTTTCAATATGCACCTTGTAATCAAGCATAGTTGGTATGCTACGTTTGGTTCTTTTTTCAAGGAACGATTTTTTTATAATAACCAATGTTGTTCCTGCAGGCCCCATGTTTTTTTGTGCACCAGCATAAATTAAATCGAATGCATTAGCATCAAAAGGTCTGCTGAAAATATCCGAACTCATATCGCAAACAAGCGGAATAGCATTTGTTTCAGGGAAGCTGAACATTTCTGTACCATAAATCGTGTTATTACTTGTGCAGTGAAAATATTTTGCATCTGCAGGTATAGAATAATTTTTAGGGATATAGCTGAAGTTCTTATCTTCACTGCTTGCCAGTACATTTACATTGCCAAATAGTTTTGCTTCTTTAATGGCACGGCTTGCCCAAACACCCGTGTTGGTATAGGCTGCGGATTCTCCTTCGCCTAACCAATTCATCGGTATCATATCGAACTGAAGACTGGCCCCTCCCTGCAGAAAAATAACAGCATAATCATCACCCAATTTCAGAATATCTTTAACCAATTGTGTAGCCTCTTCCACTACAGCTTCATATTCCTTGCTGCGATGTGAAATCTCGATCAGTGATAAGCCGGTACCTGCAAAATTTTTAAGTGCTTCAATGGAAGCATCAATTGCAGACTGCGGTAAAATAGCCGGGCCTGCAGAAAAGTTATGAATTTTATTCATTTTATACTATTTAAAAAAGCAATGCGAAATAAGGTTTATTCAGTTAAATTCGCCAATAATTCAGGGTTATTTTTTTCGCAATTAAATCTACAGTTACTTACAATTTATTTATAAACGAGCTATGCATTTACACAGGTTCATTATCTTAATGATTGCTTTGTTCTCTGCTAATTCGGCAATGGCACAACGAAAGTTGAAACGGCTTGATGAGCAGAAGAAAGAAGATGCTGATAATAAGTATGAAAAGCCGGTAAACTTTTGGGATCAGATAAGTTTTGGTGGAAACATTGGCGGAGGTTTTGGCCAGGGTGCATCTAGTTTCCTGCTGCAGCCTCAGGCATTATATCGTGTAAATGATAACATGGGTGTGGGTGTGGGGTTTACCTATTTTTATTGGAGTAGAGAAATACAATATTCTGGTGGAACTAAAATAACGTATTCAGATAACTCCTATGGGCCTAATCTTTTTGTGCGTCATAGATTATTTAGTGAAATTTTTGGTTATGCAGAATATAATGCCATGAATTTTACAGCTTTTAACGAAATCGGTATAACAAAGCGTATTTGGAACAACGCCTTGTTTCTTGGCCCAAGTTATGTGCAGGAGGTTGGTCGTGGTGGTGCATATATACTTATTTTATACGATGTATTATGGCGCCAAGATAATTTATCCCAGCCGGGTAGTTTTACCAGAAATTTTAGGGTTTCTCCTTGGGATTTTCGAATTGGCTTTTACTTTTAAATCAGCCAAAATACCTGTTTGATAAAGAACAGGAATAAAGAGGGCTTGAACACAATGGTAAATAACATTCCATACACAGCCCCAAAAAAATGGGCCTCATGGTTTACATTATCTGTAGCTTTTTGATTCATATACCAGGAGTATGCCATATATGCAATTCCCCAGACTATTGCAGGAAGTCCTATTAATCCATAAAGGTAAATTTTTTGGTAGGGCCTGAATAAGATAAACACAAATACAATTGCTGATACTGCACCAGATGCACCCAGTGATCTATAGTTACTGCTGTGCATGTATTTTTGATAGGTTGAAACGTTTGCTGCTCCTATTGCTGAAATATAAAGTAACAAATACAATATTATACTCTTAGTATAACCAAATGCAATTGCATAGTATTGCTCAACAGCATTGCCAAAAGAGTATAATACAAACATATTTACGGTCAAGTGAATGAAATCTGCATGAAGTAAGCCGCAGGTAAAAAAGCGGTACCACTGTTTATGCCTATGCACAGCATAAGGCTCAAAAATAAGTTGATGGGTTAGTGCTTGGTTGTAAAACCCTAAAATGCTAACTATGCAGGTAATGATTACAATGTAAAAAGTCATACACGGCAAATATAGCCTTTATGAAAAGAGTTGGCATTTTATCTGATACGCATGGTTACTTGCATCCTTATTTATTCACTTTCTTTAAGGAGTGTGATGAATTATGGCATGCCGGAGATTGGGGTAATATGGAAACGATTGAAAAGCTTAAAGCTTTTAAGCCTGTGAGGGGCGTTTGGGGGAATATTGATGATCGATCAGTTAGGATGCACTATCCTGAAGTAAATCGGTTTGAAGTTGAAGGGTTGGAGGTATGTATGCTTCATATTGGTGGCTATCCGGGCCATTACAGTCGCATTTTTAAGCAGCAATTGCGGCTCAAGGTGCCCGATCTTATGGTTTGTGGGCACTCGCATATTTTAAAGGTGATGAAGGACCCCAAAAATGGTTTGATGCATTTTAATCCCGGGGCTGCAGGAAGCAAGGGTTTTCATCAGGTATGCACTGCGCTTCGGTTAAGTATTGATAATAGAAAGCTGTTTGATATGGAGGTGTGGGAGCACAAAAGAACTTCGGATCCAACGCTTTAGGCTTACTTAGGGATTATTCAATTGATATTTGTAATTATGCAGAGGGATTTATTTTTTTGGGATTTACCCTTTAAAAGGTTTTCGATTGTGCATCAAAAATAAAATTGTTAGGTAATCAGGAAGCTAATGAATTTAAGTGCGTATTTCAGAAGTGTTCTCTTCTAGGGTTTTAGTGTTTACAATCAGGTTTTTACAGGTTGTTTACATATAAATTGTACTGGTTAATTGACTACAAACAGAAATTTATTATTTTGCCAGTCAAAATAGCCTCTAAAAGGGTAACTTAAAAGAATAATTAATTGTTTATATGAAAAAAATAATAGTTAGCATGATGGTCGCAGCAGTTTCTTTAGGAGCTTCTGCCCAAGTTGTTAAAATGTGCGGAACTGATGAACATCTGAGAGACCAAATACAGATTAGTCCTCAGCTGATGGAATCGAAGATGCAGTTTGAAGCCAACCTAAAGAATTTCATGAAAACCTACAATCCTCAGGAATTCAGGAATAGTATGTCGGCTTATGGAAAAAGCGCTCAGCCCAAGTACATCATCCCGGTGGTAGTGCACATATTTCATAACAATGGATCAGAAAATATTTCCGATGCACAAATTCAAAGCGAAATTGACTTTATGAATAAGTCTTTCAGGAAAAAGAATAGCGATATTGGTAGGGTACGTTCTTATTTTAAAGATATTGCTGAAGATGCCAATATAGAGTTTCGTTTAGCCAAAAAAGATCCAAATGGCAACTGCACAAATGGTATTGTTCGCGTTTTTACTCCGCTTACAGATAGGGGTAACGATAATCTTAAAAAACTGAGCTCATGGGATACCAAAAGATATTTTAATATCTGGGTGGTTAGAACCATAAGTCGCGGCCCCGGCATTGCTCTCGCTGGTTATGCACAGTTCCCGTTCTTTGCAGGTGGCACATCTTCTTCCATTACTGATGGCATTATGGTTATACATAATGAGTTTGGCAATATCGGAACATCATTACCGGGTCAAACGCCTAACGTTACAACAGCTACACATGAAGCAGGACACTGGTTTGGTTTATACCATCCATTCCAGGGCGATAGCTGCGATAATGAAGGAGACGGAATACAAGAAACGCCAACTACTTATAAATGGCAGGAAGGTTTAAGGCCATGCTGCCCTGCTGTAAATTGCAAGCAAAGCCCTTGCACAACTGTGAGCAACCAGGAAGTGGTTAGAACCCCTAATACCTGCGGCTCAGATAACCCTGATTTGCCTGACCAAATTGAAAACTTTATGGATTATTATACAGGTGATAGTGCGAGTAACATGTTTACCACCCAACAAGTGGCAAGAATGCATTTCTGTTTGGATAATTACAGGAAAGAATTGTGGCAACCGGAAAATTTGGTAAGAACCGGTGTTGATGTTACAAGTGCACCTTCCTGTCCTCCTGTTCCTGCTTTTAGCAGTACTACCGGTAACTTTGCTGTTTGCACAGGTGTTGATTTTACATTCAGAGACAACTCTTACAACGGAGCAATTACAGCACGCGAATGGAATTTTGGCGAAGGGGCAACTCCTGCAACAGATGTTACTACCACTCCAACGGTTAGGTGGAGCTCACCGGGATGGAAGAATATTACGCTTAAAGTAACCAATGCCATAGGTACAACAACCAAGGTTTTTGAGAAAGCAATATTTGTTGAGGATCCCAATAATATTCCAAAGGATGGCAGTGTTTCCTATGCCGACTGGGATTATATCAATGATTTTATTAGTAAAGGATGGTACTTTGAAAATGAAACCCCAAATGCCCGCTGGCTCAGAACAACCAATGCGGTTTACTCAGGTGGTTACAGCATGGTTTTAGAAAGGTCTTCTCTCAGTTTTGGTTCTGCTTATTCTCTTATCTCTCCAACATTTAACTTAAGT
This sequence comes from Bacteroidia bacterium, assembly GCA_044351265.1. GTDB lineage: Bacteria > Bacteroidota > Bacteroidia > UKL13-3 > UKL13-3 > JAJTFA01. The sequence goes on from JBILGC010000015.1 coordinate 21,478, forward strand.
GGAGGCAGTCAAGCTTATCTTCAATTTTTCTATTCATTTGCATCAAGCTATATCTCTGCTGCAAATACCAATGATTCCAGAGATGGTTTAGCAATTTATGTTTCTACAGATTGTGGTAAAACATGGCTAAGGAGACTAAATGTTGAGGGCTCGGCAACGGCAACAACACCCAATGCATTAAACACGAATTTAGCTCCGCTTCAGAATGTTGGATATTATATCCCTACTAATCAGACTCAGTGGAAAAAACTTGAAATCAAGGGACCAGAGGTTGGAACAGGTGCACAATTAAATAATGTTAGGTTCAAGATTACATTCACCTACCAGGGTGGCCATAATTTGTATCTGGATAATTTACAGGTTGGTCTCAATACCAGTGTTAATGAAACGCTTAAGCCTTCCGATATAAAATTTGAGGTATATCCAAATCCATTTAATCATACAGCCAACATATCTTTTGAAACACACAGCAAAGGTGCCGTTAAAATTGATTTAATGGATATTGCAGGTAAACACATTGCTGCGTTAAGTAATGAAGTGAAAGAATCAGGAATGCACAAATTAATCATTGATAGGAATGTACTGAATCTTAAAAACGGCATGTATTTTCTTCAGGTTAAGGTAGGCGATTCAGGATTCACACATAAAATTGTTCTCCAATAGAGGAGTTTAGTTAAACTGCCTACCTTAAGTTCTATAAACAAAAAAGCTGCTCCTAGAGCAGCTTTTTTGTTTAGACTAGTTGTCAGCCAAATTATGTTTTAAATTAGAGGTATAAAATCTCAAAAGAAACAGGAAAAGCTTTGTTAAGCATTGCATTTACACCACAGTATTTCTCTTTGGATAGTTGTACTGCCTTTTCCATTTTTTCACGGTAAGTAGGATTGGGATTGGCAAATTTAATTTTATAGAGGAGTGAACAAGAAATGTAAACGCGCGGGTGATCATCAGATAAAACTGCCTGCGTTTCTATGCTTAATTCGTCAAAGGGCACATGCATTTTGTTAAGTAAGGAAACAATATCCATACCTGTGCAACCTGCCAAAGCAGAGAGCAAAAGTGGTTTTGGACTTGGGCCTGAGTTTAAACCACCGCCTGCAGGAGTTGTATCAAGTCTAATGGTATGCCCATTAATATTCGTATCGAATGCCATACCGCTTTTAAAAACAGTATCAGTGCGGTGTAAAGTACTCATATTAACTGTTTGTTTGAATTAAACGCTGTAAGCTAACCCATGAGCCGCCATTATAAATTTCAACACCTTTAGAAGAAAGTATAGCAGCAGCCTGGCTACTGCGCATGCCGCTTGCACAACATACAATAATTGGTTTTCCGGAATGTATAAACTCCCCAGCCTTGCCAACTACTTTATTCAGCGGAATATTATTTGAACCCTGAATATGCCCTCCGTTAAATTCATTTTCCGTTCTTACGTCAACGATTAGAGCATTTCTGCTAATGGCCTGCAAAAGCACCTGCTCTTTCTTTTCGCTCCCGGTTAGTTTTTTTAAAAATGATAACATCGTCCTTTTGTTTTTTTACTTGATAAATGATTGGATAATACCTATTAGCTGAGAGGCCGGTATTACTCCTGACTGCCTCCATAATAATTTGCCTTCTCTGAATAACATCAATGTTGGGACACCTCTAATTTCATAGTGAGCAGCAGCTTGCTGATTACGGTCAACATCCACTTTTATTATTCTTATTTCCTCTCCCAATTCTACGGCAACTTCTTTAAGTATAGGTGCCATTGTCTTGCATGGCTGACACCATTCTGCTGCGAAGTCCACCAAAACCGGTGTCTTATCACTGATGATATCTTGGAAAGTTGTCATTATTCTGTTTGCAAATTTCAAAAGCAATACAGACATATTTTATGATATATCTCATAGGTGTAAAAATGTTACAGAATTAATAAGTAACGAAGCTCCTCAGAAACTAGGAGCAATGCTCATATTTCTTAGGTTTAAAATGGCTGTGGGATAATAAAACTTATTTGATACTAATTGGTATGCTAACCATTGTATGTTCCCAGTGTAGGTTAAGAAACGTATTGCCAATGCTGTCTGCTTGCGAGAATGCTATCAGAAACTGCTCCTGCTCAGTAGCCTGATTGTTTGCTGCTACTTCAGTACGCAACACATCATTATCTTCATCTGGAGACAGGAAGCCCCAGCGGTCAAAATCTTTATTCAGTGCAATAATCCATCTGCTTTCACTAGGTATGGTATAAAGGCTGTATATGCCTGCTTTAAGCGGCTGTTCATTAAAAACGATATCTTTATTTACTTGAAATGTGGTGGCCTCATTAGCTCCTGCTCGCCAATACTTTCCATAAGGCTGCAATGCGCCATTTTTTTCTTCCCCAAAAATCAGACGGTTTTTACGGTAAGGCCGGCAGTAGCTTATCTCAATTTTAACATCGTTTTGCTCATATACTATCTTATCAGCAGGGCTGTGTTTCTTTGTAGCGCTGCGCAGGTAACCAAAAATACCAGCCAAGGCAATGGCCACAATTGCAAAAATGAGAATAAGCTTTTTTTTCAAGATGTGGTGTGTTTAATTAGGTTTATAATCCGTTGATGATTCATTCAAACATAATATAGTTTAATGAGATTTAAAGGTGCTGATTTTCCTCATGTTTACTAGGCCTAAAATGGTTTATTTTTACTGGCATAAAACTTGATTATGTCTGTATTTCCGAAGGCATTTTTGCTTATTTTATCTGAGGCAGCTGGCATTTTTCTTTTTCTGCTTCGCTTTTTGCGCAAGGGAGCTTGGCCGGTAGGAGAATGGAAGGAGCTGCTAAGGCAATGCTTCGTTATAGGCAACAAATCATTACCACTAGTAGGCACCACCGCTTTTATTATAGGGCTGGTGCTTACCATGCAGTCAAGACCAACTTTGCAGTTGTTTGGGGCAGAATCTTGGTTGCCGGCTATGGTTGGAATCTCCATTGTAAGAGAAATTGGCCCAGTGCTTACTGCGCTTATTTGTGCAGGTAAGGTTGGCTCCAGCATGGGTGCTGAGTTGGGTTCCATGAAGGTAACAGAGCAAATTGATGCGATGGAAGTCTCTGCCGTTAACCCAATGCGTTACCTGGTTTCTACCCGAGTATGGTCATGCACGCTTATGTTGCCCTTGTTGGTAATTTTGGGTGATGCCATTGCACTCACTGGATCATGGATTGCAGTAAACATAAGCGGAACAGTAACATTTGATTTATTTTTTAAAAAGGTGTTTGCCAACGTAGCTTTTGGCGATTTGATTCCTTCTATTCTTAAATCTTATTTCTTTGGATTTATTATTGGCATAATTGGTTGCTACAAAGGCTATACTGCCGATAAAGGAACAGAAGGAGTCGGGCAAGCTGCAAATAGTGCTGTGGTGCTTGCCTCATTACTGGTTTTTGTAATTGATCTTCTTGCTGTGCAAATTTCACAAATGTTGGGTTTTATTTAACAGGCCAGATATGATAAACAATTCAGAAGTACTGGTTAAAATGATTAATTTACATAAATCATTTGGCAGCAATAAGGTGTTGCAAGGGGTATCTCTTGAGTTATATAGAGGCGAAAATTTGGTGGTTCTTGGTAAATCCGGTAGCGGCAAATCTGTATTAATTAAATGTCTGGTAAGGCTCATAAATTATGACAGTGGCAGCATAGAAGTGCTCAATCATAAAATCGAAGCATTAACTGAAAAGCAGCTAGATGCCTTGCGCACCAGAATTGGATTTTTATTTCAGGGTAGTGCCTTGTATGATTCTATGACAGTGGAAGAAAATATGGGTTTTGCCATGAAACGGTTAAATAAAAGAATACAAGGTGCGGAGTTAAACAAGCTCATTGAGGAGGCTCTGGATAATGTAGGATTGAAACATACAGGAAAGCTCAGGCCTTCAGAACTTTCTGGCGGTATGAAAAAACGGGTGGCACTTGCCAGAACCATTATTATGAAACCGGAAATAATTTTGTATGATGAGCCAACCACCGGTTTGGACCCTGTTACATCAAGGGAGATTAGCAGGCTTATTGTAGATTTACAAAATCGCTATCATATGTCAGCCATTATTATTACACATGATATGTCTTGCGCAAAAATTACGGCCAATAGAATCATGGCAATTATTAATGGTATTAATTACGCAACGGGCAGTTATGATAGCCTTAGCAAGAATGCGGATTCACTTGTACATTCATTTTTTGAATAATTATGGCAGCACAACAAACACGACACTTCTTATTGGGTTTATTTATTATCAGTGCATTAGTTCTAATGAGTTTGGCACTTTACTTAATTGGTAGTAACCAAAACATTTTCGGCAGCAATTTTAAAGTGGTTGTATTGTTTAGTAATGTTAGCGGATTGCACACAGGCAGCAATGTGCGCTTTGCGGGAACTGATGTAGGAACCGTTCATCGGGTAGAAATAACCGGTGATACTTCAGTTAGTGTATTACTGGTAATAAAGGATAAATACAGCAAGTTTATTAGAAAGGATGCAATTGCTAGCATAGGAACAGATGGACTTATGGGTAATAAACTGGTAAACCTTATCAATACCGGTCAGGCAGCAACAAAACTGGAATCCGGTGATACATTGTTATCTCTGCAGCCTGTAGAGACTGATGAAATGCTGCGCACGCTTAATCGAACCAATGAATATGTTTCCATAATTGCTTTTAATTTAAAAAATATTACAGATGAAATTGGCAATAGCAGGGGCACCTTGTGGAAATTGCTAACCGATACTGCACTTTCTAAACAGCTTGAGATGGTAATGCAAAATGTTCAGTTGGCAAGCATCAAGGCTTTGCAATTGGCTAATAACCTGAATGGCATGGCTTATAAGGTAAAGACCGGGCAAGGTATGTTGGGGGCAATGGTTAACGATACCACATTTTACGAAAACCTTCAGCAAACGATGGCTTCCCTACGCAACACCACCGATAGGGCAAACCGAATTGCAAATGAACTAGATGCTGTGGTTTCTAAAATAGATGATGGAAAAGGCACATTCTGGACACTTGTAAAAGATACAGCAATGCGCAATGATTTGAAACTGTCAATAGAGCACATTAAACAAGGGGCAGATAATTTTAATCAGAATATGGAGGCTTTGAAATCTACTACCTTATTGCGGGGTTATTTTAAAGACAAGGAAAAGAAAAAGAAATAGCTCAGGCTAATTTTGCAGGCTTATCAGCAGGAGCGAATTTGTTGGGTTTTGCTTTAAACGGTAAAATCAGCTCCTCAACTTTATCAATAATATAGCGGGCCTTAGATATAATTTCTTCGCCCTCTCGGGTAATACGAACGGGTAAGGAATGTCTATCAAATATTTGTACACCCAACTTTTCTTCCATGGTTTTTACTTGCTGGCTAATGGTGCTTTGCTCGGCATGGCATAGTTCGGCCGCTTTGGAGAAACTTCCAGTTTCTGCCACTGCTATCACGTATTGAAGCTGACGTAGGGTCACTAACATGTGGGCGTTTGTTTAATGCAAAGTAAACAAAAAGTGTGATAATTGGTTTTTAAGCCCTACAAATTTATCTTTAAGGTAATTATACCCGCTTAAAAAGACATTACTACTTTCTATTGTAAGCGAGCTTATTATGCAGGCTGAAATGGATTGGTTATTTTTCTGATGCAATGAATATATACAACCATATATCTGATAATATTTGCTAAGGAAAGTGAGGCAATAGAATCAACGAACAAGTTTTTAAATGTGCTTTGATAATCTTTTTGAAACGAAGCGTTGTTCTAAATAAAAATTAGTTAACTCATAAAGTTACTCATAGCTTAGTGAGTTGTTTAATAATCTGCAGATATATGGTTATTGGTAAGGTGAAGTGGTGCCTTATTATTATTGCAGCAAAGTAATAAGCGCATTCGGAAAAATGCCCAATATAATGCCACCTGCTACGCACACTCCTGCAACCAGCCAAAATGCAGGCGTTGGTTCGGGAATGTTATCATTAGCGGGTTTGGTATACATGGCCAAAATAATTTTGAAGTAATAATACACCCCAATTATAGAGTTTATGATAGCGATAAACGTAAGAGTTACCTGTCCGCTGATAATGGCCTCTGAAAAAATATAGTATTTGCCTAAGAAACCTGCAAATGGTGGTATGCCTGCAAGTGAGAGCATGCCTATGGTGAGCATGGCTGCCATGAGCGGATGTTTTTTGCCAAGTCCATTAAAGGCATCTACCTGCTCACTGCGCATGGCTGCAAATACCGGAATGGCCAATGCAAAAATACCAAGTGTGGCCAGTGCATAGGTGGTGCTATAAAAAAACAATGCTGCTGCATTGCCACCATTAATGCTTAACAGTGTAAGCAGCATATAACCTGCGTGCGAAATACCCGAATAGGCCAGCAGGCGCTTTACTTTTTGCTGACTTAATGCAACTGCATTGCCAAGAATTATAGTGGCTGCTGCAACTAGTGCCAGTATTTGTTGTGCATAGGCAAATGTACCGGTGAAACAAAACAGCATAAGTCTGTAAAACGCTGCAAATACTGCTACTTTTACCAAGGTTGACATTAATGCTGTAACCAGAGCAGGTGCCCCCTCATACACATCTGGACTCCAGAAATGGAAAGGTACAGCAGCTACCTTAAACAGCATTGACATTATCATTAGCAGCATGCCCAAATAAAACAATGGGCTAACATTACCCGAAATGGCATAGTTTGAAATTTGCTGCATAATAAAGCTGCCGCTTGTGCCATAAATTAATGCAATTCCAAGCAATAAAAATCCGGAGGCAAATGAGCCAAGTAAGAAGTATTTGAAGCCAGCCTCATTTGAGCGCACATCAAACCTGCGGCTACCGGCCATTATATAAAGTGAAATGGAAACAATTTCAATGCCCAGAAAAAGCATGGCCATATTATTAAAACTAAATAAAACCAATGCACCGCATAGTATAAATAATAATATGGAGAGGTAATCACTCAGGTGGTGTTGCTCGTTTTTATAATAATCATGCGATAGGATGAAAATAAAAGCTGCAAGCAAAATGCTGAGGCCACTGAAAGCAATAGAAAAATGATCGATCTGAACCATGTGGCTCATATTAATACCATAAAGCACCACATCACCACTGTGGTTCCAGTTGGCAATATTAACATAAAATATGGCTGTGAGTCCGGCAAGAATAACCGGTATCATGAGTTTGCGCAGGTTAAACACTTCTGCCATCATGCAAAATAATCCAAGTGCGGTAGTATATATTAGCGTATTCACTTTACTTTCGGTTATTTAATAGTTGCTTTATTGAGTATGATTTCCAATGCAGGTTTTGAAAGTTCAAGAATGGGTTTAGGGTAAATGCCTGTTACAATTATGGCAAGTGCAATAACCCCAAGCACCAGCTTTTCATTCCACAACAAATCCTGAAATGCTGAGGTGGCATCGCTTACATTGCCCAGCATTACACGCTGGAACATTCGTAACATATAAACAGCACCTAAAATAATGGTCAAACCCGCAAATACAGATAGCCAAGTATTGTATTCATATACCCCGAATAGGAGCAAAAACTCACCTATAAATCCGTTTGTTAGCGGAAGCGCCACACTGCCAAGTACGATAACCATAAATAATGTATTGAATTGTGGAGCTACGTTTCTTATTCCGCCAAGGGTATCAATATTTGCTTGTTGTGTGCGGTTAAATATGATATCTGTACAGAAGAATAGTCCTACCACATTGATTCCATGCGCAACCATTTGTGCTACGCTTCCTTGCAAGCCTTGCATGTTTAGAGCAAATATACCCGCGCTTATTAAACCAACATGTGCAACAGAAGAGTAGGCAAGCAGTTTTTTAAGATCGCGCTGCATGATTGCAATTACTGATGCATATACAATACCAATTACGCATAAGGTAATTGCCAGCGGTGCCCATTCGGCAACACCGGAAGGCAGAATTGGCAAGAGCCAGCGTAAAAGTGAGTAGGTGCCCATTTTAAGCATAATGCCGGAAAGCAGCATGGTGCCTTGAGTTGGCGCTTCTTTATACGTATCGGCCTGCCATGTATGAAATGGTACAATTGGAATTTTAATGGCATAGGCCAGAAAAAAGAGCCAGAATATCCAGCCTTGTTTGCAAGTGCAAATGGTATTGCTGTAAAGTTCGCGTATATCAAAGCTATGGCTTGGATTGTACCAATAGAGCATAATAAAACCAAACAGCATGAGCAAACTGCCTGCAAGGGTATAAATAAAGAATTTTAGTGTAACGGGTACACGGTTTGTGCCACCCCATCTGAGTGCAATAAAGTAAATTGGAATAAGTGCAAGTTCCCAAAAGATATAGTAAAGCATGCCATCCATGGCCATAAATACACCAACCAGCGCAAATTGCATGAGGGTAATAAGTGCAAAATAACCTCTGCTGTTTTCAATATTGCGGTTAAATGCAGAAAGGATAATGAGTGGGGTTAGGAAATTGGTGAGTGCTACCATAGTTAACCCCAAACCATCTAATCCCAGATGGAAACTAATTTTAGGATTGCTAATCCATTCCTGAAAAAAGGTAAGTATAGCTTTACCACCTTGATTAAACTCTTGATAAGTTAGCCAGGTTAACAGTACCTCTATGAGTGATAAGCCAAGTGCCACACGTGCTGCCCATTTGTTGCCGGATAGCAATATCAGCAGCGAGGCAAGGAGTGGCAGAAAAAGTAATTGTAGTAACATCATCAGATAAACAACCTTATTACGAGTAAAATAATCATTCCTGAAACCATAGCAAAAATGTAGAAACCGGTATTCCCTGTTTGTAACAACCTAAGTGTTCTTCCGGTAAGACCAACAAACCAGGCTGTTGCATTTACAAGCAAATCAATAATAAGTTTATCTACCAAAACCAAGAACAAGTCTGATAAAACCTGGATGGGCTTAACAAATATTTTATCATATATCTCATCTACATAAAATTTATTGACTACAGCTTTTTGCAAAGCAGGAAGAGCTTGTTCATCGTCCGCAGGCAAATATCCTTTTGTTATATACTGATTACGTGCATAGAATATGGCTGCAATAGCTGCTATAATAGCGGTAGCAATTAATGCATACTCTGTAACATGACTCAAGTAATGTGCATGCGGAAGTAAATCTTTTGAAGCATCTGTAATGTGAGAAAGGTATGTTGCAAATTGGTTCGTAAATCCAAGCACTGCAGGCAGCCCCATAAAACCGCCAATAACGGATAGGATGGCTAGTATAACCAAAGGAGTGGTCATGATGGCCGGACTCTCGTGAATATGTTTTTTGGTTTCATCACTGCCTCTGAAATTCCCTTTAAAAGTTAAATACACCAAACGGAACATATAGAAGGCGGTCATCATAGAGCTGATGGAAAGAATGCCCCAAACCAAAGGATTCTGTTCAAAAGCTTTGGCAAGAATTTCGTCTTTGGAGAAGAAGCCGGCAAAAGGAGGGATGCCTGAAATGGCTAGGGAGCCGATTAAGAATGTGATATAAGTTATTTTAATATACTTACCTAAGCCACCCATTTTGCGAATGTCTTGCTCGCCATGCAAGGCATGGATAACACTACCGGAGCCAAGGAATAATAAAGCTTTAAAAAATGCATGCGTTACTACATGAAACATGCCGCTGCTAAAGGCGCCAAAACCAAGCGCTGCAAACATTAAACCCAATTGAGAAACGGTGGAGTAGGCCAACACTTTTTTAATATCATTTTGCATTAAACCAATTACTGCTGCAAATACGGAAGTTGCCACACCAGTAATTAAAACCACATCTAGCGTATGTGGTGCAAGGGCAAATAATACATTGGAGCGCACTACCATATAAATACCTGCGGTAACCATTGTTGCGGCATGAATAAGTGCAGAAACAGGAGTAGGTCCAGCCATGGCATCGGGCAACCAAGTATACAAAGGAATTTGAGCAGATTTGCCCATGGCGCCAATAAACAACAGTAATGTTATTGAAACGATGAGTATATGATTGCTTCCCAATTCGGTTGCAGCGTTTGCCACTCCATCAAACTCTAATGTGCCAAAATGGAAAAGCATAAAGAACATTCCTAGTAAAAAACCTAAATCACCAATGCGGTTCATTACAAATGCTTTTTTAGCAGCATTGTTGTAAGCATCATTTTTAAACCAGAACCCAATTAGCAGGTAAGAGCAAAGTCCTACACCTTCCCAGCCTATAAACATCATGAGGTAGTTGCTTCCCATGATGAGCATGAGCATGAAAAATATAAAGAGATTAAGGTAGGTGAAGAATCTTGTGAAGCCTTCATCATCATGCATATAACCGATGGAATACAGATGTATTAAAAAACCGATACCGGTTACCACCAGCAACATGGTTGTTGTAAGTGAATCTATTTGTAATCCGAATGCAATGGATGTATTGCCAAAGGATATCCAGTTGAATAAATCAATGTGAATTGCATCCTTGGCATCGAGGCCATTGAAAATAGAAACAGAACAAATGAAGGAGCCTAGCACTGCCAATGCAGCTAGCCAGCCGGTGATGCTTTTAGGCAGTTTATTACCCAGTAAACCATTGATTAAAAACCCAACCAATGGCAACAACGGAACCATAAGTGCCGGTGTGAGGAGAGCTGTATCTTGTAAAATATTTTCAGTCATTACCAATACTTATTACCATTTTAATTTATTTAATACATTGATGTCTGTGCTGGCTACATTTCGGTATATACTCATAAGCAATGCCAATCCTACAGCTACCTCGGCAGCAGCCACCACCATAATAAAGAATACAAACACCTGCCCATCGCTGTTGCCATTATAGGCAGAAAATGACACTAGTAAAAGATTAACTGAGTTCAGCATGAGCTCTATGCACATTAGAATTATTATGGCATTTCTGCGCATAAGCACACCCATTACGCCAATGCAAAATAAAAATGCACTAAGCAGCAGATACCAGTTTTGAGGAACAGTTTGTATAGTATTTTCCATTCTTTATTTTTCGTGGTTTTATCTTTTTTCTTTTTTAGCCAGCACTACTGAACCTATCATGGCTGAGAGGAACAAGATGGATGAAACTTCAAAAGGCAGAAGAAAATCAGTGAATAATTTTTGACCTACAACTTCAACGAGACCAATATTTGATTTTGCAGGAAGATGATAACTAACAGGTATGCCTGCTTTAAGTGAAGCAATTATGGTAAGGAACAGAATTCCTCCAGCAATAACCGCAGCAAATTTTATTTTGCCGGTTTTATGTGGTTCGGTTTCTGCATTTAGATTTAACAGCATTACTACAAAAAGAAAAAGCACCATGATTGCCCCAGCGTAAACGATTAAATGGACAATGGCTAGAAACTGTGCATTAAGCATAATATAGTGCCCTGCCACGGTAAAGAAGCATACAATTAAAGACAATACACTGTACATTGGATTTTTTGCAAACAATACACCCAAGGCACTTAAAATGGTTAATGCAGAAAGTATAAAAAATATAATTTGGCTCATGTGGTTTTGCTCATTACTGTTTTGCTGTTTCTCCGGTCATTTCGTATATCTTTTTGCGTTTACCTATATCAATCCTTTCTTCAGGTTTAACGCCTTCAACCAACACATCTTTACCATATACAAAATTGCCACGTGTGTATGCCGATGGTACAATTCTATCGGTTAGGTAAATGGCATCTTTAGGGCAGGCCTCTTCGCAAAGACCACAGTAAATGCAGCGCAACATGTTTATTTCATATTTTGCTGCATACTTTTCCTCACGATATAAATGTTCTTCACCTTTTTTACGCTCTGCAGCTTCCATGGTAATGGCTTCTGCAGGACATGCAACCGCGCACAAGCCGCAGGCTGTGCAGTTTTCTCTGCCCTTATCATCGCGCTTAAGCACATGCATTCCGCGATAAACCGGAGCTATTTCACGTTTCACTTCAGGGTACCTAACCGTGGCACTTTTTCTGAATAAGTGTTTAATGGTTATAGAAAGCCCTTGCAATATGGCAGGTAAATAAAGCTTTTCTATAAAGGTAAGCTCTCTTTTAACTACTGTTTTAGATCTGCTGGTTAATTGCATATGCTTTATTCAATTATTCCGTCAACTATTCCGTAAGTCAATGATTCCTGAGCATCCATCCAATGATCACGGTCCATATCTGCCATTACCTTATCAAATGGTTGTCCGCAGTTTTTAGCTAATATTTCACCACCTAATTTTTTTGTTTTTAAAATTTCGGCAGCTTGAATTTGAATATCGGATGATTGGCCTTGGGCACCACCGCTAGGCTGATGAATCATTACCTTAGCGTGTGGGTGTATAAACCTGCGCCCTTTTTTACCTACTGAAAGCATTATTGAACCCATAGATGCCGCTAAGCCAATGCATATAGTAGACACCGGTGATTTAAGAGAAAGAATAGTGTCATACATAGCGAAACCTGAAGTTACATAACCTCCGGGGCTATTTATAATTAGGGTAATTTCTTTACCCGGATCCATCATATCTAAATAGAGCAAGCGGTCTATTACATGCTTGGCAGAATCATCATCTACCTGCCCCCATAAAAATACTTTGCGCTCGGTAAGGAGTTTGGCATCAATGATATCAGTTATTTTTTTATTGTTGTCTTCCATGGTTATTGTTATTTAACAAATGTCATCCAGGCACCTGTGATTAATACATTAATTATTGAAAGTGGAATTAATACCATCCATCCCAAACGCATCAGCTGATCGTAGCGGAAACGTGGTAAAGTCCAGCGAACCCACATGAAAAATAGGATAAAGAAAATAATTTTAGCAAAGAAGACACATACACTTACAATGGCTGCCAGGTTTTGTGGTAAATCTAAACTGTCAATGCCTGGAAAATGATAACCACCAAAATAAAGTGAAGCGATAATGGCAGATGAAATGAACATATTGATGTACTCAGCAAATAAGAATAAGCCCAGCTTCATGGAACTAAACTCGGTATGATATCCGCCAATGAGTTCCGATTCACTTTCAGGTAAGTCGAACGGTGCACGATTACACTCGGCAAATGCGCAGATTAAAAAAATCAGAAAACCCAACGGTTGGTAGAATACATTCCATTGTCCGTATTGCTGCGCATCAACAATATCACGCAGGTTTAATGAATTGTTAAACAATAACAACGCAATAATGCTCATACCCATGGATAGTTCATAGCTGATCATTTGAGAAGAAGCACGCAAGGCTCCTAGCAAAGCAAATTTGTTATTGGATGCCCAACCGCCAATCATGATACCATAACCACCAATCGACACCACAGCGAAAATATAGAGTATACCAACATTAAGATCAGCAACCTGGAGGTTAAATTCATGCCCTCCAAAATTGAAAGATTTACCCCAAGGAATAACTGCACTAGTCATTAGAGAAGTCATCATAAAAATACAGGGGCCAATGATGAACAAGAATTTATCAGACGCATTTGGAATAATCTCTTCCTTTAAAAACATCTTCACACCATCGGCAATAGGTTGCAGCAAGCCAAACGGACCTGCGCGATCAGGGCCTATACGATCCTGAAGGAATGCTGCCACTTTTCTTTCGCCATAGGTAGCATATGCGGCAATGCCCAAGCTCACCACAAATATGATAACAACCAGTATTGCTTTGTCTAAGAGTAAGGTATAGTCCATTATTCAGTGATGGCTTTAATATTGTTTAATGTAAATTCTTTTGGTTTAACCAACTGTTCATATTTATTGGCTGAAATCACCGAATGGCGATTGATTGGAGCAGGGCCTTCAATTACCCAATCGCTGGTTGATTTTTTATCGAAGCGGCAGGTATTGCAAATAAATGCTTCCACTTCACCCCATTGATCTTTTCTTCCGGTTACGCGCAACACATCATCACCTTTGTACCAAAGTGATACTTTTCCTGAGCATTTATCACAATCACGGTGTGCATACATCGGTTTAGTGAACCACACACGGCTCTTAAAACGGAAAGTTTTATCTGTTAGGGCACCAACAGGGCATACATCAATCACATTACCAGAGAAATCATTGTCAATTGCCTGTTCTACATAGGTTGAAATTTCGGCATGATCACCGCGGTTTATTACCCCATGCACACGCCCATCAGTAATTTGCTCAGCAGTTTTAACACAGCGGTAACAAAGTATACAACGTGTCATATGCAACTGAATCTTATCACCGATATCAATTTTATCAAATGTTCTTCGCTCGAATTCGGTGCGTGTTTTATAATTACCGTGCTCATAGCTCAGGTCCTGCAGGTGGCACTCACCTGCCTGATCGCAAACAGGACAATCTAACGGATGGTTTAATAATAAAAACTCAACCACACCGGCACGGGCATCTTTTACTTTTTCAGAAGATGTATTTTTTACCTCCATGCCATCCATTACAGCGGTGCGGCAGCTGGCAACGAGTTTAGGCATAGGACGAGGGTCTTTTTCTGAACCTTTGCTTACCTCCACCAAACAGGTGCGGCAATAGCCACCGCTGGTTTTTAGTTTACTGTAATAGCACATGGTAGGAGGGGCCACATCGGGGCCAATCATACGCGCAGCCTGCAAAATGGTTGTGCCATCAGCTACTTCAATTGTTATTCCGTCTATGGTTACTTTAGCCATATATATTTTATAAACTGCTATAAGCCGCAGCGGCATCTAAATTATTGCAATGAAAATAATACTTCACATCCGGTATAGATTTTCTGTTTGTGACATACGCTTCAAATTCAGGTTTGAAATGACGGATTGCACTTGCAACTGGCCAAGCAGCTGCATCACCAAGCGGACAAATGGTATTACCTTCAATCTTTCTTTGAATATCCCATAACAAATCTACATCAGCGAGTGTGCCGTGTCCGTCAAGAATCTTATGCAGAATTTTTTCCATCCATCCTGTTCCTTCTCTGCATGGGCTGCATTGTCCGCAACTTTCATGGTGATAAAAGCGGGCAAAGGTGTGCAGATTTTTAACAATACTGGTGCTTTCATCCATTACAATAAAACCACCTGATCCCAGCATGGTACCTGTAGCAAATCCTCCATCTGCAAGGCTCTCGTAGGTCAACAGGCGTTTTTCTCCATTGGCTGTTTTTAAGATTAAATCGGCCGGCAAAATTGGAACCGAAGATCCGCCTGCCACAACAGCTTTCAGTTTTTTGTCATTTAGGATACCACCGCAATATTCGTCAGAGTAAATAAATTCTTCTACTGAAACGCCCAATTCAATTTCGTAAACACCTGGTTTTTTGATGTGGCCTGATGCTGAAATTAATTTGGTTCCGGTAGATTTACCAATGCCAATGGATGCATAGGTATCTCCACCATCGTTAACAATCGGAACCACTGCAGCTATGGTTTCAACATTGTTTACAACCGTTGGGCATTCCCACAAACCTTTTACGGCAGGGAAGGGTGGTTTAATTCGCGGATTGCCGCGTTTGCCTTCAAGCGATTCGAGTAAAGCTGTTTCTTCACCGCATATGTAAGCACCTGCACCACACTGAACATATAAATCAAGATTATAGCCTGTGCCTATAATATTTTTCCCGAGCCAACCATTTGCATATGCTTCGCTTATGGCTTGTTCAAGAATTTTAATGATATAAAAATATTCTCCTCTTACATAAATATAACCAGTATTGGCTCCAAGTGCATAGCTTGAGGTAATCATACCTTCAACCAGCAGATGCGGAATACGCTCCATAAGATAGTGGTCTTTGAAAGTGCCCGGTTCTGATTCATCTGCATTACAAACCAAATAACGAGGTACTCCTTCAGGCTTAGCCAGAAAACTCCATTTCATTCCGGTAGGAAAACCTGCACCACCACGACCTCTCAATCCGGATTTTTTTACTTCCTCAACTACCGCATCAGGTGTCATTCCTTTTAAAGCCTTTTCTACACTTTTATAACCACCATTTTTGCGGTATACCTCATAGGAGTGAATGCCTTCAATATGATCGTTTTCTAATAATAATTTTTTGCCCATTCTTTTGTGTTTAAGCCAGCTTTTGATTATCCAAATTTCTTATTAATCAGTTTCTTTAGTGCTTCTTGTTGTGCCACGTGGCAAAAAAGTACCAACGTCTTTGCCATATGTGAAATTCATACATTATATTTTTCTAAACGTATGCTCATCCAGATAGGAACTATGCTTACCTGCATCCTTCCATTCTTCTAATATTTTATCCACCTTTTCAAGTGTCAGGTTTTCATGAAACATCTGCCCAATCTGCAGCATAGGTGCAGTACCGCAGCTCCCCAAACACTCCACTGTTTTTAGGGTATATTTTCCATCTTCAGTGGTTTCACCGTCCTTAATACCCAATCTTTTTTCAATATGTTTCACTATATCTTCTGATCCTCGCAACCAGCAGCTGCTGGTGCGGCAAACTTCTATCAGGCATTTACCTGCAGGTTTCAGGTTATACATCGAGTAAAAAGATGCCACTTCATATACCTCAATTGGTTGCAGATTCAAAAGCTCAGCAACTTTATCCATTACAGGGGCACTTAACCAACCATCAAACTCCGCTTGTGCAATATGAAGTGCAGGCAGCAAAGCTGATTTATGCTTGCCTTCCGGGTAGCGTTTAATCAAATTTTTAATCAAGGCTTCCGATTCCGGACTAAAGGTTATATTATTTGAATCACTCATGTGTTTTTTGATTATGCGTCCAGTTCGCCTGCAATAACATTCATGCTACTCATGGTTAAGATAGCATCACTAAGCATGCCTCCTTTTATCATTTCAGGGTAGGCTTGATAGTAAATAAAGCATGGTCTGCGGAAATGCAACTTATAAGGAGCACGTCCACCATCACTCAGTAGGTAAAAACCAAGTTCACCATTTCCACCTTCCACAGCATGGTAAACTTCTCCTTTAGGCACATCACTTTCTCCCATTACAATTTTAAAATGCCAGATAAGCGCCTCCATATTATGATATACATCTTCTTTCGGAGGTAAATAGAATTCAGGCACATCGGCATACCAATTCCCAGAAGGCAGGTTATCCAATGCCTGTTTTATAATTTTTAAGCTTTCTCTTATTTCCTGTTGGCGAACCATGAAGCGGTCATATGTATCACCATTTACACCAACTGGTATGATAAAATCAAAATCTTCATAGGAGCTGTAAGGATTAATTACACGCACATCATAATCAACACCGGCCGCTCTTAAGTTTGGTCCGGTAAATCCGTAGCTCAGCGCTCTTTCAGCGGTGATTGGTCCGGTATTTATTACGCGGTCAACAAATATTCTGTTTCTTTCCAGCAGGTTGCTAAACTCATCAAATATTTTAGGGAAGTCGCGAAGGAATTCTTTTATTTTTTTGATGGCCTCATCATTAAAGTCTCTTTCCATGCCACCAATTCTACCGATATTTGTAGTTAAGCGGGCACCGCATATTTGCTCAAAAATGTCATAAATTTTCTCACGCCACTGAAAAACATAGGTAAAGCCTGTAAGGGCACCGGTATCTACACCAACTACGGCATTGCAAACCAAATGATCTGCTATACGTGCCAGTTCCATAATAATTACTCGCATGTATTGAGCCCGCTTTGGAATATCTACACCAATGAGTTTCTCCACGGTCATGTGCCAGCCCATATTATTAATTGGAGAGGAGCAATAGTTTAGCCTATCGGTTAATGTGGTAATCTGGTAATAAGGCCTGCGCTCTGCAATTTTTTCAAAAGCACGGTGAATGTAGCCAACTGTTTGCTCGGCATCTACCACAATTTCACCATCCATTTTAAGGATATTTTGGAAAATGCCATGTGTGGCAGGGTGCGTAGGCCCCAAATTGAGCGTGGTATACTCTGGCTCTTCTATTTGTTCAATGCTTTTATCGTCAAATTCGTTCATGAAACTGATGGATTTTATCTGCCGAAGTATTTGTCATCTTTATCTGTTCTAGTCCCATCTTCCAACGGAAACTCTTTGCGCAGCGGGAAGTAATCCATTTCATCAACGTTTAGTATTCGTTGAAGATTCGGATGTCCTGTAAACTGAATACCATAATAATCATATGTTTCTCGCTCCATCCAGTTTGCGGAAGGGAATATATTTGTAAGTGAAGGCACCTCGGGTTTAGAAATTGGAACAAAACATTTTAAGCGTATTCGGTAATTATTGGGCATGTTTTGCATGTGGTAAATGGCACAGAGTTCTTTGCCGGGCACTTGAGGGAAATGACTGCCACAAATATCGGTTAAGAAATGTGCGTTAATTACCGGATGCTTTTTTAGCCAATCAATAACGGAGGTAATAGATGAAACTTCTACCACCACTGTAAGCATACCAAAGGGCTCATCAGTTGATAAGATGGCATCACCAAATTGCTTGTAAAGTTCTTCTGATACGTATGAATTTGTTATTTCTGCCATATTTATTGGATGCCGTATGAACCTAACATTACTTTATATTCATTTGAATTTCTT
>JBILGC010000046.1:0-15197 GCA_044351265.1 Bacteroidia bacterium
ATTTCAGCCTTTTTATAGACTTCGTCTATAGTTTTAAGCATGGTGGCTCCAGCTTTTTTGTATTCTTCATCACTAAACCCGCTTCCAAGGCCTGCAGTTGCTTGAACAAATAATTTATGACCAGCCTTTGTAAGTGCTGAAACACCAGCAGGAGTAAGACCTACGCGGTTTTCATTGTTTTTAATTTCTTTTGGAACTCCAATAAGCATAATGATTTGATTTTAAGGTTGGCAAAAATAATACCTCTCCGTTCAAATCAAAATTAAGTTGGTAATAATAAAAAAGTAGGTGAACTCTTAGAAAATACTTGCATCGTATTGTATTTCTTATAATTTTGAATCTTGTAAACAAACCCTTAATAAATTAATTCTATGAACAAAGCAGAACTCATCGATGCTATTGCAGCAGAGTCGAAACTTTCTAAAGCAGACTCAGGACGTGCTTTAGATGCAACAATCAATGCTATCTCTAAATCTTTGAAAAAAGGTGACAAGGTAGTTTTAATCGGATTCGGAAGCTTCTCTGTTGCGAAGCGTAATGCAAGAACAGGACGCAATCCTCAAACAGGCAAAACCATTCAGATTAAAGCAAAGAAAGTTGCAAGGTTTAAGGCCGGTGCTGAGTTAGCTAAAACTGTTAACAAGTAATTAGCTCAAGCATTTAATAAAAAAGGCTGCCAATTGGCAGCCTTTTTTATTAGACTTTGTGTGTAACTTATTCGGTTGTTTGCATTCTAACAGGAGAAACGGGTTCCACCGGTGTTGGTGTAACAGTCCCTTTTATAATCAAGCTAATTTCTCCGTTTTTTGCATTAGATTTAACGGTAATATACTTCTGAAAAGTTCCTGGTCTGCCATGAGAATTATATACCGCTTTTACTTTAGCCTTAGCTCCCGGCATAATAGGCTCTTTTGGCCACTCAGGAGTGGTACAGCCGCACGAAGGCTGAACAGCACTGAGGATGAGAGCGGATTTGCCTGTATTGGTGAATACAAATTCGTAGGCTGCTAAGGTTCCCTCTTTTATAGTGCCGAAGTCATGCTCCGATTTGTCGAATTTTATCTCAGCATTATTTTCCACTTCATTGGTCTGAGCGAAAGTAAACACGCTGCAAAGCGTCAATCCAATTATAATAATTGATTTTTTCATCTCTTTAAGTATTGGTTATACCTAATGGTATTAAAAACTTTTAGCAATAATTACTTAGGTGTTACGACTGTAGGAACTTTTACCTCACCTTTCAAGGTTAGAATAACCGTATTTCTTTTGGCATTAGAAAAAACAGTTACATTTTTATTAAATGGTCCTATTGCGGCAGCATTATAAGTTGCCTTAATATATCCGGTTTTTTTAGGTGGTATAGGTTCTTTGCTCCATTCAGGTGTGGTGCAGCCGCAAGAGGCAGAAACGTTGCTAATAATTAAGGGCTCTTTGCCCGTGTTGGTAAAATAGAACATGTAAGTAGCAGGTTCATTCTGAGGAATAACACCAAAGTCATGTATTTCCTTTGTGAAATTGATTTCTGCCTGATTTTTGTTCTCGGCAGGTGCTTGTGTTTGTGCATTTACCAATGATATACCACCAAAGGCAATGCAAAGTGTTAAAATTATTCGTTTCATATAAATTAGTTTAAATTAATGTGTAAAAATCTGTTCAAATATTGTTCCATTTTCTAAACAATATTCGAAGCTATAATTACCAACGCAATTAAACAAAAATAAGTTGCAGCACGTAAAAAAATTAATGAAATATTAAGCATATTTTAGAATAATGATGTCACATCATATATTTGACGGGTAAATTCATGCGTATGGGGAAAAGTGAAAAGGCAAAATTAAATGTAGAAGCCTTTAAAATTGAAGTGTTAAATGATTATGCACTTGCTTTTAAGAGCAGGCAAGCCAGTTTATTAGGGAGGAAGGAGGTGCTAACAGGAAAAGCTAAGTTTGGCATTTTCGGAGATGGTAAGGAGTTGCCTCAAATAGCAATGGCTAAGGCATTTAAGCCCGGTGATTTTCGCTCAGGCTATTACAGAGATCAAACTTTTATGATGGCCATCGGACAGCATACTGTGCAAGAGTTTTTTGCACAATTATATGCGCATACCGATGTAGAGGCTGAGCCTGCATCAGCTGGTCGCATGATGAATGGACATTTTGGTACAAGAACCATAGATGAGCATGGCAATTGGAAAGAACTTAAAGCACTAAAGAACTCATCATCTGATATTTCTCCTACCGCAGGTCAGATGTTGCGCTTGGTTGGATTAGCGCATGCTTCAAAATATTACCGTAGGCACGCTTCTATTATTGGTGAAAACCTATTTTCCGATAATGGAAATGAAATAGCATGGGGAACCATTGGCAATGCAAGTTCATCCGAAGGACATTTTTTCGAGGCTATTAATGCAGCCGGTGTGCTTCAAATACCAATGGTTATATCAGTTTGGGACGATGGATATGGTATTTCTGTTCCTGCCAAATATCAAACTACTAAAGAAAATATTTCTGAAATCTTAAAAGGTTTTCAACGCTATAAAGACAGTAATGGTTTTGAGATTTTTACCGTAAATGGTTGGGATTACTCTGCGCTGTGCAAAGTTTATGATCAGGCGGCAACCATCAGTCGCGAAGAACATGTACCGGTGCTTATTCATGTGAAAGAACTAACCCAGCCCCAAGGTCATTCAACATCAGGATCTCATGAGCGTTATAAGTCAAAAGAGCGTTTGGAATGGGAGCAGGAATATGATTGCGTAGCTAAATTCAGAACCTGGATATTGGATAATAAACTTGCAACCGAGGATGAAATTTTAGCTTTGGAAAATGAATCTAAGAAATTGGTCAATGATGCCAAAAAAGCAGCTTGGGATGCCTACATTAAACCAATTAAAGAAGAACTTCTTGAGGCATGTGTTTATTTGGAAACGCTTGCACGTGAAAGCAGAATGGGTGCAGAGATAGAATCCGTTGTTACCCGCTTAAAAACGATTTCAGAGCCC
This sequence comes from Bacteroidia bacterium, assembly GCA_044351265.1. Classification (GTDB taxonomy): domain Bacteria; phylum Bacteroidota; class Bacteroidia; order UKL13-3; family UKL13-3; genus JAJTFA01. The sequence goes on from JBILGC010000046.1 coordinate 3,002, forward strand.
ATTAGAAAAGATATAGGAATAGCATTGAATGAGGCATTGCGCATTACATTTGGGGAAGAGTTCCCTTCCAGAAATGAATTGGTTACCTATCGCAACAGTTTCAGATCTGCCAATGCGGATAGATATAATTCTCACCTTAACAGTCAGTCACACCTTTCAGCATGTAAAGTATCTGAAATACCTCCACAATATTCGGAGAATAGTAAAATGGTTGATGGCAGAGAGATTATGCAGGCCTTTTTTGATCAGGCTTTGGGCAATGATCCGCGCGTATTTGCTTTTGGCGAAGATGTTGGTAAAATAGGGGATGTAAATCAGGGTTTTGCTGGCTTGCAAGAAAAGTATGGTGATACACGTGTCTTTGATACAGGCATTCGTGAGCTTACCATAATCGGACAAGGTATTGGAGCGGCTATGAGAGGTCTCAGACCTATTGCAGAAATTCAGTATCTCGATTACCTGCTTTATGGTTTACAGCCTTTGAGTGATGATTTGGCTACCTTGCAGTATCGCACCAAAGGCGGTCAGAAAGCACCACTTATTATTCGAACACGTGGGCATCGTCTGGAAGGAATTTGGCATTCAGGATCACCTATGGGTATGATTCTTCACTCTTTGCGAGGTATTCATGTGTTAACACCACGTAACATGACACAGGCTGCTGGCTTTTACAATACCATATTAAAAAGTGATGAGCCTGCACTTATTATTGAGTGCTTGAATGGATACCGCATCAATGAAAAAATGCCTGATAATATAGGTGAGTACACAGTAGCTTTAGGTAAACCTGAAGTTTTAGTTGATGGGACGGATGTAACGATTATCAGCTATGGATCTACCCTTCGCATTGCAGAAGAGGCTATTCAACAGCTTGCATCTGTTGGTGTAAGCTGTCAGTTAATTGATGTGCAGTCACTTCTTCCTTTTGATATCCATCATAGTTTGGTTGAGCAACTCAAAATTACAAATAAGGTGGTTTTTCTGGATGAAGATGTGCCGGGTGGTGCCAGTGCTTTTATGATGCAGCAATTGTTGGAGGAACAAAACGGTTATGCCTATCTTGATGCTAAGCCGCTCACCATTACTGCCAAACCTCATCGACCCGCATATGGAACAGATGGTGATTATTTTTCTAAACCAAATGCCGAGGATATTTTTGAGAAAATTTATCAGATGATGCATGAATACAATCCTTCTGCCTTCCCTGCATTTAATTAATATCCAAATAATGAGTGATTTTAATGAAATTTAATATAAATTACAGGCTGTTTCAGTCACGTTGATTGAATGATATGAGCAGGATAAAACTCAATATTGTTGGTTTAAGTTCAGGGCAAAGCAATGGTTCTTATACATTGATTTTAGGCGAAGCCAACGGTAAAAGAAAGTTACCAATTGTTATAGGCTCCTTTGAGGCTCAGGCAATAGCTATTGAGATTGAAAAAATAGTTCCCTTCAGGCCAATGACCCATGATTTGTTTGTTACATTTTGTCAAACATTTAATATTCAGGTGCAGGAGGTAGAAATTTACAACCTTATCGATGGTGTATTTCATGCAAAATTAATTTGTGAGATGGAAGGAGAAATTAGAGAAATCGATGCTAGAACTTCCGACTCAATTGCTTTGGCTGTTAGATTTAAATGCCCCATCTATACCTATGAGGATATCATGAGTGAAGTTGGAGTAATTTTTAATGATGATGGAGAAGAAATACCTGGTGAAGATATCCCAGTTCAGGTTGAACCACAGCAAAAAAAAGCAGGATCTGATTTTTCAAAGTTTACCATTGAAGAGCTGGAAGCTAAACTAACAGAAGCTTTGGCAGTGGAAGATTATGATAAGGCTGCACGCATTCGAGACGAAATTACAAAACGCAAAAAATAATTGATATGGAAAGATTCTCCGGATTATTGGGTATTGCACTCATTTTAGGTTTGGCATTTCTATTATCCAATAATCGCAGGGCAATAAACTACAGAGTAGTTGTTAGTGGTTTGTTGCTTCAGTTATTACTTGCTTTGTTCATTCTTAAAACATCTTTTGGTTCATTAGTTTTTGCTTGGGTGGGCGAGCGCATTAAGCAGTTGCTTGAAATGGCCGACCGTGGAGGTGAATTTGTTTTTGGCGGACTAATGAAGCCTGAATTGCTCAAACCAATTTTTGGTGATCAATATAGTTTTCTGTTTATGTTTAAAATTATGCCTACCATAATTTTCGTTGCCGTATTGGTTAATATAGCCTACCATATTGGTCTTATGCAAATTATCGTATCATTTTTTGCCCGCATAGTTCATGCACTTATGCGTGTTAGCGGCAGCGAGGCTTTATCAAATGTGGCAAGTGCTTTTGTAGGTCAGGTTGAAGCTCAAATTATGATTAAACCGTATATTAATACCATGACGATGAGTGAGCTTCTCGCCTCCATGAGCGGCAGTATGGCTTGCATTGCTGGTGGTGTAATGGCTGTTTATATTTCAATGGGTGTACCTGCACCTTATTTGCTCGCTGCAAGTATTATGGCAGCACCAGGCGCACTGGTAATTTCTAAAATTGTTTGGCCCGAAACAGAAGAAAGCGCTACAAAAGGTGCTGTTAAACTGGAAGTAAAAAAGTCGCATGCTAATTTGTTGGATGCCATTTCTCATGGCGCAGCTGATGGCCTAAAAGTTTCATTAAATGTAATAGCGATGCTTATTGGCTTTATTGCTCTTATTGCATTGGTAAATGTTTTGTTAGGTAAGCTGGGGATTCTCATTGCATCAGGAGGTCTTGACTTTTCAGGAATTGGCATTGATTTATCCAAACTAGATTTGAATAGCATTTTTGGATCTGTATTCTCTGTGTTTGCTGCAGCAATGGGTGTGCCTGCTCAAGATACTTTTACCGTTGGATCGCTCATGGGCACAAAAATGGTTATTAACGAGTTTGTAGCTTATTCAAATCTTTCACCCATGATTGCCAATGGAAGTATGCACCCTAAATCCTTATTGATTGCCAGCTTTGCCCTCTGTGGCTTTGCTAATTTTAGTTCCATTGCCATACAAGTAGGTGGCATAGGAGAGTTGAGTCCTGCGAGACGCTCTGATTTGGCCAAGCTTGGTTTCAGAGCCCTCATATGTGGAACGTTGGCATCTTACCTATCCGCAACTTTAGCTGGTATACTCATGTAACTTGATTTCTAACTTACATATTGACATAGGTACAAATAAGTAAAATCTTGAACCCTGCGGTAAACGGGTTAAAATTAATTCTTTCTTCTGCTCCTTCGTTGCTCATCAAGCATATGCTTTAATGAGTCCGTTTGATTTGCTGTGCCTGGAGCAGGATAAACAATGATAGTATCTTTATTCTTGAGTATGTTGTCCGAATTGTTTTTTGTGCTTGAAACTTTGCAGCACTGAAAAAAACATATGATGACAGTAACCGATAAAATAAACTTAATGTTGTACAACCACTTTGTGTGTTTCGATATTTTTATCATTTGCGCTAAGCTTTAAATAATAGATGCCGACTTTCAGATCATCTGTTCTAAAACTAAATTCATTGATTCCTGCCTTCACTTTATCTCTCATAAGGGTACTAACTAACTTGCCGGAGGCATCAAATAAATTGAATGTAATGATACAATTTTCCTTTAACTCAAAGGTAACTTTTGCAATTTCTACAACAGGATTAGGGCTAATGATAAAGTTACTAACTTGGTTTTTAATTTCAGATTGACTTAATTTCAAATCGTTGCTTTTAATTTTTGCAATCCATGTAAAGTTGCCATTTTGTTTGCCATACGAACCATTAATCCAACAAATGCCTAACTCATTATATTTTCTTTGGTTGCCAGTGTAATCTCCCCAGCGATCCACACTGTCGCCAAGCAATGCAATATTGCTTTGCCCTGTTTTAACAAATACAGGTGCAGAAATATTTCCATCTCTATCTACAAACACAACTGAAGTTCCGGGAAAATGGTTTGGTGAAACATGTGAGAAAGTGATCATTGCGCTATGGTCACTTACACCTCCACCAACGTAAGAAATAGAAGGATATCCTATATCAAGTGTATCATAGCCAATAATCTTCCCTGTTATAACAGGTGTGTTTCCTTCATACATAAAATTTCTGATGCGGCCATAGTATACGCCCGGACTAAAATTTATTGTATCGATGCAGTTTGCTACATAATGTATCATTTCATTTTCCATCATGGCAGATAATACCCTTGCATCATTGGTCTGTAATTTCTTACCATTGGGTTGTATAGCATTGGGTTGCAATCCATAGGCCTTGTCTGTTTTTAATATACTTGTTTTAAACTCAGCCCCTCCGGAAGCAATGGTATTGGAAATCTCATGCAGAAAAACAGTATCATTTTGCAAATCGCTTGGTCTTACAGATAGGAAATACATTTTTTGAGCGTGAAGCGATATTCCGCCTTTAACCGGACAAACACTCCATATGGCTTTACCATTTAGGCGTATGTCTTTGTATTGTCTCTGAACAAGGGGTTCTGCATTGTAGCCCTTATTCTTTTCAACCTGCCAAATGAGTGATTCTATAAATCCATCCTTCCAGCCGGTATTATCTTTTAGTCTGTTAACCGTAATAAAGAGTTCATCCTTACTCAGCGATATAATTGGATAATCACTCCAGCTGGAATCGCCAAAAGTATTGCCGGGTATTACATACAGGTTCCACTCTTTGGTAGGATCATTTGTTTTGGAAAATGCTGTTATAATTCTGGTATCTGCGCTAGTAGTACCTTGAAGAAAAACTGCAATAAATCTATCTTTAAGAGGGTCATATATAATCCTAGGGTCATAGGTTCTATTAAGTGTTCCGAGTGGTTTAGAAAAAAAAGAAAGCGTGGGCGCTTTTAGCAATGCACCTTGCTGATTATACATAAATAGGTTTTGATTAACAACGCTTACAATCATTCCACTATCGCTTATTGCAATATCATTATCGTTAGGTGTGCCTTGAGTTATGTTTCCATCAAACGCTCCTACAACACTTGGGATAGGTGCGGAGTTTTTACCAAAAGATGCAGTTTTGATGCTTCGGGCCTTTTGCTCGCGCAGCGCATCGACTAAATGCTTATTCTTGCTCAATAGGGTTAGCGGTGCAGGAAATGCACTTTTAATCAATTGTAATTTTGGCCCAAAGTCGGGTAAACTTTCATCACTTGGGTTAACAACTGCTGCAGGCTCAGCAATTATTTCCAGAGTTGAATATGATAGTTTATTCTGAGCAACTGCTGTAAATGCGATCAATAAGAAATAAAAAACCGCAATATTTTTCATATTTATTCTCATTTAGTACTACGAATCTAATCTTTTAAAAACTTTTGTTGCACATAAGGGTAAGTAAATACGCTTAGCAAGATAACCACAGCACCGGCATAAAATCCGGCTGACATTAACTCAGATTCCCCAAATAGCAATAGTGAAAACACAACGCCATATATAGGTTCTAAGTTATTTGTTATAATTACTGTAAGAGGTGAGAAGTCTTTCAAAATCTCAATGCTCCAAGTAAATGCAAGCGTGGTGCAGAAAATACTAAGAAATAAAAGATAGATAATGTCGCTTTTAACAGGAAGTGGTATAAAGTTGGTTTCATTTTGCATAAATATTTTTAAAAGTGTTATGAAAATAAAAGCTACCAAAAACTCAATGAGGGTTATTTTGGTGGCTTCATGTTTTGCTATTAGTTTGCCATTGTATACGCCAAACAATGCACCAGTAAAGGCGGCTAAGATGCCGTAAATTACTCCCATCGCATAAAAACCTTCAAATTGCAGTATAATGGTCAGGCCAACTGCAATTACAAGGCCGTAAATAAGATCACCCCAAAAAAACTTTTTGTTAAGTAAAATCGGTTGTAGCAAACTGGCAAAAAGTGTGATAGTTGAAAACCCAGCAAGTGCCATCGATACGTTTGATACTTTAATTGCATGGTAAAAGAAAAACCAGTGCGCTCCAACCACTACTCCCATAAGGCTCATTTCAAAAAGTGCTTTACCATCTATTTTCAAATTCACTTTTTTCCAACGCATAAATATGTATAGGCTTAATGCAGCAAAAAGTAATCGATACCATACCAGATTATAAGAGTTTAGTGTAATAAGCTTGCCCAGCACAGGTGTAAATCCCCAAAGGAATATGATAATATGGAGCTGGAGGTATTTGTTTAACTGCATAAGTTATTTAGGCGCCTTTGACACAAAGTAAACGGCTACAAACAAGTAAATTATATTTGGCATCCAAACGGCTATCGCAGGAGTTAATACATTGGTTATCCCAAAAGTATTAAATACCTGAACTAGTAGAAGGAAAAAAAGTGTAATAAATAGACCCAGTCCCAATGCCAAACCCGTTCCACCTCTGCTTTTACGAGAGGATATTGAAACTGCAAGGAGTGTTAAAACAAAAAATGAAACAGGAGAGGCTGTTCTTCGGTATAGTTCTACCAAATATTTACTGATATGTGGTGAACCTTTTTCTCTTTCAATTCGAATATATTCGTTCAATTCGGGATTTGTCATAGAAGATATGTACTGAGTTCTTATGATAAACTCAGAAGGTTTAATCTTCAGAATAGTATCTTTAAAATCTCCACCAAGTAATAATTCTCCTTCGTTTGTAAATACTCTTTGATGCCAGCCTTCGAGTCTCCACATTTCTTTGTTTCTGTTCCAGGAAAGTCTTGTAGCTGTAATTCGTTGTAATAGTTTGCTGCTATCAAATCTTTCCATAGAAACATTAAAACCGGTGCTGTCTAAGTAATTGAAAGTACTCATGTGCAGAATGCTGCCAGGTTCAATCTGTACATGTATATTTTCAGACTGGGTTATTTTTTTCTCTTTAATCCACTGCTCTTCAAATGCAAATCGATGTTTATCGCTAATAGGAATGAGATAGGTGTTTAAGAAAATAAAAGTTAGTGCCAAGATTCCGGCACCTATCATGTAAGGTCTGAGAAATCGAATAAAACTCATTCCACTGCTAAGCATCGCTACTATCTCAGTATTTTGAGCTAGCTTGGCATTAAAAAAGATGCAAGAAAGAAAAACAAAAATGGGCCCAAATAGTCCAAAGAACCACGGAATAAAAAAGATGTAATAATCAAAAATAATGGCTTTCAAGGGAGGCTTTCTTTTTAAAAAGTCATCCAGTTTCTCCGGGATATCAATAAAGATTGCAATAACCGTAAACAGGCCTAAGGTAAAAATAAATGTTACCAAAAATTTTTTAATGATATATCTATCAAGCAGTCTCATCAGAGTCTTACTGTAATCTGTTTCAGTATATTGGTTTTCCAGTTGTCAAAATCGCCATCCACAATATGTTTTCTTGCTTGTTTTACCAGCCATATATAAAAACTCAGATTTTGTTTACTTGCAATATGCGCGCCAAGAATTTCACCGCAATGAATAAGGTGCCTTAAATAAGCTTTGGAATAGTGAGGTGTAAATAAATCATCTAAAGGTGTAAAATCATTCTTCCACTTTTCATTTTTGATATTGATGATCCCTTGAGAAGTAAAAAGATAACCATGTCTTGCGTTACGTGTTGGCATTACACAATCAAACATATCAACTCCAAGTGCTATGCACTCTAAAAGATTTTGCGGAGTGCCAACTCCCATTAGATAGCGTGGTTTATCGGCAGGCAGAATATTGCATACTTCCTCAGTCATTTCATACATCATCTCAGCGGGTTCACCAACTGATAGGCCTCCAATAGCATTGCCAGGCTGGTTTTGTGATGCAGTAAATTCGGCTGATTGTTTTCGCAAGTCTTTGTATACACTTCCCTGTACAATTGGAAAAAGGGTTTGTTCTTCGCCATAGAACGGTGCGGTTTCACTAAATTGTTTAATGCATCGTTCAAGCCATCTGTGTGTCATATGCATGGATTTGCGCGCATAATCAACTTCACAAGGGTAGGGGGTACATTCATCAAATGCCATTATTATATCAGCACCAATTTTTCGCTGAATATCTATGGCGCTTTCAGGGCTAAAAAAATGTTTTGATCCGTCAATATGGCTTTGAAACCAAACGCCCTCTTCACTTATTTTTCTGATATCACCCAATGAAAAAACCTGATAGCCTCCGCTATCAGTAAGCATAGGTTTATTCCAATTAATAAACTTATGAAGACCTCCTGCCTTTGTTATCACTTCAAGCCCTGGTCTTAGATAGATATGATAAGTGTTGCCTAAAATTATTTGTGCACCTATTTCATCAGACAGATTTTGTTGTGTTACCCCTTTTACTGTGCCCTGAGTGCCAACGGGCATAAAAATGGGTGTTTCTATAACCCCTCTGCCTGTTTGCAGCAAACCTGCTCGTGCTTTTGTTTTATTGTCTGTTTGCTTGATGCGAAATTTCATCGTTTTTGATGTATTGCTATCACTCAAAATGTAAGGAGAACATTAACATGCTGGGCGATAAACGCTCAAGTGCATTGGTGTAAATATACCCATCACTATACATAGCATTTCCAAAAGTATTACACACTTTAATTTCAGGAGAGAATTTAAAATATGGAAAATAGATATCCAATCCAAATCCGCCTTCATATCCGTATGTTAATGGCACCAGCGAAACTACCGGAGCCTCATTGCTTCTTTTTTGTTTGGTACTCGATGCAAAGTCATAGCTCATCCTGAAGCCCCCAACAACGTAAGCTCTGGTGTTTTTTCTTCTGGCCGACTTATATTTAAGAAGCAAAGACGCATCGCAGTAAGCAGATTCAATCTTAACTTCCTTCTGCCTATTTGGAAACTCATAAATGATATTTCTTTGCACAAATGAAATAATCGGAAACATCAATCTGATGTCAAAATATTTTCCAAGATGAAAATTAGTAATTGCTCCAAGTCCGATACCTGGAAACGAAACCTGTCTGAAATTAAGCAGTGAATCCGTTGGTAGAAAAGCGGTTTTTGCATCTGCTCGAATAGAGGCGTTATTGATTGAGAGTGTAAATCCAAAATGGACGATACGATTATCGTATTGTTCTAGATTTGGCTGAGCATTAGTGTGACTTGCCCCTAGCAGAATAAACACAAGTAGGCAATTTATTTTATGGCGGTATAAAGGCTGCACGTTCCGAATGTTAAGGTTTTGACTTGTGTTTGTTTAAATCCTGCTTTAGTTAGATAGGCTAAAAAGTCTTTGCCTTCAGGAAAATGTTTAACAGATTCAGGCAGGTATTCATATGCTTTTCTGCTCTTACTTATTAAGCCTCCCCATAAAGGTAATATGTTTGAAAAGTAAAATTGATACAACTGCTTGTATGGAAATGACTTTGGTTTTGAAAACTCCAAAACCGCAATTTTACCTCCCGGCTTCAGCACCCGATGCATTTCATCAATTCCGTTTTGAAGGTTCTCAAAGTTTCTTACTCCAAAAGCAACAGTTACTGCATCAAAATAATTCTCAGTAAAAGGTAACGCTTCAGAATCACCTTTTATTAAACTGATTTTATGGTCAAGCCCTTTTTTGCTAATTTTTATTTTCCCTTCATCCAGCATTTGTGCTGAAATATCAATGCCGGTAATATGGTCCGGATTTAGTTTTAATGCTGCAATAGCTAAATCAGCCGTGCCTGTTGCCACATCAAGAATGATTTTCGGGTTTGTCTCAGCAATCGACTTAATTGCAGCCTTACGCCACCCCCTATCAATGCCCAATGATAAAAACCGATTTAGGAAATCGTATTTATGCGCAATTTCATTAAACATTTGTTCAACCTGCTGTTTTTTAGAGGCTGATGAATTATTATCCGGTTTGATTTCTGCCAACTGCATATACTATTGGTTGCAATATTAAGTTAATTTTAAAGTCATTCCATATTTAGCTTTATTTGCATGATGCGTTTAATGTTAACAATATTGGGTATAAGTTTATTGTGTTTTGGGTGTAAACCAAACCGCGATGAGCCGTGCAGAAAAGTTTTTGTTGATTCTATTGCAGTTGATGCAAGCCTTCTGGGTTTAACACCTTATGTAAATCGAGATTCTGCACTTTTCCGTTTTAATAACTCTGACAGCGTTTATATCAGAGTAAACTCGTTTGCTGCAGATGGCAATAAAGTACAAGTTGCTGTTAATCCCGAGTGTCCGCCTGACGAAATTTTTTATAAAGCTACCCAAATAATGGTTGGGGATTCATTCTTATCAAAGAATTTTCATACGCAAGTGATTTTAGATGGTCTTACCAGATCCTTAACTATTAATCTTAACAACTTTAAAAGTATCTTTTCTGAAAGCACAATAAATAGTGGGTCGCCTTTTGCAGATAGTTTGCTAATTGAAAATGTTACATACAAACGTGTTTTTCGCGTTGCCACTTCAACAGATACGCTGCTCTTCAATAAATCGTCAGGTATTATAAAAGTTATCTCTAAAAATAATATCTGGAATCTTCTCAGATAATTCATGGAAATTAAAAAAGCAATATTCGTTAAAAGCTCTTCAGTTGTTACAGAGTGCCCAAAAAGTGATAAGCCTGAATATGCGTTCATTGGTCGATCCAACGTAGGCAAATCTTCCCTTATTAATATGTTATGCAAGAGAAACGAACTTGCACGTGTATCATCAAATCCCGGTAAAACCATTAATATCAATCATTATTTGGTAAACGATGCCTGGTTTCTGGTTGACTTGCCAGGTTACGGATATGCCAAACGTTCCAAAACACTGCGTGAGCAGTGGAGTAAAAGTATGGTAGCCTATTTTACTGAGAGAGAAAATCTGCAACTTGTTTTTGTGCTTATCGATTCAAGAATACCCCCTCAGCAGATAGACCTCGAGTTTTTAAATATGCTGGGGCATTATCAGATTCCGTTTAGTATTATTTTTACCAAGGCAGATAAGAATAAACAGTCTGAAACTGCAAAAAATGTTCAGTTATTTAAAAACAGCATGTTAGAAAATTGGGAAGAATTGCCGGTTACCATTATTACTTCTTCAGTAAAGAAAACCGGACGTGAGGATTTGCTAGGTTTTATTGAGGAAAATAATAGCCGTTTTAACAAAGAGTTGCATTAAACAAACAAACTGGCTGCAATTCCATCAGCAAAAAAGCGTGCATGTTTAGCAAGCTTGTAGTTCTTTCCTGTATCTATTAAGTTTCCAACTTTTATCTGGTTTTCAAGTGGTATTTTCATTTTTTGCAGTTGTTGCCTGTAATCTGTCTCTAAAATATTTTTGTCGCAACCCCACATGGTACGCAGGCTTGTCATCATGTATTCGTTGAATCTATTTTCTGGGCTTAGAAATTCTGTTTCAAAAGCAGTATTCCCTTTTTCAAGTTTTTCAATGTAATGATGATTGTTGTTTACGTTCCAGCAACGCGTTTCTATATCGTATGAATGAGCAGAAGGTCCGATACCTAGATAAGGCTGCTGTTTCCAGTAAGATGAATTGTGTATGGCATATTTTTTATTCCTTGCAAAATTTGATATTTCATATTGCTCATATCCTGCCTCCTCAAGTTTATCAATTAGTATATTAAATTGTAGCTGAGAAATTTCCTCATCAAGTTCATTTGTTGTTTTATTGGCTATCAGATTGCTTAGTAAGGTTTTTTCTTCTACAGTAAGGCAGTAGGCAGAAATATGGTCTACATTTAGCTGCATTGCCTTCATTATATTTTGCTCCCATTTGTAGGTAGTGGAAACAGGTATGCCATATATCAAATCAATGGTTATATTTTGAAATCCTGCATCTTGAGCGCGCTTTACTGCAGTAATGGATTGTGAAGCCTGATGTGCACGATTCATCCAATTTAATTCTTCATCAAAAAAACTTTGAACGCCAATACTTAAACGATTTATATGGGTTGTAGCAAGCATTGAAACATAGTTGTCATGCAAATCATCAGGATTAGCCTCTATTGTTATTTCTGCATCAGGAGCGACTTTAAACCATTTATAAATGGCCTCAAATAAAAGACCCAATTCAGTTTGATCAAGTAAAGATGGCGTGCCACCTCCCAAATAAATACTGTTAATGGTCTGATTGTGCAAATAATCTTTCCTAATTTCAATTTCGCTGGTCATTGCTCTTATCATCTTATCCTTATATTTTGTATTGGTGCTAAAATGAAAATTGCAATACACGCATGCCTGTTTACAAAAAGGTATATGTATGTATAAGCCGGCCATGATAATATTTTGATTTAA
>JBILGC010000089.1:0-4816 GCA_044351265.1 Bacteroidia bacterium
TACTTTATTGCAAGGGGGCTATAAATCTTATCGAAATGAGGTAGCCGCTCAGTTTGATAAACCCTACCAATTTTTAGTGATTGGGGGCTATACCGGTAGCGAAAAAACACCAATCCTGCATATGCTTGCCAAGGCAGGAGAAACTATTATAGATATTGAAGCGTTGGCTAATCACAGAGGATCGGCATATGGCTCCATTGGATTACCTGAACAGCCAACCAATGAACAGTTTGAAAACAACTTAGCAATGGCACTTGCTGAGGCAGGAATAGAAAAAATAATTTGGATTGAGGATGAAAGCCGAAAAACCGGAACTGTGGTATTGCCTGAGCAAATTTATATGACAAAAATGAATGCGCCTTTACTCTTTATTGATAAAACAAAGCAAGAAAGAATGCAAAGCATCATTGAGCTGTATTGCAGGTTTGACAAGGAGCAACTCATAAACGCTACACGTAAAATTGAGAAAAAGATTGGTAATTTAAGAATGAGGCAGGCCATAGAAGCAATTGCAGCAGAAGATTACCCAACATGGCTCAATATTGTGCTCAATTACTATGATAATACCTACAGCTTTGGAATAGCCAAAAGATTAACAGAAAGAGTCATCAATATTAAGGCCTCAAATAATAATATGTATGTGCAAAAATTGCTGCAAACCAAGAATGCATTGCTGCATAGAAATATTGCAACCTAGCAGTTAAAAATATCAACCAGTTTAAGCAAACCCGGATTTAATGGCTTGCTCTTATTTATGGCATCATCAAACGAAGTTAAAACCACCTGATTATTTACAAGCCCCGCCATTTTATTAGTTTCACCTGCAAGTAATGCTTCAACAGCAGCATTACCCAATCGGGAAGCCAAAACCCTATCATAAGCGGTTGGTGAACCACCACGCTGTATATGCCCTAGAATACTAACTCTAGGGTCAAAATCAGGTATCTCTTTTGTGAGTCGTTCTACAATTTTAAATGCACCTCCTTCTTCATCACCTTCGGCAACTATTACAATTGAAAACGCTTTTGGGCTTTTGGTTTCTCTGGTAAACATGGCTGCTAGCTGTTTCCATTGACCTTGTTTTTCAGGTATAAGAATAAGCTCAGCGCCACCGGCTATACCGGCTGCAAGTGCAATATAACCCGTATGCCTGCCCATTACTTCAATAAAGAACACTCGGCCATGTGAATCTGCCGTATCTCGTATTTTGTCAATGGCTTCAACTGCGGTATTTATGGCTGTATCAAAACCAATGGTAAAATCAGTACCATACAAGTCATTATCAATAGTGCCGGGTGCACCAATTGAAGGAATACCATGCTCTTCAAAAAATAATTTTGCACCGGTAAACGTACCATTACCACCAATGCAAATGATGCCCTCAACTCCTTTTTCTTTTAAATTCCGGAACGCTTTGCTTCTACCTTCCGGTGTCATAAATTCTTTGCTGCGTGCCGATTTAAGGATAGTTCCACCTCGCTGAATGATATTGGAAACCGAACGAGAACTAAGAAAATCAATATCATTTTCTATCATACCCTGATAACCTCTTTGAATACCCATTACCTCTATTCCATTATAAATTGCGGTTCTAACAACAGCCCTTATGCATGCATTCATTCCGGGCGAATCGCCACCCGATGTAAAAACGCCTATTCTTTTCATTATTGGCAAATTTATGCAGTTGAATGTACTAAAAAAGCCGGCTTATGGCCGGCTTTGATTTTAATAACTTGACAAGATTATATCTGAATTTTTCTGCGAATTGTGATTTGACCTGTGCCTGATGTAGTGATATCATCAACTATAATCAACCCTTTTTTAACCGGATTTTTAGCAATTTCAAACAACAATACATCATCTTTTTGCAATTGACTTGCTACATTGTTAGGCGTGTTGCTCAATCTGCCTGTATTAACAACGATAATTGAATCATTGGTTGCAGCTTCAAAATCAGCTTTTGAAACAATTCCACGAAGGCTAACAATCTTTGTAGCATTTTTTACCAACCATGTTCCTATTCCATTGGTAGCATCATTGTAGATTTGAGTATGGTAAGTTGTATTTGATGGAGAGAATAATGTAGCTAAACCAGTATTACCATAAGCATAACCTAAATCAATTTTAGCAGCATTGGCTTTCGCACTACCATCACCGAATTCGAATACCTCACCGGTACTTAAGTCAAGAAACTGACCAATGGTAGCAGCTTGAGCTCCAAGCGGTATTGGATTTGCACTTGGGTCAAGAGCTCCATAAGACGCTGGCGCAGTTACAGTAATTTCATAAGATGCTGTAGCTGTATTGCCTTCGCCTTCTAATGAAACAGTAAATACCCACGTACCAATTTGATCAAGTGATACATTTACCACTTCATTCGCAGTAGTACCTGATAACTCTTTTGAAAGCAATGGAGTTGAAGTTTTATTGCTGGTAAGGGTTACTTTCTTTAATTTATTATCGTCATTTCCTTTTAGCTCAAGTGTAAGCTTGAGCGAAGGCGGATTTGTTGTATTAAGCGCTACAGAACCCGATTTGTCACCGGAAATTGTTACAGTAACGTCTGCTGCCTCTTCCTTTGAGCAAGATGATAAAAATGCTGCTGAAGCTATACTCAGCACCACAAGCGATTTGAATAGTTTTTTCATATTTAGTTGTTTTTAAAGTTGTGCAAATTTGTGTTAAAAAATTGGAAAAGGGTTAATTAAAATATTAAGATTATGCTAACTCAGCTGAATCCCCATTGTAATCATGGTTTTCGCGGGTAAATTCATCAAAATTGTATTCAGGCATGAGCTCTGTTTTCACATGACTGATGGTTTCGCCCAAAGCCTCTTGAAATTTGTTAAAATCTTCCTTGTAAAGAAAAATCTTGTGCTTTACAAAACTTCCATCTTCAAATTTCTTTTTACTTTCAGTAATGGTGATGAAATAGTCATTACCTTTTGTAGATTTTACATCAAAGAAATAGGTTCTTTTCCCGGCTCTGATTTTTTTAGAAAAAATCTCTTGCCTTTCGCCCTTGTTAAAATCATCCATTGGTCTTGTTCTTGTTTATTTTGTTTAAAATTTCGGGAAAAATAATTGTTCCTCAACATTTTTCAAAATATTTTCTTTTCCACGAAAAATAAGCCATTCAGAGCTAATTTGATTCGTCTTCAATCGTCTCTTCTGAAAGTTGTTTGCTATATAAAGCAGCATAACGGCCGTTTTTAATCAATAATTCCGCATGTGTTCCTTCTTCTGTTATACTGCCATTATCTAATAACAAAATATGATCAGCATCCTTTACAGTTGATACCCTGTGGCTGATGATCAGGGCCGTACGATGTTTCATAAAACTTTTCAGGTGCGCTAGTATTTCAGCTTCTGTTTTTGTGTCAACTGCCGAGAGGCAATCATCCAGCACAAGCAATTGAGGATCTTTTATGAGTGCCCTGGCAATAGCTACACGTTGTTTTTGTCCACCCGAAAGTGACACGCCTCTCTCTCCCACAATGGTTTGTAAGCCATGCGGCAGATCTGCTATGGTTTGCGAGAGGGCTGCCATTTTTACTGCCTGCAACATCTGCTCACTGGTTACAGGCGGTTTTTCTGCCGTTAAGCCAAATGCAATATTATTATACACCGAATCTGAAAAAAGAAAAACTTCCTGAGGTGCATATCCGGTTTCTGTTTTAAGTAATGTGGTATTGATTTTTTTAATATCTATACCATCAATGGTTATGCTGCCTTCCGTGCAATCCATAACCCTGAGTAAAAGTTGTACCAGCGTGGTTTTACCTGATCCGGTAGTTCCAAGCACCGCAATGGTTTTGCCTTTAGGTATAACCAATGAAATATTGTTTAAGGCTGGTATGCTTTTTTCAGGATAGCAATACGTAACATGCTCGAATCTTATTTCCTTCTCAAAGGCATAAGGTACGTTTTGCGGTGAAATAATATCAGGCTTAACAGCTAAGAACTGATTGATTCGCTCCTGAGATGCTGCTGCGCGTTGCACCAGTGATGAGGTGTAGCCAAGTGCAGTTACCGGCCAAGTAAGCAAATTTACATAGATAATAAACTCAGCAATTGTGCCCACTCCTATCTTTCCCTGCAAAACCAGCCATCCGCCAACTCCTAATGTAATTAGCGTACTTAATCCGGTTAAAAAAGTCATCAATGGGAAAAAAGTTGCATCTGTTTTAGCTAGCGAGAGTGATTTAGATTTGTATAAATCCAACTCCTTTTCAAAAGTCTGCTTTGTATCCTTTTCAACAGCGAACGACTTTATAACCCTTATGCCTGAGAATGTCTCCTGAACAAAGCCTGTAATAGATGAAAGTTGAGCTTGTATAGCATCACTTTTTCGATTAATGGTGTTGTTTACCCTAAATATTGCGTAGGACAATACCGGCAATGGCAAGAGTACCAAGGTGGCAAACCAAAAATCAACCGAATACATGTAAGGTATTACCACCAAAAAGGTTACCACCAGGTTAGTAAAGTACATTACTGCAGGGCCAACGTACATTCGAACCCTGCTTACGTCTTCAGAGATACGTGACATTAAATCACCTGTATTATTAACCTTATAAAAAGCCTGTGAAAGTTGCTGATAATGTGCAAATACTTCATTCTTTAGGTCGAACTCAACCTTGCGCGACATGACTATCAGTGTTTGACGCATGAGATACATGAATGCACCGCGTATTAAAGCAAACAGCAAAATGAGTCCAGAGAAATGTAAAATACTGGCATTTAACTCTTCTTGCAAGGCATTGGTAGAATCTACAGCTGTTTGCTGCACATATAAAGCCAATTTTTCCTTTAT
>JBILGC010000048.1:0-14833 GCA_044351265.1 Bacteroidia bacterium
AAACGTTACGAACAATCATATTTTATTTGGCATTGGCTTGCATAGCGGTAGCCAATATTTCCTTTACTTTCCCACCAACTTACACCAAACCACGAAATATCATAATAATGATAGGCGATGGTATGGGCTTAGCGCAAATCAGTTCAGCAATGGCCTTTTATAATGGCTTAAATGCATTTGAACGATTTAATGTAATTGGATTAAGCAAAACCTCTTCTGCAGATAATTATGTTACCGATAGCGGTGCAGGCGCAACTGCCATATCCATAGGCAAAAAAACATATAATAATGCGATTGGCGTTGATAAAGATAGCCTACCGCATACCGGGCTATTTGAATTGGCAAAAAAACATGGACTTTCAACCGGTGTAGCGGTTACATCCTCCATTGTTCATGCTACCCCGGCCTCCTTTTATGCGCATATAAAAAACAGAAGATGGTATGAAGATATTGCAGTATGCCTACTAAAACAGCAATGTGATATTGCCATTGGCGGAGGCTACCAGTTTTTTAGCAATAGAAAAGATAAACGTGATTTAACTGAGGACCTGCAACAAAACGGATACAAAGTAATTATTGATAGCAGCGAGTTTAAACCATTAATAAACCCACGCTTTATTTATATGGCTGCAGCAGACGGGATGCCCAAAATGCAGCAGGGCCGTGGTGATTTTTTACAAAAAGCTTCTTTATGTGCCATAGAAAACCTGAGTAAAAATAAACAGGGTTATATGTTAATGATAGAAGGATCGCAGATTGACTGGGGTGGACACGAAATGAATTTTGACTACATGAAAGCTGAGTTAATTGATTTTAACTCTGTAATAAATATGGTTTTAAATATTGCAGTAAAAGACAAGAATACATTGGTTATTGTAACCGCTGATCATGAAACGGGCGGATTGGCAATAACAGAGGATGATAAGCAACACAAACAATTTATACCCAAGTTTACCTACAATGAGCATACAGGAATAATGGTGCCTGTATTTGCCTTTGGTCCGGGAGCTGAAATATTTGGAGGTATGTATGAGAATACTGCAATATTTGATAAGATTAATCAATTAATGGGATGGTGATGGATGCTAAGCTATTATGGCTGATTATAGCCGTTGTAATCATAGTTATTTTCTTTTACGTGGTTCTACCCAAACTAAAACTGGGGCATAAAAGCGGTATAGTTTTCCGATCCATTCTATTTGGTGCAATGATTAGTTACCTTACATATGATTTTATTCAGAAGGAAAAATACAGTTATCTAATTGTGAT
This sequence comes from Bacteroidia bacterium, assembly GCA_044351265.1. Taxonomy (GTDB): domain Bacteria; phylum Bacteroidota; class Bacteroidia; order UKL13-3; family UKL13-3; genus JAJTFA01. Next base: position 1,270 of record JBILGC010000048.1, read on the forward strand.
TTTATTAGGATCAATCGGTTTTGTTCTTATGGTAACCAATATGAAAAGCAAAAAATAAACCCCGGTGGTTTTCCGGGGTTTGTCATTTATATGAAAGGTAAAATCAACCTACTTTTTGCATAGCTCCTTCAAATCATCCAACTCACCTTTGAAGACATTAAAATCTACTGTGCCACGAATACCATTTACACGGCCTCTGTCGCTGTGTTGCCAAAAATGCCAGTCGTTCATCTTATAATTCAGGTCAGGCGTTTTATAATGGGCAATCCATAAAGGATATTTTTTAAATTCAGAACCTGTCAAATAAGATTTATAGAAGCCATAATTGGTGTATAAAATCGGCCTCATTCCGTATTTTTTCTCAACCAATACCAGCCAGCGTTTTAAATTCTTTTTTAATCTAGCAGGCGGACAACTACCCCTCATTTCAATATCAAGTACCGGAGGCAAATCACCCTTCTCCAGTTTAGGTACCATTCTAAAAAATAAAGAAGCCTGCTCTTCTGCTGTGAGGTGAGGGCGATAGAAGTGGTAGGCTCCACGAAGCAATCCGGCTTCTTTAGCTTCTCTCCAATTTTCCTTGAAATAATCATCAACCACGGTGCGGCCTTCTGAAGCCTTGATAAATGCAAACGAAAAGGAAATATTGTTATGCTCCATTCTGCTCACTGCATCCCAATCAATATCTCGCTGATGACGTGAAACATCAATTCCATGTAATTCATAATCGGCTGGCAGCTCAATTCCGAATGATGGATAAGACGGAGAGGCATTAACCTTTATAAGACCTGTCTCTGCAGTAACCTTACCATTGTTTAAAAGCAGCATACCACAGCCTAAAGCAACTGCCAAGCATGCACCGGTAAGTAAACTTTTTGTTCCTTTCATTTTTTGAAAAAGTATTATTCTTCGAATTTAGGATTTTCAAATTTACAAAATGTGAATAACATGTTTGTAATTGTCAACAGAATAACGTGTTATCGTAGCCCAAATTGTACAAATGCCTTAAAAACGAATAGATTCTCAAGACATTAGTAATGTATAATTGGATTTTTGCAGGTGGTGCTTATATTTGCAGCCCATAAAAAATGGCGAGGTAGCTCAGATGGTTAGAGCGCAGGATTCATAACCCTGAGGTCACGGGTTCGACTCCCGTCTTCGCTACACTAAAACCGCGGTAATTACTGCGGTTTTTTTATTCGTTGGCCGGTATTAAAATAATACAGCATTTAATATCTTCGAAAGATGCAACAATTTGCGATTAAACTTGCCTATGTCATCATATTTCTATGCACAGCAGTGCTATCGCTTCAATCTATTATTGAGCCCGATTTATGGTGGCAATTGGCCACCGGCAAACAGATACTCCAAAACCTAAGGGTTCCAACCTACGATACCTTTAGCTTTAGCTTTTCCGGTGCACCATGGATAAATATCAAGTGGGGTTCTGAGCTACTTATGGCTATCATTGAGAGCAAACTTGGCCCTGAATGTGTGCCATTGCTTCAATCAGTTGTGTGGCTGGGCATATTGGCCCTGATAACAAGGCACGTTGACAGTTCCTCCGCATTCATATCAAATCATACATATAAAACAGCAGTTATACTAATTATACTTGGCTTAAGCCTGCTATCCATTAGCTACCGTATGAATGCAAGGCCAGAAATGTTTACACACCTATTCACAGTTGCCTTCATCTATTTACTGAAATCCAAAATAGCTAACAGAAGTACGCTGCTTTTCATTTTTGTGTTACAGGTATGTTGGACAAATTTGCATGAAGCATTTGGCATGGGTGTGGTTATTTGCAGTGTTTACACAGCCGGGTATCTAGCAGATTACCTGATTCGGAGAGAAAAGTACATCCTTCAGGAAGTAATTCACTCATGCATCGCAACCTTAATTGCATTTGCAGCCATAGCTATTAATCCATATGGAACGCGCATGTATGGTCAAGTCTATGAAATTTATACTCAGCTGGGTTCAAATAAATTTACTACAGAGTTAGAGCCTTACACATCCTATTTTTACTGGAAATGGCCTGCTTATTTTCAACTCATTCTTCTACTCGGATCTGTTATTTACATGATATTAAACTTGTTTAAGATTAAGAGAGGGGAAAGGCTGCAACATCTTTCTTTAACCTACGGAATGAGCTCAATCATTTTACTTGTGGCATTTACCTATCTGGCGAAGGATGCTTACAGGAATATTCTGTTTATATACTGGGCCATCATCCCCTTTCTAATTCCTCTAACGCTAGCAATAATCAAACTTCCTGAAAAGTATTTCAAGAGGTACAAACCTTTAAACATGATCAGTACAATTGTTATTGTTTGGCATCTCATTTTTTATGCCGGAATAGTAAATAACACATTCTATCAGCTAACCAATACCAACCAATGCTTTGGGCTGCAAGTGCATTCAGCAAACAATCCGGTAGGTGCTGCTGTATTTATGAAGTCGGAGGATATGCAACAGCAAAAACTATATACTGATTATTTATCTTCTTCTTACTTCTTATATAAACTTCAACCAGATTTTCGATCCTTTATTGATTTACGTGATCTCGATATTTTTCCTGATTCATTCTTTCAGGTAAACACAGAGGCCGTTTACTTCTATGATAAATTCAAATTGCTGGAACAAACTTATTCATTTAGCGGGGCTGCCATTTTAAACAATCAGTTTGATAGGCTATGCAAAAACCTATATAAGGACACCACCTATACTTTGATTTATGCAGATGCATTGATTTCTATTTTTTCAAAAATGCAAAGCAAAAAATCGGATATGACAGATGCATTCAGGGCTCATCCAACTTCGGTTTCAGGATTATTTGCAACAACTATTAATCATTTATTTAATCCCTGGTGGAAGCCCTATGAACCAACTTTAGCCGAAACAAATGATGCTATGTTGACGTATTATAAAAGAATGGGTGATAACCAAAAAATGCTTCAACTGCTCGAAAACCTTAAACGGAATAATAAACAACTTAGCATTACCACCTTGAATATAAGTGGCAGCTACTATCTGGAAAAAGCAATAGCAGACACTACAGGTAGGCAAGAATCACTTGACTCTGCACGACATTATTTTGATTTAGCCGTAAAATTAGAAGCAGGAAATGCAGAAAGCCATTTCAATTACGGCTTGTATTATTTAAACACCGGCAATTATAAAAAAGGCGCATTGAGTTTTGCTGAATCTGCTGAGTTAAAACCGGATTTTGTAAACGGCCACCTGTATGCTGCGGAGTGCTACAAAATGCTAGTTGAAGGAAGCAAGACTGCTGCTTACATAGATGAACTAATCTATCATCTTAAGCGGGCTGATAAAATGATGCCTAACAACCCCAACGTAATTTGGAATCTAGGTATAGCTTATTATCGTAAAAGAGACTGTAACAAAGCTCTGCCTCTGCTTGAGCAATCCTTATTATTTAAAGAATTGAGTGAAGAAGACCGGATAATTGCCAAACAAAGTATTGAAGGATGCAGATAATTCATTGCCTTTTTTAATCAGTACTGATTAAAAAAGATTATCGGTTTGCTTGCAAAGCTAACCAAACTCATCTGATGCAATGATTTGGGTAAATCAAGACATAAAACAGTATGAGTGTACAATTTAAATATTTCAATTCCCGACCTAAAACTTTAACGCCAACGAATCAACTACCCTACCGTTTACGATATGCTCATCAACAATGTTGGCCACATCTTCAGGTTTTACATGCCCGTAGTAGGTTCCTTCCGGATACACCACCAGTGCAGGGCCAAACTTGCAGGCATCCAAACAGCCTGCACGCTGGGCACGTACTTTTCCTTTTAGTCCGCGATTGGTTAATACTTCCCTGAACTTTTCCACCAGCTCCATTCCGCGTTGCTCACCGCAGCATGTTTTACCTTCGGCTTTCTGGTTAGTGCAAATAAAAATATGTTTTTCAAATCGCATGTTATCGTACTTGTTGTTTACAGGTGCAATGTTAATGTGTGTAATCCTGTTTTCAAACAGGAATTATTATTTACAGCGCCATCTGCCTATCCCTTAAACGCATTAAAATCATGATACTTTATATCCATGCCAACTGCTCTTTTCACTGCATCATTGCCAAAGCGCTGACGCATTTTATCCATTGCTTCGTACAGTTGTATCTGCCTTTCCATGTTTTCAAACAACCTGTATTGGTGTGATCCGTGCACCAGGTGGCTAAGCCGGATACCAATGAGGCGAATGAGCATGCGTTTGTTATACAACTTATCAAACATTTCTTTGGCTTTTTCAATCAACACATGATCAAGAGAGGTGTAAGGGATACGCACTTGCTGAGAATAGGTATTAAAATCGGCATAACGGATTTTAATGGCAATGCAACCTGCTAGTTTTTCTTCGCTACGCAACTGAAAAGCCAGTTTTTCTGCCATGCTTACCAGCATAGCTTTGAGCATCTGCACATCAATGGTATCTTTTTCAAATGTTTGCTCGGTTGAAATGGATTTGCGCTCAGAATAAGGAACCACAGGCGACTCATCCTGACCGTTTGCTTTTTTCCATATCATCAGGCCGTTTTCGCCAAGCACACGCGTAAGCAAATCCGGTGGCATTTGCTGCAAGGTATGTATGCGCTCTACGCCCATACCACGCAACATGTAATATGTTTTATCGCCAACCATAGGTATCTTCTTAATAGACAATGGCGCTAGAAAAGATTTTTCTTCGCCATAGGCAATATGTTTGTGCCCGTTGGGTTTGGCTTCTCCTGTTCCAACCTTTGAAACGGTTTTGTTAGATGAGAGTGCAAATGATATAGGCAAACCAGTTTCTTTAATAACCCGCTCACGTATGTGGCCTGCCAGTTGATAGCATCCAAAGAAATGCTCCATGCCGGTGAGATCCATATAAAATTCATCAATAGATGTTTTCTCGTATAGCGGAACTTCTTCCTTTATAATCTCGGTAATTATTTGCGAGTATTTGCTGTAAGTTTCTGCATCACCACGTACCACGATGGCATCCGGACATAATTGCCTTGCTGTTTTAATAGGCATGGCCGAGTGTATGCCGAATTGCCTGGCCTCATAACTGCAACTGGCCACCACCCCCCTGTCTCCCGATCCGCCAACCAGCACAGGCTTACCAATAAGCATGCTGTTTTGCAAACGCTCTACCGAAACAAAAAAAGTATCCAGGTCAATATGTACAATATTGCGGTTCATGGTAAAAAAACGACAAACAATATTAGCTACTTTTTTAAGCAAATATTGCTTATTATTGTAGCATGTTTGTTTTTTCAAAGAATATTAAAGTGCTGCGCGTTAAACAAGGTTTATCGCAGGAGCAGCTTGCCGATTTGCTTGGCGTTACACGCTCTCGCATTGGTTCGTATGAAGAGGGCCGCTCGGAACCAAACTTGGAAACACTCATTAAAATAGCCTCCTTTTTTAAACTGCCCATTGATGCGCTGGTAAAAACCGATCTATCCCGTTCAGGCAATAAATCATTCATAGAAATTGGAAAGAACCGTGTACTGTTTCCGGTAATGATTGATGAGCAAAACAACGAGACCATTGAAATTGTGAGCATGAAAGCCTCTGCAGGATATCTGAATGGCTATGCAGATCCGGAATATATTGAGAGTTTACAACGCATGAAACTTCCTTTTGTGCCCACAGGTAAACACCGTGCATTTCCTATCAAAGGCGACTCCATGCCTCCGTTAGGTGACGGTAGTTTTGTGGTGGGGCGATTTGTGGAAGACCTGCGCGACATACGCAACGGGCAAACCTATGTATTGCTTACCCAAAATGATGGCATTGTATATAAACGTGTGTTTAATAAACTGAAAGAAAAAAAGCGACTGCTGCTTTGCTCTGATAATAAACTTTACGACCCCTATGAAGTGCATGCCGAAGAAGTGCTTGAAGCCTGGGAATTTGTATGCAGCATTCATACCAAGGCACATGCAGAAGATGAACTGAATTTGCAAAGCATTATGAATATGCTGCGCGAGCTGAGGGTTGAACTGCAAATGCTGAAACAACCTAAAAAGTAAAACCTACTGCTGCGCTTTTTTTAGTCGGGGATAAGATTTACATATAGCCGTAATAGCACAACTTTCACACTTTGGATTGCGGGCCAGGCAAGTATAACGTCCGTGTAAAATAAGCCAGTGGTGTGCAACATGCACAAACTCGGCCGGAATGTACTTAATAAGCTGCTGCTCGGCCTGCAGCGGATTTTTTGCTCCTACCGTTAAGCCCAAACGGGCCGATACCCTAAACACATGCGTATCTACCGCCATTGCCGGTTGATTAAAAATAACCGATGCAATAACATTGGCTGTTTTACGACCCACACCGGGAAGTTTTACCAAATCCTCTACCCGCTCAGGCACCTCTCCACTAAAATCATTGATTAGCATTTGGGCCATGCCAACCAGATGCTTGCTTTTATTGTTGGGATAACTGATGCTGCGTATATAATCAAACACCTCTTCTGGTTCGGCCTGTGCAAGTTTTTGCGGTATTGGGTATGCTTTAAACAAGGATGGCGTAACCATATTTACGCGCTTATCTGTGCACTGGGCAGAAAGAATAACAGCTACCAATAACTGATACGGATTTTCATAATCCAATTCGGTTTCAGCCTGTGGCTGATGCTTGGAAAAATATTCGATAAAAGCATGGTAACGCTCCTTGCGGTTCATGCCGGATTAGTTGAGAATGCCTTTGGCAATAAGATATGGAATGATTAACCACAGAAGCCCTTTAATTAAAAAAAACAGGAAGCCAGCAATGCCAAAGCGCTTTACCCAGCGAAACAATGGCCAGCGGTGCTTATGTGGCACAGGACATTCAAGTGGCTTATCTTTTACTTTTTCTGTATGTTGAATCATTAGAGGTACAATTTTCGGTTTTTCTTTTTTACTAAACAAACGACACAACAAACAGTTTAATCCGGCAGTGGATTCATATCAATTGAACCTGCTTTATGTAAGACTCACCAGGGTTAATAAAAGTTCTGAAGTCAAAATAAAATGACAATTACCAATCATCATTACCCTCATTGCGCTCCTGCGCATTACGCAGCAAAACAACACGGTTGGCCTTAATTACCCGCCCCTTCTTTATTTCTTCCAACACTTTATCAATGGCTACGTTGAGTTCAAATCCCATCAGCAGAATATAGGTATTGATATAAATGAGCAGCAGAATAACAATGATTACTCCTATTGAACCATACACTTTATTGTATGAATTAAACTCATTTACATACAAAGAAAACAAGGTGGTTGTAAGCACAATGCTAATGCATGCAAATACCGAACCTGCTGAAAAAAAACGCCACTTGTGGCTTTTGCTGGGTGCAAAGTAGTATATACAGGAAACAAACAGCAGTATAATAAATATAACCAAACCATAATTAAGCAAGAACAACAGCAACGGTGTAATAACCGAAGGAAAATACTTAAGCTTATGTAAAAACTGTATGGAGTAATTGCCAATGGTTATAAGTAATACCGATAACAGTAATGATATTGATACAATAACAGATAATATGATGGCAATCAACCTTTGTTTCCAGAAGCTACGCGTTTCTTTCTGATTGCTGTATTTATTTAATATGTTCATTAATGAGTGAAACCCATTGGTTGAAAAATAAATGGCAAACAAAAAGCCAACCGATAAGAGCCCGCTGCGTTGTTTACGCAGGATATCGTTGAGGGTACTTTTAATGGCTTTGAATGTATTGGCAGGAACCAGTTTTTCTATAAAGAATAAAATTTCATCAGTGCTGTAGTGGAGCGGCAGATAGGCAATGAGCGTAAAAAAGAAAATTACTGTAGGAAATAAAGCAAGAAAAAAAGTATAGGAAAGTGAAGAAGAGCGTATATGCAAATCACGCTTATCTATCCAGCGAACAAAAAACTCAATTACAGCATACCAGGTTATTTCCGGGTATCCGGGGAATTGCCTGCGTTGCAAAAAACCAATTGTGGCTTTTACAGGTTTTGAGTTTAATATATTAATTTTTGTTTTGGCCATTATAGTATGGCTCCATTTTTTCAATTAGTTGTTGAGGTGCGCGGGTAATGCGCCCAGTTTTCATATCAATAAAAACCAAGGTGCTTTGCCCGGTATGCACTATTTCACCCTGTTCATTGGTTATTTCATAATCAAAATCCATTTTAACGGTTGGCATTGCCTTGATGGTGGTTTTAATAGTAAGCAAATCATCATACTTAGCTGCTTTTATAAATTTACAATTCATGGATGAAACAGGCATCATAATTCCAATTTCTTCAAAACCCTTATACGTTAAACCAAGGGAGCGCAGGGCTTCGGTTCGCCCCATTTCATAATACAAGGCATAATTACCATAGTATACATATCCCATCTGATCGGTTTCGCCATAACGCACACGTATTTGGGTTTCATGCACCATCATCTTACAAATGCTTAATTGTTAAGTTAGCAATGGTTTGGCCAATACTCAAAGAGGAAGTAGCTGCAGGCGAAGGTGCATTGAGAATATGAATGGCACGGTTGTTTTCAATAATTTTAAAATCATCCAGCAGGCCCCCGGTGCGGTCGCAAGCCTGCGCACGCACACCTGCCTCTGCAGGTATCAAATCATCTTCCTGCACTTCAGGAATAAATTTTTGCAATGCTTTGGTAAATGCTGATTTAGAAAACGATCGATAAAACTCTCCCACACCTGTTTTCCAATATTTGGTTGCCACTTTCTGAAATCCGGGCCAGGTTAAGGACTCAAACAACTCCACCAAGTCTACATCGGCTTTTTCATAACCTTCGCGCTTAAAGGCAAACACAGCATTAGGGCCGGCCTCTACACCACCATCAATCATGCGGGTAAAGTGCACACCTAAAAATGGAAAATTAGGATCTGGCACCGGGTAAATCAGGTTTCTTACCAAGCCACGCTTTTCGGGTTTAAGCATAAAGTACTCACCCCTGAAAGGAATGATACGTGTATCCGGTTTTTCTCCGGCCATTTCAGCAATTTTATCACAATACAATCCTGCACAATTCACCATTATTTTTGCAGAATGCACCCCAGAATCAGTAACTACTTCTACCCCATCTGCTTTTATTCTAATATCCTTAGCTTGCTGAGAAGTGTAAATGCGACCACCCATTTGCTCAATGAGTTCGGCCAGTTTTAATGACACATCGGTATAATCTATAATACCTGTATACGGCACGTGGATGGCACGCATACCGCGCATATGAGGTTCAAATTCTTTTAAACGTGCCTCCTCTACCATGCTTATTTTATCCAGTCCGTTTTCCAGTCCGCGTTTGTATAAATTATCAAGCAAGGGCAGTTCCCAGTCATCAGTAGCCACAATCAGTTTCCCGCACAAATCAAACCTGATGCCATGCTCTCTGCAAAAATCAAGTAGTATACGGTAACCACCAATGCAGTTTTGCGCTTTTAAACTTCCGGGTTTATAATAGATACCGGAATGTATCACACCACTGTTGTGTCCGGTTTGGTGAGCTGCAACCTTTGCCTCCTTTTCGAGTACGGCTACTTTAAGTCTGGGATATTTTTTTAAGATATTCCATGCGCTGGCTAATCCCACAATTCCACCGCCAATAATTACTACATCGTTTTGCATAAGCACTGGTAAAGTGCCGCAAAATAATATTGTTTATTCAGGTTTGCTAAAACGTTTCGCCATTAGCCTTTCTAATGCGCCTGATTAAGAAAATAGTGCTCAACGTCATGGCAATAGAGATATAGCCGACAATATCATAATGCTGCATGTGACCGCTTACGGGATCTTTTGAAATAATAAGCCCTGAAACGTATGCAGCTACACCGGCCGATAATTGCTGCATGCTAGAAAGGATACTCATAAAACTGCCACGCATTTGCGGTAGCACCGTTTCTGAAACCATGGCCTGAGCAGGTATAAAACGCCCACCTGATAAAATAAAAAAGAAGGTTGTGGCAATTAATGCAATCCACAAGGCAATTTGCGGCATCTGGGTAATGGCAAAAACAGGAAGTGAGCATAATACTACAAAAAGCGTATACACTTTAAGCTTTCCTAGCCTGTCAGATAATTTTCCGATGATTGGTCCGGTAAAAATATTAAAGGCACCTCCTATGAGGTATATATAGGTAAGTTCACTTTCCATAAAACCTACATTGGCTACCATATACGGGCTCAGAAACGGGATGATACTAAAATGGCCATACATCAATACCATCATTAGAGTTATTGCTTTGCGCTGATTGGTATTGGCAAGCAGGCTTCGGATAATCTGACCAATATCCCGTTTTTCGTTGTTAAGGTGTGCATTTACTGCCGGAACAAATCGCCAGATAAAGTAGGAAAGCGGAAGAGCCAGTACACTTAAGAAAATAAACGGAGCCTGCCAGCCCATCTTGGTGGCTATAAATAAGCCAAAGGGTACACCAAAAACGGATGCTGCAGAAAAACCAGCCATAATCATTCCCATGGCCTGACCTCGTCTTTCAAACGGAATGGTATCGCCTACAATAGAAAGTATAACAGCTCCAAGCACCCCGCCAAATAAACCGGTAAATATGCGAGCAAACATCAGCATGGCATAGTTATTTGAGAGTCCGCAAGCCAATGTGCCTATTAAAAAACCAACATATAATACCTGCAAAAATTTCTTTCTATCAAACTTATCAATGATAAAAGCGGTAAATAGCCCCGAAACACCGGCACTTATAGTATAGGAGGAAACCAAAGCACCAAATTGCTGCGGAGTAATATGAAAGAGGCGCATGAGCTGAGGGCCCAGAGGCATCATAATCATAAAATCCAAAATATTGGTAAAGTTGATGGTTGCTAGGGTAACTAGTAAGATTTTTTCGGATCTGTTCAAAAGTTCAATTTAAGATAAGACTAAAAATAAATCTGTCATAAAACTGCAAGGTAATGATTAAAGCAAACTCGTGAAACGCTAAAGTAAACATTAACTATTAATCAAATAACTCCATTTTGGTATTCTTTAATATAACAGAATACATCTTACTTATTGAAAATAAAATTAAAATACAATGTTCAAATCTCACCACACGTAATGCTTTTTGTTCATTAGCAGTGCTTCACCGGTAATGGTTTCTGTACCTGTAGCTTTATCTATTACCTTAGTTTCAAATAAAACCCTGTTTTTCTCAGGAAAGATTTCTTTTACTGTAATCACTGCCTGATATGGCGTATTTACAAACATAGGCTTTAAGAAAGTTGTGTTTTGCTTCATGTATATCTGACCATCCGGATAAAGGAGTGTACCGAATATCTTGGTAAAAACACTAGCACTATAGTGTCCATGTATGATGCAGCGTCCGAACATACCGACTTTGCCTATCTCATCGTTGATATGAAGCGGATTGGTATCACCTGAAATTTGTGCATATAGATTCACGTTCTCTTGCGTGTAGCTAATGTCGTGTGTAAACACATCTCCAACTTTTGGTCCCATAATTAATTAATCATAACAATTTCAAGTACGCTATGAAGGAAATAAAAATATATCTATAATTCTATTGGAAATCCCTCATTACGCCATCGTTTAATTCCACCATCAAGATCATATACTGAAGTGAAACCTTTTTTTCGCATAAGCTCCGTGCACTCCGCGCTCCTGCCTCCAATGCCACAATATACCATATAGGTTACTTTACGATCCAGCTTATTAATTTGTATTTCAAAATCATCGCTAAATATATCCAATAATCGGGCGCCTTTTAAATGACCTTTTTTAAACTCACCGGGCGTGCGCACATCTATTAGAACTACCCCTCCTTTCTGCAAACGTTCATGAAATACTTTGGGACTAACCAGTTGGATATTTTGTTTAGCTGAGTTTTTTATTGACTGCGCAGAAGAAAAAACCGCCATAAAAATCAGACCAGTCCAGGACAGATATTGTGTAAAACTCATATTTATTAACTTTAGTTAAACAAATCTATAGAAAATAGATCGATTAACTAGTTTTTACCTGTGTATGCTCCGAATGATAATGAATAAGCGGCTGTTTCCAATTTCTAATACCTGTTTTAACTTGAGCCCCTAGTTGATTCAAGATGCTGTATAATCCAAAATATGTACGGTTGATATAGAGTGCATGTTGTGAGCCTCTGCCCTCTTTAGACTCCTTGAGTTCTTTCATTTTACTAACCTCTTCCCCCATCTCATATATTTCATTGATGTAGCTGTTGTTGCCAAAATCAAAAACTTCAAATTCAAAAGGTCTGCGCAACAAATTGGTCATACGAATAAACGCATCAGTAATTTTATCTTTTACATCATTTGAATCCTGATTGCTGATGATTTGCTGCTGTAACATAATATTCTTGACAACATTCATGTCACGCATTATTTCCGGCACAAGCAAGGCAAAATAATTAAAGTAAAAATCATCCGGAATTTCTTTTACACAACCAAAATCAATTACACCCAAGATGCCATCCATTCTCATAATAAAATTTCCCGGATGCGGATCTGCATGCACAGCTTTTAGTTCATGTACTTGCAAATCATAAAAATCCCACATGGCCTGACCAATCATGTTCTTTATCTCCTGACTTGGGTTGGTTTTTAGGAATTCATCCATATGCAAACCCTCGAACCAATCCATGCACAACACCTTTTTTGTTGAGTACTCCGGGTAGTAGGTTGTAAATTGAAGGTTATTAATATTTGCACACTGAGCAGATATGTGCTGAGAGCGCTGCAATTCTAGCTCATAATCGGTTTCTTCCAGCAACTTTGATTCAACCTCTTTAATGTATTTATCCAATTCCTTCTCACTCATACTAAGCAAACGGAAAGCTATTGGCTTCACAATTTTCAAATCGCTTTTTATACTCTCTGCCACACCTGGATACTGAATTTTAATGGCCAATTTTCGATTATTGAGGAAGGCTTTATGAACCTGCCCTATGGAAGCTGCATTTGAGGCCTTCATTTCAAAAGAATCAAAAATTTGTTGGGGTGTTTTACCAAAACTCTTCATAAATGTTTGTACTATAAGTGGCCCTGATAGTGGCGGTGCACTATATTGAGCCATCTGAAACTTATTGGTATACTGTCTTGGAAGTACGTTCTTTTCCATGCTTAGCATTTGCGCTACCTTTAATGCACTGCCTTTTAACTCGCTTAGTGCATTATAAACATCGGTTGCATTGTCCTCGTGCAATTCGTCCTTGCTTAACTCAGGGTATACTAGTTTACGTGAGTAGTGCTTCACATAATTACCTCCAATTTGCACCCCTGTTTTAACAAAGCGCATAGCACGCTCCACTTTGGTGCTTGGTATCTGAATCTGTTCCATTATTATACTAGCGATTTTGGAATAAAAATTTACCGAAATCAATCATGGAATCGAGAGGTGAACGACCCATTAAATCAAAAGCAAGATTAACGGAACGCTCTACAGCCTCGTCTGTTTTCTCAAAACCTGAACTTTGATCCTTCAGCCAGAAACCGGTTACAAAAAGCATATTTACCCAAAGCGCCTCACCATATTTATCAGAGAGGTATTTTCTA
>JBILGC010000090.1:0-4807 GCA_044351265.1 Bacteroidia bacterium
AAGATGGCAAATTTACTGATTTTATTAAATGTTACTATTTAAACGATAGTTTAAATTATTCTATAAATACTCAAACTGGGCAAATTGATCTATGGACTGATTTAGCCATTGATAAGAAAATAAAAATAATAGATTTTGGTGATTACCCTGATGTTAGATATAATTTCCTTGAAAATTTATTATCAAGTCGTGATTTTTTAACTAGTGAAGATAATCTTAGCCAATCACAATATCAGTCTGGTTATTTTAAGTTAACTGAAATCAAGAATGTAAGATTTTTAAATGGATCAGTATTTGGAACTAAACATATTTTAGAATGGGATAGTAATGAACCTTTTTCTATAGATTATAAAATTGATAATAAAATTTTAAGACGTGAAAATTGGGAAGAAAATATACTTGGGCATTTAGAAAAACAATTTACAAACTATGATTTAAATGGGAATGTTTTAAATAGTTCCATGATTGAAAAAAAACAAAAATATTTACAAGCTAAACAAAATGAAAAATTATTAAAAGATGCATTTGGAGTTAAAGATGACAATGCAGTTGTTAAATGTTCATACTGTAAGAAGTCATTGGTGAAAAAGAATGGGATCACAATTCGGACTTCTAAATGCCAATCTTCAGATATATTATGTCTTGATAATCTAGGAAATCCATGTGAATGGACATTTTGCAGCATGAGTTGTTCTAATAATTTTCAATGTGTGAAATGTTCAGATAATAAATTGTACAGGGCTAATTGCCGTTAAGTTAAGTATTGGTTATTTTTGGGGATTAATTCCCCTACCTGGACTTTACAATGGCAAATCCTTAGCAAAGCTGTCGCAAAGGGAAAATTTATTACCCTTGAAATTTATTCAAAGAAAAAGCCTCATGTAGCGGCTTTTTCTTTAGTTGCTCCCTGACCTGAACTCCTCGATAGTGCATCTGTTGGTCATGCTTCGCACAGCTGCATCATCGGGGTAAACTTCTCCCCTTTGCCTTGCCGACAAAAAAGAAAGCCACCCGAAGGTGGCTTTCTTTTTTGCTCCCCGACCTGGGCTCGAACCAGGGACCCCATGATTAACAGTCATGTGCTCTAACCAGCTGAGCTATCGAGGAGTTTCCTTAAAAAGGGATGCAATAATAGGATTTGAGAACTAATTACGCAATATTTGCCGAAATTTTTTTTAATATCATGAGTTTACTGGTTGTAGGCAGTGTTGCCTTTGATGCTATCGAAACCCCTTTTGGCAAAACAGATAAGATTGTTGGTGGTGCCGCTTCATTTATCAGCTTAGCTGCGAGCAAATTTGCCGGCAAAACAAATCTGGTGGCTGTTGTGGGCGAAGACTTTCCCTCAGATTTTATTCAGCACTTGCAAAGTAAAGGTGTAAATACAGAAGGGCTCCAAATAAAAAAGGGTGAAAAATCTTTCTTCTGGTCGGGCAAATACCACACGGACATGAACTCTCGCGATACGCTGGTAACCGAGCTGAATGTGCTCGCCAACTTTGACCCCATTATACCCGATTCGTATCAGGATTGTGAATTCCTCATGCTGGGCAATCTTACCCCTCAAGTGCAAATGACCGTGCTGAAACGCCTGGCCAAAAGACCAAAACTGGTGGTACTCGATACCATGAACTTTTGGATGGAAGTGGCTCTTGAGGATTTAAAAGAAACACTTAAGTTGGTTGACGTGCTAACCATAAATGATGAAGAGGCCCGCCAATTATCCGGGGAATATTCATTGGTTAAAGCTGCTGCCAAAATTCAAACCATGGGACCTAAATATCTAATCATTAAGAAGGGAGAAAATGGAGCCCTGCTGTTTCATGGGAAAGAGGTCTTTTTTGCTCCTGCCCTGCCGCTTGAGGAAGTATTTGACCCAACCGGTGCAGGCGACACTTTTGCAGGTGGTTTTATTGGATACCTTGCTAAAACAGGAGACATATCGTTCGAAAACATGAAAAACGCCATTATCTATGGTTCAGCAATGGCTTCCTTCTGTGTAGAAAAATTTGGCACCGAGCGTTTAATTGATCTGGCTGAAGTAGAAATGAATACCCGCATCAATGCTTTTCGCAAATTGGTATCATTTAGCCTAGCCACGGTATAACATACAAAACATTTATGCCTGTTTTCAACAACCCAAGAGTTAGTTAATCATTTGCTTAAATAGCGCCTTTTGCTACTTTTGCCACCACTTAAATTTTTATATCATGTCACAAAGAGATAATGTGATTAAGCATAGCTCGGAAAATCCTTTCGAGTCAATGAAAAAAAGATTCGATATCGCTGCCAAAACAATAGGATTGGATGAAAGCGATTATCATGTACTCATTGCTCCTCAAAAAACAGTAATTGTAAACATCCCTGTTACCATGGATGATGGCAAGGTAAAAGTATTTGAAGGTTTCCGTGTGGTGCACAATGCCAATTTGGGCCCCTCTAAAGGCGGCATCCGCTACTCGATGGATGTGCATCTGGATGAAGTACGCGCACTGGCCGCTTGGATGACCTGGAAATGTGCCGTAGTTGGTATTCCTTATGGCGGAGGTAAAGGTGGTATAAAGTGCGACCCGCGCTCTATGAGCAAAGGCGAACTAGAACGCCTAACACGTTCTTATACCGATATGATGGTTGATGTATTTGGCCCTGATAAAGATATTCCTGCCCCCGATATGGGCACAGGTCCTCAGGAAATGGCCTGGTTAATGGATGAATATTCTAAACTGGTTGGCAAATCATCGCCTGCAGTTGTTACAGGTAAACCAATTGTATTAGGTGGTTCGCTGGGCCGTGTAGAAGCAACAGGACGTGGTGTAATGGTTTCTACCCGTGCTGCATTGGCAAAAATGGGTATCAATCCTGTTGGCACCACCTGTGCTGTGCAAGGCTTTGGCAATGTTGGTTCAATTTCGGCCAAATTACTGGCCATGCAAGGATTAAAAATTCTGGCAATTTCGGATGTGAGCGGTGCATACTATAACCCTGAAGGTATCAATATAGAAGAGGCTATCGCTTTCCGAGATAAAAACAATGGAACATTGGAAGGATTTAAAGATGGTAAGAAAATCTCAAACGCAGAATTGCTTGAGCTGGATGTAACCGTTCTGGTTCCTGCTGCTATGGAAGACCAGATTACCGAAGAAAATGCCGACCGCATAAAAGCTAAATTAATTGTTGAAGGCGCAAACGGACCTACCTCTGCAAGTGCTGATGATATCCTGAATAAAAAAGGTGTTCTGGTAGTACCGGATATTTTGGCTAATGCCGGTGGTGTTACCGTTAGTTATTTTGAGTGGGTACAAAACCGTTTGGGTTACTACTGGACAGAAGAACGCGTGTATCGCAGAGCTGACCGCGTTATGAAAACTGCTTTTGAAGGTGTGTATGCTGCTGCTCAAAAATACAATATTCCTATGCGCATTGCTGCCTATTGTGTAGCCATTCAGCGTGTAGCCGATGTAGAAAAACTAAGAGGTAAATTCGGCTTATAAGCACTTAACAAATTTTGTAAAATCCCCTGCTGCTTAGGCATTGGGGGATTTTCTTTTATATTCGCATACTTAAAATAAATCTATGCTGCACAAAGAAGGAAAAGCAACCATTTTCATTACCCTGGTGGGTTTATTTGCCATCAATGCACTCATACAGTTTATGCTGCCTGAGCAAATCGTTGTTCAAAATATTGCCATTATTCTATCACTGGCTTTTCTAATTATCATTTTACAATTTTTTCGCAACCCTGCCGTTACCCCAACCAAAGGCGATAATCTTGTGGTTTCACCTGCCGATGGCAAAGTTGTGGTCATTGAAGAGGTTGATGCCGATGAATATTTTGATGGCAAGCGCTTGCAGATTTCTGTATTCATGTCGCCCTTCAATGTGCACGTTAACCGCAATCCTGTTGCAGGTATTGTACGCTACTTCAAGTATCATCCGGGTAAATACTTGGTGGCATGGCACCCTAAATCATCTACAGAAAATGAGCGTACCACAGTAGTTATTGAAACTCCTCAGAAGAAACAGGTATTGTTTAAACAAATTGCAGGAGCACTTGCCAAACGCATTGTGTGGTATATAAAAGAAGGGCAACTAGTTGAGCAAGGTGCAGAAATGGGTTTTATCAAATTCGGATCACGTGTTGATTTGTTGCTACCTCTTGATGCAAAAGTTAAGGTGCAGCTTAACCAAAAAGTAAAAGGTGGCAAAACCATTTTGGCAGAGATTTAATTTTTAGCCGACTTTTATTACATTCGTATTATCAAATAAATTAAGAATCATGAAAAAAATAGTTATTGCCATTGCATTCCTTACCTTAGGTTTAATGAGTGCAGAAGCACAAACCGCTCCTAAAAAGGAAACTAAAAAAGTAGAAACCCTTGCTCCTGCAGGCGCTAACAATGTAGGAAGCGCTCCTGCTGTTGCAAACATAAATGATGTTGCTGTTTCTGAAGAAAAAGCAACTGATAAGAAAGAACATTGCACTCCTCAGGAAAAGAAAAGTTGCGGATCTGCATCAGGTAAAAAATCTTGCTGCAGCAAAAAGGCTGAAGCCAAAAAGGAAACTCCGGTTAACCCGTAAATCATTTCTCAGAAGTTATATCAGCCCCGCAACAGCGGGGCTTTTTATTTTACATGAATACCTGCACCAGTAAATTTCGGGCATTTTGTCATTTTCTCAAAGTGGCAAAAATATTGTGTGTTTAATGGCTTTTACTATTTTTGACCAAATACTACAAACATTATGATGGACGGAAAAGAATTTAGAAAATATGCGGTAAAGCATAAAGGAATTAGCAGCATAGCTGTT